>NZ_SIJB01000015.1 GCF_009910845.1 Chengkuizengella marina | reverse complement strand
GTTTAAAACTTTTGAGCTATTGTTTGGATTCTTGAAAAAAATTTCAAGTTTATCCGGGATCCCCGAAAAGTATTCCGCGATCACTTCCGTGATTCACTTCACTTTTTGGGGTATATTATTTGTTCACTCGTTATTCAGTTTTCAAGGTGCAAATACTATAAATATCTTTCATCACATATACCGTCCGTTTCAACGGCAACTTAATCAATATAACATAAACTCTATATAAAATGCAACATCTTTTTTATGTTATTTCTTAGCGACAAGGATAAATATAACAAACTTCATATAATATATCAACTGTATAAAATTAAATTGTATAAAAATATCAAAAGCAGCTCTTCAAATTAGCATTTTTTTCTCTATCATTTTGCTATAATAGTAGAATAAAAAAACAACATAGATAAAGGAGAGAGAATACATGACTACAAAATCCCCCATTTTTTTGAAACCTCTATTTAAAGAGAGGATCTGGGGTGGGACCTCATTAAAAAGGTTCAACTATGAGTTGAACTCAGATAATATAGGAGAGTGTTGGGCGATTTCTGCACATCCAAATGGTACTAATAAAGTAAAATCAGGATTATATAAAGGATTGTCCTTGAGCAACCTATGGGATAAACATCAAGAATTATTTGGTTTTTACCCTTCTGATAAATTTCCATTGTTAACGAAAATTTTAGATGCAAGTCAAGATTTATCTGTTCAAGTACATCCAGATGATCAATATGCCCAGCAAAACGAGAATGGTGAACTAGGGAAAACTGAATGTTGGTATATTATTGATTGTAAAAAAGATGCGGAGATGATTTTAGGACACTATGCAAGTTCTAAAAAACAACTTTTACAGTGGGTAGAACAAGGTTTGTGGTCGGATTTATTGAGAAAAGTAAAAATTAAACCAGGTGACTTTTTTTATGTGCCAAGTGGTACTATCCATGCTTTGTGTGAAGGAACATTAGTATTGGAAACACAGCAAAATTCTGATACAACCTATCGAGTATATGATTATGATAGAGTAGATCAGAATGGTCAAGTTCGGGATTTACATTTAGATAAAGCAATCGAAGTTACAACAATCCCGCATCAAGACGAGTCCATTGATCCAGTGATTTCAAAACAAAAAGATGCAACTATAACGAAATTTGTTGAAGAAAAATACTTTTCGGCATTTAAATGGCAGATCAACGGAGAATCGCAGTTTAATCAGGATAAAAAGTTTCAATTAGTCAGTGTAATAGAAGGTGAAGGAATACTTGAAACACTTGACGGAGAGTTTACCTTTCAAAAAGGAGATCATTTTATATTGCCATACCAAATGAGTGATTTTACGATCCGTGGAAATACAGAAATGATCATATCGTTCCCTAATTAAATCAACACCCATCAAACTTGAATTGATGGGTGTTGTTTTTACTTTAAAGTAATCCTTTGATCATTCTGGGCTTCAACATCATATTCATCAAAGGATGCGGCATGTAACTCATTCGTATTTTCCAATGTGATTTTACACTTTTGCTATTAAATCGTCATCAATATTCTATCCAAATATGAATTTTATCTCTATAGTTATTAAACTATTTTCATATTATGCTAACCAGATAAAGTATACAATGAAAACTACAAACATGAGATACATAATCCAATGCACTTTTCTAGCTTGTCCATTAAAAATTTTAGTTAGAGGATATAATATAAACCCTAGTGCAATTCCCGTTGCGATACTAAAGGTTAAAGGCATTGTAACTGCAGTTAAAAAGGCAGGTACAGCTTCTTCAATTTTGTTCCATTCAATTTTCCCTAGGCTTGCAGCCATCAAAACCCCAACCATGATTAAAGCAGGAGCTGTTACTTCTTGAGTAATGACAGACAATAATGGGAAAAAGAATAAAGATAAAGCAAACATACCTGCAGTTACAACTGAGGCAAATCCAGTACGACCACCTGCTGCTACACCTGAAGATGATTCAATATAAGAAGTTGTTGTTGAAGTACCCATAACTGCACCTGTAATGGTAGCTACAGAATCAGCTGTCAATGCTCTTCCAGCTCTTGGTAGCTTGCCATTTTTCATAAGATTCGCCTGTGTAGCTACTCCAACTAACGTACCTGCAGTATCAAAGAAATCTACAAATAAAAAAGTGAAAATAACGATCCACATACTTGCAGAAAACATAACAGATAAATCAAATTCACCATTGATATATAATGGATCAAATAAAGCACCAAATGCAGATGCGCTTGGAGGTGTTGCTACTGGAGAACCTGTTGGAGGCTCAATAATACCAAATAGTATACCTACAATGGTTGTTATAACAATTCCATAAAAAATGGCTCCTTTTAACTTACGCGTCATAAAAATAGCTGTGATCACAATACCAAATATCGCTAATAAGGTAGTGTTTGCAGATAAATCACCTAATGATACAAAAGTATCTTCATTTGCAACAATAATTCCCGCGTTTTTTAATCCTATAAATGCAATGAATAATCCAATACCGGCTGCTGCTGCATGTTTCAGTCCAGAAGGTATCGCATTTATGATAGCCTCTCTCACACCTGTTAGTGCTAAAATTAAAAAAATAATCCCAGAAACTAATACACCCAGAAGTGCTTGTTCCCAAGGAATTCCCATACCAATTACTACTGAGAAAGTAAAAAATGCATTTAGACCCATTCCAGGTGCTAAAGCAATTGGATACTTAGCAAAAAGACCCATAACTAGTGTACCAATGATTGCGGCAACTGCTGTAGCCGTAAATACAGATCCGAAATCCATACCTGCAGCACTTAACATATCTGGATTCACAAACAAAATATAAGCCATAGCCAAAAATGTAGTAATACCTGCTACTGTTTCACGTCTGTAACTGGTACCATGTTTACTGAATTCAAAATATTTCGCAAAACCCTTTTCATTGTTCATTCCCATTAAAATTTGCTCCTCCACAAAAAATTTAATTTTAAAACAAAAAAACCTTGGTATGATCTTCTCTACCAAAGGTTCAAAAAAATGTGCGTATCAACAATTTCCACTATAGTTCTATGAAATAGACCATTATATTTTATGGAATTTGAATAATATAATCGTTTAATTTCATAGGTGGATTGTTAATACAAGAAATTTTCGAAGTAAGATCATTTACGGTGACCTTGTAGAGACTCCAGGGCCAATTCCCAGGATTATACGAAATATGAAGACTAAATCAGCCGTTTAAAATTACATTTTAATTTTATGTCCACCACCACATTTTGTCAACAAAAAATCCGAACATATCTCCATTCAATGAAATCAATGTTCGGATTTAGATGATAATTATATGATATAAATGAAAGTATATTTAGACATTAGTTTTATTCCCACTCAATCGTAGCAGGCGGTTTAGAAGTGATGTCTAATACAATACGATTGACATGATCCACTTCATTTACTATACGTGTAGAGATTTTTTCTAAAACATCGTAAGGAATTCGTGCCCAATCCGCAGTCATACCATCAATGGAAGTCACAGCTCGAATACCTACCGTATAGGAATAAGTGCGTGCATCTCCCATCACCCCAACACTTTTCATGTTAGGAAGTGCAGTAAAGTACTGCCAAATTTCACGATCCAAACCTGCTTTTTTAATTTCATCACGTAAAATAGCGTCTGATTCACGTACGATTGTCAACTTTTCCTCAGTAACTTCACCAAGCACTCGTATCGCTAAGCCCGGTCCAGGGAAAGGCTGACGCCAAACAATTTCTTGTGGCAAACCGCACTCTTCTCCCACTTTACGTACTTCATCTTTAAATAAAGTACTTAGAGGTTCAATTAATTCAAATTTCATATCTTCTGGCAAACCACCAACATTATGATGAGACTTAATGGTTTGAGCTGTATCTGTACCACTTTCTACAATATCCGTATATAAAGTCCCTTGGGCTAGAAAGTCAAATTCACCAAGTTTTTTTGATTCATCATCAAAAACATAAATAAACTCATTTCCAATAATTTTACGTTTTTGCTCAGGATCAGATATCCCTTGTAATTTACCTAAGAAACGATCCTTTGCATCAATTTTGACCACATTCATATCAAATTTACCACTAAAGGTTTCCATTACACTTTCCGCTTCACCTTTACGCAGTAATCCATGATCAATAAACATACAGGTCAACTGATCTCCAATTGCTTTATGTATAAGTACAGCAACAACTGAGGAATCCACACCCCCGCTAAGTGCACATAAAACCTTACGATTGCCTACTTTATTTCGAATATCTTGAATTGTATCTTCAACAAATGATTCCATCGTCCAATCACCTGTACAACCACAAACATCAAACAAGAAATTTTTGATCATATCATTCCCATAAATAGAATGGCGTACTTCAGGATGAAATTGTACTGCAAATACTTTCTTATCTGGATGACTCATTGCTGCAACTGGAGCATGCTCTGTACTAGCATCAACTACAAAACCTGTAGGCGGTTCAATAACCAAATCACTATGACTCATCCAAACTTGCTGATTTTTGTCCAAACCTTTTGTTAAAATACTATGCTCTCCAAAATCAACCATCGCTTTACCGTACTCTCTACGTTCTGCTCTTTCTACTTTTCCTTTTAACTGATGGGAAATAAGCTGCATTCCGTAGCAAATTCCTAAAATTGGAATATTTATGTCATAGATTGCTTCATCTACTAAGGGAGAATTTTCTTCATATACACTGGATGGACCACCTGAAAATACGATTCCTTTTGGATTAAGCGCTAAAATTTTATCCACAGGTGTATTAAAAGGTAATAACTCACTGTAAACTCCTAAATCACGAATTCTACGGGCAATTAATTGATTATATTGACCCCCAAAATCTAATACTACGATCATTTCATGTGGTTTGCTCATGTTATCCTCCTAAAATTTGTTTCTATACGTTTTTGTACTCAATGAATACACAATAACAACAATTATATGTAACGTCAATGACCCACTGCTTAAGCAGTGGGCTCCTCTAACTAAAAGTTATATCATTCATTGTTATTAATCACTTATTTATCAATTTGTTCCACAGTTCATTTAATTTTTTCTTAGATATCCATTCGTTTGGATTTTCACTATACCGGAGAACCTCGTATTTTAAAGCAAATTCTTTTAGTGCTAAGTTCTGTTCTTGATTAGGTAGTTTTAATGCTGATACATACTCTCTAAGTGATTGTCCTTGAGGAATTTCACCAAAATATTGAAAAACCTTCATCCAATACCGTTCATACCTTTTTATAAGCATGTCCTTTTTATTTTCAGAAGAAAAATTAAGTTTTCTTAATTTATGCCATAAAGCTAATTCCCTTCGCCAACTTAAATAAGCAACAAGCACAAATCCAATGAATGAAATCAAGATTACGATGATCCATAACGAAGATTTATTAGAAAATTTATGATTAGATTCTTGATTGACTAAAGATTGAGAATCCTGAATTGATTGTTCAACAATAGATTGATTTAATGCTGTCACCACCTGTTCATCGACATGACTTGTAAAGTCAGGTGTTGGTTCAAATGGAATCCAACCAATTCCCTCAATAAAAACCTCTGGCCATGAATGTGCATCTGAGTTGCGAACAAGATACTCCTTTAATCCTCCGTTTAATTGTACATTTGCATTTTGTAATTCTCCAGGGGCAAAACCTTTTACCCATCTTGCAGGAACTCCAATGGAACGAAGCATGACCACCATAGAAGTTGAAAAGTGATCACAGTATCCTAGTTTTTGCTCAAATAAAAAATGATCTACAAAATCTTCATTTTCTTCTGGAATGGCCACATCTTTTAGATTATATTCATAATTTTCTTTTAAATATTTCTCTATTGCAATGGTTTTAGTATAGGGATCAGCATACTCACTTGTAATATTCTCGGTGAGATTTTTCACTCGAGAGGGTAATGTTTTAGGGAGTTGTAAATACTTCATACGTTCAGCTGGGTTAAGTTGAATTTTTTCAACATTAGAGCTTTCATCTAATTGTGCTTGAAAGTCTGGAATTTCTACTTTCATTTGATAATACAGAACTTCATCATTTAAGTTCTCTATGTTGTATTTTTGTGTAGAAGAATTGAATTTCAAAGAGTCTTCAGAATAAAAAGTACCGTCACTTGTTACTAAACCATAAAATTGATGTATGATTCCACCACTAAACACAATATTTCCAATGTCTTGATTTTGAATTAACACGTTTTGATGTATGATTTCCCTTGGTAAAATAGTTTCTATATAAACTTCATTCGTCTTTTGAGAGATATTTATAGGTTGATTCCAACCCTTTCCGTTATAAGTGCTTTTTGTCTCTCCTCGCCAATATGTTTCTTTCTCAGTTTTCCCTACAAAAACGGGATCATGGTTTAGTTGAACTTGCCCGCCTAATGTTGTGTCATCAAATCCATAACCACTTAAGAAGGAAAAGTTTCCATTCAAACGATAGTCACCATTTACTCTTGCATATGAGATCATCTCTTTAAAATAGTCTTGAAAAATAGACAAGTTTAAGACTTCAATTTCCTTGGATTTATCCTTTGATAAAATCATTCCTGCTGAAATAATGATACAAATGATAATAACCACAGAAATAGTCCATATCATTGAATTTTTACTTTTCTGAATCAATGAGTTTTTAGTAGGGTATTGTTTCATCTTTACATAATTCAATAATGCCATAGACATAAGCCCTATCGTTAAACTTCGAATAATGGCCAGCGATGTATCCATTCCTAATACAAGTTGTAAAAAGAAAAGGTACATGATGGTTATCGTTACAAACCATCCACTAATAAGATGACGAACCATTAATGTTTGAATAATGGAAATAATGATTGACCATCCAAACATAAACATAAAAATCTTATTTTCTCTACTCCATAAATAAAATTTTCCATCCAACAAGTTGGTTATATCGGAAAGAGTGACTTGGAAGTACTGTATAGATGCTTGTATATTAAATATATCTTTGGAATAAAACCCGTATATGATTAAAAACCAACAAATACATATTTTTAAAACCCAATTGATGACAAAAGGAATATATAAATAGTCAATAAGTATAAACAAGCCTATAGCGATAGCAAATGGGTATATTCCAAACAAATCTTTAAAATAAGATAAGTTAAGCAAAGGATGAACCCATTCCCAACACAACATAAAAACGAATACACAGATGATTCCACTTAACACCCAATTTTTAGTATGATTTAGAGGTTTCACATTAGGCTCCATGTTTCAATCCTCCTTGCTTTTGAGTGTGATGATGTGACTTCACAAGTTCAATATGACATCCCATCTCTTCCAATGATTTTATATATTTCCTATGCTTAATATTTAATACTTTAGACTCATAAATGAACACAATGTTTATTTTTCTCATCTGTTTTCGTAAAAATAAACAAGTATTAATAAACTCATCATTTAAGTCTGTTGTGATACACATATTCATCATATCCTTGTTAATCTTCTTCATCTGCTGACTCATGGTTTCATATAATGGCATTTCCCCATCAGGAATGACAGTTGCTAAAAATTCATAGGCTTGTTGTATTTTAAATGACGAAGTTAAAGAATCATTATATTGTTCTAAATTATTACTAACTATACCCATAACAAATCTTTGGTTTTTTCCATATCTTATTAGGCTTGCTGCGATTTGAACTGCTGTTTCAAAAGATGATGTATTAAAATTTTCTCCTTTTTGATTCGCATCTAAAAAAATCATCATTTTATGATCAACGGAGATTTCACTTTCTTTAGTTTTTAATTTATTTGATTTGGCTGACATCTTCCAGTGAATTCGATTCATTGGGTCACCATAGTTATAGTCTCGAATGCCACTAAATTGAGTTGATTCATAATTTCTTAGCGATGATGTGTGATCGCTATCTTCCCAATTGCTCTGTATATTTTTCCACTCCGTTATCGGTATTGGTTCAGGATAAACTATGAATTGCAGCTTGGATTTCACCTTTACTTTTTTACGAATGAAACCAAACAAATCTTTGATCACAATTTGAAGCCCTTCGGAGTCATATTTCCCTCTTTGACTATTTTTAATAAGATACTCGTACTGAAAAGTAGTTTGAAATCGTGGGAAATAAGTTTG
Source organism: Chengkuizengella marina (assembly GCF_009910845.1). GTDB lineage: Bacteria > Bacillota > Bacilli > Paenibacillales > KCTC-33759 > Chengkuizengella > Chengkuizengella marina. Next base: position 91,154 of record NZ_SIJB01000015.1, on the reverse strand, counting down.
TCTATGCCATCCATCCTTTACAATAATCCATACAAACGGTACCCAAGAGTGAAACTGAATGTTCACTTTTACCGAAATATGATCACCTGAGATCCATTTCTCACTTGCGATTTTTCTATGAGCTTTTAACTTGGGATTCGTCAATTTCACAATGATGAAATAAAACAATAATAAACTGAGACTGTAGGTCATAAACCACGCAGAATAACCGCCTTTTAGCAAGCTGTAGCTAAGTGAACTTGCCCATATAAGTAAAATAAATATCATTTTCAAATTCATCATGGATTCAACCTTCTAACCTAATGAGACATATTTTAATGTTGGTATTGGAAGCTCGTCTCTTAATTTGATCAAAATTGAAGTAGAACTCACATCTGTCATATCTAAGTTTTGCTTTAACATCACACGATGAGCAAATAAAGGTATAATCAGCTCTTTGATATCATCAGGAATAACATAATTCCTACCTCTAATTAAAGCTATAGCTTGAGAAGCTTTCATTAAATCTATTGAGGCACGAGGGCTCACACCTAACAATAAATGAGGATGTCTACGGGTAGCTTCAGATATTTGCACAATATATTCTCTTAACGCACCATCCACGTGAATCAACTTTGCTTGTTTTTGTAATTCTACTATTTCTTCTTTGAATAACACTGTTTTTAATGTTTCAATGGGATGATCTTTTTGTACTCTTTCTAACATGCTTACTTCCTGCTCTTTTCTAGGATATCCAAGGTGAATTTTCATTAAAAATCGATCCATCTGTGCCTCTGGCAAAACGTATGTCCCTTCATATTCATAAGGATTTTGTGTTGCTAGAATTAGAAATGGAGCTGGTAGTTTGTACGTTGTTCTATCTACGGTTAAGCTTTTTTCTGCCATAGCTTCAAGCAGAGCAGATTGAGTTTTTGCCGATGCACGATTAATTTCATCAGCTAGTACAATGTTGGACATTAAAGGTCCAGGTCTAAATTCAAAGTCTCTAGTTTTTTGATTGTACATGGAAATTCCCGTAATATCAGTTGGCAATAAATCTGGAGTAAACTGGATGCGATTGAAAGAACAATCAATTGATTTTGCCAATGCTCGGACAAGCATTGTTTTCCCTACACCAGGAATATCTTCAATTAAGACATGCCCTTGACTGATAAATGCAATTAATACCTTTTCTATCGAATCTCTCTTCCCTATGATAACTTTCTCTATGTTTTGAATGACTCTTTCTATCATTTCTTGTGGTTGTTCAAATAGAAATGAAGAAGTATCTCTTGTATCCAAAGCTATAGACCTCCTCTATTACAATTACATACACTTCTTTTTTCTATCATTTCCACTTTTCTAGTATTTTATAACGTAAGAAAAAAGGAGACCAACCACAGAAGCTTTTAATTAAAAAAAAAGGATAGAGAAAACAGAAACTCTGCTTCATCTATCCTTTTCTTTTCCATGTTATTTTCAAATTTATAATGTATTTCTATAATTCTCTTACAGCTTCTAACACTTTCTGAACATGCTCTTTTACCTTAACTTTACGCCACTCTTTTATTAATATTCCATCTGCATTAATTAAGAAAGTAGAACGTTCAACACCCATGTATTCTCTGCCGTACATCTTTTTAAGAACCCAAACCCCGAACAATTCACACACCTTTTTGTCTACATCAGACAACAATAGAAATGGAAGATCATGTTTTGCAATAAACTTGTCATGTGATTTTAGATCATCGGGGCTGATACCGATCACTTCTGTATTCAACTTTTCATAATCCCCATGATAGTCTCTGAAATCACATGATTCAGTCGTACATCCAGGTGTCATATCTTTTGGATAAAAATAAATGACTACGTTTTTACCTCGAAAATCACTTAATGATACTTCTTTGCCATTAGATGCAGGCAGTGTAAAATTTGGAACTTCTTGTCCAACTTTTACTTGTGACATTGACTTCACTCCCTTTTATTGTAATTGAAAAGAACTAATTTCAATTCATATATGCTAATACCGTAACTTTAATCCTATTATACCGTTTTTATCCATCCAAATCCAAATGACGTTTTGCATTAATTTATATTATTGCCTTATAGGTAATATCACAGTGAATGAAGTTCCCTTTTCAAATTCACTATCCACCTTAATTTGACCTTGATGGATGGACACAATTTTATGTGCAATAGAAAGACCTAATCCATTTCCACCAAATGACCTAGTTCTTGCTTTATCCGCTTTATAAAAACGTTCAAAAATATGTTGTAAATCTTCACTTTTAATCCCAATACCCGTATCTTTAAAAGTAACTTTAATAATGGATTCGCTCTTGTATAAAGATATATATATATGATTGTTATTAGGTGTATATCTAATACTGTTTGTGAACAGATTTATCCATACCTGTTCCAATTGGGACTCATCTGCATGAATTGTAACTTTAGGTAAATTCAAATCAATTTTTAACTGTTTTTCCGACCATAATGGTTCACTTTTAACTACAACTTTTCTAATTTGCTCATCTAAATGATAAGTTTTAGGGTTAAAAGGATGATGTTCAGAATCTAATGAAGCCAGCTTTAATAAATCCTCACTCAATTTTGAAAGTCTTTTACTCTCATCCTCAATGATTTGTAAATACTTATGTCGATCCTCTTCTTTAACTAAGTTATCCTTTATTGCTTTTGTAAAACCTCGAATAGAAGTTAAAGGAGATTGGATTTCATGAGATACATTTCCAACAAATTCTTGTCTCATGGTTTCAAGTTTTTGTAATTGTTGTGTCATATGATTAAAGCTATCCATCAAATCACCAATTTCATCCTTTCTACGATGTTTTATCTGCACATCATAGTTTCCTTTGGCTAATTCCTTTGTTGCTTTTGTTAATCTACGTATTGGGATTACAAGATAAGTAGCTGAAATGCTAAATAAAATACTACCTATAATCAAAATCGTAAATAAAATAATTTGAAATAAATATTTAATTTGATTCCATTCCTCTGGGAAATCAGGTGAAATAAATAGTGCGTACCTTTTATTATCAATTTCAAATGGCAAACCAATAATACGTTCTGCTGGATCATCTGACCAAGTCACCGTATCTGCACTAAATATTTCTCCATTTAACACGTGTTCAACATCTTCGTTTAGAATGGTATAATTATCAAAATTAGATCCATATGAAACAATCTCATTATGTTCTTCGTAAAGATTTATACGATAAGTAAACAAAGTGGAGTTATTAAAAAACGATTCCATGTCCTCTTTTGGTGTGGATTGATACATCTCCCTAAACTCTTCCCCAACTTCAATTAAACGCTGATCTAAATTTTGTTTGAAATGGCTGAAAAAAGTATAATAGGCTGCTAATATACCTATCATCAAACTAATTAATACTGCAGCAATAAACAAATAAGCATATCTAATATAAATAGATTTTCTCATGAAATAACCTCTAAGCGATATCCCAAACCTCTAATCGTAGAAATTTGTATCATATCCGTTTTTTCTTTAATTCTTTGCCTTAAACGTTTGATGTGTACATCTACAGTTCTGTCATCTCCTTCATAATCCAAACCCCATATTTGCTCGATCAGTTGATCTCGTGTGAATATTTGATTAGGGTAATTGGCTAACTGAAACAATACCTCAAACTCCTTTAATGGCAGTGTTAAACCATCCCCATTAATTGATACTTTTTTCGTTTTTGCATCCATTTCTATATCACCGATTTTAATAATTTGTGAGTGCATCACTTTATATCTTCTAAGCAAAGCTTTCACTCGCACAATTAACTCCATAGGATCAAAAGGTTTCACTAAATAATCGTCAGTTCCTAATTCGAATCCTTTTACTTTATCTTCTGTAGTACCTTTAGCTGTTACCATTAATACAGGAATTTCGTATAACTCACGAATCTCTTTACATAATACCCATCCGTTTATATGAGGCATCATAATATCGATAATCGCAAGATTAATCTTTTCTTTTCCTAAAATATTTAAGGCTTCCCTACCGTCACTGGCTTCAAGTATCATATAGCCTTCATTACTTAGATAAAGTGAAATAAGATGACGAATGCTTTCATCATCGTCTGCAACCAAAACTTTAACCATGATGGAATCTCCTTTCACTCTTCTTAATTAACATATCTATGGATAACTTGTTTTATTTTAACAGTGTAATATGAACTAAATATGAACAACTTATGTGTTGTTTAAGGATTTCAGTATAAGATTATACTAATCTTTCAAATATAATTTCATGTTTAGTTGGTTTACCATGACCATTGTAACTTATAGGTAACACTTGAACAAACTTCCATCCTTTTTTAGCATGTTCATTAATTATTTCTTGATATGTTGAATCAGAAAGCCATCCACCAAGGTTAGCTTCAACAAATTTGTATTCGTACATTTTTAACCTTCCTTACTTTAATCGATCTAAGACTTCTGTATCCTCACTGTAATGAACTTAGTGAATTACTCTTTTGCGTTTTGTGCAAGTGGAAGGAATAAGAGTAATCACTAGTTTATCTGCCCACAACTCAGAAGTCTCTAAGACCCCGCTCCCTTATACCTATTTACACCTATATTCCAAACTATTATTCCAATGCTAAAAAATACAATTCCTACTACTGGTGTCAACAAGGCAAAACCTTGAGAAATATCTTTATCTAAGAAAAAAGAAGCTGGATATACACCTACAAATGCAAAAGGCAGCAACCATGTTAACGTAAATTTAATTACTTTATTATAAATATCAACTGGGTATCTTCCATAGTTTTGTATGTTCCAAATCATGGGTGTGATTCCTGTTGGTGAATCGGAAAAAAAAGATAACGATGTGATTAGTATGTAAACTCCACCATAAATCAGCACTGAGCCCATTACCATTAATTGGAGCACAAATGGATCATACCAAGCAAAAGAAACATCAAGATGAAACCATGCATATCCCATAATAATGAACCCTGTGAGAGAACCAAATAAAGAAGCTGGATCCATGTTTTCTAAAACTAGCTGGACTAAGTTATGTGCTGGTCTCGTTAAGATCCGATCCATTTCTCCTTTTACAATATACCGTTCATTAAAGCTCCATAGGTTTAAGAAACAAGTAAATACACCATAGGGGATCATAAAGTACCCGTATATAAACAACATTTCATAAATGGACCAACCACCCAAAGAATTTGTATGTAAAAAAACCACTAATATAAAAAATAAATTGGTTAGCTGAAATAATAAATCCGTTACTACTTCAATCAAAAAATCAGCTCGATAGGTCATACGTGTTTTCAAATAGGTTTTAAAATAATCTGTAAAAATTGAGGTATAATACATTCTTCTCACCCCCCCTGCACAACGAGTCGCCGTCTCGCCATTTTCCAAATGACATAAATGGGAATACTCAAAAATAAAAACCAGATTACCTGAACTATAAATGCATTATAAATCGCATCACCTACGACTCTCCTTGTAAAAACTGAAGCAGGTAAATAGGTAATCGCTTGAAATGGAAGCCATTCTAAAACCCCTTTAGCCCAACCTGGGAAGAAGGAAATCGGAATAATTAACCCTGAAAAAAGATCCACAGCTATTCGTTTAAAACGCATTAAACCTTCATTATTTTCCACAAAAAAAGCAAACATACCTGTTAATAAATTAATTTGAGAGTTAATTAAAAAGCTAAAAAAAATCATCACCATAAAGATCAACCAGACGTCAAATTGAGTAGGCAGCTCTATTTGAAATATAAGGGTTACGATGACCATTCCAGGTACTGAAAACAACAATAAACGAAATAATCCTTCCCCCAGACCCTGCATCATTTTAAAAATCAAATAAGGATAAGGTTTTGTTAATTGGACTGCAACACTTCCATCTTTGATCTCATTCGCAATTTCTCGATCCAAATTGTTAAAATAAAATGCTCTTGCCATCCAGGACACTGCAACATATGTCGTCATTTGTAACACTGTAAATTCACCTAACGTTTCATTTGCCCCGTAAATGGCTTTCCATAAAAAATAATACGCACCAATATTAATCGCGTAAATGATAATACCGCTGTAATAGTTCACTCGGTAAGCTAACATCATTAAAAAACGAATTCGAATCATATCTATGTAAGCACTAAACATTGGAAGCAACCACTTCCTTTGCTTTTTCTGCAGAACCTGATTTGTAAATCTCTCTCACGATCTCATCTGTATTTGTTTCAAAAATTTTAATATCACTAATATCGGTAAACCCTACGATTCTACTTAACACATCAGATACATTTACCTCATTTTGTGGAATCCACACTTTTGCCGCCAACTCATTTTCTTTAAACCACTTCACATTTAATCCCTTCGTTAAATCATGCAGGGTAGATAATGGATAAGTTTTTTGAAATTGAAAATGAACTTCCTTCCCCTTACCCCATTTATCCTTTAAATTTTGTAGACCTCCGTCATAAATAATATGGCCTTGATCGAGCATAATCACACGTGAACATAACGCTTCAATATCTTGTAAATCATGTGTCGTTAATAAAATTGTTGTTTCATATTTTTGATTCATCTCTTTTAGAAATTCTCTAATCTCTGTTTTTACTACAATATCTAATCCAATTGTAGGTTCGTCTAAAAATAAAATAGACGGATTATGTAATAAAGATGCCGCTAATTCACACCTCATACGCTGACCAAGGCTTAATTTTCTTACTGGTCGATTTAATATCTCAGATAATTGTAATCGTTCCACAATTTCATCTAAACGCATTTTAAAGTCATTTTCAGGTACACGATACACTTTTTTCAACAACTGGAAGGATTCAATTACACCAATATCCCACCATAATTGACTTCTTTGTCCAAATACAACGCCTATACCACGAACAAATTTCTCTCTATCTTTATATGGAATCATACCATTTACTTCAATTTGTCCAGAACTTGGAACTAAAATACCTGTTAACATTTTTATCGTAGTTGATTTCCCAGCACCATTTTCCCCAATGTATCCACAAATTTCTCCTCTTGGAATTTGAAAACTTATGTCGTCTACAGCAGCGACTTGATTGTATTGTCTTTTGAATAGATCTTGGAATGCTCCTTTTAGACCCTCTCTATTTTTCTGAACTTTAAATACTTTTCTAAGATGATTCACATGAATTGCTGACATAATTACTCTCCTATTTCTGGTATTTCTAGTGCACGCCTTGAAATGTTGAGCATTTTCCATCATAATTTTAGATAAGACTATCTTGTCTTACATCCCAGTACTTAGACATAAAAACTAAAGATAAATAGGATGTCAGTACAGGATTACTTTATATCATACATGAAGCATAATAAAAAGAATAGTTCAACATGAAAGGACAAATTAATCACATGGTTACTAAAAAACCAAAGACAAAAAACAAAAAGCTTCTATGGACATCTATCATTATATTCATTCCACTTGTCATTTTTTTAACTTATTACATTAGTTCTATTGTTAGTACCGCAAATAATCTGCAGGCAGGTGAAGATTCACCATTTAGTAAGTTCCAAGAAGGCGATGCATTTTATGAACCACCTGAATGGGAAGGAAACGAACGAGTTAATATTTTATTATTAGGTGGGGACACTAGAGGTCTTAGTGAAAATGAAGTCCCTCGTTCAGATACGATGATGGTACTCTCTCTTGATCCTGAATCAAAACAAGCCTTTTTATTTTCAATTTTACGTGATACATACGTAGATATTCCTGACCATTGGGGAACTAAAATTAATGCTGCTTTAGTTTTCGGTGGACCAAATCTAGCGATGGAAACCGTAAGCAATTTTACAGGTTTACCTATTCAATATTATGTATATGTAGATTTTGAAGGATTTACTGAACTAGTTGATGCAATTGGCGGGGTAGAATTTTATGTAGAAAAAGATATGTATTACACAAGTAGAGCTGATGGACCAGAGTTTGATATCAACCTCAAAGAAGGTTTACAACATTTAGACGGAAAGAAAGCATTGCAATATGTAAGATTTCGTTATGATGCACAAGGAGATTTTTCCAGAACAGAAAGACAAAGAAACTTATTAAAAGCAGTTTCGGATGAAATGTTAACTTTCACCAATTTGATAAATTTACCTAAAACATTAGAAGAAGTAGAGCCCTATATTGAAACAAACTTAACATTTTCTGAAATGGTAAAGTTAGGATCATTAGTCTACCAACACAAAGACAACGGATTTCAAACGGAGCAATTACCTCCTTCAAACAATGTAAGAGACGAGAGAATTGATGGAATATGGTACCTTGATACGGATGAGACTGAAATGCAACAATATATTCAAGACTTATTTGAGCAGGCTGCTTTAGAAGATGTTCCACAAGAAAATGAAGATACAAATTTAGAATCAGATGAAGCAGAAGCAGGAAGTGAAGGATCATGAACCGAGAACGTTCTGAACAACATTATATAGAAGCATTAGAACACATTGTTGGAGGGGTTAATAGCCCCTCCCGTTCTTTTAAAGCTGTAGGAGGTGGTGCTCCTGTATTTATGGAAAAAGCGGAAGGTGCTTATTTCTGGGATGTAGACGGAAATAAATACATAGATTATTTAGCTGCTTATGGACCAATTATTTTAGGGCATGCACACCCTCATGTAACAAAAGCGATTACGAAAGCTGCACAAAATGGAACCCTATATGGTACTCCTACACAATTAGAAAATAAATTTTCAAAAATGCTTAAACAAGCGATCCCTTCCATGGATAAGGTTCGTTTTGTAAATTCAGGCACTGAAGCCGTTATGACTACAATTCGTGTAGCTAGAGCTTTTACTGGTAGAAGAAAAATGATTAAATTTGCAGGGTGTTATCATGGACATTCAGATTTAGTGCTTGTTGCAGCAGGTTCTGGCCCTTCTACACTTGGTATTCCAGATAGTGCTGGAATTACGACAAACATTGCAAGTGAAGTCATCACAGTCCCTTTTAATGATATAGAAGCATTGAAACAAGCTTTAGATCAATGGGGAGATGACGTAGCAGCTGTCATGATTGAACCGATTGTTGGGAACTTTGGTATGGTAGAACCTGAATCAGGATATTTAGAGAAACTTTGTTTATATGCAAGACAAGCCGGTGCTCTCGTTATTTACGATGAAGTCATAAGTGCCTTTCGTTTTCATTATGGAGCTGCACAGAATTATCATCTATTTCCAAATAAAAAAGCAATCGAACCTGACTTAACTGCTCTGGGTAAAATAATTGGCGGAGGATTACCGATTGGGGCTTATGGTGGAAAAAAAGAAATTATGGACCAAGTTGCTCCTTTAGGGCCAGCCTATCAAGCAGGAACGATGGCTGGAAACCCCGCTTCCATTTCAGCAGGGATAGCTTGTTTAGAAGTGCTAGCTCAACAAGGAACCTATCCACATTTATATGATCTGGCAGATACATTAACCAGTGGGGTACAAGAAGCAGCGGAGCATTACAATATAGAGTTGACCATCAATAAAATTGGCGGTGCATTTTCAATTCATTTTTGCAATCATAAAATAAAAAACTATGAAGATGCGCAAAATACAGATAGTGAATTATTCTCTAAGTTTTTCAATTTTATGTTAAATGAAGGCATTCATTTAGCTCCTTCAAAATATGAAGCTTGGTTCATCACAATGGCTCATACTTTAGAAGATATTCATCAAACAATACATGCTGTACAACACACCTTTAACAAGATGAAGCGATAAAACATTTTTATGCAGACAATAAATTAATCCTCTCTTAACAATTTCATTATATAATTATAAAAAACGAATTATTGTAGTAATACCGCTTATAATAGTTCGTTTTTTAGGTTGGTGCAATTTGAAATACATACGATATGAGACTCCAATAAACACACGGGTTCACATTTAATACACACTCTTTCCAATAGTATCTATTGTATCATTTTAAAATTCGTGATATTCTATATAATAATTTTGTATCTAAGAAGATATCGGGTTTGTTTTTAAAGTACCTCATTTCCCATCTATTGCAGACAAACTTACATCATGTCACGAAACCTGTAAAAGCGCAGTCTGCATCAAAACGTCCTGTTTTGATCATTGATGAATCAGAACGTCCTGTTCTGAAATAACAGCCATATCCTTATGGTTTAGCAAATTACTACCATATCCATTTGGGCAGATGAACATCATATCTTGTCTTTTAGGTTGCCAATAAAGAAAGCAATTGACTTCATAAAAAGAGAATTACTAGATTCACTCTTTATGGAAGCTACCCTATATTGAATATTTATAATTCAATTTGCATTTATAATACCTATATCCTTCAGTAAAATGCCTGTTTTTTACTCGTTACAAAACCTAAAACATATATCATTGTCTTTATCTTTATTTATTTTTTAAGGAGGTGAAGGTCAGTTTATCGAATCACTGACCAATCTATATGAAAGAACTCATGATGAATGAGGGAAAGTTTCAAAACCTATTACAATCAGAACATGATAGCTGTGGAATCATCTGTATTATTGAAAAGGATGGGAAACCTTCTCGTGATAATATAAAGAAAACAATTGATGCCTTGGTCATGATGGAACATCGTTCTGGCTTTATAGAAGGTGAAGGGGATGGATGTGGTATTCTCACAGATATTCCGAGAGCACTATGGGAGAAACGATTAACAGAAAATAATTTAGATGGAAAACTAGCTTATGATCATCGTTTTATGATCGCTCATATTTTCCTTCCTAGAAAGTTAGATATTACTGTTGTAGAAATGCAAGCACAAATCCGTGAAATGTTCAAAGATTCAGAAGTAAAAATAGTTTTAGAGCAAGAAAACGAAGTAAACAATCATGTATTAGGTAAATATGCTCTTAATGATGAGCCAACTTTCTGGCAAGTAGCCGGTATTTGTGAAAAACAAGAAGTGAATATCAATGATCATTTATTTGAGCTTCATATTGATATTGAACATAAGTTTAACGTTCATGTTGCTTCACTAAGCTCAACTACAGCTGCTTATAAAGTGATGGGAGCTGCGAGCATTTTACCAAAATATTTCAACGATACTGAAGATGAATTATTTGCTGCCCAGGTAACTATTGGACATAATCGTTACTCTACAAATACATTGCCTAACTTTTTCCGTGTTCAACCTTCAAGCATTTTAGGGCATAACGGTGAAATCAATACAGTAAAAAAGATGAGACATGAAGCAGAAATGGTCAATGTCCCTTTACTTGATGGTGGTAGTGATTCACAAGATATGAATCGTACAATTGAAACTTTCATTCATCGTTTTGGATTAAGCTTATTTGAAGCGATGGAGCTTGTTTTCCCTCCGATTATTAATGAAATGAAACAGTTCAGAACAGAGCTGCAAGATTTATATGTATACTATCGACAAATTTGGGGGCACTTTGCGCAAGGTCCAGCTGGTATTGTATCCCGTTATGAAAACGAATGTGTATTCAGCGTTGATGCTTTAGGGCTTCGTCCATTATGGATGGTAGAAAGTGAAACTTCTTTATACTTCTCTTCAGAGCAAGGAATCATTACTGTTGGTGAAATGGTGAATGAACCAAAACCAATTTCTCCAGGTGAAAAAATAGGTGTCAAACTAACAGAAAATGCGCCTGTAGAAGTCGTTCCTTATAGTGAAATTCAAAACATTGTATTAGAGCGTGCAAAATCACGCGTTGATTTTTCCGGATTGAATAAACATCTTGCATTTGCTTCAAGTGATCTAGATATGACATTAAATGAAGATGTAGAAGCTACAGGAAACTTATATAGTGCATTTGGTTGGGACCGTGAAGGTATTCAGATGATTGAATCCATGTCTAAAACAGGTGCAGAGCCAATTCGTTCATTAGGTCATGATGGTCCTTTAGCTGCAATACACTGGGAAAGACAAAATATCCCTGACTTTATTAAAGAAAGTGTTGCAGTTGTAACAAATCCGGCGATTGATCGTGATCGTGAAACCGAGCACTTTTCCACACGTGTTGTCATAGGACCTCGCCCTTCAATATACGATGAAATCGATGCACGTTTACGTATTGAACTACCTTCACCCATGGTATTGGAAGGATCTCTTGGTTCAGACAGCATAAAAGAATTAAATCAGTTATCATTAGAACAAATCCTTGCGAAATTCCAACAACAAGGAGAAAATAATGTAGCAGTTATTTCTCTTACTTATAATCGTGGTACTAAATTAAAGGATGCTTTAGAAAAGTTAGCTGAGGATGCAAAAAATGCGGTTCGAAACGGAGCTACTATTTTATTATTGGATGATGCTAAAGCACATCAAAATGATCAACTATGGTTAGATCCTCATTTATCTGTATCCAAAATTGATCTAGCTCTAAAATCAAATATATTAGATACTGGAGAAAATCTTCGTCGTCAAACTAGCATCATATTACGCTCAGGAGCAGTAAGAAGTTTACATGACATCGTGGTTGCTGTTGGACTCGGTGCTGACCTTATTTCACCTTATATGATTTTCGCTACTGCTGCTGATAAAGAAGATGCTCCTGCTGCTCAAAAAGTATATCTTGCACTTAAAAAAGGACTAGAAAAGGTTATTTCTACCATTGGTACACATGAATTACGTGGATATACCCGTTTCTTCTCATCCATTGGATTACATCCAGAAGTTGCAGAAGTTTTAGATATTGTCAATTACTTAGGTGGAGAAAATGCTGGTAAAAGTTTTGCTGACCTTGAAAAAGAAGCTGAGGAACGTTATGAATCTTATCATCAGGAAAAAGCAAAACCAGCACGTAACTTCCACTTCTTCCAACGTATGTGGAAATCTTTAAACGAAGCTGCTGATGGTTCTGCTCCATATGAAGATTATGTAGAAAAACTTCGTGAACAAGAAAAGAAAAACCCTATATCCATTCGACATTTAGCTGATTTTGATTATGAAAAAGCAAATGAGACACATCAACCATTAGATCTATCTGAAGTGAATATCGGAATCGGAGACCATGATTACCCAATGTTAATCTCCTCGATGTCTTTTGGATCACAAAATGAAACAGCATTTCGTGCTTATGCTGAAGCTGGTAACCTCCTAAACATGATTACAATGAACGGAGAAGGCGGAGAAATTAAAGATATGTTAGGTAAATACAAAAAAACGCGTGGTGCGCAAATCGCATCTGGCCGCTTTGGTGTCAATGTTGAACTTGTGAATGGCGTTGCTGTTTTAGAAATCAAAATTGGTCAAGGTGCAAAACCTGGAGAAGGTGGACATTTACCAGGACAAAAGGTTAACGACAAAATAGCAGAAGCACGTAATGCTACATTTGGTTCAGATTTAATTTCACCATCTAACAATCACGATATTTATTCAATTGAGGATTTAGCACAAATTATATCTGAGTTAAAAGAAGCTAGTGGGCGTAAATGTAAAGTTAGTGTTAAAGTACCTGTTGTTCCTAACATTGGTACAATTGCAGTTGGGATTGCTAAAGCAGGCGCTAATATTATTACTTTATCTGGTTTTGACGGTGGTACTGGAGCTGCACGTGTACACTCCTTACAAAACGTTGGTTTACCTACGGAAATCGGTACAAAATTAGCTCATAATGCTTTGATTGAAGCAGGGCTAAGAGATAAAGTAGAAATATGGTCTGACGGTGGGATGAAATCAGGTGCTGATGTTGTAAAAATGATCATGCTTGGTGCAAATCGCTGTGGTTTTGGTAGTATTGCAATGCAATCTATCGGATGTACAACATGTCGAGGCTGTCATTTAGATACTTGTCATGTCGGAATCTCAACACAAATCGATTCAATCGAAGAAGCTGAGGAAAGAGGATTGCGTAGGTTCGTACCTCGTGTGTATGATACAGCGGTTGATTCACTTGTTAGATTATTTGGTGGTATAGGTGAAGAAATACGTGACATTGTGGCTAAGCTTGGATTTAAAAATGCGCAAGATTTAGTTGGACGCTCTGATTTATTAAAACAAATCAATTATGAAGATAAAATGGATTTAACTGATTTATTACGACCTGCACCAATCCAATTTGTAGTGCCTTCAATGGAAGCAAATATTTCTACTTCTGATATCATAGGTGTTGCTGCTGGGGCTGAGGGTCAGGAATACTTCCCAGATGTTGTATCCTTTGATAACACAGTTGAAAAAACGTGGTCTGGATTAGTAGCAGATGCAAGAATTTTGGGAACTCGTTATTCTAGTCATCGTGTAAGAGATCGATATAACGGAAGTTACAATGACTTGCCAAAAGTAAACTTGAATATAACTGATGGTTCTGTACCAGGTATTGGATTAGGAGCCTTTAATGCTAAGGGTGTGGATATTACAGTCCATGGTGGATCAGAAGATGGTGTAGGAAAAATGGCTTACGGTGGAAAAGTAGCGATATTAAAATCCACAGGTAAACATGGAGAATTCATCAACGGTTCTGTGGGTAAATCATTCTGTTACGGTGCACAAGGTGGATTGTTCATTGTTCAAGGAGACGCTGACTCTCGTGCATGCATTCGATTATCTGGTGCAGATGTTATATTTGGAGGAGAAATTAAACAACCTCTTCAAGATCATTTAGGTGCAATATCTACAAGAGCTAATTTAAAAGGTTTTGCTTTTGAATATATGACAAACGGTCGTGCAGTTGTATTAGGTGATCCAGGAGCTTGGATTTGTGCAGGCATGACTGGCGGTGTAATTTACCAGCGTTTAAATCCAGAAATGGGCTTAGATAAAGAGGCTATCCAAAGACGCATCGCAATGGGTGCAAAAGTATTTATTAATCCTCTTACAGATAAAAGCCACAATGATCTAAATGAACTATTAAACATATATCGTGAAGAATTAAATAACTCAGGACAATTAGAAGCTGCTGAAAAAATTAGTAATATATTAGAAAACCTTGATGACAACTTTGTTATGATCTCATCAGAAAACTTGCAAGAAATACAGGGCATTGTAACGGAATAAGTTTGAGTTACTGAAAAGAGACGATCCATTATTTGATCGTCTCTTTTCATACTATATATAAAGTTAAAATATAAAAACACCAAGATGACTAATACCATAGTTAAACAGTACTTAGTTTTTCAATCGCTTGTTTCTCATTAGACAAGAAAAATAAATCTTTCCCATTGTTACTCTCATTTATAAAATCTTTCAAACTATGACTTGTATATACTGAAAAGTCACCCACAATTGCCATTTTCATTCGATAATTAATAAACTTTTGAAATATTTCCCCTGCAAGTTGTGTTCTTAAATTAAAAAAATCCTCACATAATGCTGATTTACTCAAAATTACACGATTACAGCCCGTTTCATAGTTTATAGTTGCCATAAAATCCAATGCCGACTGAACATCCGTTATCAGTATTTCATTGCTACTTATAATGGCAATGTCTACATCATTCTCTTTTATTGTAGTTATGTTCATAGTTTACCTCCGACAAAATAATAATCTCTCTTTGATTATAAAAGAATTAGCTCATAATTCCTTTGTCATATATACACTGTTTGGATCCTCAATGTAATCTGCAAACGGCTTACAACGTTTAAACCCAAATTTTTCATATAACTTCAGAGCCGCTCCAAAAGTATCCATTGGACCCGTTTCTAAACTTATTCGTGAATAACCGCGTCGCTTGGCTTCCTCAATTAAGTATTCAAGAAGTCGTTTTGCAACACCTTTTCTTAAATGTAAGGATGAGGTTCTCATTGATTTTATCTCTCCATGTCGTCCATCAAGTTCTTTAAGTGCCCCGCAGCCAACTAATTCATCTTGTTCCCATACACTCCAGAATGTAATTTCTGGTTGTTTTAATTCCTCAAGATTTAGAGCATGATTACTTTCTGGTGGGGAACTTAGTGCCATACTATAAAGGTGCTCCCCTACTAATTCAATCACTTCAGATCTAGTTAAATCATCTAATTTAATATCCAAAAAAATCACTCCTTAGTCTGTTATAATGTTCTATTGAAATCATAATTTAATAAGACTTCGCAAGTCGAAACCCAAGGTCGTCTATGCAAAAAGACGGATGGCTGCGTCGACGACACGAAGCTCCACAACCCCTAGCCGGATCATACCAACCTCCACCCCGAAAAACTCGGTAAGAACCATATACTTTCTCATCATATAAATCCCAACACCACTCCCAAACATTCCCTAACATATCATACAGACCCCATGCATTCGCTTCCTTTTTCCCTACTTCATGGGTTTTGCCTCCTGAATTTTCATAATACCAAGCTATATTATCAATCTCTCCGTATCTATATTGAGTAGACCCTGCTCTACATGCATACTCCCACTCTGCTTCTGTAGGGAGACGGTAACCTTCTGATTCCCAATCACAAATGATATTTTCACCCTCATTACTTGTAGAATAACACTCTCTCAATCCAGCTTTCTGAGAAAGTAGATTACAAAAAGAAATTGCATTATTCCACGAAACATTTTCAACCGGTTTTTGATCTCCTTTAAGAGAAAGAGGTGAATTTTTAGTAAAAGCATAATACAAATCCTTAGTTACAGGATATTGAGCAAGAAGGAAAGGTTTTAATTGGACCTTCCATTTATTATTTGTTCTATCGTCTCTTAATTCTATTTCTCCACCTGGAATTTTTACCATACTATCTTCAACATGACTAATAATTTCATCAAACACCCTACCACCTCTCAATCTACTACTCATATGTAAGTTGATGTATGCTGAGTTACCTACATCTCATTTTTACTATATCCTTTTGCTATCATTTATATATTGGTAAGGCCATAAAATATTAGAAAAATCCTTTAAAATAACTCTTAGAATCATCTAGTATGTTTTTTATCTATCATAATACAGAACTTACATTCTAAATGCTACTATGAATTCACCTTAAAATTTTCAAGTCACCCTAACGCTAGTGCCATATTATACAATCGTAAGAAGTAGTTAATCATTAAATTACTGGTTATCTTATCATAAGATAACCAGCTTTAAAATTCCTTATTATATTAAATAGCTTCTGTAAGGATAAATATTTTATAAATAATTGATATCATAACTTTGAAGAATGACACCATTATCATAAGTTTTGGAATTTACCAAAATTAATTCTAATTCTCTACTGATATCCCCGAACAATGAAATTCCTTTTCCAAACATAATCGGATTCACTTTTAAAATTAGTCGATCAATCAATCGATGATCTAGTAAAAAACCTGCAAATGTTCCTGCACCACATAACCATATATCACTTCCTACTGACTGTTTCAGTTCTTCTATAAAAGTAATCTGTTCTTCATTAATTACTCTAATCCCTTTTTCAGTCGGATATTGGGTTGATCTAGAAAACACATAATTCATCATATTTGGATATGCAGGTTTTCCAGGTTCGATTCCATATGAAAAACCAAATTCATAAGTGTACTTTCCCATTAACACAGTATCATATTCTTTTATTCGTTCTAAATATTCATCTGCGTGTTTGCCTTCCATAATGAATCCATTGACTGTTCGATCCTCCCTAGCAACGAAATTATCCAATGTTGTTGCAATATCGTATACAATTTTTCTCATATTAAAATCTCCTTTCTAAAAAACAAAAAAAGCCCTCTAAAAGCTGAAACCTAGAGAGGCTAAAATGCCATATATATGCAAAATGGTTGAGTAGTCCACACTGAAAAGAATGTTGTATCTATCCAAATAGCATAAGAAAAACGGGCACATTAATCCAATCCTCTAAGTTCCTTTAAATTGCTTTTAAAAAATAAACAACGATTTAATTAGAACTGTAAAAAAAAGATTAATTTACACCATTAACTTAATACCATTCCTTTCCTGATAATAATGTCAGTATATGTTAAAGTTAACTTATCGTCAAGGTAAAAGCACCTTGTATACATTATAAAAAGGGAACCTCCGATAAAAGTTACTTTAAATTAAACACATATTTATTCATCATTAAATGTATAACTCCCAGAGTTCCTCTGTAAGTTTTTTATTAGAAAGTGTTTGAACACGAGTTTCCTTTAATTCAAATCCATTTCTCATATAGATTCGTCTTGCTGATGTTAGTTCACTATTTGTCCAGAGAATGATATTCTTAAAATTTAGTTCCTTGCAAAACTCAATTGCAGTTTGCACCAACTGTTGACCATAACCAGCACCTCTTATACTGGGTTCAACAAGAAATAAACCCAACTGAGCAGTTTCATCATTCATTCTCTTAATACTTATAGAACCATGTTGCTTTCCTTGGATTTCTAAAACCCAAATATTTTCTTTATGACTAGCCCTTTTTATAAAACCATTTACGCTATCTTCTATAAAATCTCTGAAGGTTATATCGTAATTGAATTCCTTTTTGTATAACTTATAGTGTGAATTAATAATATAATCTATGTCATCTCGTCTTAATGTGCGTATCATCCCATCACCTACTATTACATTTTTGAGATTACCTTCTCCAATTATAATCAACTCGGCAATCAATTTCTATTTGATAAATTCTAGAAAAATACCATCTTCAACCATTAATTCAAGATCATAAGGGATTTGTAAATATACCACTTGGCTCCATTTGGTAGAAGATTGGTTTACAATGGATTCACCTGTAAATTGTCTAACTGGAAAGGGAGGTTTAGCTATTTTAATATTAATATATTGTTTCTTAGGCGAGATAATTGTAAGCGTATTATCCTTTAACATAACATTATAAGGAGTTAAGTCGTTAGAAATATCGTAACCATCTATTACTTCAGTGCTAATACTGAAAGCTTCAACCTTGTTATCGTCACTTGTTTTTCTTTCTACAAAAACTCGAATCATCGTATCCTCACCGCTAGTTTCAACATTCAATGTTTGGTTTTGATATTCGCCAAAGCTGCTTTCTTTCAGTAGATACATTTGATCAATCTGAGCAATTCCTGTCTTACTAAGTTTCTTCAATAAGTCTTTTACTTCTAGATTTTCTTGTGCTCTTTCCTTCTCAATGAGCGAATTATCATTAATGAAAGGCACAATAGCTGAGCTAAGAAGAAGTATGCCAATATATATGAAAAGAAACCAGTATGTTACTTTGACATTAGTAAATCGTCTCCATAATTTAGCCATTATAATAAAGATAATAAAAGTTATTCCTACTAAAAGAGGTATAAAAATACTAACTGTAAAAACAGTATTCATTGTCTTACCTCCATTCGATTCAAGATGCTTGTTGAAATTGTAAAAAATAAAGCAGTCGTAATTACAATCTTGACAATAAATAACGTTAAACTAGATTCCAATAGATAATATTCAAAAGCATTTGTAATTATAGGCTTTTCATCCATAGAAGGTCTAAGAAATAACGATCCAAAAAACAATGCGGGTAAAAGAATGGTGAATAATGAACTTATTTGAACTAGTGTTCCGACAAAGTAACCAATAGAACATACCATTAATACATAAAAGCTCGTTATAGAAATACCCATTATAAATTCTTGCAGTCCCATAGTCGAACTGTAAAACTGCTTATCAAGGAAAGTGTAAATAATGACTCTTAATAAGTTATCGCTCAAAATGGCCATCATACTCCCAACGATGCTTACTGTTAATAAATAGAGAATATTTGCAAAGCTACTACTAAGTCGATTCGTCACGAATGTAAAATCAAGATCTCTATGTGGTTTTGTTGTAATTGTAATCGCCATTACGAAAGCCCAAATAAGTGTAAAAATAATAACTATATCTGCAGTATAGTATTGGGTATTAAGTCTTATACTCGAACTTCCAAATGAAGATGAGGCAACCCCGCCAAGTGAAAAAAGGAGGGCTAATAACTGGACTCCAATAAGTAAAGTAAAAGAAGTTATATTTGCTTTAAGTTTAAAAAAATATTGTTTTTTTATCGTCTTAGCCAAATTAGTTCTCGTTAAAGACATCCTCAATACCTCCATTCGTTTCATTAGTTAAATAAACACATAAATCACTTAACGGAACAGGAGAGATTTCCACCCCAGCATGACGTGCTTGCTGAAGTAAATTCTTAGAACCGTCATTTTTAACAATTACATACGTAACATTTGAAGCTATGTGATTTTTAAATATAACTTCTTTATCACTTGTCAATTTAAAAACTTCTCCGTTATTTCCTTGTAATGCAAACGCATATTCCTTTAACTCAGATATTGGCATTTGTAAGTATGTTTTCCCATCTTTAATGAGTAACACATCTTCCAATAAGTCCTCAATTTCACTTAAGTGATGACTAGATAGAATGATCGAACGAGGGTAGGCAATATAATCCTTCAATAATGCTTTATAAAAATCTTTTCTTACCGATTCATCCATTCCTGTAGTTGGTTCATCAAAAATTGTTAATGAACAACGGGATGCTAAACCAATAATCATATTAAACGTGCTTGTTTTTCCTTTTGAAAGTCTATGGTGATAAGTCTTAGGATCAAAAGAAAAATATTCAAATAAACGCATAGCTAAATCTCTGTTCCAATTTGGATAAAAGCTTTCCGCTACTTTTAATAATTCTAAAAGTGGAATAGTTGATGGAAAACTCATGTGATCGTCCACATAGATTACATGAGCTGAGTTATTAAGATTATTAAATGGCTTTTCTGAAAAAACTTTAATTTCTCCAGACGTTTCTTTAATGAATCCAGCAATGATTTTTAACAAAGTTGTCTTTCCTGCTCCATTCCTACCAATCAACCCTGTTATTTTATTCTCTTCAATTGAAAAACTGAGTTTGTTTAAAGCTTTTTTCGTAAAAAATGTTTTCGTCAAATTAGAACATTCAATCACTCTCATTGTTTATCCTCCTCTTCATAAAGTTCTTTGATCATCATCATTAACTCTTTTTCACTTAGTTGCAACTGCTTAGCTTCAATAACCAATTCTCGTACAAGTCCTTTCAATGTAAAATTTTTTCGTTTGTTAATGATGATTTCTTTTCCAGTACTTGAAACAAACAATCCGAGTCCTCGCTTTTTATATAAGATTTTTTCGTCCACTAGAAGATTAAGCCCTTTTGCTGCAGTTGCAGGATTAATTGTATACATTTCAGCTAGTTGATATTGTGAGTACACCTTATCATCTTCCTGAAAATTTCCAATTAAAATCTCTGATTCAATCCACTCAGCTATTTGTAAATAAATAGGCTTAGTACTATCCGTATTAAGAATTTTTTTCGCCTCCTACCTAGTACATTACTGTTGTAATGTAGTATATACTATTCTATTCCTCATTTCAATATTTTTTTATTTCAACGTTTACCTTTTAAGAATTTGTTACTACAACATGCTTTATATAAAATAAAACCTATAACAGTTTTTGATTGTTTAGTATAATCTGTGCAAGTTAATACATCATTTTTCTAAAGTTAATAAAAAAAGAAGACATTTATCTGTCCTCTTTTAGAATAATTAGCTGTTTTATTGATGTCATAACTTATCTTTACATCACCTAGTAGCTTATTTTAAACAATTTTCTATTCAGTTTTCTGATAACAAGACCATATCTGTAAATAGTTTTCTAATCTTGTTTTATAAAAGTGATTTAACTCAAAGAATAACATATCGTAGCTTTTGACAGCACTATAAATTAACTTAGCAATATAATTGTAAGTCTTATCTGGTGTTCTTGCAAAAGCAATCTCTTCACTGTTAAACACGGTTAAATAATCTAATACTTCCTCATAACCATATCGATGAAAATTAGTATTTTTTTCATTATCTCTTACTATCATTTGAAGCACTAAACTTTCTTGTGTTAGCTTATGAGCCAAATGTGATGCTATAAGATAATCTTTTCTCATTAATTTACCCTATGCTTGAATAGCTATAAACCAAAAATCATTTACTTTTCTCAAATCCTCCCTTATTACATCATGAGGTAAGAGAGCAATTCCATCTTCACATGTTGCAGTAATCATAAAATCGAATCTCATCCCATTTGTTTTACAAATCCTTATAACTTCCCCCCTTTCTTGTGTATTATAATGAGACATTCCTAATATATCATTATTAAAACCGATTCTCCTCAAACAATCAGCATAAATCGGAGTATTTTCATTATACTCATCATCATTTAATTTGATTGTTATTTGAATATCAACACACTATACATGTCATGGAAACATTTATCGATAGATCTACTTATTGCAACTTTATCATCCATTGAGGAAACCACAATTCCTTTGATTAATATACTTTCTAGTTCTGGAAGATTAAATAAAAACTGAAGAATCTTCTTTGTTTCCTGATACATGAAGTCTTTTGTAATAATGTTCAAATAATTACCCTCCTTAATTAAAAAATATTATTGAGGTGCGCTACGAGAAGCATGTTTAGGCCACTTCCATGCGTACCATATAATGACTAATAAAGTACCAATTTGTATAGTTATAAAAAATATATCATCAAGATCTGTAACGCCATTCGCTATAATAAATATAATTGTTAATACACCTACAATGATGTTTGCTAAGCGATTTACTTTATACTTCAATACTCGTGACAGGAGGACCATAGCAATCGAAATTTCCAATAATATCCCAGCTAACAACATAAACTCTTCAGTTATTCGAACACCATTTACAGTTCCGGTCATCATTTCTTCTAAAAATCCATACTTAAATAGCTGATGAATATCCCGAAATATAATATTTAACATTACAAATATCCATAATGTCGAAAGCTTTGTTTTTCTATCTAGATCTAAGATCTGCTTCTCAACATTCATTTTTATGCTCCTTTCCTTATAAACTTCGGTTACGCTACGGTTATGATTACTTTTCCTCTAGCGCGTTTAGTTTCTAGATATGTGATAGCTTTGTCAGTCTCATTTAAGGAATAATATCTATCAATGACAGGTATGATTTTCTCGGCTTCAAGTAGTTCTTTTAGAAAAAGTAAATCCTCTTTGTTGGTGTGGATAGTTTTCATCATACCTATTTTCTTACTGCCAGTTCTAGAAACCCTTCCTCCTTTCCATGAAATCTCAAATAAACGAGCCATGTTTGTAAATCCAGCTACAGCACAATTTCCATTCTGCTTTAATGCTCTCTCTAAGTCTGAAACCGAGTGATTTCCTACAGCATCAAAAATTAGATCATATTGCTTACCGTTTCTAGTGAAATCTTGCTTCGTATAATCAATAACATGATCTGCCCCAATTGAGCGAACCATATATAAATTTCTCGTGCTGCACACACCAGTAACCTCAGTCCCTATTGCTTTTGCAATCTGAACCGCAAATGTACCCACACCTCCAGATGCACCATTAATCAAAACCTTCTGTCCTGATTTGATTTCCCCTTCGTTGCGAAGACCTTGCAAAGCGGTGAGGGCTGCTAATGGGACGGCGGCGGCAGCCTTAAAGGATAGGTTACTAGGTTTCATTGCCAACGCATTTTCAGGAACAGATACATACTCTGCAAAGCCTCCCAGTCCAGTCTCGAATTTCTCTCCAAATACTTCATCACCAATCTTAAATTGTGTTACATTGCTGCCAACTTCTTCAACCCTCCCGGCGATGTCCGCTCCAAGTCGTGTGTTTTTAGGTTTTAGAAGTCCATTTGCCAAACGGGCTAAAAATGGCTTAGCTCTCATCAAACGCCAATCAAGTGGGTTTGCAGAAGATGCATCAATTTTTACCAGAACTTCATTTTCTTTTGGACTGGGTTTTTCAACTTCCTTAAGTTGAAGAACATCCGACGATCCATATTTTGTAAATACAATAGCTTTCATGAGTTTCCTCCTTCAAATGTCTTTCATTTTTAATTTCAAAACTAACATCATAAGATAGTCTTGAAATTTTTTCCTACTTAATGTAAACTATACAGTGTAGTTTACATTAAGTCAATAATTTTTACACTACACAGTGTAGTTTACTTAAATTATAGAAGGTGAGTACTCAGCTATGAATGATAAATTAAAAAAAACAACAAACACATTAAAAAAACGTGAAACTATTATGGATGGGGCTATAAAGGCCTTTGTTATGGAAGGATACGAAAAATCATCAATGGATCGAATTGCTTATCATGCACAAGTTTCTAAAAGAACAGTTTATAATCATTTTGCCAATAAGGATGATCTGTTCCAGGCCGTTTTTAAAAGATTACTATCTGAACAGGAATTATTAAAAAATATCAGTTATGATCCTGATAAAACTTTAGAAGAACAGCTTGCCCTTTTCGCTGATGCAGAAATTTTTCTAATTAACGATCCAAGTCGATTAGCATTATGCAAGGTGCTAACCACTGTGTTTATTCAAGACTCCCAGTTGGCTATGGAAACAAAATCTAAGTATGGTCCACCCCATACCAATCTTGTAAACTGGTTAAAATCAGCAGATGAAGATGGACGGATGGAAATCCCCGATCCACATACGGCTGCTCAAATTTTCCATTCCATGATAGAAGGTGCCCTAACTTGGCCTGCGCTCTTCCAGCCATGCCAAACCGATGAACAGTTAAGACCTTTAAAAGAGGATATGATAAAAACATATTTGTGCCGATTTGGGAAGGACTCTAAAAAGATTTAATATATTAAATATACAACTTATACTGAAGCAATAAGCTCCATGTAATTAGAGAGTAGTAGGGGGTGTCTAACCCCCATTTTCTCACACATAGCACTGTATTTTACCCACCATGGTATCCATCCTACTGGTTATAAGTACATCTCCTTGTTGATTAATACAGTTCTTCTTCAGATTTTGGATTGACCATATCTGCGATAAATTGATAAATATTAGATGGATTTTCAGCAAGCCTATGGCATACATATAAAAACCACTCCGTACCATATAACATGTACACTCTTGAGTTATATCCTTCTTCTTTAAACTTATTAATTAAATCTGGTCTAATACCATATAACATCTCTAACTCTACATTCTCTTTTTCTAAATAACCTTTCCCTTTTATATCATTTAATAGGTTCTCATCATGAGTAGCGATAGATATAGAATGGTTTGCATTCACACATATTTGTGCAAACTGCAAATATCTAACATTTAGTTCTTGTGATCGAGGAATTATATTTTCTGGTAACTCTTTATAAGCACCTTTTACTAAACGTATTTTACCAGGGTACTGGAGCAGCTCTTTAAGATCATCAAGAGATCTTTTTAAATTTACTTGAAGCGTAATGCCTACATTGTTATATAGTTTTGAAACACCTTTATAAATATTTAAAATACTGTTTGTTTTCGATGACTCTTCCATGCTAATCATTAAATAACAACCTCTTTGTTTTGCTGTTTCAGCTAATTCCTTCATATGTTTTTCTGCCAAGTCTTCATTTACCGATAAACCTATATGAGATAAATCAAAAGAAATAATCGAGTCAATTCTTTGACTACTTATATCCTCGATCAGTTGAATCATTTCAATCTTGGCTTTCAAACATTCTTCTTCGGTTGAAGTGTTTTCTCCGATATATTCCAATGAAACTGGATAACCTTTCGTATTTAATTCTTTAGCTTTCTGTATCCCCTCTTCTTTTGTTTCACCTGTGATAAAACGTTTAGCTGCTTTTTGAAGTATAGGGTACAATTCTTTTGAATTTTCAACGTAATGTTTAATCTTATTATTCCTTGCAATGGTTTTTAAAGCATTTGCTGCAACCAATTCCTCAGAAGATAACATCAAATTACTCCCTTCACTTTGAAATTAAATGATTTACTTTCTCACTTTAAAATAACATGATAAACTGGTCATATGTAGAACCAATAAAAGGACTTTTTTATAGTACCAATTTTTAAATTATACTCACTTAAAAATATTTAAAGGAATTGGAAGATGAAGTTTACTCATATTTAATAAGTATTAAAGGAGTTTCCTATCATGTGGATACCAATTGATCGAAAAATGAAAAAATCATTAATTAGACAAGTTTATGAACAAATTAGAACTCAAATTCTAAAAGGGAAATTAAATAGTGGAGAGAGATTACCATCTACACGAGAACTTTCCTCAAACTTAAATGTTTCAAGAAATGTAGTTTTAGAAGCTTATGAGCAGCTTTACGCAGAAGGTTTTATCGAAAGCAACCAAGGCAGAGGGACTTTTGTGGCAGAGGGTGCTTACTTAGAACAAAACACTAAGCACAACTCTTCAATTTATGATGAGAAAAGACAGCCAATTGAAGCTTCAGATGAAGATATTATTGATTTCAGATCTGGTATTCCAGCTTTGGATTTTTTTCCAAGAAAAAAATGGGGTCAAATTTCACGTGATGTTTATTTGGAATCACCCGATTCTATTTTTGGTTATGGAAAACCAGAAGGTCTTTCTCAAATAAGAAATGTTTTATGTGAATACTTATTTAAAACAAGAGGAGTACATTGCTCACCGGCTCAAGTAGTGATTACAACAGGAGCAACTCAGTCCTTCTCTTTAGTCACTCAATTATTACTTTCACAAGAAAGTGATGTTTGCATTGAAGATCCTACCACTTACGAACTTCATTCCATATTTGCAGCAACTGGTGCTCATTTATGCCCTATTCCAGTTGATGAACATGGAATGCAGACAGACTTAATTCCTACAAATATTAACCCTGGTTTTGTCTATGTCACTCCCTCTCATCAATTTCCTTTAGGTGGTATTCTACCTATCCATCGCCGAATTCAACTCATTCAATATGCTAGACAACACAATTGTTTCATTGTAGAGGATGATTATGATAGTGAATATCGATTTGAAGGCTCGCCTATTAGCTCTATTCAAGGACTAGATCCAGAAAGAGTAATATATATCGGAACATTTAGTAAAATTCTCTCCCCTGCCCTTAGAATAGGTTATATTATCCTACCTGACTCTCTAATAGAACGTTGTAAAAATTTAAAATGGTTAACAGATCTACATACCCCTTCATTAGAACAGCTAACAATGTCACGTTTTATTGATGAAGGATATTTAGAACGCCATATTAGAAAGATGAAAAAAATATATAAAAAACGTAGGGATTGTTTGAAAGAATGTTTAGTTGAACATTTTGGAATAGAAGTAAATATATTGGGCGATTCCACAGGGTTGCACCTCATTGCTGAATTTGAAAATCTTTCTTTTACTGAGGAAATAGTTCAACACATTTTGAAAGAGCATAAGGTTAAAATCTATCCAGTTGAGCATCATGCAATTCATAAAGGTAGACATAGGAACAAAATCATTTTAGGTTATGGGAATCTAGAAGAAGAAAAGTTAGATAAGGGAATTTGGAGATTGAAAAGTGGACTTAAATAATAAATTCCATGGGGTACATTGTTTTAAATTATCAAGAACCCGCTCTGTATCAGAAACGGGCTCTTAATATATTCTTTTTATTTGCTCTGTATTAAACCATGATTTTACAAATGTCGTTTGTGAATTCTACAGGATCCCCAATGGATAATCCTTCAATTAATAACGCTTGATTATATAATAGATTTGTGTAAAGATTTAATTTGTCTTTATCATTATTGAAAGCAGTTTTTAAAGACTGGAATACCTCATGATTTACGTTAATTTCTAACACTTTTTCCGCTTTCACACCTTGATTGTCAGGCATCTGTGCTAATATCTTTTCCATTTCGATAGATAAATCACCTTCCGCTGATAAACATACTGGGTGGTTTTTCAATCTTTTTGATGCCTTTACATCTTTTACTTTATTGCTCAATAAATTTTTCATATGTTCAAAAAGTTCTTTATTTTCATTTTCTTCTTCATCTGTTTTATTCTCATTTTCTTCAGGTTCAATCCCTAAATCGCCGCTTGATACAGATTTGAACTCTTTTTCTTTGTAGTTCATAAGCATCTTAATAGCAAATTCATCGATATCTTCTGTAAAGTACAGAATTTCATAACCTTTATCTAATACCAATTCTGTTTGTGGCATCTTTTCAATACGCTCAATGGACTCACCAGTCGCATAGTATATATACTTCTGATCTTCTGGCATACCAGATACATATTCATCCAATGTAACTAGTTTTTTCTCTTTAGAAGAATTAAACATCAATAAATCCTGCAACACATCTTTATTTGCTCCATATTCACTATAAATTCCATGTTTCAATTGTCTGCCAAAAGATCCATAGAATTTTTCATAGTTGTCTCTTTCATCCTTTAATAAACTCTGTAATGCACTTTTAATTTTATTTTTAATGTTTTTAGCAATCAGTTTTAACTGGCGATCATGCTGTAACATTTCTCTAGAAATATTAAGAGAAAGATCTTCTGAATCTACCATTCCTTTTACAAAGCTAAAATAATCAGGAAGCAAGTCAGAACATTTATCCATAATCAAAACACCACTGGAATATAGCTCTAATCCTTTTTCATATTCTTTCGTATAATAGTCAAAAGGCGTGCTTTCAGGTATAAATAATATAGCTTTATAAACTACAGTACCATCAGCACTAATATGAATGTGTTTAAGTGGTTTATCGTAACCGTAATGTTTTTCAGCATAGAAGTTCTCATAATCTTCAGTTGCAAGTTCGTTTTTATTCTTTCTCCAAATTGGTACCATGCTATTAATCGTTTGTTCTTCTACAATCTCTTCAAGTTCGTCCTCACTGCCTTCTTTAGGTCTTTGCTCTTTTACATCCATTTTAATAGGATATCTTATGAAGTCAGAATACTTTTTAATAATTGCTTTTAAGCGATGCTCTTCAAGAAATTCATCATATTGCTCATCTTCTGTATTTTCTTTTATTTTTAAAGTAATTTCAGTACCTACAGTGTCATTCTCCGTTGTAACGATTGTATATCCATCCGCACCTTTAGATTTCCACTTAAATGCTTCATCACTACCTAATGCTTTACTGATGACTGTAATTTCATCTGCAACCATAAAAGCGGAATAGAACCCTACACCAAATTGGCCAATGATATCATGCCCATCTTTTGATTCATTTTCTGATTTAAATGCTAACGAACCACTTTTGGCAATGACTCCAAGATTATTTTCCAATTCTTCTTTTGTCATACCAATTCCTGTATCTGTGATGGTTAATAATCTCTTCTCTTTATCTGCAGTTACTTTTATAAAATAATCTTCCTTATTAAAGACTAATTCATCATCAGTTAGAGCCTTGTAGTATATTTTATCCATTGCATCACTTGCATTGGATATAAGCTCTCTTAAAAATATTTCTTTCTGAGTATAAATAGAGTTAATCATCATTTCTAGCAGCCTTTTGGATTCTGCTTTAAACTGTCTTTTTGCCATGAATAGTACTACTCCTTTCAAATATAAAACAATACAAATACCTTTTTGTATAAACTATTATCAATGTCCTATTTTTATATAACACATCTTAAAAATAGATGTCAATATGTAGGTAACTATTTTATATGAAAATGCAACTTAAAAAAGTCAATTCTTACCTAAGGCAAGAATTGACTTTAAGTTATTGTTTTTACGGTAGTATGAGTTTTTGACCAGGTACGATTAAATGTGGGTTATTTCCAATCACATCTTTATTCAATTCATAAATGGATTCCCATTTAGATCCGTCCCCTAAATGAGTTGAAGCAATTTTCCATAAGTTATCACCTGATTGAACTACGTAAGTATCTTCTGTTGTAGATTCCTCTGTTACATCAGTATTTGTATCTTCATTATTTTCCTCTGTTCCTTCTTCAGCAGCTTCCCCTGTTGTATCTTCTGAATTTTCACCATTACCTAATGCAATAGAGAATTTAGCATAACCATTTTCCCCAGTTTCAACATACTTGAAGCTCTCACCTTCTACATATTTTTGAGCTTCTGGTGAAGTTTCAAACGTTACGTTCACATTGGCATCAATTGGAGCAAATGTCCAGTTCATATCTGCAGATGGGTTAATTGTTTGTTTTTCTAAAATGTAGTTGATAATAATTTGACGGTTTTCATCTGGAGATTCAATGATCACTTTCTCACCACTAATTCCTGGAAAGTTTCCTCCGCCACTAGCACGATAGTTATTTGTAGCTACAATAAATTCCTGCTCTGCAGAAATAGGATGACCTTGAAACTGTAAATTTACAATACGACTGCTATCTGGATTAACAACATTACCTTTTGAATCATATTTTGCTGGTTGTGTTACATCAATTTCATAAGTCACACCATCAATAACATCAAAATTGTAAGTAGGGAAACTTGTATTGATTAATGTTTGTTCTTCTTGAACGGATGGATCAATTTGATTAAATTGTCCTGCAGACATTTCCAACCATTGTTTTAAATCATCACCATTAATAAGAACAGCTTGTAATGTATTTGGATATAAATATAAATCGGCTACATTTTTAATTGCAATTTCACCAGCAGGTACATCTGTAAAATAACTTACGCCTCCACGTCCACCAGCTTTAAATGGTGCGCCAGCGGATACAACTGGAATTCCGTCATATTCTGTACCTTGAATGAATTTTTCCACATACCATTTTTGTGCATTTGTAACGATTTGAATAGATGGATCATCTTGAACTAATGCAAAATAACTATTAATTGGCGCTGTAGTTTCTCCAACAGCACTTCTTACCCATTCTATCGTTGCATCATGGTCTTCTTTTACTGCCTCAACAATTTCAGCATCTGCATCAACCAAAGATGTTTTTGTATCTTTATCATATATTTTTTGTACTGATGATTGTGATGAATTTACCACCCATTTACCATCTACTTTTTCTAATTCAAAATCAATAACACCTAAGTGATCTCCCCAGAAACCAGGCATTACTGCGGATATACCATTTATAGTTCCAGCTTCTACATCTACGCCCTCAATATTTGCATAAGAAGCACTTGGAAAAACTTGATGAGAATGTCCGAATAAAATCGCATCAATTCCTTCTACTTTACTTAAATCAAATATAGCGTTTTCCTGTAACCCTTTTTTATTTGATGATCCTAATCCTGAATGTGGTATAGTAATGATGATATCCGCACCTTTTTCTTTCATTTCAGGAACAAACTTTTCAGCCGTTTCTACAATATCTTTCGCAATCACTTTACCTTCTAAATTCTTCTTATCCCAGTTCATGATTTGAGGTGGAGTAAAACCAATTACACCTACTTTTAATGTATGAGTTTCTCCATCTTCATCTATAACTTCACGATCTAATATTAAATATGGGGTAAAATAATTTTCATCATTTGTAGGATCATCATCTTGATCATCAATGTACACGTTTGCATTTACGTACGGGAAATTAGATCCTGCTAAAGTTTTGTCAAGAAAATCTAAACCATAGTTAAATTCATGATTTCCGATGTTACCAGCATCATAATCTAATAAATTCATTGCTTTATATACTGGATGAGTTTCCCCTTCTTCTAACTCATCTATTTTAGCCACATAGTCCCCTAATGGGTTTCCTTGAATAAGATCTCCATTATCAAATAATAGACTGTTTGTTGCTTCTTCTCTTGCTTTTTTAATTAATGAAGCCGTTTTCGCAAGTCCGAATGCATCAACTTCCAAGTCTTTATAGTAATCATAGTTTACTAGGTTTACATGGATATCTGTGGTCTCCAATACTCTAAGGTTTACGATATCTTTATTTTCCTCTGCATTCGATACAGTAGGTAGTACGGATGGAATGACTAGACCTAACGCTAATGCTGTATTAAGAACTAGTTTTTTCTTTGACTTTTTCATATTTAAAGATCCGCCTTTCAAAATAAAAGTATGTACAATAACATAACAATCTTAATATAAATCAATTTAAATGTAAATTACACAATCTGACGGTTTTCGACAAATTGAACAGACAACAAAAAACAAATTCATTTTATTTTTCATATACCCCATAACATAAATGATAAGTAGCTTGAACTCCTTGAGTAGAAGCAAAATGCTGCGTATAGTATTTTTCCATATTTAAAATCAATCTGCGATTTATACCACTATCTGCTTGAGAAGACTCATGTTTACTAGCATTTCCAGCCCCTACTCTTTTAACATGATGCATGAATTCTCGAACACTTCTATACTGTTCTGTTATCTTTTCTTCTACTGTACAAATTTCGTTCATTTGTTGTTTACATACTTGCTGCCACTCATTCATGCTCATAAATTTTTGTCCATGTTGTTGGTGCACTATATTCAACTGTTTTTCAACCTCGTAAAAAGAAGTATGCAATTCATAAAACGTATCTGGACCAAAAGTAGAGAAAGCAAATACTCCATTTGCATTTAAGCAATTCAGATAAGCTTTAATGGTTTGTTTAGGCGCATTGAACCACTGAAAGGTTGCATTTGAAATAATTAAATCGTAGGTTTGCTCGAATATATCTTCACAAACATCTGATGCTTCTTTCATTCGATCATGACTTAGAATCCGCTCAGCATCCACTGCAAAGAATTCTATGTTTTTTTGCATCCCTCCTATTTTACGTTTGGTTTGTTGAATCATGGATTCAGACAAATCAAAAACAGTGTATTTTGCATTTGGATAGTATTCAAGGAGTAATTTCGTTAGGTTTCCTGTGCCACAACCAATTTCTAATATATTTAGGTATGATTTTGATGTATTGTGCTGTACTAATTGCAGCAGTTTAATTGCCATCACTTTTTGAATTTTTGCATATAAATCATACTCAAACGCATGTCGACTGAAATTTTTGCGAACAAGTTCTTTGTTGATGGTCATGAAAATAACTCCTTATTTCTTCTAGTAAAATACGGATATGTATACATTAAAACTATTTTATCATTTTAAATTAAATACTCCCACCTCATTTAAGTAAAGTGGGAGTTAAATGAATGTTAAAAAACAGATATAGAATAGCAAATAACATGATACACCTCCGTATTCAAATCATTTTGAACGGAAAATGCACAGAGAAATATATATTACCAAAAAACAACTTTAATTTGGCAATAAGGAATTAGTTATTTTCTATTGTATAAAAAATAACAATTGGTATATTATTCATTCAATAAATGATAAATATATGAAATTTATTATATAATCTAAAGAGAATAAACAACTTTAATTAAGGAGTGATTGTTTGTTATGGACATATCAGAAAAGTGGAATGATGTAGATTTTTATTTTAGTAATAAAATTGGTTCAAATGATCCAATCATGGATTCCATATTGAAAGCAAATACAGAAGCAGACTTACCTGCTATTGATGTCTCTGCAAATCAAGGCAAATTACTTTACTTGCTTGCCAAGCTTAAAGGGGTCAAAAACATATTAGAAATTGGAACCCTTGGTGGTTATAGTAGTGTTTGGCTTGGTCGAGCGTTACCAGAAGATGGGCACCTTATTACACTAGAATATGATCCTAAACATGCAAAAGTGGCTAGAGAAAACATAAAAAAAGCAGGATTAGAAAATAAGATTGAAGTCATTGTAGGAGCAGCCCTTGATTCATTACAAGTTCTTGAAGAAAAAGCTGTCCCAAAATTTGACTTCATCTTTATTGATGCCGATAAACCTAACAATCCAAACTATGTAAAATGGGCATTGAAACTGGCTAATCCAGGAGCGGTTATTATCGTGGATAATGTGGTACGTAGTGGAAAAATCATAGATAGTGAGAGTGAAGATTTAGGTGTGCAAGGTACTCGTCAATTATTTGATTTACTATCAAATGAGTCTCGTATAGATTCCACAGCGATTCAAACTGTAGGAACAAAAGGGTATGATGGTTTTGTTTTCGGGATAGTAAAAGAATAGAACCAATTAAAAAAAAATGTACATATTGGACTTCTTTATGGAAGCTTAGATGATTTGAACATCACTATGATGTGATGTTCATTTTTTGTTCAAAAGTAAAACCTTTAATAACTTTACCTTCTCGTTACGTTAACGTATATAATATGATAAAAAGAAAAAGTTATATAAAAAAGAAAGTTAATAAGGATGAAAGCTATGAAGATAAACGAAGTAGCTAAGAAGTTAAATATTTCCACTAGAGCAATCCGTTTCTATGAAGAAAAAGGTCTCATCTCACCTGAAAAGCAAAGCGAGAATTCCTATCGCACTTTTAATGAAAAAGATATATGGCGGTTGCAAACAATAATTTCATTGAGAGAAATTGGAATTCCAATAGAAGAGATAAAAAAAGTACTATTAAAAATAGAAAAAGAAGATAAAAAAGAAGTGGAATACTATTTAAATTTACAACGTGCAAGTATGTATTCTCGGTGGGTAGAATTAAAACTACAACTTGATACGATTGATCAAATGATAGATAAATTAAAAGTTAGAGAAACATTAAATTTAGAAGATATTTTTGAACTTGCTAATGGTTCAAAAAGATTAAATGCAATTCGTAAACAATGGAGTGACCAATGGGGGTTTGATAAATTAGCACCTTCTTTTGATCAAAAATTATTAGAGATCTTTCCTGAGTTACAATACGTTGAAGATTATGAACTTTCATTAAATGCAGCGGTTGAATGTATTTCTCCAAAAAAAGAAGAGATTGGATTAGATATAGGAGTTGGTACAGGTAACTTTGCAGTTAAATTTATCTCAAAAGGGGTTCAAATGAAAGGGATAGATCAGTCTAAGGAGATGTTAAAACAATGTCATATAAAATATCCGGAGATTGATACCAAACTTGGAAATTTTCTTGCCATCCCCTTTTCAAATCATGAATTTGATTTTGTTATATCTAGTTTTACGTACAATCACCTAATAGATGAACAGAAAGTGTTGGCTTTAGATGAAATAAACCGTGTATTAAAACCTCACGGGCGTATATGTATTGTAGATTTTATGACTAAAAATGAAGTGAGGCAACATACAGGTAAACAATATACAAATCGTTTTGAATTAATAAAACAATTAAATCACATGGGGTTCATCACCATTTTTCAGCAAATCAATGAGTATATTCATATTGTTTATGGGATAAGAAAGTTATAATTTTATGATATTACAGATTATTAAAAAATGACTATAATGATATGATAAGCTGTGTAATAAAATATTCATTTATAACTCTATCTGGAATTTCGTGGTATAATAGAAACAATACAATCGTGGCAGGGCGGTAGGCAAATCCTCCATACGAAGGGGGGTGATGCCATGACAGTTTATCAAGCTATATCTTTAATGTTAACCTTTGGGTTATTAATAATAGCTTTAAAATCTGTTAGAAACAAAAAATAGACCGCCCAATTGCCAAAGGGATAATGGTCTATTTTCTATAGAACTCTATGCTTACCGTTTAAAACGGCTATTGTATGAAACCGTATGGTGTTACCGCACCTGCGGTTTCTTTTATAGTATATGATTTGATTAACTATATTATACACTATAATTGTATTTTTTGCATATTTAATAAACATTTTATTAATTTTATTTATAAATATTTAACCACTCTATCAAATCTTTCACCATACTTGGTGTAATGACATGATTTGTATTTTCATAAATAAACAAATCAACATTCTTCTTTTTTAAATTTCAGTTAGATATAAATATTCTTGAATTAAAAAATCCGTTGGAATAAAATCTAACGGATTTTTGTTTATTGTATCTTAGTTTAACAAAAATTTTTATTGTGTAAAGTAAAATTGAAATTGGAAAAATAAATTGACTAAATTTTACATAAATGATAGATTAAAGAAAATAATAATGATAGAGGTGTATCTATGAAATTTATGAAATTTTCTAAGATGTTTTATTTAGGTTTGATTGTGATTGTTTGTTTTGTAAGCCCTTTCAATTTTTTTGTAAGCCCTTACAATGTATCTGCACAAGAAGGTCTATCATTATACAACAGTAACTCAAATAATAACTTAAATTTGATGGATCAGTTAAGCGATCAAGCACCAATATCTCAAAACTTACTTGTTGATAGTATTGAACGTGTAAATGATCATCCAATCATATTAGTCCATGGTTTAGTAGGTTGGGGACGTGATGAGTTTCTAGGCTTTAGATATTGGGGTGGCCTTGTTGATATTGAAGAGGATTTGAAAAACTATGGATATGAAACATATACTGCAGCTGTTGGACCGTTTTCTAGCAACTGGGATAGAGCTTGTGAATTGTACGCTCAAATAAAGGGAGGTACCGTTGATTACGGTGAGGCTCATTCTAAAGAGCACGGTCATGAACAGTACGGAAGGACATATTCAGGTTTTCTACCAGAATGGGGAGAAATCAATCCTGATACAGGTATACAAAACAAAGTTCATTTAGTAGGTCATAGTTTAGGTGGACAAACCATTCGTGTGTTAACACAACTTTTAGAACAAGGGAACGAGCAAGAGCGGGAGTTAACCGATCCTGATCAATTATCTCCGCTATTTAATAACGAACAAACTTCCTGGGTAAGTAGCGTATTAACAATCTCATCTCCACATGACGGATCAACAACCACAAGGTTTATCGATGGGTTTTTTCCAATGACAAAAGATATTATTGCCTTAGCTGCTAGTCTGTCAGGAAAAAAAACAGACAATAACTTTTATGATTTTAAGCTCGATCAATGGGGATTAAAGAGAGAACCCGGAGAATCTTGGGAAAATTACGCTGAACGAGTGTACAACAGTTCGATTTGGAGTGATACAAAAGATACAGCTGAATGGGATGTTAGTCCAGAGGGTGCAAGTGAATTAAATAGTTGGGTTTTAGCTCAACCTGATACCTATTATTTTTCAGTATCATCAGAGCAGACTTACCCTTCAATTTGGACAGGGTATCATAAACCTGAATTATTTATGAATCCAATATTTTATTTAACAGGTGGTTTTCTTGGAAAATATACAGAAAGTGGAGAATACGATATTGATAGGGACTGGTGGAAGAATGATGGTGTTGTTAATACAAACTCCATGGATGGTCCAACATTAGATTCCCCAGACGAAATTATAAACTATAAGGGAGTAGCTGAAATAGGTAAATGGAATTATTTAGGCGAATTTTCTTCAACAGACCATATAGATATCATCGGAATTGGTCTTTATGAAGTTCGTGATTGGTATCGTTCTATAGCAGACTTACTTGGTTCATTACAATAGTAAATAAGAAAATATTGGTTGTATTAGATAATAGCGACAAAAAATTATAGAGAAAATAGATAAATTTAGTGTAAACGTATAAAAGTACAAAAGGAAAAATCCTTTTGTACTTTCTTATTTAACAGCTTAAATATCATTTTAATTAAGAACTTTCTTTTTATCAAATAAGTAACTTAACACAACCATTGAACTTTAATTCGTGTTTAAATATCCAACTTCAATTACTTCTTCATTTTTAAAAGCATGTATGATCAATATAAATGATTCCTAAAACTCTTTCACCACAGCCATTTCCTTACCAAATCGATCACCTTTGTCAACAAAACCAAAACTGGCATAAAGTTGATGTGCCCCTAAATTTTCTGGATGGTAACCTACAATGATTTTATTTGAATTCGGTAATTTTGATATTTCGTCTATCATAAGCTGAGTAGCTTTTTTACCAATTCCTTTTCCTTGAAAGTTCTTATCAACCATAATCCGATATACCCAGTAGCCATCCAGTTCTTCTTTCACCGTATTGAACATAAGGAACCCAACTGTTTTACCTTCATATTGAATAGCGTAAGGTTTTAATGTTGGTTCAAATTTAGATTGAGCTATGGATACGGCATTTGATTCTATAAACTTTATTTGATCATCTGAAACTTTTAACGTACAACATTCATACCAATTGTCAGCATTTAATTCTACAAGTGTTACTTTTTCGTTATTCATATTTTCTCCTCGTCGTGGTGTTTCAAAAAGGCTGCGAAATCCACCTTTCAATCTAATCAAATTATTAACTAGGATTGGAAAGCCATTATTCCTCTGCAGTGATATTGACTGTTTTGAAACACATATTTAATTATTAATTTGTTTTTATAGACATTTTATCTATTGATATTTTATCACCTTTTATCAAGATAGGGTAAATTTTGAATATTTCAACTTTTTTGATGGGAAATATACATTAAATATATTTATTAATTCTTAAATTAAATAAAGCAGCCTTTCCTCGATTGAAAACAGAAAAAAGGCAGCAACAACTAATGTTATTTTTAATTTCGATTTATTGTCTTCTTAACTAGATGAGATTTATTGAAAATCATCAAAATATTCTAACCAATCTTCCAGAATCTCTTCTTCTGTTTTATCAAAAAACTGTATTGCGATTTCATCTTTTTCACTTCCACTGATAGATTGTTCAGGTTCGAAATGATCACCAATATATTCTACATATTCATATACTTCTTCATAACCATATTCCTCAGCTAAATACCAAAATAAAGCTAAAGTAACTCCGTAGTTTTCATCACTTGCTCGTTTAATATCATCGAATGAATTTAACTGAATATCCTTATCTAGTATTGCTTTATTACTTTTTAGTTTTTTGACGTATTTTACAATAGAGCTCTTTGAATCTTTAACTGAAATTAAATCTAAATCATTGAATGAATTTGTAGTATATTTATGATGGAAAAACGCACTGTACTCTGCCCCACCTTCCAGTAACCAGAATCGATAATCCTCTCCCCAGAATTTCTCATAAATCTCCTGCTTATCTTGATCATCCAAGGAAGATTGCTGATCGAAATAATGTACAATTTCATGGGTTAATACTGGACGAAAATCAAATGGAAGAGTAGAACCATTAATTAAAATTTCTGTATGTTCACCCCAAGAAGATGCCTTACCTTGAGTTTTCTCTGGAAATGGTGTATCAGAATCATCAGTGTAAAAATAAATATCTAATGAAGAATTTACATTCTCATAGGGTTGAAAATCTTTTATTTTTTCAATGGATTTTATTATATCCTCAATTTCGGTATAAGCAAAGCCTTTTCCAAACTCTTCTTCATAATCATCTGTCACATAAATTCGTATTGGATTTCCTTTCTCCATATCTAATCGATAGTAATTAAGATCTGGTATAATTTCATCTGGAGCATACTCACTTACTACATCTTTTTTCCCCATATATAAAAAATTCTCATCCGTTTTTTCAGTTGAAAAATTCATATAATAACGAGCATGATCTAAAAAGATACGAAGTGTATAATCTGTATTTGGTCGTAGATATTCAACAGGAGTAACTGTCGCTTCATTCCCTTTTAGACCAATAGTTACAGGAATAAACATATCCTCACTTTCAATAACAATACCATCAATATCTTCAACAAAAATTTGTTTATTAAATTGAATCGTAAACGTTTTGACTAGAGGAACTTCTTTCTTCTCAGGTAATTTTATCCAATCTTCATATTTTGCATAACTGATAGATTGTGGGAAAACACTAGAATAACTTAATAGAACAATTACAATGAAAAAAAATAAAAAATTGCTACGTTTAAATACCATTACAGTTTTTCTCCTCATCCCTTTTTCTATTATTATACCAAAAACAAATGGGGACGTACTTTAAATATAAAATGGAAAAATCTAGATTGTCACAAAGCTTTCAAACTAAATAAATTGAATAAATCATTACTTATATCGTAAAATTAAGATATAACAATATATAAATTTAAATGTAATATTAAGGTAATGATAAAGTTAACCTTATTTTCAGTATCAAACTATAGAGGAGGAAGTTCATAATGAGTAAAAAAGTACTTATCGTAGGTGGTGTAGCAGGTGGAGCTTCTGCAGCTGCTAGGCTAAGAAGACTGGATGAAACAGCTGAAATCATTATATTTGAAAAAGGAGAATTCATTTCCTTTGCAAATTGTGGATTACCTTATTTCATAGGTGAAACTATACAAGATCGTTCTAAGTTGTTAGTCACATCCCCAGACATGATGAAAAACAGATTTAATATTGACGTAAGAGTATGTAGTGAGGTCATTCAAGTAGATTCAGAAAATAAAAAAGTAGTAGTGAGAAGTAAACATTTAGGTGAATACGAAGAAACTTTTGATGATCTCATTTTATCTCCTGGTGCTAAACCGATTGTCCCTAATCTGCAAGGAATTGAAAGCAATAAAATATTTACACTTAGAAATATTCCAGATACCGATCAAATTAAAAGTGTTGTAGATCAAAATGATATACAAAAAGCTATAATTGTGGGTGGAGGTTACATTGGTGTTGAAATGGCTGAAAGCTTAGTTCAACGTGGACTTCAAGTCACTTTAATTGAAAGTGCGCCGCATATCCTGGCACCTTTTGACTCAGATATGGTAACTCATGCAGAGAAAGAAATGCAAGAACACGGTGTTCAATTCATATTTAATGATCGAATAGAAGCCTTTCAAGATGATCAAGCGGAAATCACAGCCATCATGCAAAGCGGTAAAAAGTTAACCGTAGATATTGTGATTATGGCAATAGGTGTTGTTCCAGACACAGCTTTCTTACAAAAAACAGACATCAATTTAGGTGAAAAAGGTCATATTATTGTTAACGATGAAATGCAAACAAACGTGAAGGGAATATGGGCTGTTGGTGATGCGGTGGAAGTTAAACATTTTGTTCATCAACAAAAAACGGCAATACCTTTAGCTGGACCAGCAAATAAACAAGGGAGAATTGTTGCCGATCAGATTTGTGGGATTCCTTCCACATATAAAGGCACTCAAGGCACTTCTGTTATTAAGATCTTTAATCTGACTGGAGCAAGCACCGGATTAAATGAAAGAAATTTAAAACAATTCAATATGCCATACCATGTTGTTCATGTTCACCCTCTATCTCATGCTGGTTATTATCCTGGTGCCAAACCTCTTTCATTAAAATTAATATTTCAAGATGATGGTAAAATACTTGGAGCCCAGGCATTTGGTAAAGAAGGAGTGGATAAAAGAATTGATGTACTTGCAACCACCATTCGTCTTGGAGGCACTATTTATGATTTAACGGAGCTTGAACTTTGTTATGCTCCACCATATTCATCTGCAAAAGACCCTGTCAATATGGCAGGTTATGTTGCTGAAAACTTACTTACTGGAAAAAGCGATATTTATGTAATAGAAGATCTAATAAATCAATTTGATCCGAACGATATGGTTCTCATTGATGTAAGAACAGAACAAGAGTTTGAAAAAGGAGCCATTGAAGGCTCAATTCATATTCCTGTTGATGAATTACGTGAAAGAAAAGAAGAACTGCCCTCTAACAAAGAACTTTGGGTATATTGCCAAGTAGGTGTGAGAGGTCATATTGCTTCTAGAATATTAGTTCAAGAAGGTTTTAAAGTAAAAAATTTAACAGGTGGATACAAATCCTACGAAATATCTGAAAAATCCAGTTCCTAAATACCATTTGATTATGTGCTCTAAATAATTATATAATTATAACCGATGTATATAAGTTATTTTATTTCGAAAAGAAAGTAGGTAAATTTTATGGAAAACTTCACATTCTATAATCCAACCCAATTAATATTTGGAAAAGGCCAGATGCAGCAATTAACTAAGGAAGTTCCTAAATACGGACAAAAAGTCTTAGTTGTTTATGGTGGAGGAAGTATTAAAAGAAATGGTATTTATGATAAAGTGATGAGTTATTTAAAAGATATAGATACTGAAATATTTGAATTGTCTGGTGTTGAACCGAACCCTCGTTTAACTACAGTGCATAAAGGAGTAGATATTTGTAAAAATGAAGGCATTGAGTTCCTGCTCGCAGTTGGTGGTGGAAGTGTTATTGACTGTACAAAAGCAATTGCTGCGGGAGCCAGATTAGATGGTGATATTTGGGAAGTGATCACACGCAAAAAAGCAGCTGTAGATGCGTTGCCTTTCGGTACTGTGTTAACACTTGCTGCAACTGGATCAGAAATGAATGCTGGTTCTGTGATTACAAACTGGGAAACAAATGAAAAGTATGGATGGGGAAGTCCAGCAGTATTCCCTAAATTTTCGATTCTAGATCCTGAAAATACGTTCACTGTACCCAGGGATCAAACCATATATGGTATTGTAGACATGATGACACATGTGCTTGAACAGTATTTCCATCACATAGAAAACACACCACTTCAAGATCGGATGTGTGAATCTGTACTGCAAACTGTAATTGAAACTGCACCTCTATTACTAAATGATTTAGAAAACTATAACCATCGTGAAACGATCCTTTACAACGGTACAATCGCTTTGAATGGCATGTTATCCATGGGATATCGTGGAGATTGGGCTACTCACAACATTGAACATGCAGTTTCTGCTGTATATGATATTCCACATGCTGGAGGACTAGCGATCTTGTTCCCGAACTGGATGAAACACAATTTAGCAGCCAATGTTGGACGCTTCAAACAACTAGCTACACGAGTATTTGATGTAGAAACTGAAGGAAAAACAGATAAA
This sequence comes from Chengkuizengella marina, assembly GCF_009910845.1. GTDB lineage: Bacteria > Bacillota > Bacilli > Paenibacillales > KCTC-33759 > Chengkuizengella > Chengkuizengella marina. The sequence goes on along the minus strand of NZ_SIJB01000015.1, from coordinate 48,902 downwards.
GAAGTTGCTCTGGAAGGTATTGAAAAACTAAGTGCTTTCTGGTCTAGTTTAGGCGCTCCTTCTACCCTCGCTGATTATGATATTGATGATAAAAATTTAGAAAGTATCGCAGATAAAACATTAGTTTATGGTGAATTTGGAAACTTTAATAAATTAAATAAAAAAGATGTTATGTCTATTTTAAATGCATCATTGTAAAGAGCTGAGCCAGATAAACGTTTAATATAAACATCTATGAAAATAAAAGCCTGCAATGAGGGCGTATCCCTCCATTGCAGGCTTTTTTATGAAATCTAAATTCAATTTATGGTGTGCTATTCACCATAGGAATATCCTGTTGGAATTCCCCTACTTTTTTGTACGTAAAACCATATTGTAAATTTTGAATCACTTGTCCATTTGTGACAGTAAATTCATATCTCCCTGTAGCATCGTTGTATATTAACATTGGATTTTCTTGTGGTCCATTGTTAATGACATAATGCAAAATAATATACTCGTAAGTTGCATTAGCTTCTGGTGTAAACCAAATGGTAGCTTCTGTAGTATTTAAATAAGTTACACCATGTTGTGCAGTTGGATCTGTAGGAATTACTGGTGCTGCATCTGTAGTCACTTGTAAACCATTACTTGCTGCAGATTCGTTTCCTGCTGCGTCTTTAGCCACTACAGTAAACGTATAAATTGTATTTTCTGTTAATCCTGTTACTGTATGAGCTGTGCCTGTTGTATTGCCCTCAAGTATTCCATCTTTATAAATATCATAACTTACTACTCCTACGTTATCTGTTGCTGCTGTCCAAGTTAAGTCAACTGTAGTTTCACCTTTTGCTGTAAAATTTAAATTTGTTGGTGCTGTAGGTGCTTCCGTGTCTACTTCTGGTTCTGGATTGGTCACTCCTCCAGACCCAACCTCATATTGATACCACTCAGAATCTTGGCCAAAAGTGATGAAATAAGTGTATTGGAAATCTATAATGTCACCAGTATTCAATCCTTGGATGGTATATTCCCAGACTCCGTTCTGCTCCACACTTCCAACATTTTGTTGTACGCCATTATTCACTATATAATGTAAATCTGCAAAACTAGCTACACCATCTGGCGTGAACTTTAATGTCACACTACTTCCGCTATCTACAATCTCAACAGTAAAATCTGGACCTACAATGACATTCCCACCTGATGGAGGTGCTGCATCCGTTGTAACGGATAAAGAATTGCTAGCAGTTGAACTGTTTCCGGCTGCATCTTTTGCTATCACTTCAAACGAATACGTTGTATTTGCTGTTAATCCAGAAACTTGATAAGATGTTGTCGTTGTATGATCTACAAACACTCCATCCTGATAAACATCATAACCTACCACTCCTACATTATCGGTAGATGCTGTCCATCCTAAATCAACTGTACTTTCACTTTTTGCTGTTGAAATTAAGTTTGATGGTGATGTTGGTGCTTCATTATCTACTGGTATTGATCCCGTTGTAACTGTTGTTTCATTACTTGCAACAGACTCATTACCTGCACCATCTTTCGCTATAACTGTAAAAGTATAAACTGTTTCTGGTGTTAATCCAGTAACCTGATAAGATGTTGTCGTTGTATGATCTACAAACACTCCATCCTGATAAACATCATAACCTACCACTCCTACATTATCGGTAGATGCTGTCCATCCTAACTCTACAGTTGTGCCAGTTACATTGGCTGATGTTAAGTTTGATGGCGTTGTTGGAGCTATTGTATCCTCTACAATACCACCAGGTAGTTGTCCCATAGTATAATTAAAAAACTTAGAAAGTGTAGCTACACCATTTACAATCGTATTATATCTATAAGTCAGATTTGCATTTTCAGGTACATCAATTGTCGTTTCAAAGTTGCCTACTGCATTTTCAACTAAGCTAAATCCAGCTTCACCTGCTCCATTAATTCCTACTAATAAAATGACTTCATCAAACCCTGAACTTGGTACAATGGTAAAGGTTGCAGTTGTAGGTGTTGTTTCAACTATTTCTTGTGTATAACCTGGACCTGGTTCGAAACCAGAACGCACTTGGAAAATTTCACTTCTAGCTGACTCATTGCCATCTGCATCCCGTGCTACTATTTCATATGAATAGAATGTTAATGGTTCCAAACCTAAATCATTGAAATTAGTTTCTTCTGTTGTAACCACTTTTACCCCATCCCGAAATACATCATACTCCACAGTTAAAATGTTATCTGAGGATACATTCCAATTTAAATGAATAGATCTGTGTGTCTCTTCAACACTGATGATACCTGTTGGTGTATCAGGGGCTTCAGTATCTACAATTGTTGTTGTGACTTGTAAAGGTAAGCTTTCACCCGAAATGGTATCGACATCTTTTGCTTTTACAGTGAAATTATATGTTGTTGTAGGCTCCAAACCTTCAACCTTCACTTTTGTTTCTGTAGATGAAACAGCATAACTTCCATTTACAAAGATATCGTACTCAACCACTCCACGATCATCTGAAGAAGGATCCCACTCTAATGTCACATAGTTGGATGCCACTCTATTTACTTGTAAACCAACTGGTATAGAAGGTGGATTTGTATCTGGAATATACACACCTTGATCAGAATTAAAGCTTTTTGGAGCTACAGTAATTTGTTGTCCATCTGAGAAATTTACAACCTTAGTTTCATTTGTCATATTGTAAACTACATAGGTTTTCTCTCCGATATCATTTTTAAATACAGTATAAAATGGATAATCGGCTTTTACTGTGGCATCTACTGCACCAACATTTGTTAAAGAATGAATCCAACTATACGTAAAAGCTGCTGAATTCCCCTCCTCTACTCTAAACAATCCGTTTGGTGAGGACGCGATGGCATTATTCATGAGTTGAAGTGCCTGAGTTGGATCTGCTAACGCTAAATACATCCATTGTAGGTCATCCCAATAAGCTTCAGCTTCATAATCATAAAATGGGTTACCTGCATCTTCAGCTAGACCCCATATTTCAAATAAAGGAAGCTCTGCTTGCAAGCTATTATAATTTTCTAATACATAATTAGTATCTTGACCTAAATAGAAAGAACCGCCATGGAACGGCAACCATAAAATCGCATGTCTTTGCGCAGGATTTCTCGTCCAGAAAGTAGTATTATCTACTTTACCACCCCATACAATGGTATGAGCAACCTGCTGCCACTCCTCTGGATAAATATCTTGATTTAAATCAAAGTAATATTCGTTCGAAGCATCTACTTCAGAAGTGTATAAATAAATACCTAAATCTCTAATTTCTTTTCCTTCTACTTCTTTTCCAGGCAAAGTGGATAACAATTCTCCCCACAATACAATTCCTGTCCAAGCATTAATCGCTTCTGAAACAGATTCTTGGTTATTACCTGCGCCAAACCCTGCTTTACCATCTGCCCATGAATGTCCTGCATATGGATCATAATTTCTTAAAAATGGGAACATTGGATCATCACGATCTGGTGAAGCAATATGACGAATGAGAAGATCAACCATGCCACCATACTCTGCTAAAAACTGTTCATCTGCTCTAGCGATTTCAGCCGCTGCTTTAATGAAGTAACCATAATGGAAATGATGATCTGTCAAATTTGGGGCACTCCAGAATGCCTCTCTGTACCCAATCATGGCTCCCCAGTTATTATTGTAGTAAAAGAATTCCTGATTGTCCTGATTTCCGATTTCATCAGATGCAGTTAACCAATCTGTAACCATAAACTTCGCTTTTTCCAATGCTATGGAAGCTAAATTTTCAAAATCACTCTTTTCAGCCGGATCACTTACTCGATTTGCCAAATCTTCAGCAAGACCAAATAAAGTCGTTAATCTTGCCATTTCCTTTCCTGTAAAATAAGTGTCCACATCTCCTGGATTTGAGTTTAGATCATCTGGATTCGGGAAATGTCGATTGATTTCTTCCTCTAAATAAAATTTTAATTGTGCAATATTCTCTGTACTTAAATCTCCTAAATAAGGAACGTTTGGTAGTATACCTGTATACTTATCTTCTACTGTAAAGGAATTACCAATCAATGTTTTTAATTCCCCTTGCATTGAATCATACGTATATCCAGTATAGTCAGCATCCAAACCTCTCCATTGTGTAGCATATAAAGCCATTAAAGTTTCAACAGGTGCACCAGGTTCTTTAGGTGTAATTGTAAATTGATAATCTGTAAATACCTTACTGTTTACTTCATCAAAGGACCAATTCACTGTAGTATCCGTCACAAATGAATACGCATAAGTTTTCATTTGATTAAAAGCTGTAATGGCTTCCTCATCAGTACTTACATCAGGTAACAAAGCCAAAGAGAAATAATTTTTCCCTGATGGCAATTGATTTACTAACGTTGTAGTACCTAATCCGGACCATGTGGAACCTGTAGGTCCAAACAATGCATAATAATTTCCATTAACAGAAACACCAATCATTGCATCATTGTCATTTCCTACAAATATTTCAGGTGCCCTATCAAAAGATAAAGATGGATTCCCACCTTCATAAATCGCATATACAAAAGGAGAACCGTGACCATAGCTTATACTCATTCCTGTTGAGCCATTATAGAAATCAGCAGTGACAAACCAATCACTAAATCCACCAGTTCTTGCTTCTGCAAATCCTCCAACATTTGAATGTCCTAATACGAAATCATTACTTGTATCTTTAGGTAACTCAGCAGTTAAGGCTATTTGCTTTGGATAAATAACATTGTTAAATTCACTAGGTCCAGGTGCACTAACTACTTTAGAGTTACCTGGATAATAAATTTGTAAACCTTGTGTTTTAGGATAAACCGCGAGTGGATGAGGATATTGAGGTTCGCTAAACGTTTCCCAATTCATATTAGTCCACCAATCACTAGTAGGTGTTGGTTTCCAAGTTGGTGCATCAGGACCTGTAACATTAGACGAAATTAAAGATTGTGGTTCAGGATATGCCAGAGCATTAGGATCAATGATCCATGTAGGTGGTTTATCTGTTTCTGCTGGTAAAATCGTAGTATAACTCCCTGAGCCTACTTGAACCTCTCCGTTAAACGCATATGATGATGAAAATGGTACAACCAAACTTATTACTAATGAAAATATCAAAATTAATGAAAACGCTTTCTTCATTATCTTTGCCTCCCCCTCGAAAGAATATGACTGGAATAATTAATAATTTAAATGAAATTTGAATCTAAAAAATAATTGTACATGATCGGATTTAAAGTGTTATATTCGCAGGTAGTAAAGAATGAAATTTACTACCTGCGTTTAAAATTTTAAATGATTCAATTAAGGTGTACTATTCACCATGGGAATCTCCTGTTGGAATTCCCCTACTTTTTTATACGTGAAACCATATTGTAAACTTTGAATGACTTGTCCATTTGTAACTGTGATTTCATATCTTGCTGTAGCATCGTTGTAAGTTAACGTCGGATTTTGTTGTGGTCCATTGTTAATCAAATAATGCAAAATAATATATTCGTAAGTTGCATTTTCATCTGGTACAAACCAGATCGTAACTTCTGTATCATTAAGATAAGTCACACCAAAAGGATCAGTTGGGTCTGTTGGAGTTGCTGGTGCTGCATCTGTAGTCACTTGTAACGCATTACTTGCTGCAGATTCGTTCCCTGCTGCATCTTTAGCTACCACTGTAAACGTATATGTTGTGCTTTCCGTTAATCCTATTACACTATAAGATGCCCCTACTGTGTTACCCTCAAAAACTCCATCTTTGTAAACGTCGTAACCGATCACTCCAACATTATCTGTTGCTGCTGTCCATGCTAAATCAACTGTAGTTTCACCTTTTGCTGTAAAGTTTAGGTTTGTTGGTGCTGTCGGTGCTTCCGTGTCTACTTCTGGTTCTACTGGTGGTTCTGGATCAGTAGTTCCTCCTGACCCTACCTCATATTGATACCATTCTGAATCTTGGCCAAAGGTGATGAAATAAGTGTATTGGAAATCTATAATATCACCGTTATTTAAACCTTGGATAGTATATTCCCAGACTCCATTCTGATTTACGCTACCTACATTTTGTTGTCCGCCATTGTTCACTTTATAATGTACATCTGCAAAACTTGCAGGATTATCTGGAGTGAATTTTAATGTTACACTACTTCCGCTATCTACAATCTCAACTGTAAAATCTGGACCTACAATGACATTTCCACCAGATGGAGGTGCTGTATCCGTTGTTATGGATACTGAATTGCTAGCAGCTGAGCTATTCCCGGCTGCATCCTTTGCTATCACTTCAAACGAATACGTTGTATTTGCTGTTAATCCAGTAACCTGATAAGCTGTTGTCGTTGTATGATCTACAAAGACCCCATCCTGATAAACATCATAGCCTATTACTCCTATGTTATCTGTTGCTGCTGCCCAGGCTAAATCAACTGTACTATCACTTTTTGCTGTAGAAGTTAAGTTTGATGGTGCTGTTGGTGCTTGAGTATCTGGTGTACCAGGATTAGTTACAACACCAGAACCTACTTCATATCTATACCAAGATGTATCCTCAGCTAGTTGATTTTTTAAATACGTATAATAAAACTCTACAACATTACCTGCGTTTAATGACGATATTGTATATTCCCAAATACCTCCATTGTTTATCGTATTCACATTTTGTTGTATACCACCATCTACTACATATCGTAAGTCTACTAAACTAGTACTTAATGTTGGTGTGAATCGTAAAGTCAATTCTGCCCCTTGATCCACAATCTCTACTACGAAATCTTCTTCTGTGATTGTAATAGGTTCATTGGCTGGTGATGCTTCCGTAGTCACAGTTAAGCCACTACTTACTGCCGATTCATTTCCAGCTCTATCTTTTGCAACAACCGTAAATGTATAACTGGTTTCCGCTTCTAAACCTGAAATTGCAAAGTTAGTACTGGTTGTGCTGTTCACAAAGCTTCCGTCTTGAAAAACATCATACCCTGATACTCCAACATTGTCTGTTGCTGCTGTCCAACTAAGTTCCACAGATGAATCACTTACATTAGATGCACTTAAATTTGTTGGAGATGTTGGGTTTTCTGTATCAGGTTCTACTGGCTCGCCACCTCCTGGAGGTGTTCCAGAACAATTTCCTCCTGGACTTACTGCTGTTTCTTGCGCCATCGCATTTGCTGGAACTGTTAATTCAAAGCAATCTGAGAATGTAACTACAGTGTCTGAATCTGATGCATTATAAGCCACATACGTATTAAGCCCATCTTTGTTAAATACAGAATAAAGTGGCGTATTTGCTGTAATATCAAAGTTTGGTAATCCATACACATCTAAAGATCTAATCCATTGGTACGTATGTGCTCTAGATTCACCAAATTCCACACCAACAGCTGGATCAATCTCCGTATCTTCATCCTTCCATAATGTTAAAGCTTCTGCTGGATTACTAAGTGCATAATATGAAACTAGTATATCTTGCCAAGCATCCGTATTATCTATTCCTTCCCATCCGAACTGTTGTTTCTTCTGCAAATAATTTGGGAATTCAGCATACGTATTGTTGTAGTTTTGCGCAACATAATTCGGGTCAGTTCCAAGGTAAAGAGAAGCAGGTGTAATCGGTAACATTTGAATTCCGTGTGCTTCTACTGGGTTTTCAGTCCACCATGTCGTATGGTTGTACTTTCCTCCCCATACCATAACAGCATCGTCATTTGAAAATTCAGGTTCAAATACATCCCCATAAATATCAAACCAATAGTTATTAATCGCTTCTCTCTCCGTAGTATACATATATATACCGGCATCTCTAATTTCGTCGTTTCCGGTAGCTTCACCCCATAGGATTAATGAAGCCCAAGCATTCATCGCTTCAGATGAAGACTCATGGTTGTTTCCACCATATCTCCATTCATTTGCATCAATAAATCCTGGACCATTTGCCCATGAATGACCTGCATACGGATCAAAATTTCTTAAAAATGGGTATTTGGTTGAATTTCGATCAGTGGTTGCAATATCTCCAATTAATTCATTCACCATGCCGCCCCACTGACTTTCTTGATCCCATGCATCCACAGTATTTGCTTCTTGAAGAGCAACTTGTGCAGCTGCATAAATCCAATAACCCCAATGGAAATGATGATCATTTAGTTCTGTATCTGAAAAATAACTTGCACTATAACCAATTAATGTTTTCCAATGATCATCATAATAGAAATAGTTGTCTTCAACAGGTTGACCAGCTTCATTAAACTTTGTTGGCGTAAACCACCATTCCATTGTATTTTTCATTGATTGTACGAATTCATCTGTTTTTTCAGTATCATCCAATTGTGCTGTAATCGGAGCAAGATTTGATATTCGTCCAAGGTTTTTGCCCATCCAATACGTATCATATCCGCCATTGCCTCCATCCGCACCTGGATTTATGAACGGAGGATTAAGTCCCATACCATAATCAAAATATTGAGTAACATAATCTTCAAGTTTAGCAATATCTGCTGGATCTGTTAGTTCAGGCATCCAAGGTAAAATACCATTAAATACATACTGTGTGCTGAAATCAGTTCCAGCAATCGTTTTCATTGTGCCGCGAATCGTATCATACGTAGATAAATAAGATGAGTCAGGTATTAATGGATTATTCCTCCACTGATGTGGATAAAGTGCTGTAATCGTTTCAGTGTTTGTACCTTCCATAGGTGTTGTTGTAATAATATAATTCGTAGTTAAAGTACTGCTTGCTTCATCATAGTTCCAATCTACTCTAGTATCTGTAACAAAAGCAAAAGCACGATCTTTATAGAAGTTAAATGTACTCACATCACCATCAGGTAAACCGGCAACAGTAAAGAAATTCTTTCCTGCAGGCAAATCCGCAATTACTTCGTTTCCATTATTTGCCCAAGTTGTACCAGCTGGAGCATATAAACCGTAAAAATTCGTCTGACCGTTGTTATTTACTGAAATTTGAATCGAAGAATCATCTTGATGCAAAATTGTTGTAGCTAGATTAAACTTAACCTTTGGTTCTGCGCCGTCAAAAGTAAAATAGGCATAAGGACTACCATGTGCAATCGTTGCTTTCATATTTTTACTTTCATCACTACTAGCCATTAAAATGTCTGCAGACCAATCGTCAAGCTTGTCTGCCTTTGCATCCGCAGGTGAAAAGGTAGTCGCTTGAACCTCTAAGTCAATTTGACCTGGACGGTGTTCACGTTCCAATTCATTTTCTCCGTCTAATAATGTATTGACTGTTTTTGGAGGATTACTAATTTCGAAACCTGTAGGTGTTGCTTGAAAAGATAATGGATGTGCATATAAAGCGCCTGAATATTGATGCCATAATACTGAAGTTAACCAATCATTAGTTGGTAAAGGTTTTCCATCAAAATTGCTTGTTGTAAAATCTTCTGCTGGTGGTGATTTTCTCGGACCCAATACCCAATTATATAGCTGCGTTCCTTTCTGAACTGTCGAATACCCACCTGCACCTACAGCAACATCATTTTCAGTAATGTCAGCTATTGCTAGATTGGCAGGGATTAAAGTAGTTATTAGTAGTGTAAGCGTTGTCATCAATGACAATAATTTGATCTTATGCAATGTAAACACTCCTTTTATTTATTTATTTTCAGATTGTCATATAATGAATTGAAACCGATTGCAAAATGAAGGAAAATAAATTGAAATCGATTTCAATACCTAAATACCATAATATTCCTCCTTACTGGTTGTTATTGTTGTTCCATAGTTATTTTGTACTAACATAAGTGTATACTAAAGTCATTCAGTTTGTAAATAGGAAATTTGATATAAAGTGTAGAAAATTGTCGATTATTGTCTTATTTCAAAAATTTCTTGGTCAAGCAAATAAATTTTTCCGTATCAAATAAAAATGGAGCATGCCCTTCTCCTACGATTATTTTTTCACCATTTGTTATACTAAGCGGAGATAATGGGCATACCACATCATTTTCCCCATGAATCCATAGAATAGGAATGGTATTTTTATCTTCGCAAAATTGATTCCAACTTGAGCTCAAATCTGTTGTCATTAAATAATCTAACCCTGCTTCTAATCCATTTAAGTTAAAGTCCGTCTCTGCATTTTGAGTAAATAGTCCTCTCAATTTCGGATAATCTGTGGATTGAAATACAAGTTTTTTAAATTGTTTGATTGTCTGTTCTGGTTGAGCTAACAGCTGTGTTTTCATGCGCTGAACAATTCTTTGAGGCCATCCCTTAGAACGATCTTGACTCACAAATTTTAAAGTTGAGGAGATGATGATCATAGATTTTATACGGTATTGTTCTCTTTTCTTTTGATCAAATATCGTTTCTAATGCAAGCATCCCCCCTAATGACCAACCTATTAATGTCCATTCACCCGGAGTAGCCTTCAATTTGTTTTCAATCACTTTATAAAAATCGTTAATTTCATTACATTCACTAAAATTAACTAAATGATGTTCAAAATCAGGTAAGTTCTCAATCACTTCAGACCAAATTTGCGTGGACATTGCCCAACCATAAATCCACATACACTTTTTTGACATAACATTCTCACTTTCTTAACAAAATAAGTTAGACAAATTGTATGATTTAGTTACATTATTTTTTGACCTTTAAACATTCACCAACCTCATCGATATATTCTATCACCTTTTTCAAATCCTCGTCTTGATGTGAACTCATAATCGTAAAACGAATTCTTGCTGTATCCTCTGGTACCGTAGGCGGTCTTATTGCTACCGCAGCTACTCCTTTTTCTTGTAAAAGAGTACTAAATTCCATGGTTTTTTTGTTGTCCCCAACAATAAGTGGAATAATTTGCGATTCACTTTCTCCAATATTAAAACCTCTCGATTGAAGTTGTTGTTTAAACCATGCGGATTTTTCTAATAACAATTTCTGTCTCCAATTCTCAGACTTAACACGGCACCAATTTTGCTTAATAGCAGCAATATTGATTGGTGGTAATGCTGTAGTAAATATAAAACTCCTGGCTTTGTTCATTAAGTATTGTATTAAAATGGAATCCCCTGCAATATATGCCCCGTAACAACCGTATGCTTTACTAAAAGTACCCATTAAAATATCCACTTCATCAGTTAATCCCAAAGCATGTACTAACCCCTGACCCTTCATTCCATAAATACCACCACTATGCGCTTCATCCACCATAAGCATAGCACCGTATTTATTTTTCAATTCAACTAACTGCTTTAAAGGTGCCACACTACCATCCATGCTAAAAATAGAATCCGTGACGATCAGTTTTTTCTGATTCAGATCTACTTTTTTTAACAGATATTCTAAATGTTCTACATCTCTATGTCTATAACGTTTATTCTCTGCTCTGCTTAAAATAATCCCGTCTATAATACTTGCATGATTCAAACGATCGCTAAATACTACATCCTTTCTTCCAATTATCGATGATATGACTCCAACATTTGCCATATATCCACTACTGAACACTAAACAATCTTCCGTGCCCTTGAAAGAAGCAAACTGCGTTTCAAACTCTCTATAGATAGGATCATTTCCAACAATCAATCTGGATGCTGTTGAACCAAAACGAAGAGAGGAAGAGATTGGCTCTTCTTCCTCTATTAATTCAGTTACATTGGTTTTATTGAACCTTTCACTTAAACCTAAATAGTCGTTTGAAGCTAAGTTCAACATTTTTTTACCGTCTCGTAAGATCCATCCATTTTCTAATATTGTTGTTTCATGTAATGATCTGAGCTGAGATTTTTGTTCTAATTGTTTTAATTCTTCTTGCATCCATTTCCATTTTTGATGAGAACTCATTATAAAGCACATTCCTCAATTTCAAATCCAAGATCTTCCACCATTTTGTGATCTGCTGTAGCTTCTTGCCCTTCAGTCGTTAAATAATCCCCTACAAAAATGGAGTTTGCCGCATATAAACCAAGTGCTTGTAAAGATTTCAGATTCACTTCACGTCCACCAGAAACACGAATTTCTTTTGTCGGATTAATGAAACGGAATAATGCTAATACTTTCAAACATTTTCTTGGATTTAACTCATCCATGTTTTCTAAAGGGGTTCCTTTAATTGCATTCAAAAAGTTTACAGGAATAGAATCTGCATCTAATTCACGTAACGCATAAGCTGTTTCAACGATCTCTTGATTGGATTCTCCCATTCCAACGATACAACCTGAACAAGGAGACATACCAGATTTTTTCACTTGTTCTACTGTGTCTACACGATCATCATATGTATGTGTTGAGGTAATGTTGGCATAATTGGATTTACTAGTGTTTAAGTTATGATTATAGCGATCTACACCCGCATCTTTTAGACGAGCTGCTTGCTCATCAGATAAGATCCCTAAACAAGCACAAATTTTCATAGGCATCGTATCTTTAATTTCTTTAACAGCATCAATCACTTCATCTAACTCTTTACCAGACGGACCTCTTCCACTAGCCACAATACAGTATGTACCCACCTTCATTTCCATCGCTTTTTTAGCTCCGTCTACCAATGTATCTTTTTCTAACAACGAATATTTTTCAATAGGTGCATCAGAAACAATCGATTGAGAGCAATAACCACAATCTTCGGGGCATAAGCCACTTTTTGCATTTATAATTAAATTTAATTTTACTTTTTTCCCATAGTAATGTTTTCTGACTTGAAATGCAGCATTCATAATGGATAATAACTCATCATCATCCGCTTCTAACACAGATAACCCTTCTTCTAACGTTAATAACTCACCATTAATTGCTTTTTCAGCATATTCATTCCAATTTGGTTTTGTAGTAATCATTAATAATTCCCCCTTGTATGAGTGTAAATATTTTTTGAACCCGAACAAATGAATGATATATGAGAATGTTAAGAAACACTGCTGCAAAGAATCTTAATATTGTTATGTAATGTTATTATTCAAAAATAGACTTTAAATCCAAATGCTCATGAATGGTTTTAATCCATTTTTTCCGTCTTAATTCCCAATTGATACCTTCTTCATTATTGACGTTTAACCAAGGTAATTTACCAATGACAGGTACGTCTGTGAAATTTTCTATCATTGTAATATTCTCTTCAATAGAAGGATCAGCTTCATCTTCATATCCATTTAATACAACACCTTTGACCTCAAGTCCGAGTTTTCGAGCATAAGAAATGGTAAGACAAGTGTGATTCACCGTACCTAAACCGGCTCTACCAACTATGAGTATCGGAAGACTTAATTCAGTCACTAAATTAGCTATTGTCTTATCTTGAGTAATAGGTACAATAAGCCCTCCTGCCCCTTCGACGATAAGAAAATCACTGTTCATGCGTCGTTTGTGACCTTCACTAACCAACTTCATATAATCAATCTTCTTGCCTTCTCTCTCTGCTGCGATCCATGGTGCAAGCGGTTGGTAAAACGTATAGGTAGCTATATCTTCTTCCTTTTGATCCAATCCACTTCCATGTAATAATCGATAGCTGTCTGCCTCTGGATCACCCATAGTCACTCCAGATTGCACAGGTTTCCATAATTGGACATTTTCAAATTTTCTGCTGTTCTTTATAAAAGCTGCTAGTGCTGCTGCAACTTCGGTTTTTCCTACTCCTGTATCCGTCGCAGTTATAAATATACCCTTACTTTTCATCCTATGTACACCTTGTAATTTAATATGTATTAAATTGTTAACCAAAGTTTTAAATTCTAAGTTAACAATTCAACTAGATTGATTGTACTATATTCTTTAGAAGTGAACAACCTCTACTTATTTTGATCCTAAGTACAAACATAATAATGATATGTTATAAAAACATATTATTATGTTTTTCAACTTAAAAGACAGCTAACACCTATCCACTGTGTTAACTGTCTATATTAAGATAAATTAATCTTATAGCAAATTTACATAGAATTTACATGTATATTTATAAGTGCATATTTCTAATGAATATATTCATAAGATGGAGAGTCATATGCTAAATTATCTTTTTCATACGTATACCAGAATTCAATATTTGTTCCCGCGCTTAAATTATGAAATTCATACTCCCAGATTCCTCCATTATTGACTGTTCTTACACTCAAATGATCAGCATGATTTATTTTGTAATGAATATCTACCCAATTCGATGTTGCTGAATTACGTGTAAACTTGAATATTGCTGAAGTAGCACTTGTTTTTACAATTTCAATGGTGTAATCCTCCTCAACAATGACATCTTCGCCACCTGGTGGGTTAGTTGTCACAGAAAGAATATCACTGGCTACTGATACGTTGCCAGCTTCATCTTTCGCAACGATAGTAAATGCATAAGTTGTATCTCCTGTTAGTCCTATAACGGTATATGATGTGCCTGCTGTATTATCCTCGAATACTCCGTCTTTGTAAATCTCATAACTTACTACCCCTACATTATCTGTAGACGCTGTCCATATTAAATTTATTGTTGTTTCACCTACTGCTGTTGTACTCACATTTGTTGGAACACTAGGAGGTATTGTATCCGGTTCACCACCATCAGAGCCAAATGAATATTGATACTCAGGTGAATCAATTGCAAGATTGTCTTGCTCATACGTATACTTAAATCCAATAATATCACCAGAACTTAAATTGGTAAGCTCATACATAAAGCTTCCTCCATCGTTGGTTGTTCTAATGCTCAACTGTCCTGCATTATTTATATTATAATGGAAATCTACCCAATTAGATGTCCCTGAAGTACGTGTAAGTTTAAATAAAGCTGAAGTCGCACTAGTCTCAACAATTTCAATGGTATAATCGTCTTCAACAATGACATTTCCAGTTCCTGCATCAGTTGTAGTTACTTGAATCGCATTACTTTCTGATGATACATTCCCAGCTCCATCCTTTGCCACTACGGTAAACGTATACGTTGTATTTTCTGTTAGTCCTGTTACAGAAAGTGAAGTGCCTACTGTACTATTTTCAAACGCTCCGTCCTTGTATACATCATAACCTGTGACTCCCATATTATCTGAAGACGCTGTCCAGGTTAAATTCACCATTGTTCCAGTTACTGTTGTAGTACTCAAATTTGTTGGGGGAGATGGTGCTTCCGTATCTTCTTCAGGACTTTGTCCCATAACATAACTGAAATATTGGGACAACATACCAACACCTGCTGTATCAATCGTATTGTATCTATATGTCAAGGTTCCATTTTCAGGTACCTCAATGGTTGTTTGAAAGACTCCATCTGCATCTTTAATTAAATTATATCCAACTTCGATGTTATTTTCTTGTATTAATAAAATCACTTCATTAAGACTTGCATAAGGTTCAACTATAAAAGTTGCTCTAGTTGGTGTGGTTTCAACAATTTTTTGTGTATACGCTGGACCCGATTCAAAACCAGAACGTAGATCAGTCTCTTCACTTTTCCCTGATTCATTTCCTTCTGCATCTCTTGCAACAATCTGGTAAACATAAAATGTTAATGACTCTAAACCAACGTCCTTAAAGTTTGAATCCTCTGTAGTTGCCACTTTTATTCCATCACGATAAACATCATATTCCACGGTTAAGATATTATCCGATGAATCATTCCAATCTAAATGGATAGATGAATCAGTTTCATCAATACTTGTTATACTCGTTGGGATAGAGGGTGCTTCCGTATCTATAATCGTTGTCGTTACATGTAGAGGGGCACTTTCTCCCGAGATGGTGTCCATATCCCTTGCTTTTACTGTAAAGGTATATGTTGTTGTTGGAGATAATCCTGTGATTTGTGCTTCTGCTTCCGTTGAAGAGTCCACATAACTGCCGTTTACAAATATATCGTAACCAACAACTCCTCGATCATCTGTGGAAGGCTCCCACTCCAATGTCACATAATTTGAAGCTGTTCTTTTTGCACTGAGCCCTACTGGCACAGACGGTGGATTTGTATCTGGAATGTACACTCCCTGATCAGTATTAAAACTCTTTGGTGCGACAGTGATCTGTTGTCCGTCGGAGAAGTTTACGATCTTAATTTCATTCGTCATATTGTAAACAACATAAGTTTTATCTCCATTATCCGATTTAAATACCGTATAAAATGGATAATCGGCTTTTACAGTTCCATCTACAGAACCCAGATTGATTAAAGAGTGAATCCAGCTATACGTAAAGGCTGCTGAGTTCCCTGCTTCCACTTTAAACAATCCATCCGGTGAACTCGCAATTGAGTTGTTCATTAATGCAAGCGCTTGGGTTGGATCTGCTAAGGCTAAATACATCCATTGTAAATCATCCCAAAATTCTTCAACGTCATAGTCATATAAAGGATTTCCAACTTCTTCAGCCCGCCCCCATACTTCAAATAAAGGAAGCTCATCCTGTAAGCTGTTATAATTGTTTAATACATAATCTGTATCATGACCTAAATAAAAGGATCCACCGTGAAGCGGCAGCCAGAGAATTGCGTGTCTTTGTGCAGGGTTTTTCGTCCAGAAAGTAGTATTATCTACTTTACCACCCCACACAATTGTCGTGGCAACCTGATCCCATTCCTCTGGATAAATATCTTGATTCATATCAAAATAATATTCATTGGATGCATCTACTTCAGAAGTGTATAAATAAATACCTAAATCCCTAATTTCTTCACCTTCGGCTTCTCTTCCAGGTAATGTGGATAGTAACTCACCCCACAAAACAACTCCTGTCCACGCATTAATTGCTTCAGAAACAGACTCTTGGTTATTGCCTGAACCGAATGCTGCTTTACCATCTGCCCATGAGTGTCCAGCATAAGGATCAAAATTTCTTAAAAACGGGAACAGAGGATCATCTCGATCAGGTGAAGCAACATTTCGAATGATTAGGTTCACCATGTCTCCATATTCTTCTAAAAACTGTTCATCTACTCTAGCAATTTCAGCAGCCGCTTTTATGAAATAACCATAATGAAAATGATGATCTGTAATATGCTGAGCACTCCAGAATCCTTCTCTATAACCAAGCATTGCCCCCCACGTATCGTTATAATAGAAGAACTCTTGATTATCTAGATTTCCATTTTCATCCGAAGCCGTTAACCAATCTGTAACCATAAACTTTGCTTTGTCCAAGGCAATTGCTGCTAAATCCTCAAAATCACTTTTATGTGTTGGTTCACTCACTTTACTTGCTAAATCCTCTGCAAGACTAAATAAAGTCGTTAACCTCGTCATCTCTTTCCCTGTAAAATAGGTATCTACAATCCCTGGTATGGATAAAGGATCATCAGGGTTAGGAAAGTGACGATTGATCTCTTCTTCTAAATAGAACTTCAATTGATTCATATTTTCTTCACTTAAATCTCCCAAATAAGGTAAAGATGGCAGTATACCAGTATACCTATCTTCCGTTGTAAATGAGTTGCCAATCAATGTTTTTAATGTACCTTGCATGGAACCATACGTATAACCTGTAAAATCTGCATCCAATCCTCTCCATTGTGTAGGATACAATGCCATCAATGTTTCAGTTGGTGCAGCAGCTTCTTTTGGAGTGACCGTAAATGAAAAGTTTGTATATACTTTACTTTGAACTTCATCATAAGACCAATTCACTGTTGTATCCGTAATAAAAGAATATGCAAAGGATTTCATTTGATTGAAAGCGGTGATCGCTTCATCTCTTTTCTGAACATCCGGAAGCAATACAAGAGAAAAATAGTCTTTTCCTGCGGGCAAATTATTGACTAACCTGGTTGTACCGATACCTGACCATGTAGAACCTGTTGGACCAAATAATCCATAGTAATTTCCATTCGCTATGACTCCAATCATAGCGTCATTTTCTGAACCAATAAATAATTCTGGCACTGTTTCGAAGGTTAAAGAGGGATTTCCTCCTTCATATTCTGCATATACATAGGGTGAACCGTGTCCATAACTAACACTCATTCCTAAACTACCATCATAAAAATCTGCCGTGACAAACCAGTCACTGTAACCACCAGTTCTTGCTTCTGGAAAATGAGCTACATTTGAATTCCCTAACACAAAATCATTGCTGGTACCTGTAGGCAGATCCGCCATTACGGTTGATTGTTCTGGATAAATGACAGGATTTATATCCGTAGGACCAGGTATACCTACAATCTTTGACCTGCCTGGATAATAAATTTGAATCCCCGTATCTTTGGGCTTCATCGCTAATGGATGAGGATACTGCGAGTTACTAAATGTATCCCAGTTCATGTTTGTCCACCAATCACTAGTAGGAGTGGGTTTCCATGATGGTGCATCAGGACCCGATACATTGGATGAGATATCAGGTTGTGGTTCTGGATATGCTAGTTCATGAGGTTGAAGACCCCACTCCGGTGGTCTATCCTCTTCTAGGGGTAATACGGTTGTATAACTTCCAGCACCTACTTGTACCTCCCCATTAAATCCAAATGACATCATAGGAAATATTGAGAAAACTAAACAAATGGATAAAAATAAAAGACCTGTTTTTTTCAATTCAAAATCCTCCTTTTCATGTTTTCTAATGCCATCCAAAAAAATATATTCACTTCGATATCATATCTACATCACTCCCTTCACAAAGTTCACAATAAAATCCCTTGAATTCTATATGAATAGTGTGTTTTTTATTAATGAGATTGCATACATTTAACAACGTATCAATGAAAACGTTTTCATAAATGCGATTTCAATATTATATATGAATCATTGTTTATATTGAAGTCAATACAATGAGCAAAAATACAAATTATATTATAAAACCGGAATGAGTATGTGATTAGTGAGATATATCCAAAATACGAGGAATAGTTCATTATAATTTATAGAATAGTAGAAAAATTAAATATATTTTTTTACAATGCAACATTTTAGAGTGATATATAGCATAAATAAATTATACAGAAAACGAGAAATCCTTATTTTTTAAAACCATATCTTTTCTTAATTAAAATACTTCCATATGAATAAACGAGGTTTATTAATGGGTTATCCCTCATTTTGAAGTGGCACTCATAGATATATTACTTAGGTAATTTCGGAGTGATTTGAATGATTAAATTTGCCAGTAATCAAGGTAAAAATATCGTATACGCTGAAGTAAGAGGATGGAATAGTTTAAAGTTAGAGGTGAAGAGTTTATGGTCTATCTATTCAGATAGACCATATTAGTTATAGGCAATCTCAAAAAGAGTAAAGATTTTAAAAATACCCATTGATTTTTTTACTCATTGACTTTAGGATCAAAGGCATCGCGCAAGCCATCACCAACAAAATTAAAACTTAATACTGTAATTAAAATCATTAACCCTGGGAATGTTGGATACCACCATGCTTTTAACATAATAGTGTAGTTTTGAGCATCCTGTAACATGTTCCCCCAACTAGGTATCGGCGGCTGAATTCCTAAACCTAAGTAGCTAAGTCCCGCTTCAGCTAATATGACACCCCCAACTCCTATGGTAGCCGCAACAATAATCGGACCTACCGCATTAGGTAAAATATGTGAGAAAATAATTGTACCACTTTTAGCTCCAACTGTTTTAGCTGACAGTACAAACTCTCGTGTTCTTAGAGAAAGAAACTCTGCCCTCACTAACCTAGCTGTTGTCATCCAACCAGTCGAAATAAAAATAAGAATTAATTTATCCACACCTGGTTGAAAGATCGTAACTAACGTTATTAATAGGAAAAGGGTCGGAATGGCATAGAGTGTATCTATGAATCTCATTAAAATGGAGTCAATCCATCCTCCAAAATAACCAGCAACGGATCCTACAATTGTTCCTATCGTTATTGCGCCTGCAATAGATGCAAAACCAACGAATAATGATATTCTTGCTCCGAATAAAATCCTTGTCAATAGATCTCTTCCAAATTTATCAGTCCCCAATAAATGTTCCTCACTAGGAGGTTGTAGCTTATTTAATAGGTTTTGCTCTTCAAATGTGTATGGAGTTAACCATGGAGCAAATATAGAAGCTAAAATAATCAGACACAATATAATCGCCCCAATAACTGCTAACTTATTTTTAAAAAACTTCCGCACGATTATTTTTAACATGGTATCTGGTTTATGTTTAAGATTGGGGTTTATAAGTTGTTGTTTTGTTGTTTCAGGTACTGTATTGATTTGTGACATATACTTCCCCCCCTTTAATATTCAACCCGCGGATCAGTGATTGCATATAATATATCGGCAATGATGTTTCCTAATACAACGAACACTGATGACAATACGGTTAATCCCATAATCACTGGATAATCCCTGGAAAATGCAGATTCAATAAAAAGTCTTCCAATACCAGGCCATGAAAATACAGTTTCAACGATGACAGATCCACCAATAAATGTCGGCAGCAATATACCAAAGATTGTTATTATAGGAGTCAATCCATTTCGAAGACCATGTTTGTAAATCACTGTTCGTTCCTTGAAACCTTTTGCCCTCGCTGTTCTCATATAATCCTGTTTCGTTACATCAAGCATACTTGATCGTGTATGACGTGTTAATGTAGCCATATCAGCAGACGCTAAC
Organism: Chengkuizengella marina; assembly: GCF_009910845.1. Classification (GTDB taxonomy): domain Bacteria; phylum Bacillota; class Bacilli; order Paenibacillales; family KCTC-33759; genus Chengkuizengella; species Chengkuizengella marina. The sequence goes on along the minus strand of NZ_SIJB01000015.1, from coordinate 28,405 downwards.
ACAAATGCAGGTAATATTAAATGGTGAATGCGATCCCACACATTAAAAGGAGCATCTAAAGTTGACACACCACCGGTAGGAAACCAGCCTAGTTTGACTGAAAAAAACATGATTAACATTAAACCTAACCAAAAGTTTGGTGTTGCTAGTCCCAAAAAAGATATGACTGAAACACTATAATCCGTCTTTGAATATGGCCTAGTAGCCGAATATATACCAAAAGGAATAGAGATTAAAAATGCAAAAATAGTAGAAACTAACATCAGCAAAAGTGTATTTGGAAGTCTGTTCATGATTAACTCAGTAACCGGGGTACCTTTTTTCAATAATGAGGACCCAAAATCTAATTGCAACATGTTACCTACCCATTTAAAATATTGAATATAAATAGGATCATTCAACCCATACTTTTCCATAAATTTTGCTCTATCAGCAGGGCTTATGTTTGGATCCATCAGTAAACTTGTTGGATCTCCTGGAGCCATTTGTACAATTGCAAAAGAGATAATCGTTATTCCTATCAACAAGGGAATAGCCATTACAAGTCTGCGAATAATATACGTTGTCATCTTGCAACCCCCTTCTTTTTTACTTCATTTTAATATTTATCCTTAAAAAGGGTAATTTATTAAAAGGTTTTTACTTCTAATAAAAAGAGAAGGGAGGGGATAACCCATCCCTTCTCTACTAACTTACTACTCCTGTTTTAACCACCATTCATGTGTACGATAAAGATCATTTCTTGCGTGGAAGATATAACCTTCTAGATTTTCTGGCATGGCCTGATGTGTATTTGGATAATATAAAAATGTATACGGTTGATCTTCTGCAATAATTTTATAAATATCACCATAAGCTTGTTTATACTTATCTCTATCGATAATTTGTTTTGCTTCCTCTATCAATACGTCTGCTTCCGGATTAGAGTACCAAACGAAGTTAAGTCCTTCTTCTCTTTGACTTGAATGGAAAATATCATATTGGTCTGGGAATGTTGATAATGCCCAACCTAAAACTAATGCATCATAATCCCAATTTGGTGCTGAAATGGCTTCAATATATGCACTCCACTCCATAATATTTGGAGTTACTTCAATGCCAATTTCTTTCAACTGTTGTTGTAATACTACAACAATATCTTCACGAATTTTATTTCCTTGATTCGTTTTAATTTCAAACGTAAATTTTTTGCCGTCTTTATCTAAAATTCCATCTCCATCAGTATCTGTCCATCCAGCTTCTTCTAATAATTGCTTGGCTTTGTTTACATCATATTCAAATACTGGAACATCACTATTATATGCCCAAGAAAGTGGACTTTCCGGTACGTTCGCTACTTCACCATCTCCATTCAAAACTCCATCAATAATGGCTTCACGATTAATCGCATGGGTTAGAGCTTGACGAACTTGTTTGTCTTGGAACAGCTCATTTTTTTGATTATAACCTAAATACGTATAAGCTAAAGAAAGTCCTGATTCAATTTTCACTCCTGCTTCAGGTGCCCATTCTTTAACCGTTTCAATATCACTTCCTGGAACTCCTGGGAAATAATCAACATCACCTGCTTGTAGCTGAGCAATTAGTGCATTAGCATCCGGAACAATTTTATAAATAATCGCATCAAGATATGGTTTACCTTGGAAATAATCGTCATTACGAACAACCTTTACATATTGACCGTCTTTCCACTCTTCAAATTTAAACGGTCCAGATCCAATTGGCGTTTTCGTATTAAAATCATCCTCACCTAAATCACCAATAGGTACATCTTTTAGGATATGTTCAGGTAAAATCTCATAGCTTAATGTAGTTGGTAAAAATGTTGCATCCTTTTGTTTTAACTTAAATTCAACAGTATATTCATCAATTTTTGTAATGGTATCTATCATTTCAAAACTTGAAGCACGCTCTCCAACATAATCTTCACTTATAGGGATACTATACGTAAATACCAAGTCATCCGCAGTTAATTGTTCTCCATCATGGAACTTTACATCGTCTCGAAGGGTAACCGTATACGTCAAACCGTCCTCCGTAGTTTGAATATCGGATGCTAAGTCATATTCAACTTCAAAACTTGTATCTGAGCTAACAGGCGCTGAATAAATTAACCCTTCTATATCAGAACTTGCAGTATCTGTTGAATATAATGGATTAAATAATGTTGGCGCACCTATTGAACCCATAATCAATGTCCCACCATATTGTGGATCACCACTTGCCTGCTCCTCATTTGTTGCTTCTTCATTTGTCTGTTCTTCATTTGTTTCAGGACTTTCATCAGTAGTTGATTCAGTTCCACAAGCAGATAAAAATAATGAAAAAACTAATGTTAGACTTAATAAAAGCCATGTTGCTTTTTTTAATTTCACGATCTTACTCCCCCTTAAATAAATGTAGTTGAATCAAAACCATTAAAAAACATCATTTTTTTCCTTTCTATCCCCCCCTTATATTCATATACAAGAATTTTTTATAGGCACTCAATTATATAAATGGCAAGCAACATAATGTTCTTTTTTAATTTCTTTAAATTTTGGAATGATTTGCTTACACTCACTTGTTGCTGCCGAGCACCTTGTATGAAATACACATCCACTAGGTGGATTTGCTGGACTTGGCAAATCACCTTCTAAAACGATACGTTCCCGTTGCGTAGTTCCTTTTTTTCTTGGAACCGGTACTGCAGAAAGTAACGCTTGTGTATATGGATGAAGTGGTTCTGTATATAAATCTTGTTTAGGAGCTAGTTCCATTAAATTACCTAAATACATTACACCAACCCTGTCACTAATATGCCTAACAACACTTAAATCGTGTGAAATAAATATATAGGTTAATCCGAACTCTTCTTGCAGGTCTTCCATCAAATTAATAATTTGAGCTTGAACAGAAACATCGAGGGCAGATACAGCTTCGTCGGCAATAATTAACTCTGGATGAAGCGCTAAAGCGCGAGCAATGCCAATTCGTTGCCGTTGTCCACCTGAAAACTCATGTGGGTATCGATTAATAAAAGAAGCATTTAAACCCACTTTTTCTAAAAGCAATCCAACATGTTCATCACGTTCTTTGCCACTATACTTTTTATGAACGTTTAAAGGTTCTTTTAAGATGGAACGAAGTGTTTTTCTAGGGTTTAACGAAGCAAATGGATCTTGAAAAATCATTTGTATATTTTTTCTAACACTTTGTCTAAGTTCAGCTTCCCGTAGATGAGAAATATCTTGCCCCTTAAAAAGGATCTGACCATCAGTAGGTTCATACAACCTGATAATTGTTCTTCCAATTGTGGATTTTCCACAACCAGACTCACCAACTAAACCGATCGTCTCACCCTTTTTAATAGAAAAACTTATGCCATCTACTGCTTTTATATAACCTGACGTTTTTTGTAATAAACCGCTTTTAATTGGAAAATGCTTTTTTAGTTCATGTACTTCAAGTATATTATTTGTGTCAGTTTTCTGAATTATTGGACTTTTTTCTGCTTGTACACTCATTTTCCTACCTCCTCTTGTTCATATAAAAAACAGCGTACAGAGCGAGAGAGTTTTTTTGATAGTGTAGGCATTTCTTGAAAGCAACGATCAAATGCCTTTGGACACCTAGGAGCAAAGCGACAACCCTCAGGTAAGTTCTCAGGGGGGGGGACGTTTCCTTCAATCGATTGTAATCTAGAAATCTCCCCTTCAATAGATGGAACGGATTCAATAAGTCCTTCTGAATAAGGATGAAGCGGATTTTCAAACAAATCTCCTACTGTTGCTTCTTCAACAACTTGACCACAGTACATCACAACGATTCTATCTGCTATCTCAGAAACAACACCTAAGTCATGTGTAATCAGTAAAACAGATGTACCAAATTTATTACTTAACTGTTTCATAATATCTAATATTTGAGCTTGGATAGTAACATCAAGAGCAGTTGTAGGCTCGTCAGCTATTAACAGCTTAGGGCTGCAACTCATTGCCATAGCAATCATTACTCTTTGTCTCATTCCACCTGATAATCTATGGGGATAATCATTAATCAATTCTGCAGCTCTGGAAAAACCAACCATCTCTAACAATTCTATTGCCTTTTGTTTTGCTTTAGACTTTGACATCTTTTGATGATAGATTAAAACCTCTATTATTTGTTGCCCAATGGTTAGAACGGGATTTAATGAAGTCATCGGTTCTTGAAATATCATTGAAATTTCATTACCACGAATTTTCAACAATTCCTTTTCTGGTAACTCTATTAAATCAGTTCCATTATAAAGTACTTGGCCGTCAACTATTTCACCACCTGGACTTGGGATAAGCCTCATAATAGAAAGAGATGTTATACTTTTACCGGAACCAGATTCACCAACTAACGCAACTGTCTCTCCTTTTTTGATGGTTAGATCAACACCATCCACAGCAGGAATTGTTTGTTTTTTTCTAAAAAAATGTGTTTTTAAATTCTTAACTTCTAATAAAGCTGACATTTTTATCTCACCTTCCCACTATAGAGTTATTTTTTCTCTTATATCACGAATTTCAGATAATTTATAAATTATTTTTTAATAAGACTTATAGAATTCAGTATACATATTTATGCATGTAAGCGCTATATTTTTTTATTGGAAATATTTGTAATAGTTGAAAACATGGCACTATTATCATATATTCTATGTAGATAGAAGAAATCCTTTGGGCGTAAAAAAAATTTATATTATTTCCTTTATGAAAGTACAATTTACGTCCCCAGCAAGCAGCTCTATAACCAATAATTTATGTAAATAAAAATGGTTCAACATAATAAAAAGCACTCATTATTAATAATAATTCATGCAGAATGGAGATACATTATGAACATCCCTTATAATATGAATTACACTATACACGCTGATAGTTTAAGAGAATATCCAGAAAATAGAGAACAAATGTTAAAAGGCATACAATATTTAAAAGATAAATTAGATCTTGAAGAAAATATAATAGACCAAGCTAAACTATTGGGAAATATAGGTGCTTTTTTAAGAATTGTTAATAATCTAAAAGAAGCCGAACATTATTTACTCAAAGCGATTAAATGTTGTAAACAAGAAAACAATCACCTTGGATTATTTATTAATCAACTAAGAATTTCACACGTGTATCACTGGAAACAAAACTATGCAAAAGCGAACCAAATGTTTTGTGAATTAGTAAAAATGGTTGAAAATGAACCAAAATATATAAACTATAAAGATTTTGTATACCAGCATTATGGGAAATGTTTGTTTGATCAAAAACGACTAGATGAAGCATTAATATATTTTTTAGAGGCACTTCGTATTAGAAAAGATAAAAAAGAAAATTTATTAATAGAGTCTAGTGAAAAAGCAATTGAAAAATGTAAGGAGAAGATGAGGAACTAACGGCAATCTTTCACACCTTCATTTCAGACTCAGCTTCTCCTAAGAGGTATTCTAATGCATTTTAAATGAGGTATATTGAAGCAGTTCACGAATTATCGATTAAGTATTTGAAAGATTGCTCTATATATTCAAAATCAGTTGCACCTATAATAGAATCAATGGTGTTTCCATTTTGATCAATAAAGTATAGCGAAGGAAAGCCAAAATCACCATAATTCTTATAATGCTCACCTGTTTTATCAAGAAGAATTGGGTACTGAATTTGATGCTCGTCTATATATTTCTTCACTTCTACTAAATCATCCTGATAGATTAGATTTATACCGTAAACATTTACTTCATCTTTATACTTTTCATAAAGTTCTACAATTTTTGGAGCGTCTTCATTACAATACGGACACCATGAAGTGAAAAATAATAAGACGGTTGGTTTCTCATTAAAATGAACAGTAAAAGGAGATTCATTTATATCTACAAGTTCAATTTGAGGACCATCAACTTGACTATTCAGTTCTGTGCTTGTCATTGTATTAGTTATTATATAAGTTAATAGAACAGCAACTAAAAAAACAATAACAATTGAAATCATTTTATTTAAATTATTCATCTTTTAAACTCCTTTAAAATATAAATGCCGCTATTTATTATTATCGGATTCTATGAAATGATTTTAAAGGTTTATAGTTTAAGTGATATATTAATAAATGAGAAATATTTATTATTTAGGGAGGTTTTTTCATATGAAAATAAGATTAAATAAATATAGAATAAAAGATGGAAAAACGAAACGTGTAGATGAGTGGATGGAGTTACTAAATCATAATATGGATGATGTACTTCTAATTTTAAAAAATGAAAATTTACATATTGAAACTATGTTTCGTGAAAAAAGCGAAGAAGGAGAGTATCTATATTGGTATGCAGTTCAAGGTGAAGGTAACATAGATGTAAACCTTACCGAGGATGAGATCAGTAAAAAAAATAAAATCATTAAAAAACATATGGAATTTTGGGAAGAGTGTATTGATCAAGAGCATCATACAACGCCTATTACTACGGATGTAGTTATGGTTCCTGAGAATATTAGAAAAAGTATGATATAGAAAGGAACCTATTCTAAATCATTCATAAATTAAATTATGTGAAGCAGTGTTGTTCATAACCAAAACTCTATTTATTTTCGTTCAGGCCATCATTTAAAGTCTTGATTAAGACCACCAGTTAGAGTTTGGATATTCATCAGTTTGAATGTATACTGCTTCTCCTATTTTTGGGGTTGAAATTTCCACCTTCCTCTTTGCCGCTTCTTTTGTCACACGTACAATCGGATCCGTCCATTCATGTAAAGACAATGTAAAAGCTGCCCAATGAATCGGAATCAGTATTTTCCCTTTTACATCTATTTGAGCCTGAACTGTTTCTTCCGGAGTCATGTGAATTGCGGACCATCGCTTATCATATTGTCCACATTCCATCATAGTCAAGTCAAATGGCCCGTACTTTTCCCCAATTTGAGCAAAATGAGACCCAAAACCGCTATCTCCACTGAAGAATAAATTCGTTGTTTCACCACTTATAACCCATGAACACCATAATGTCTTATTACGATCATTTACACTTCTTCCAGAAAAGTGAATAGATGGTGTACAAGCAAAAGTGAGGTTATCAAATTGTATTTCTTCCCACCAATCCATTTCATCAATTTTTTCTTTAGCTACTCCCCAGCGTACTAAATGACTCCCTACTCCAAGTGGAACATAAAACATTCCTACCTTATTCTTAAGTTTTTTTATTGACCCATAATCTAGGTGATCATAATGATCATGTGATAAAAGAACAGCATCAATAAAAGGGAGATCCAGAATTTCTATCGGTATTTTTTCACTGTAACGATTTCCTGCAAACATAGGGAATGGAGTAGGTGCTTTTCCTAACATAGGATCTAAAAATAACGTTTTTCCTTCAATTTCTATTAAAACAGCAGAATGACCAAACCAAATGACTTTAGCTTTTGAATTGTTAATCCATTGATTTGTTTCAATAGGTAAAAACGTTCCTGGTTTTCGGTTTGTTTTTTTTGTTAAATAGTCTTTTATTAAAGTAATGGAATCCTCTAAGCTAATTTTCATTGAAGTAGATGATGGATTTATAAATTTATTGTTATTATAGTTTTTAGATGCAGTATATTTGTTAACTTCTACTCTTGAAGGACTTTTACCAAAAGGTGGATATAATTTTAAAAAAAAGATAATGATCAGTACCACTAGTAAAATGGTTAAGTAAAAAGATAACATGCTAATTCTCCTTGTCTAGAAATCTCATTTTAACTACATAAAATGTATACAATATTTTTAGATATATAAGCTTTGTTTGTTCAAATAAATCTAAAAAAGTTATTTTTTTGTATTCTTGACGTTTCAATATATTATTATAAATTTTCATAATTTTTGCATAACCAACTACCCTTATACCTTCTTGAAAAGCAATAATCTTTCCCACCCATAAACAATTAGGATAATGCTCAGCAGAAATAAATGTGATTGTACCTAAAACCTCCTCACCTAAATCTAAGATGTTGTCATGGCTATAGTATTGATGCTCACCAGTTGTTAAATAGTGTTCATTAACTAAATGTGCAGGTCTATATCCTGACATAGTTCCCCTTGTTCTACCACCTTTTCAAGTATATACTAAAATAGCCAGTAGAAGATAAGTCAACTTATAATGAAAACCCTTTATGAGTCTATAGAAAACAAATAAGACCACCATTGGCAGTCTTATTTAAACACTATACTTATGTCACTTGGATTTTGGTTCCTACGCCGCTGAAAAAAACTTAAATATATGTGTAGCTACAACGCCACCTAAATATACTCCACCAACACCGACAACCCCTGCTAAAACAGGTGGAGCGGGCAACGGAAGTTTTATCGCTTTGAACACAATGCCAATAATCATACCTGCTAATAAACTTAAAATAATTTCTTTCATGATGATCACCCTTTTCAAAGTTAGTATGAACTGTTTGAAATTTCCCCTTGTACAATCGCTACCCCAGAGCTTGCACCTATTCTAGTTGCACCAGCATTAATCATCGCTTCAGCATCTTGCAAACTTCTAACTCCACCGGAAGCTTTGACACCGATATCTGGTCCTACTGTATTTCTCATTAATGAGATATCTTCTACTGTTGCCCCACCAGTTGAAAATCCTGTTGAAGTTTTCACAAAATCAGCACCAGCTTTTACAGATAGTTGGCAAGCACGTTGTTTTTCTTCATCCGTTAATAAACATGTTTCAATAATCACTTTTGTTAATGCTTTTTCTTTAGCTGCTTCTACTACAGCACGAATATCTCTCTCCACTAACTCATCATTTTTATCTTTTAATGCCCCTATATTTATAACCATATCAACTTCTGTAGCACCGTTTTCAATTGCATTTGTTGTTTCGAATGCTTTTGTTTCTGGTGTATTAGCTCCTAATGGAAACCCTATTACTGTACAAACATCAACACCTGTATCTTTCAATAATTGACTTACTGTTTTAACCCAAGTTGGATTTACACAAACGGATGCAAATTGGTACTCTTTTGCTTCATGACATAATTTTTCTATTTGTGATTTAGTTGTTGTTGGGTGTAAAGCAGTGTGATCAATCATCTTTGCTAATTTCTTATTCATTTTCATTCCTCTTTTTCTATTATTTTAAATTTTTTTGCCAATTACTTGACAACTTCTTTATATATTAAAGCAGGTGTTTCCACTTGTTCATCTACAATGGAATAGGCATCTTGTATTAAACGTATCACTTCGTCTACATCTTTAGAGTTAGAATGAATGGTCACTAAAGATTCATTGTTATCTACATGGTCTCCAATTTTTTTCTTTAATACTAGTCCTACTGCTAAGTCAATTGTAGATTCTTTTGTTTTTCTGCCTGCTCCAAGCAACATAGCTGCTGTACCGATTTGGCTTGCTGTAATTTTTGAAATGTATCCTGCTCTTTTTGCCAGTACTTCTACTTTATATTTTGCAGTAGGCAATTGAGTTGGATCATCAATCACTGAAGCATCCCCACCTTGTGAAGACAAAAATGTTTTAAATACTTCTAATGCCTTTCCAGATTCCATCACATCTTCTAACATTTTACGTGCTTCGTTAATATCATTAGCTTTCCCAGCCAGTGTTACCATATAACTTCCTAACGTCAGACAAAGCTCGTGTAGATCAGCAGGACCTTTTCCTACTAATGTATCTATGGCTTCCTTCACCTCAAGTGAGTTCCCAATTGCAAAACCTAACGGTTGGCTCATATCTGATATAATGGCCATTGTTTTCCTACCTACACCATTACCGATGTCAACCATAGCTTCAGCTAAATCAGAAGCATCATCAAGATTTTTCATGAAGGCTCCATCACCTGTTTTAACATCTAACACAATCGCATCTGCACCCGCAGCAATTTTTTTGCTCATAATGGAACTTGCTATTAAAGGAATCGAGTCTACTGTCGCAGTTACATCACGCAATCCATATAAATTTTTGTCAGCTGGCGTTAAATTTGCACTTTGACCAATGACAGCTATTTTATTCTCATTTACTAGTCTAACAAACTCTTCGTTATTCAATTCAACATGAAATCCTGGTACGGATTCAAGTTTATCTATCGTTCCTCCAGTATGGCCTAGACCACGTCCTGACATCTTTGCAACTGGTACCCCAACTGCAGCAACAAGAGGGGCAAGCACAAGGGTAGTCGTATCTCCAACTCCACCTGTACTGTGTTTGTCCACTTTAATTCCGTCTATTTCTGACAAGTCAATGACATCGCCTGATTTCACCATGGCATCGGTTAAATATACTCTTTCATTCTTCGTCATACCCTGAAAAAATATCGCCATACTGAATGCTGACATTTGGTAATCAGGTATTCCCTTAGAAGTATAACCTTCAATAATAAAATTGATTTCCTGTTTACTTAGCTCATGTCCATCCCGTTTCTTAGCAATCAGATCCACCATTCTCATGTTTTAACTCTCCTCCTTATGTTCTTTGAGTATATTTAAAATAACATTCCTGCAATTGAAGCACTTAATAAGGATGCAAGCATACCAGCTAAAACGGCCTTAAATCCAAGCTTAGCTATTTCCCCTCTACGATTTGGAGCTAAACCTCCAAGTCCACCAAGTAAAATGCCAATTGAAGAAATATTAGCAAATCCACAGAGCGCAAAACTAATAATAATCCCAGTTTTAGGTGATAACGTATCTATTTCAGGACCAAAGAAAGAATATGCAACAAACTCATTTAAAACAAGCTTTTGACCAATATATCCACCTGCCTGTACTGCTTCTTCCCACGGAACACCGATTGCAAATGCAATTGGAGAGAATACATATCCTAAAATGCCTTCAAGCGTTAGATTCTGAAAGTTGAATATCCCTCCTATCCAACCTAAAAAACCATTAAACAGTGCAATTAATGCAATAAATGCTAACAACATCGCTCCGATATTCAATGCCAATTGCATCCCTACACTTGCACCTCTTGCCGCTGCATCAATTACGTTAGCTGATTCAGTGTCCTTTACAATTTCTATGTCATCAGACACTGCAGACTTCTCAGTTTCAGGCATCATGATTTTAGCTATGATTAATCCAGCTGGAGCAGCTAAAAAGCTAGCAACTAGTAAATATTCTAATGGTACACCAAGTAATGTGTAACCGATTAAAACTGATCCAGATACTGAAGCTAATCCCCCTGTCATGATTGCAAATAATTCAGAACGAGTCATTTTTGCTAAATATGGCTTGACTACAAGCGGGGCTTCGGTCTGTCCAAGAAAGATATTTGCTGCAGCAGATAAAGATTCTGTCTTACTCGTACCTAATAATTTTGAAAGTGCACCACCAATAATTTTAATAATGACTTGCATAATACCAGCATAGTACAAAATAGAAACAATAGCAGAAACAAAGATGATGATTGGTAATACTTGAAATGCAAAAATGAATCCAATATCCTCTTTACCAATTAACCCTCCGAAAAGAAATTTAATACCATCATCCGCAGAGCTTATAATTGAATTGACTATATTTGTTAATGTTTCTAAAAAAACTTTACCAGGTTCAAACTTCAAAATTATAAAACCTAACATAATTTGTATTGCTAAACCTCCAAAAACTGTTCGTTTACTAATCGCCTTACGATTACTTGAAAATATGAAAGCGATGCCAAAAACAACAGCAATACCAAAAAAACCCCATAAAATATCCATCTGCAACACCTCATTTTTCTGTATAGTCTACGTTTGTCCACAAGTGGAAGTTATGAATATTCAAATTACTTCTACAAACTGAATTATAACAGAATATGAAATTTTGTAAATATAAAATTGAACACTTGTAAAATAGTCAGTTCTTAAAAACAAAAAAACCTTACAGCTCTTAAACTGTAAGGTTAAATTTCAACTAAAGGAAGTACGATTATTATCCTTAAATCACTTTAACATTTATCTCTTTAATGCTTATCAATTAGGAATTGAGCTGTAAATTGATCTGTTACAAGAACATTTGTAAATCCACCTTTGAGCGCCCCGTAAATGCCTTCCACTTTTTGAGCCCCACCAGCAACTAAAATAGAATATTCTTTCTTTTTTAATTCGTCCAACGCAATCCCTAGTGTTCTAGCGTTTAATTCTTTACTGCAAATTTCTCCATCCCTATCAAAAAACTTAGAACAAATATCCCCGACTGCTTTTGAATAAATCATTTCTAGGTCTTCATCTGTAAAATAACCCAGTTTAAATAACAAAGATTCAGACTTAATTGGTCCGATGGTATATAGTGCTATATTGGATTGTTTTCCTAATTCTAAAATCTTGTTAATATGTCGATCTGCTTCCATCGCTTGTTTTACAACGACATGATCCACAATAGCAGGTAAAGGCAAATGAATAGGAGAAGTTTCAAACGCCTTTCCGAAAAGATATAAAATCTCATTTGCATACGTATTTGTTTCTGAATGGCTGACGCTTCCCTTTAATTGGACAACCTTCACATTTTTAACTGCTTTTTGTTTTAATTCAACAGCTACATGATGCATTGTAGTGCCCCAAGTTACACCAATAATGTCATCGTCTTTAACAATTTCGTGCAAATAAGACGCTGTTTTCTCACCTAAATAAGTTTTAATAATGCCATCTTCATATTGAGGAACATGAGTCACAATTGCTTTTTTAAGATTGAACTTTTGTTCAAGTTTTTGTGACAAATTTTCAACATTTTCTGTTGGATCTTTAATTTTTATTTCAACAATACCTTCTTGTTTAGCTTGCTGTAGAAGCCTTGAAACTGTAGGCCTAGAAATACCTAGTTTCTTGGCAATATCGTTCTGATTATAGTCTAATAAATAATATAATTTTGATACTTCAATCATTTTATTAAGTTTTTCTTTTTCCATCACATCACCCAATTATAATAACAAATTTGTCTTCTTTTTATTTTAACAAAAAATGAAATAAATTTCATTTCATGTTTTTACACTAAAATGAATAAACCCATAAAAACTTAAAGATACTACAACTACCTAGCTTTTTATTATTATGAAACTTTGAGGTAATGTATATGAATATTGCAATCTGGCCGCACATCATTTCAATGCCGATCTACTTCGGGATTCTAATGTTTATCATTTCTTTTTTTCGAAGACATTACAAACTATCAGCGTATTTTTGGATTGCTATGTTGTTTACTTTTCCGTTATGGATTATTGGTGGAGTTGAGGGTTGGTTCAGATGGGCTAAAATCTTAAGCGTTTTAATACCAACCATCATAGTAGGTTTTTCTCGTATCGCTGTTTACGAAGACAAAAAAGGGAAGATATGGAATTTTCTAAAATCAGAGCAGTTTCTATGGTTCTTTTACGCTATTTTATTTCTTAATATTCTAGAAGCCACGATAAAAGATGCAACGATGGGAAACAATTTTAATGCTTTAACTGGACTACTCCTTTGTGTCACCATTCCCTTTGCTCCAAAATTTTGGAAAATTACTACATCTAAATATGGTGATTTAATTGCATATACAACCGCTTCTTGGAATTTCCTTTATACGTCATGGAATGCCTGTTTTGTTTATGCAGAAAGTCCTGTCTATTTCGCAAGTTCACTAACCATCTTATTAGCAGCAGAAATATATCCCATTATAAAAAAACGACCAGAGTTGTACATCACAGCGCGGGTATATACTTTAGCGGCACATCTAGTTCTAAGAGCATCTTTTGATGTATTCCCGCAAGTCATGGATGCATCTTCTTGGTTTAACTCAGATGTGTTATATACTTGGGGGCTGATTAATTTCATTTTAATGGTTCCATATTTATTCTGGCATATGTGGCAACTACACACTGGAAAATCAGAAAAAAGCTTTACACGCAACAGAGGTATGAGATATTAATTTTACAGTTACTCATACCTCACATCTGTAATCGGAAAATATGGGAATTGTTTACTCAAGAAATATGCAGCAGAAAGCATTACAATAAAATAAAGTAAAAATAAGAGATCAAACTTTGAAAAAGAAATTTTATAATAAAACGTACGGTTTTTTACTTGTGAAAAACGTTTCGCTTCCATTGCAACGGCTATTCGATGTGCCCGACGAATACTTTGAGACAACATTGGAATGGAATATACACGAAGTTTTTCATAAAAACCTTTAACTCCACGTTTATGTTGCACGCCACGAACCTTCATAGCATAGCGAATGGTTTGAAATTCCTCAAACATAATAGGGATCAAACGTAAACCAGCCATAAAGCTGTATGCATATCTAGGGGGAAGCTTCATTTGCTGCATTAAAGAATAAAATAGATATACAGGACGAGTAGTTAAAGCAAAGGTGATCCCAAGACCAGCAAATGTTAAAGCACGGAGTCCAAGATGAATACCTCTAAAGAAACTCTCTTCCGTAATATGAATCAATCCCCATTTAAACCATGTTGTATCCCCCTTACCAAAAAAAATCATAGATGTAGCAGAAGAGATAAATATAAATAAAAAGGGGAGTAATATAAGTAATACTCTTTTAAAGGGATGACCAGAAAATATTAAAAATAACAACAACGTAACAATAGTATAGTTCAACATGAAGTTAATATTGTGAATAAACAGCACGGAAAGAAATAACACAACCATGGTCATGAGTTTAAAGCTAGGATTTAATTTATGAAGCCAGGTTTCCTTATACTTAAAATCAAACTGCATCTTCTTCCCCCTTTATTTTTCAAAAAGCAACTTTTTTGATGGTTTTTGAAAAAATTGTTCTGGTGTACCATCAAACATGAGCGCACCATCTTCAATCTTCCATACTCTAGTTGAAAAATATTGAACAACTTCCATACTATGTGTCACCATTAAGACTGTTGTTCCCTGCTGACGCCAATGTTCAATTAACTCTAAAATTGTAAACGTGTTTTTTGCGTCTTGACCAAATGTTGGTTCATCCAACAATACAATCTTTTGCTCTTTCACAATAGCTGCTGCTACGCTTAACCTACGTTTTTGGCCCATGGATAATTGATACGGATGTTGATCTTTTTGCTCTTGTAAACGGAATTCATTCAATAATCCTCTCACTTTTTCAGCGATTATTTTCCCATCTAATTGATCTAAAAGTAAAGAATAAGCTATTTCCTCATAAACAGAATTCGTTACAAATTGAAATTCAGGGTTTTGAAAAACAAACGTCATATAATCCGTTAATTTATTTATGTTTTCAATCGATTGCCCTTCGATCATATACCTGCCTGTTGTTTTAATAAGTTGCATGAATGAATGAAGTAAAGTACTTTTCCCTGCCCCATTCTCTCCTACGATAGTAATCCATTCTCCTGGAAAAACATCGACATTTCCAATCTTTAATTTTACTGATTTTCCTCGAAAACCTCTAAATTGTGATACGGATATTAATTTATGCTCATATCCAGGTTCAATTGGTTTTTGTTTATTCTCTCTTTCAATATAATCCTCCCAAACTCCTGGATACCAAATCCCTTGGTCAATTAACTGCTGTTTATACGTAGTCATGATATCGTCTTTTAGTCCATCAGCAATGATTTCTCCTTGTTCATTAAATAAAATAATGCGCTCTATAAAATCTAACACATGATCGATTTTGTGCTCTACGATAAATACAGTCTTATCGCTAGCAACACTTTTAATGGTATCCCAAATTTGCTCCGTACCTTCTGGATCAAGCATCGCTGTAGGTTCATCTAGAAATAAAACTTCAGGTTGCAGCGCCATGACAGAAGCGATAGCTAAGCGTTGCTTCATCCCTCCAGACAACGTCTGTACTGGCGTATGAAGTTCTTCCAAATCTAGTCGTACCATGTCCACATATTTCCTTATTTCTTCTAACATTTCATTTCGAGGTACTTGTAAGTTTTCTAATACGAAGGCAATTTCCTCGTCTACAAAAGGCATACAAAATTGAGTATCTGGATCTTGAAAGACATATCCCCATGAATTAGGTGTTGTAATATGATCTGCTTTGATTGGTACTTCAATTGAATTTGGAATAAGACCTGATAATACTTGTAAAAGTGTTGATTTACCACACCCAGATGGACCTAATATTAATACTTTTTCACCTTCATAAAAAGAAGAGGAGACATCTTTAAACAATAAAGATGAACTCCCAGCAAATTTTAATCTTAAGTTTTTCACACTAGCTATTTGTGACATTTAAGACACCTCTATTATTTATCCAAAGCATCATAATCTTCTTTTGATGCCGGTCGAACTAAGTTTGTAACACCAGTTGCTTCCAAAGCTTTTACAAGATAATAGGCAAACACCCCGGCAATGGCAATGGATCCAACAACTCTTGCCACTATATATAATAATAAATTCCAAGCCACCAAATCATCAAGATATCCTTTATAATAATCAAATAATAAAGATGCAATTGCAGAGGCAATTGCAGCAAGTGATGCAATTAAGATATCATAACGTTTATAACGAACTGCTGCAAATACAAATTCTGCAAACAAACCTTGCAAAACTCCATAAATTAATACTTCTAATCCCCATTCTGAGCCTACAATAAATTCACCAGAAGCAGCAGCAATTTCAGCAATTAATGCAACTCCAGGTTTACGGATAATTAAAAAAGCAACTGTTGCAGCTATAAACCACATTCCGTAAATTAATTGATCAAAATGCAATCCGAACGGCTTTACCGCATAATAAACAGGTGTCCATAATTTATATACAATTCCAAATACGATAGCAATCACAATTGTAACTAGTATATCTGTTAATTTTAATCCTTTATTATTCATCTCTTTAACCCCCTATTTTTGTTATTCTATCCTAAAAATAACCATCATATTTTACTTTTAAACTTAGTAAGTTGATGGTCAGTTTGATAATTCTACCGGCCATGTTTCCTTTTGATATGCCATCTCCCAAAACATCAACTCATATTGACTGCTTAATATAAAATGTTCTTTCATTCGTTCTCGATCTGATTCTGTCACTTTTTCAGCGATATTATCCACTAATTGAATGACCTCTTCAACTAATTCTCGGAACCAGTCTCCACCATAGGTTGCAATCCATTCCTGATAGATAGCCTCTTCCGGTGTTGATCCTGTAAGCTTTTCACCAATTTCATAGTACAGCCAATAGCATGGCAATAAAGCAGCAATCGTGTCTCCAAAATGACCAGTATGAGCAGCACGATACATATGTGAAATATATGCGTAAGCCGTTGGTGCAGGTTTGAAGTTTTCTTTTTGTTCTTCAGTAATACCTAACTGAACAAAAAAAGCTTTATGAAGTGATAACTCTGCTTCATTCGTTCCAATTGCATGGGATGCCATACGACTAACCGTATGTAAATCTTCTGCTTGTGCAGCTGCCATGGATTGAACTCTAGCAAAGTGACTTAAATAATATGAGTCTTGTAGAACATAATATCGAAAACGATCCAATGATAATGTTCCATCAGCAATTCCTTTAACAAATGGATGATCAAAACTTGCCTGCCAAATGGCATCTGCTTCTTTTCTTATCTGTTCAGTAAATTTGATCTCATTCCCCACCTTTCTTTCAAGTATCCCAATAAGTGATTAAGTGTTTTGTAGCATAATCCAAATACTTTTTCAGGAACCCAGTAAATTCAATCCTTAAAATAGAACAAAATCTCCTATTAGAGCCTCTCGAAGATGTCGTCGTTCTTCATTATCGGTAGTTTTGTTGAAACTTAGAATTTGAACAAATTTATAAATTCTTAAGTTATAAAAAAACCACTCTTACCGTAGAGTGGGATTAAGACAAATTTGTACCTTAATAGTTACATATTGCAATTCATCCATCCACTTCCCTACGCTAGTATTAACTAGATCAGGTACAAGGGTTAGGACTTCTTAACGCCCTTCTCAGCAAATGTCTTTTGCACCCCTAGTGGTTACGATATATTAAATTCAAATACAACATTACTACAGTTTTTTTATTTTAACAAGGAAAAAGATTTCCAACTATCGGAGTCGTATTTAAAAAAACTGTAGTTAAGTTCACCTAAAGTTTCATCATTAAAATTCACCTGTATAACTTCCTATATTCATTTATCTTAATCATTAATCTTTCATATTCATGGTCGTTCATTTTTTTCAATTCCCATAAAGTTTTATAATAATCAGACGCCGAATTTAACACCCCATTTAATAAAAGCTTTTTTGGTGCAGACCCTTGATAAAATATTTTATTGGTCGGTTCTTCATAAACAAATATTTCTGCATCTTCGCCACAATTATTGATGCTAATTTCATCGTAGTCTATTCCAAGCTGACTTTTTACAGAGTGGAAATCATTTTGGAAAAACATAACAAGAGAATGCATTACAGTTTCCAAAAGCTCAAGCCCTTTTACACCTAATCCTATTAAAATTTGATTGTCATACTTTATATACATAGCAGTCTCTATGAATTCTTCAAGATCCTTTTCATAATAGTGTTCTCCTTTTTTGAGTTTTTCTAGGTCATAGTAAAAAATTTCAGGATATTGTTCTAAGTTTTTTGTAGAACAATGTATACCTAGTTCTTCAATCTTTTTACGATATATTCTAGGATCCTTAGATATGTATGTTTTTACTTCAAGCATTTTTCATTCTCCTTGTAAGAGTTTTTTCTAAAATCTAGGATTATCCCATAATTATTTTAACCTATTATCATTTAGAGGCAAATTTTAATTACTATCACTTCAATGATATAATTGTGTAAATATCAACTATAGTAAAAAGGCTAGATTTATAATTTTCTGCTCAATCATGAAATACTATCAATAATATGAAATAATCTCTCAATTATATTCTCTTCGATAGGGGTAACAAATATGAAACTAATCGAACATTACCTTATCTTAAAAACAGCTTATGCAACTCAAAAAAATGATGTTGATATTGAAACCACACTGAGTGAAATCATAGATATCCTCGGATGCAGCCAACCAAATGGAAAAGGGGTATTAAATAGATTAAAACAACAAGGATGGATACGGTGGAATCCAGGTCGTGGTCGAGGTAACAGATCCCGTATCAACTTTCAACTTTCTCTGATTGATGGCATTAAGATGTATATATCAGATCAACTAGCACAAAATCATTTCAAAGAAGGAATGGAGTTCCTCCATTCTTTATCCATTCCTACACAAATTCAAAGTGTCTTAGGGGAGTTTTTAGAAGGATGGTTTGGTTTTCAAACGGAAGAGGGAAATGAAGTTAAGCACATATTGCGCATTCCCATCCATAGAAATTTACTTTCTATGGATCCTGCGCAAGTCTCTACAGCATACGAATACCATTTTGTAGGTCAAATTTATGATACATTACTTAGAGTTCATCCCATTACAAAACAAATCTGTCCTCATCTCGCCCTCGGTTGGGAGGCTCCTAACGAAAAGTCGTGGATTTTTTACTTACGTAAAGGTGTTCACTTTCATCATGGTAGACTATTAACATCAGAGGACGTGATTTATACTATTCAACGTCTCTTCCATTCTACCGAAAGCGTTTTCTTCTGGTTTGGCCACTACTTGAATAATGTAGAATCATTGGGAGATCATACCGTTCTTTTTAATTTCAACAGACCGTTTCCTTTTTTTCCTTACATCCTATGTTCAAACAAAGCTTCCATTGTTCCTTATGATGTGGATATTAAACAACAGGTCGTGGGAACAGGACCTTTTTCAGTACAGTTTTTTTCTAAAGAAAAATTGATCATGGAAGCTTTTGATCATTATTTTAAGGAACGGGCTTGGCTGGATCGAGTAGAGATTTTTCGTTTTCCAGAGGAACTACAAAGCAAGTTTCTTTACAAAATGACAACTGAAAATGTAGATTCAATGGAGATGAGAGATAAAACAGTTACCCAACATGTGACCATTACACAATTGATACTTTTTAATACAAAGAAACCAGGTCCACAACAACACCAGGCATTTCGACGAGCTATACGCCTAGCTCTTGATAGAAACAAAATGATAGATGAGACCAATATAAAAGGAGCTAACCCTGCAGATAGTTTTTTACCTGCTAATAGCAAAAAAGCAATTATTCCATCCTATACACTGTCAGAAGCTAAGGAAGCTCTCAAAGAAAGTGGCTATTCTGGTGAAACAATAACGATGTTCATCCATCCTAATCGTTGGAGGGAGAACGCACTTTGGATTCAATCCCGCTGTAATCAAATTGGCATATCTATAGAACTACGACCTCTTGAATTTAGTAAGACACTTCAATTTCTACATCAAGCACATTTGATTATGATAGAAGTTTCGTTTAAAGATGAATCTGAAATTAATTTAATTGAACCGTTAGGAAATAACAGCATATATCGTAAAATGCTAACTTTACAAGAGAATGAGCAAATGGATTTGTTTATAGATCGTTTTATTAGTGGGAAAACAGCAAACGAACGCCTTTCAACCTGGAATGAAATGGTGGATTGGTTTAAAAAGGAACATCTCATCCTTTTTCAATTTCACATAAACGAAGAGTCTCTTTATTCAAATTACCTCCAAGGGTACAAATTCGGAGCATTAGGAATGGCTGACTTTCATAGCCTTTGGATTAAGGATAAAATAAATCTTTAGCAATATAAAGAAATATATAAATATTTACTGAAAAACAAAATATATATTAATCATTATGTTAGTATTTATTTAGGCTTACAAGATAACTCTACTCAATCAAAGCATTGGATACAATGCTCTTAAAAACATTCCTATCACGTAGCAACCTGAACGGAAAAAGTCTATATAGAAATTGAAAGGAGGTGATTCTATTGAATTATGTATTAGCTCTTCAACAATTGGATGCAAAGAAAAACAATAATAAAAATAGGATAGAAACAGTTACTACAGTAACACGAATAACAGATTTAAAGCATTCTATAAGCAAAAAGTGACAGCTAATGATTTCATAGAAAAAATTAGTAGATAACAAACATTTAGAAGCCTAAGCCCAGATGAGCTTAGGCTTATTTAAGTTTCCCCATCGAATAAGACTCAGTGATCAACACATTTAGAAACAAAGTAATAAAAACCATCAAAATACGAAAGAACCCACAACAAGCCCTCTTTATCATGAGATAAACATTGGGGTTCTGAATAGCGAAAATCTGATTCGCTTGGTTTGAAGGAAAAACTATTTTTAAGTAAGGGTTGAACAAGATTCATTGGTTTATATTTCGGGTTTCATTTCAAGATAGCCAAATCTGCTGTTCCTCCCACCGTTAATTTTATATAAAAAAAAAGAACATTCATCTCTATTTAGACGAATGCCCTTTTAAAAGGAGTTAATATATCCTACTAAACCGTTGCTTTCTGGCGTCTAAAACTATTTTCAGCTTTCCCTGTGTGTAATTGCCACATATGCCAGAATAAATATGGAACCATTAACACAAAATTAATCAGGCCCCAAGTATATAACACATCTGAGTTAAACCAAGAAGACGTATCCATAACTTGTGGAAACATATCAAAACTAGCTCTTAACAATAGATGCGCAGCTAGTGTATACACACGAGCTATAATATACAGTTCTGGACGTTTCTTTATGATCGGATAAATTTCTGCTGCAAGCAAGATACATAAAGAAGAACCGAAGTATATCGGGCTTTCAGCATAAACAAAACAAGCATTCCATGTTGTATACAAGAAGTTCCAAGGTGCTGTTGTATAAGCAACTAGATCACCATATGATTTGGAAGCAAGGATCTTTTTATTTGTGATTTCCCAGAACTTTGGTGCGAAAGGAATCGTTACACAAAGCAAGAAACCCGTAAGGGCGTTGAAATAGTTGCCCATGGTTGCATCTTTAATCGTGGCTTCTAAAATATTCAAAAATAGAATAGCATAGAAAAACCAAAGAAACTCTTTGTGTTTCAAGATGTTCCACACTTTCCCCTGTCTATCTTCATAAACGGCAATGCGGGATAAACACACGATAATGGTAGGTAAAATGACACTTAAAATTTTCACCCATCGAAACCATCCCTCAACACCACCCATTATCCAAAGGGGAAAAGTCAATAAAGAAGCGGTCCAAAAATAGGCTGAAAATTTATAATACTTTCTAAAAAAAGCAATAATAAATAATAGGATAATGAAATAGACGGGCATGGATATGACATGTGGCCAAATATCAACTTTCATAATAGACTCATCTCCTAGTGTTTATATAAAATTAAATAAAGCAGAATAAATGTTCTATATGCTTTTATTATATAAACATAAGACATTATAATCTGTGATTTTATTCACAAAGTAAGTGTCAACAATTTACGTTTTAGTGAATTGTTTGACTGAAAAATGACTCCGGATACATACCGAAGTCATTTTTTTTCGGTTATATCCCTTCTATATTTTGAAAAACACGATCAAACCCCTCTAATGCTTCATCAATCACATCGTCCGTATCTGCTAAACTAGTATATAATCTACTACCTGCTAACGTAATGATCCCTTCCGCTAAATAAGCAGCTCCCATTTCCTCCATCATATGTTTGCGTTTCTTTATTTCTCCTAAAGCACTTATAATATTAATACCTAGTTTTACAAACATTGCTGCTGCAGTTTCAAGATGACAAATTGATCCTTGATTATAAGCTACAAATGGTAAGTTATATTTATCTATAATTTCATTTAAACCTTCTGTTAATCGATCCCCCGCTCTACCTGCTACTTCACAAGCGTTAGTTTTTTCAATCTCTTTAATCGTATAATATCCTGCAAGTGCACTTAAAGGATTAGCTGCTAATGTGCCTCCGACATATGCTCTTTTTTTACCGCTTTCAAGCCCTGCTGCTAAACGAGACATCAAATCTTTTCTTCCTCCAATTCCTCCTGCTGAAGGATATCCACCTGCAATGACTTTACCAAAAATAGTTAAATCTGGTTTTACATCAAAATAACCTTGAGCTCCACCTAAACCCATTCTAAACCCAGTGACAACCTCATCAAAAATGAGTAAAGTATCAAATTCATCACATAACTTTCGAACATGCTGATTATATTCCTTGTATACAGGTCTAGTCCCACTCTCAGGACCAACAGGTTCAACAATGACACAAGCTGTGCCACCTCTAAGTTTATTTAACTTTAACTGTCTTCTTAAAGCAGATAGATCGTTGGGTTTTACTTCCTGTGTATGTCGAGTACTCGTTCTTGGAATACCATGTGCTTCAAACCTACGAGTTCCTGGTATTTTCAAACCATAGACTACTTGATCACTCCAACCGTGATAGGCACCACCAATCTTAATCACTTTCTTTTTACCTGTGACTAATCTTGAAATACGAATGGCGGCCATCACCGACTCTGTTCCACTACCTAACATACGATACATTTCAATAGAAGGCATATGATGATTGATTAATTTGGCCAGCTTGTATTCATATTCATGAAACAAACCTGTTACAGGTCCGCAATCATGAATTAACTCTATTACTTTCTCTCTCACTGGTTCATAGTTATTACCTAAAATAATAGGTCCGCCTGACTGTAGAAAATCAATGTATTGATTGCCATCTATATCCCAAAGGTAAGGCCCTTCCGCTTTATTAATAACGATAGGAAAAGGATAGTTAAAAGCCAAATTATGCTGCACACCACCAGGAATATAGTTTTTGGCTTCTGAAACCATCTCTTTTGATTTCACACATTTTGTATCAAAATAATCCATCACTTTTGCCATTGCTTCCCTTTTAACTGGTCTTGTAGGCTGTTTCATCAGGTGATCTAATCCGGCATATATTTTCTCCGTATTATGCCAGCTTGAGATTGCATATCCTTTTTTCTCCATTAAAAACACACCTCTTTCAATCAATTTATTTTATATACTTTGATCCCATGAAAAATCAACTGTAAACTTCTTTCCAATTCTGCTACGGAACCCATACTGTCTCCTTGCTCTAACCATTTAAACAAAACACCATAATAACTGCCCATCAGTAAAGTTACGATATCAGTATAGGAGTAATCTTCTGAGATTTCTTTTTGCTCTTGACCTTCTTGTACTAAATCCTCTAATAACTTTCTTATTTTTGAAAATGGAGATTCTGTTGTAGCCTCGTTAATCATCGTCGTAAAAAGGACTCTCCCAGTAAGCTCCAAATATGGAATGGAATCTTCTAATAACCGAATCATAATTTGATTTATTTTGCTAGATATATTGGAGGTTTGAAACTTTTCATCCTGTACTAATTCCAATACATCCCCTACTTCTTCCTCAGCAATACCAATTAGTAAACTTTCTTTGTTTGGAAAATGTTTGAAAAACGTACTCTTAGCAATATCCGTCATTTCAGTGATTTCTTCAATGGATGTGTGTTCATAACCTTGATCACGAAATAAATATCGAGCTGATTTAAGAATATTTGCTGTAGTTTCCATCTTTTTTCGTTCTCTACGTGATATTTGCATGTTTTCACCCTTCTTTTACTAAAATCTCATACAGTCAATTTAAAAATATTCCTTGGATTTTTAATATTAGTTTTAGAATTAATTGGTTTTGTGAACAAATTGTGAAAAAAATCTGTGAAAAAGACCATTTTTCTCTATACAAATGATTAGATCGTGTATTATACTGTAAGATATAACCATTATACACCAGTATTTTTTTATAATCCATTATTTTTTTATATTAAAATATAAAATTATACTTAAGTATCCTTTTATAAAATTAAGATTTACACTTTCCTGTAAATATAATACTTTCTATACGTATTACCAAAAAATCTACTATAAATTCATCATTGATCAACCTACTTCATATCCTGGCTTTAACAACATCACTTCAATATATCCTAGAAAGTTAATAATGATATACACAATCATTTTTAAAAAAAAGATTTAAAGGGATCGGATCTATGCAATATCGTTTATATGGAGGTGCAATATGGGGGAATTTATCATTGCTCATGATGTAGGTACAAGTTCTAACAAAACTGTTTTAGTAGATACGAGGGGGAACATATTAGCTACAGCTTCAGCTCCCTATCCGTTACTCACCCCTCATCCTAACTGGGTTGAGCAAAATCCAGAAGACTATTGGAGCGCAATCACAAAAACAACTAAACAGGTTTTAGAAAAGTCACAGATCTCACCTAAAGATGTCCTTGGAATTATCTATACTACTCAAGCAATGGGAATCATCCCTATTGGCCTTCAAGGAAATGTGTTGCGACCTAATATTTCATGGGTAGACGGTCGAGCTGAAAAACAAGCTCAGAAAATTATGAATAAATTTTTTGGAGAGCGAATGTTTAAAAGCATCGTTGGCACTTCAATCATGGGGAAAGATGTCATACCTAAGCTCCTTTGGATAAAGGAGATGGAGCCTGAAATTTATAATCAAACCAAATTTTTCTTAGATGTAAACGGTTACTTGAAGTTTAAGTCCACTGGAATTCCAATTATGGAATGGTCTGGGGCTTCCTCTTATGGTTTTAATTTAAAGAAAAAGGATTGGTTAAAAGGATTCTTTCAAATTTGCGGTATTGATCCTAAGAAATTACCTCCACTTGTACGTTCAATTGATCAAGTAGGCGGATTAACGAATGAAGCAGCTAAAGAAATGAATTTACTTGAAGGCATTCCTGTTTTTGGTGGATGCGATGATGTACAAAGTGCTGCAGTGGGTGCTGATGCTATCGGAGAAGGTGAAGCTCATATTTATTTAGGGACTTCAGCTTGGGTTTGTGTGTCAACGAATAAAAATTTAAAATTCAAAAATGGTGCAGCCGTAATACAAAGTGCAGATCCAAACATGAACCAAGTTGTAGGAATTACAGAAGCAGCTGGATCTTGCATTCAGTGGATTGCCGACCAGTTCTATAAACATGAACAGGCAGATGAGTCTATTGATAATGTGTATGCATTAATGGATGCAAAAGTTAAGGATATCCCTCCTGGTTCTGACTATCTCATTTGTACTCCTTGGATGTTAGGGGAACGATGTCCAGTAAGTACAACCACTACCAGAGCTACTTTATTTAATATCAGTCTTGAACATACCAGGGAGCATATGATGCGTGCGGTTTATGAAGGGGTTTCCTACAACATCAGTTGGATTTTGGAAAATTTTAAAAAGGACTATGGATTTGAAGTTTCTACGCTCAAGTTAATTGGAGGTGGATCATTGGATGAACAATGGATGCAAATTCTAGCAGATGTCACCCAAAAGCCAGTAATTACCGTTGCTAACCCTCAAATGGCTGGAGCAATTGGTGGAGCGATCTGCGCAGCAATTGGTTTGGGGATTTATAAGGATTTTAGCTGTACAAAAGACTTGATCCAAATCGATAAACATTATAAACCAAATTTTAAAAATGCGAAGATCTATAACGAGCTGCTCTCATCTTATAAATCCATCTATTACTCTTTAAATAAATCATACGCGCAAATCAATGCATCCCGTTTTTAATATATAGGAGGTATTATATGAATAAATCACCTTTTCCTAAATATCGTTGGATTGTTCTTCTATCTATGTTACCCATTCTTGCAACAACAAATTTATTTTGGTTAACATTTGCACCTATTACTGGAATAGCAGAAGAATTTTATGATGTTTCGAGCCTTAGCATTGCTTTTCTTTCAATGAGTTTTATGTTGGTATACATTTTGATGGTATTACCTGCATCATGGTTGATAGATACGTATGGGTTTAAAGTTGCTGTAGGTTTTGGTGCAATGATTACGGCTGGATTTGGATTAATGAGAGGCATATGGGGGGATGATTTTACAATCGTAATCATCGCCCAAATGGGTGTAGCCATCGGTCAGCCTTTTTTAATGAACTCTATAACTAAAGTTGCGGCTAGATGGTTTCCAGTGGATGAACGAGCAACAGCTTCAGGCATCGCCATGATGGCTGGATCTGTAGGCATGATCCTTGCACTAGTGTTAACCCCTATTTTCGTAGAACAATATGGATTTTCAAAAATGTTGAATATTTATGGGATGATAGCTCTTTTATCAGCTCTTCTATTTCTCATTTTTGCAAAAGAACATCCAAAAAATCGATTGGTTGGAACTGAAAGTACTGAACAATCCTTTTCATTCTCAGGGTTAAAACAAATGATAACTAAAAAGAATTTCATTTATCTTATGGCTAGTATATTTATCGTATTAGGTATTTTTAATGCTTTGATGACTTGGATTGAAAGTATTTTAAGTCCTAGAGGTATTACCGCTTCTGAAGCAGGTTTAGTCGGAGGATTGCTCGTTATCTTTGGTTTGTTCGGCTCTGTCATTTTACCTTATATTTCTGATCGTATTCATAAAAGAAGACTATTAATTATTATTCCACTCTCTGCTTCGGTTCCTGGCTTTATTGGCATCACTTTTCTATCTCAATACAGTTTAATTTTAATTTCTGCTGCTATCATAGGATTTTTCGTTATGGGGGCAGGACCCATCGCTTTTCAATATGGAGCAGAAATTGCCTCTCCAGTACCCGAAGGAACGTCATTTGGAATTCTCATGTTAATGGGGCAAATTTCAGGAGTAATATTCACTTATGCAATGGACTTTTTAAAAATGAAAGCAACAGGTTCTTTTACTCCATCCTTAATTTTACTTATTCTATTGATGTTCATTGCGATATGGTTAGCAACAAAATTAAAAGAATCAGCAATGATTCAAAATAGTTCAAATCCAATATCTAATAAAACTATAAATATTTAAAAATTAAGATAAGGGGGATTACAAGAATGGATATTCAAGAAGCAAAAAGTGTCGTTTGTGATGCAGGTAAAAAATTACTAGCCATCGGCTTAGTTGAAGGCACTTGGGGAAACATTAGTGTTAAAATAGATGAGAATAGAATGGTTATCACACCAAGTGGGAAAAAATACGAAAATCAAACACCTGATGATATGGTCGTGGTTAATATTCATGATTTAAGTTATGAAGGCCCACTTAAACCTTCATCTGAACGGGGTTTGCATGCAGAAATCTATAAACAAAGAAAAAATATCAATGCAGTTATTCATAACCATTCCACACATGCATGTACTGTAGCCGCTGCTCGTAAGGATATACCTCCCATTATGGATGACATGGTACAAATTGTAGGTCCAAGTATTCGAGTTGCAGACTATGCCATCTCCGGCACGAAAAAGTTAACAAAAAACGTAATAAAAGCTTTAAAAGGAAGAAATGGGGCTTTGCTTGCTAATCATGGAGCAGTATGTATTGGAAGGGATCTTGATGAAGCCTTTGTCACATGTCAGGTATTAGAAAAAGCGTGTAAAATTTTTGTAGATGTACAAAGTATTGGTGGAGGAGTTTCTATCAATAAAGTTGAGGCCTTTGCGATGCATCAATACTTTTTGAAAAAGTATTCTAAACAAGCGATGGAATAATATATAAGATACCAATAAGTAAAAAGAGTACAAATTTATGAATCTAATCTTAAAATGGTACCTGTAGTTA
>NZ_SIJB01000014.1 GCF_009910845.1 Chengkuizengella marina | reverse complement strand
TTGGTAAGTATTATTGTAAAAATTAGGTGTTTGATATAATAGAGTTACCATTCCAAACCCCTTTAAATATGCATTTCCAAAACTAAATTTTTATGGGCATATGGCCTCATTAGGGATGAGACACCGAACCACTGACTTAATTGTCGGTGGTTTTTATAATGTTATGGAGAATTAAATTAAAAATATATATAAGGGGGTTAAAATTTTTAACCCCCCCAAAAAATTGAAATAGTTTATATTAAATGTTAAACTGTGGTAGTAAATAGCAATCGATTGTAATTATTTGCATATTATAGTTTGTTCGACGGGATAAACTAATGTTTATTACTAATATATTCTATAGGAGCTGTATAAATTAAATATGAAAAAAATTATTATTACTCTTATTGCCGTACTATTACTTTCTGTACCAGTGGTAAATGCTGAACAAGTAGAATCCGTTTATACCGTGGAGTCATATATTCATTATTTAGAAAATGAAGGTGCTATAGAAACATTAAATCAATTCAAAAATTTAAAAGCTGAAGATCAAGAGAAGTTTTTGGAGTATATCAATAATCCTGCAATGATGTTTGATACTAGTGATTCTAATATTGAAATAGTAGAAAAAACTATTACAAAGGATATTAAATCTGAAAAAAGTGCATTTGCATTGGCTAGTGGAACTCGTACAATTGAACATGTAAAAGAGTTAGACATATTAGGACTTAATGTATTAAAATATAAAGTAGAAGGTACCTATGACTACAACTCATCAGGAGCTACTAAGGCAGTAAGTGCAACTGGTGTTGTATTAAGAAATCTTAACCCTATGGTTCAAACCGAACTTACTTCTGTAAATGGTGCTGGTCGTGGTGTAGTAAATATTGGTAATGGAATATATACTGCTAAAGTTTCTTTTGATTATGAAATTGGACCTTTAAATGGTCTAGATGTACAAATAGGTACATATTACATGACAGTAACTGGTGATGAAGATGGGAAAATATCTGGATCATTCTGGAGAAGTTAATTATTTAATAGGAGAAATGTGATGTCTAAATCTACTAAAATTATATTATGGTCTGTATTAGGAATATTTGTATTTTTTACCATAATAGGAGTAATAACGTATTATTCAAGCTAAAGAAGATTCTACCTTTCAAAAATTAAATCTTTGAAAGGTAGAAAGCTTTATTGAAATATCACCTTTATCAAGTCCGTTCAGTTTGAACGGACTTGTTTTCTCATCTTTACCTGTTTTGATACTCAAATTCATCCTCAAGATCTAATTTTATTTGTCTTAACTGAGTGTCAAATTTAGTTACTATTCCAGTTTTAAACGCATTCTGATCAAAATCTCTGAACAACTCGACTGTGATTTGTGATTCACTCAACTTTGATTCAGATAATTGTTGAGATATAATATTGACTTCTTCCTCTGCAAGTTCTGGTTTCGTTTTTCTATTTCTTTCTTTTTGATAATAATTCATGAGTTCTTTATGTTCAGGTAGTATTATACGGCTTGCTTCCCACATCATATTTGATCCAGGTGTTAGTTTATTTTTTTTCATTTCACTCACCTCTTATAGAACGTGTGTTCTTATTATACCAGAGGTACAGGATGATACACAAGAGCACAATTTTTGAAAATAGTTACACGTCCAGTCAAAGCCACACAACTATGAATACATTAATAAAAAATGAAGGACGTGATTTTATGGGACATTTCGATAAATCCCTTTGTGATTGTTGCGTTTGCCCAATGCAATGTGTATTGAAGCAGTTAATTGGTAGAAATATAAACGTATCTGTATTATTTGGAAGTGATGTTATTGCAGTTCCAGCAAATGTAGAACGTGTAGAAAATTTTATTTTATTTACTGATAACGGAGATTTTGCGATTCATTCTATTATAGCTATATCAATGGATTTCAATCCTCAAATTCAATTAAAAAAAATAGAGAAAAATATTGGAGAATGTGCATGTATTGAAGATCCTATGACTAATTTATTACATTCTAAAATTAATCAAAATGTAAACATTGTAGGTCTCGATGCAATTATATTAAAAGTAGGAGAAGGACTTGTATTAGCTAAAGGAGAAATTGATGGAATGACGTTGTTTTTTATAATTTCAACGTGTTTTATTACTGCAATTGATGTTCCTATTAGACAAACAAATTTGTTTAAAAGAATATAGGAACTCATTAACAATGAAGGGACTTCACGGTAAAAAGAAAATGAACTCAAAAATTCTAAACCAAGTGATAACCTGGACACATTAAATAAGTAGATGGACACTATTAGTAGTGTCTATTTCTTTTGTTTAGAATCATATTTATATTAGCGGAAATTGTGTAATATATTACATACGTCCAGTCAAACCCAAATAAAAGTCATACAATAAATTAACTAAAAAGAAATTGAGGGTGAATTTATGGGACATTTTGATAAAACAAAGTGCGATTGTTGCGTCTGCCCAATGCAGTGTGTTTTGGAACAGTTTATAAATGAAGAAGTTATTATTCTTACAAATTTCCCTGGTCCTGCTGTTATTCAAATCAAAATAAATAAAGTCGAAAACTTTATTGTATCAGGTCTAGACATTGCAGACAATAATATAGCTCATGTTTCCATTTGTAATATCGTTACTGCTACTATAGTTACAACTAGGAAGCTACCCGATGTAAAGCCAATTCAACAAAACACAAAAGGGGAATGTGTTTGCTGTGAAGATCCTATCACCAATGTAGCAAATTCATTACTAGGGAAACCAATATGTATTACGGGAGGAGTGGGATGCGATATAGTAATTATTGTAAAGGTAGGAGAGGGCATTGTCATTGCAGAGGATATAACAAAACGAAATGTAGTTTTTTCTAGCTGTGCCTTAAGTATTATAAAAGAAGTTTCTGAAGTTTCCTCTTTAAGAACAAGGAGAAAGTCATTGGAAAAAACTCAGGAGTGATGTATTTTAGTTGTATTTGTATATCATCCTACTAATGCTCAGCCTGTGAGTAGGGATAAAATGATACCCCGAGTATCTAAAAACAATAGGAAATAGAATGAAAAGACTTCTGAAGTTATACTTCTTTACTTGCAGAAGCAGGAGTAGAGCTTCAAGAAATTATGGATCGTTTAGGACACAAAGATGACAGCACAACAAAACATGTATATCTCCACGTTACTAAACCAAAAAAGAAAGAGGCTTCTGACAAGTTCAGTGAACTCATGAGAAACCTCCGTTAGATAAATGTTAAACCAATGTTAAACTTTTATTGATCACATGCTTAAAACCATTGGTATTATAGGCTTGTGGGGATGATATTACATCATACCGCCCATTCCGCCCATTCCACCCATGCCACCCATATCAGGCATAGCAGGAGCACCAGCAGCATTTTCTTCTGGTTTGTCAGCAATAACTGCTTCTGTAGTTAAGAACATTGCCGCAACAGAAGCTGCGTTTTGCAATGCAGAACGAGTAACTTTAGCTGGATCAACAATACCTGCGTCAACCATGTTTACCCATTCACTAGTAGCTGCGTTGAAACCAACACCTACTTCTTCTTTTTTCAAGCGATCAACGATAACAGAACCTTCTAAACCAGCGTTTGAAGTGATGATACGTACAGGCTCTTCTAAAGCACGTAATACGATATTCATACCCGTTAATTGATCTCCTTCTGCTTCAACAGCAGCAACTGCATCATAAACATTAATTAATGCTGTACCTCCACCTGATACAATACCTTCTTCTACTGCTGCACGTGTAGAGTTAAGAGCATCCTCAATGCGAAGTTTACGTTCTTTTAATTCAGTTTCTGTAGCTGCACCTACTTTAATTACCGCTACTCCACCACTTAATTTAGCTAAACGCTCTTGTAATTTTTCTTTATCAAATTCAGAAGTTGTTTCTTCTAATTGGTTACGGATTTGTTGTACACGAGCGCCGATATCAGCAGCTTCACCTGCTCCGTCAACAACGATTGTGTTTTCTTTTTGAACTACGATTTGACGAGCGCGTCCTAATTGAGAAATATCCGTATTTTTCAATTCTAACCCTAACTCTTCAGTAATCACTTGACCACCAGTTAATACAGCAATATCTTGTAACATTGCTTTACGACGGTCACCAAATCCAGGTGCTTTTACAGCTGTACAATTAAAAGTTCCACGTAATTTATTCACTACTAATGTAGCTAATGCTTCACCTTCAACATCCTCAGCGATAATTACAAGTGGCTTACCTTGTTGAACTACTTTTTCAAGTACTGGTAAAATCTCTTGGATGTTTGTAATTTTTTTATCTGTAATTAAAATATAAGCATCATCTAAAACGGCTTCCATTTTATCCGTATCTGTGATCATGTATGGAGAAATGTATCCACGGTCAAACTGCATACCTTCAACTACTTCTAGTTCAGTAGCAAATCCTTTGGATTCTTCAACAGTGATAACTCCATCATTTCCTACTTTTTCCATTGCTTCAGCAATTAATTGACCTACTTCTTCGTCAGCAGCTGAAATAGCAGCAACTTGTGCAATAGATTGTTTGTTTTCAACTGGTTTCGCAATTTCTTGAAGTTGAGTTACTGCAGCAGCAACTGCTTTTTCAATTCCTTTACGAATCACCATTGGGTTTGCACCCGCTGTAACATTTTTTAAACCTTCACGAATCATAGCTTGTGCTAATACAGTTGCTGTAGTTGTACCGTCACCAGCAACATCGTTTGTTTTAGTAGCTACTTCTTTAACTAGTTGAGCACCCATGTTTTCAAATGCATCTTCTAATTCGATTTCTTTAGCAATGGTTACACCATCATTTGTAATCAATGGGCTACCAAATTTTTTCTCAAGAACAACGTTACGCCCTTTTGGACCTAGAGTTACTTTTACAGCATTTGCTAATTCATCTACACCACGAAGCATCGCTCTGCGTGCATCTTCACTAAATTGAATTTGTTTTGCCATTTTTATATGTTACCTCCTTAATTTGAACCGTATATATTTATGCTAAAACTGCAAGAATATCACTTTCACGCATGATCAATAATTCTTGACCGTCGTATTTCACTTCTGTACCTGCATATTTAGAGAAAAGTACTGTATCTCCTGTTTTTACTTCAAGAGGAATACGCTCCCCATCTTTTAAAGTACCGCTTCCTACTGCAACAATTTTACCCTCTTGAGGTTTTTCTTTTGCTGAATCTGGTAATACGATACCGCTAGCTGTTGTTTCCTCCTTCGCAACAGCTTCTATCACTACGCGATCACCTAGTGGTTTAATCATAGGTAATTACCCTCCTTAAAAAATATGTAATGCAAAGTTACATTATTTTGGTATTATTAGCACTCAGTTTAGTAAAGTGCTAACAACACTATTTATCATACTCATTTTATTCATACATTTCAAGTGGTTTAAGTAAATTTTTTTTCTCGAATAAAAAATTATATGGTTATGCGGTCCCGAAAAGTACTCAATTGTACAACTTTGGTTGACTTCACTTTTTGTGGTATAGAAAAAACACTAATACATGTGCTTTATTGCACCTTACATAGTGTTTTTCATATCAATCTATTATTTCTCACCATATTCCTCTTCCCAAGCTCGATCCAACTCTAATTGTTTCTTGTATACTCTTTTTGAAAGTAATACACTGAATTCGTATAAAAGAATCATAGGAACAGCAACAATTAAAGCTGTAATGGCATCTGGAGGAGTGACTAATGTGCCTAATACAACTAATATAAAATAAGCAAACTTTCTTACTTTTTTTAAAAGTTTTGGATTTAATATTTTTATTTTTGTTAAAAACATGACAACAACTGGCAATTGAAATATGACTGCCAGAGGGATTAAAATGTTAAACATAAAAGAAAAGTACTGAGAAAGCCCGTACGTTTCAATTAATTCTAGGCTTTCTGTAATAGTGGATGTAAACATAAAAGCTAACGGAAATACGACAAAATAACCAAAGCACAAGCCTACTAAAACCATTAGAAATGCAAAAGGCACATAAGCAAGTGAAGCTTTTTGCTCCTTCGGTTTTAATCCAGGTTTGACAAAAGCCCAAATCTGAAACAAAGTAAAGGGAAGTGAAACAACTAATGCAAATATAAAAGCAACATTCACATATATCCGAACAGCATCCCAAGGTGAGAATGCATTTAAGCTAATATCTGGGGCTGCTTCCCTTAAATAATTGATGATTGGTTGTGCAACGACAAATCCTGCAACCATACATACAATTAATACGATAACGACCCAAATAATACGCTTGCGTAATTCACCCAGGTGCTGGACTAACTCCATATCTTGTTTTGAACTCATCTCTTCTCACCAACTTAATCAGGCAATCTTCTGTTATCTTCCTTGTCCTTTTTACTTTGTGATACTTCTGCTTCATTAATCTCTTTACGTGTCACATTTTGATTATTTTTGTCTTCGTCATCTAAAATGTCATTTGCACCTTTTTTAAATTCTTTTAATGTTTTCCCAAATGCACGACCTAACTCTGGAAGTTTATTTGGTCCAAATAAAACTAATGCAATGATTAAAATCAGTATAAGCCCAGGTATTCCTATGGCTCCAAGACCCATGGGAATCCCTCCTTTCGTTTTTATTGATCTATATATATATTATAACTTAACAGTGATATAATCCACCATAACCCATAATAGTAATGTCTTCCTTTTCAATTTTCTCACCTGCACAGATTCGAGGTAACAGTACATCAAAAGAGGTAAATGGATCATGCATTACACACCCTGGAAGCCCCATAATAGGAGTATCTCCTAAATAAGCCATCATTAACATGGAACCAGGCAACATAGGTGTACCGTAACTTACCACATCTGCACCTGATTGTTTTATGGCACCTGGTGTTCGATCATCAGGATCAACAGACATTCCCCCTGTTATTAATATAAGATCAACATGTTCATCCTTAAAGCTATAAATATGTTGTACGATCGTTTCAGTATTATCTGGAGAAAAACGCTGATCTATGACTTCAGATCCTAGATTGACAAGCTTCTGTTTTACAATAGGTCCAAATCTATCTTTAATTCTTCCTGTAAATACTTCTCCTCCGGTTGTAATCAAACCTACTTTCATTTGACGAAAAGGTTTCACATGAATCAATGAATCTCTATCTTTATCTAATTTATACTGTTTGATCATTTTTTCAAACTGTTCTAGTTTGTCTTTGTTTACGATTAAAGGAATAACTCTTGTGCCAACTATTGGTTGATTTGCTTCAACTACTGTATTATTTTTCAAAGTTGCTACTGCAATATCATCAATTTTATTTACTTCATTTATTAAATCCGCATTTACTTTAACCAATCCATGAATTTTGGATTTTATGTTTACTTTTCCCTCTCTAGGATCAGTACATTCGACATTTTCTCCGTACAATAAGTTGGCCATCTGTATAGCTGCTTCATTTTCATGAAGAAACCCTCGTTTTAAATTTAGAATATATATATGTTCCTTACCAATATCTAAAAGCTTAGGAATATCGTCTTTTTGAATCACATGTCCTTTTTTAAACAATCTGCCCTTAAATTCACCTGGAATAATTTGAGTCAGGTCATGAGCCAATACCATTCCTATAGCATCCTTTGTACGAACTTCCTGCAACATATCGCCTTTTGTCATGATTTATGCTCTCCCTCCACACCTGTAAGAATACTTAAAGCATGAGGTAATTGATCAATAATCGCTTGCAAATTTTCATGCACACCTTTTGGACTGCCAGGCAAATTAATAATTAAAGTTTTGCCACGTATGCCTGATACAGCTCTTGACAGCATAGCACGCCTCGTTTTCAACATTGATGCTGATCTCATGACCTCAGCGAATCCAGGAACTTGTTTTTCAACGACTTCTAGAGTCGCTTCTGGTGTGACATCCCTATGGGCAAACCCAGTTCCACCTGTCGTTAAAATTAAATCTGCTTCATATTGATCGACCATTTCAATCAGTGTCTTTTTGATCATTTGTTGCTCATCAGGAACAATTTTATATTGGACAATATGTCCATCCATCTCCTCTTCAATTAATTCCCTAATCACCTGAGCACTAATATCTTCTCTTTCCCCTCTAGAACCCTTATCACTTGCTGTTAAAATGGCTACTTTCCAGCGCATTGGTCTCCCACCTCCAATCACTACCTATGATAATCTCCGCTTTTACCGCCCGTTTTTTCTGCTAAATAAGTGGGACCGATGATAATCGCTTTTTCCAATGCTTTGCACATGTCATACACAGTTAAAGCTGTTGCGGATGCAGCAGTTAGTGCTTCCATCTCTACACCTGTTTTGCCTACTGTACTTACAATGGCTTCAATATATAACTCGTCTTTGTTGTTATCAGAAAAACGAATATCAATACCTGTTATCGGAATGGGATGACACATTGGAATCCATTCACTTGTTTTTTTAGCGGCCATTATGCCTGCCACCTGTGCTACAGCCAGTACATCTCCTTTTTTTATTTTCCCTTCCTTTATGGCAGTTAATGTAGTTGACTCCATCTTCATTGAGGTTTTGGCAAGAGCTGTTCTTTTCGTTTGATTTTTCTCTGAAACATCCACCATTCGTGCTCTTCCTTGTTCATTCATATGGGTAAATGTTGTTCCTTCTTCCAAATAGCATTTCTCCTTCATTTATATTTTATCTTAATTTTAAAATATTTAACTGCTAAACATGTTACAAATTCATTAAATGAAAATTAAAAATAATTTATCTTTCTGATTATTTCAATAGTATCCCTTTTTCTGTAATGATTTGATCCATCATATAATCATGTTTCTCTATAGGAACATCTTCTACAATTTGCAAGTCATAGGCAACAGCAATTTTATACGGTACTTTTAAACCTAATTGATCATAACGTGAAAAAAAACGATCATAATATCCACCACCGAAACCTAATCTACTACCCGATTGATTAAAAGCAATACCTGGGACAATCACCACATTAATTTGAGCTATATCGTTACAAATACTCGTATTTGGTTTGGGCTCAAAGATTCCAAATTTCCCTACTTCTACCTCATTTAAGTTTTTTATCAAGTGAATTTCCATTTGATAATTTTGAATAACCTTGGGAAGAAATACAGTCCCGCCTGATTTCCAACACCAACTCATGAATGGTGTGATATCTACTTCATTTTTAAAAGGCATGTACATCAATATGTTAATAGGTTGTTGCAAATTTAGTGTTCCCTCAATATATTGAATGATATGACTGCAGATTTGCTCTGACTTTATCATTCTTTCTTCTGTTGAGATTTTTGATCGAACGCTAATCATTTTATTTCTCAATTCTAATTTCTCATTTTTTATGGACATAAATCAAATGACCTTTCCATATCAAATTATATATTCCTAACTTTATTTTATCATGTACCTATAATAACTCCTATTTACTTTCAATCTCAATACATTTGTATTGCTGAAATTTCTGCAACTACAGGTAAGTGATCTGAAGCATCGGATTCGATCGTCCAACTATCTAATATAAGCAATCCATTATTGGCAAAAATATAATCAATCTCCAAACCACTTAAGACCGTAGGAGAATCAGTACGAGAACTCTGCCATAAATGAGCTAAATCTTGCATAAGTGTATTATCTGACGTCATATTAAAATCACCCATAATAATAATAGGTTGTTCAATGTTTTGTATATGTAACAAAATCTGAGTGATTTGTGATTCCTTTTCCTCAAACGTTAACCCAAAATGCACATTGATGATCTTGATTATACCAAGTGGTGTCTCTATATCTACTAGTATAGCGCTTCGATCTTCAATATCATTAGCTAGATAAATCATTTCTGTATTTACGATTGGATAACGACTCAAAATTGCGTTTCCATACTCCATGAAGCTAAACTGCACACTAGGAACAAAAGCCCAATGCATATTTAACCTATCTGCAATCTCCTCTATTTGATCTACCATATTACTTCTAATATGAAATCGATCGACTTCTTGTAAACCGACAATCTCTGCGCCTGAATCTTCAATCACAGTAGTAATACGATTTAGGTCCACACTTCCATCCAACCCTCTTGCATGTCTTATATTATAAGTCATTACTTCTAATAAATTGTTGAAATCAGAAGAGGATGCACTCACTAGTTTCATTGATTTTTCCGATCCTTTTTTTGTCTCTCGTGTAGAAGGGTAAAAAAAACTAGAAGTTAACATAATGAGTAATACAACAAATAGAAAGCGTTTACAAAAAAGCTTTGATTTCATAAGTAGTCTCCCTTCTAGTTATTGTCTTTCTTTATATCATACATGAGCTAGTTCCCTCATCCTAGTTATAAAATTTGGTAAGTAAATATCACTTTGAAGTGTAGGTAAATTTAAGTTACACTGAATAGGACTGCACTTTTGAAACTACTAACTATACAATTTTTTATTAATCAACATAAGGAAGAAGTATTGCAGGAGGTCTTAAAAACATGCTTCTACAAGCATCTAATATAAGTAAAAGTTATGGCATAGAAACCATATTATCTAACGCTTCCATACAAATAGAAAAACAAGAACGCATTGGTATTGTAGGTGTGAATGGTGCTGGTAAATCAACTTTAATGAAAATTATTGCTGGAGAGTTATCGCCATCATCAGGTGATATCTTTAAAGCCAAAGAAGTTAGCATCGGATACTTAGCACAAAATAGCGGGTTACATTCAGATAAAACGATTTGGAATGAAATGTTATCCATATATGAACAAGTTTTAAAAATGGAAACAGAGCTTCGTATGCTGGAGCAACAAATGTCTGATCCTCAAGTCATTGAAAACACAAAACTATACGAACAAACGCTAGAGCGTTATTCCAAACTCTCAGATACATTTAAGGAACAAGGCGGTTATGAAATTGATGCAAACATAAGAGGGATTTTACATGGTATGGGTTTCGCCAAAATCCCTTCAGAATCACGAATTGAAAACTTAAGCGGTGGACAAAAAACTAGATTAGCTTTAGCAAAGTTGCTGCTACAATCTCCAGACGTCCTATTATTAGATGAACCGACCAACTACTTAGATTTAACCACATTATCTTGGCTGGAAAGTTTTTTACGTTCTTATGATGGTGCAGTTGTGGTCGTTTCACATGATCGTTATTTTCTTGATGCCCTAGTAAATGTCATATATGAAATTGAAAGGACAACAAGCAAGAGATATACAGGGAACTATACAAGATATTTAGAGTTAAAAGCACAAGATTTTGAGATTGAAAGTAAAAAATATGAAAAACAACAGGCTGAAATTTCAAAGATGCAGGATTTTGTACAGAAAAATCTGGCTAGAGCATCAACCACAAAAAGAGCACAGAGCCGTAGAAAAGCGCTAGAAAAAATGGAAGTATTAGATAAACCTTCAGAAGGGCTAAAAAAAGCTCATTTCACGTTCCAAATTGAAAAAAGAACAGGAAATGATGTATTGAAGGTTAATGATATATCTTTCGAATTTGAAGAA
The DNA here is from genome assembly GCF_009910845.1 of Chengkuizengella marina. GTDB lineage: Bacteria > Bacillota > Bacilli > Paenibacillales > KCTC-33759 > Chengkuizengella > Chengkuizengella marina. The sequence goes on along the minus strand of NZ_SIJB01000014.1, from coordinate 72,267 downwards.
AATTCACCTTTATTTAAAAATGTAACTTTTCAATTATACAGAGGTGACTCTATAGCACTTATTGGACCTAATGGGACTGGAAAGTCTACTTTATTAAATACGTTACTTAAAAAATATAAACCTACTTCAGGAACCATGGATTGGGGATCAAACATTAAACTTGGCTTCTACGATCAAGAACAGAAAAATTTAAATGAACATAATACTGTACTTGATGAACTTTGGGATGAATATCCACATTTAGAAGAAAAACGAATACGAACAGTATTAGGTAATTTTCTATTCTCTGGGGACGATGTTCTAAAAAAAATTAGTTCCTTAAGTGGAGGAGAAAAAGCAAGGGTTTCTCTTGCAAAACTAATGTTACTAAACGCAAATGTCCTCATTTTAGATGAACCGACCAATCATCTTGACTTATTGAGTAGAGAAGTACTGGAATCTGCATTAATGGATTATGAAGGAACGTTATTCTTTATTTCACATGACAGATATTTTTTAAATAAACTTGCTGAAAAAGTATTCGAGCTTTCTCCCGATGGGATGACACATTTCCTGGGAAATTTCGATGATTATGTCGAAAAAAAAGCAGAACTTGAAGAAGAAAAATTGGAAAAACAGAACTCAAAACCTACGAATAAAGATAATAAAGAAGACATGGAAAACAATAATAAGAACTCATATGAATTAGACAAAAAGAAAAAACGAGATGAACGTAATCGAGAAAGAAGAGTGAAAGCATTAGAAAAGTCCATTCATGATCTCGAAGAGGAGATCAGTGAAATTGAAAAAGAACTAGCAGATCCTGAAATTTTTAATAATTACGTTTTGGTTCAAGAAAAAACAGAGTTGATTGAACAAAAAAAAGCAAAACTGAAAGATGATTATGAGGAATGGGAAACTTTGGTGTGATTGAAAATTCATTCATTATTTTATTGTGCAAATTCTATACTTTAGTAGTAAACTTTAATCGTATTACACATACTTAGCTATAATTAATCACATATTTAAACATAATATAGTTGGCGTAAGTGAATACAATAATGTATTTAGGCGTTACAAACGATAAGCCATGATCAGAATAGACCACAACCTTTGGAGGGCGGTCTATTCTTACGATTAGTCAATTAAATATTTATATATTACTCATCAATTGCGCCATATCATATTTTTAAAATATACCTTTGTAAAGGACATCTAAAAAAGGTCTAAGCTATAAAAAGAAGTTAATTTTTATAAATTACGGAGATTCTTCATTAAGTTACATTGATATCTGAAATTATTATAGTGCGTCAGCGTTCTCCAAGCTTTACGTGATAAACTAAGATGTAAGGAATACGTTAATTCAATGAAGCTGCAGATGTTATAAATACTCATTAACTTCTCTTTTGAATTTTAAGAATACTATTCTTCATCTATATAACCATTGACGAAATCTTTATCTTTATGTTTTTCCATAATCTTGGAAGTTTTCTGTGCTTTAAATGCTTTTTTATATTCATCAATCATTTGTTTTTTAGTATCATCTGAAACTAATACTTCTCCATAACCTGGAACAGGGTTATGCCAGTTGTTATTTGAATCATACAATGATGCAAATAAATACGTTTTACCAGGTTCTAAAAGCTCTTGATTTTCAAACTTGACTAATGTTACATTTCCCTCTGAATCTGTCATAAAACCAGCACTTTGATTTATAATTATAAAATCTTTTAATTTTCCTTTGATATTACGTTTTACTTCAACTTCAAATTGAGTTCTTGGCATATGTTCATTAAGAGGTTGAGTTCCGACTTGTTTAATGACCTTAGCTATAAAAACATTCTCTGAGTTACCTACCACTTCCTCCTTTTTAGTAGCATCCATCACAAAATCTCCATATATCTCGCTAATTTCTATGTTTTGTTCTTTTGATTGAACTGAGTCTTTATCTATTCCTTGATTTAAAAATGTTATGAAGATGATTGAACTTAATAATGTGCTAAATATCAGAACCTTTCTTTTCATATCTTAATCCCACCTTAATACAATTCATAATAATCTTCTTTGATATGTTCATCTAACTCTGTCATACTAAATCTTCCTTGCCTCATAATACCAGAATCATGATGACCAAATCCTAATGCATGTCCCATTTCATGAAGTGCTACCTTTTTTCTCTCATCGTTAGTCATTTTCATAAAGTTAAATACATTAAAGGCAATAATATCAGAACCAGTTAGTTTTTGATAATAGCCTAGTAAAGTTGATTGCTCCAAGATATCTTTAAAAGTTAAATCTTCATACGTAGCCCAAGTATCTGGAGCAATATTCACTGCACCTAGATTATTCCATTCCCTTATTGCATGATCTCTTGCATTATTAAAACTAAAACCATCGGTTCCCCATCGAATTTCATTTGAATCTACTGCACTCCGACCCGTAAAGTGTTCATAATATGCTGCTTGGGATGAAATAGGAAAGGAAAATAACGTTATTGATGAAAATAGTCTTTATTTTACTAAAATTTTAAAAATGAAAGGGTGTAATTATGTTTAAGAAAAAAAATTTGATTTTATTGGTAGCAATATTCCTAAGTGTACGACAAATTTCGACATAAATTTCAATGTGTATCTTCATCTTATAAATGAAGGAGGTATCTATATCTAACATACTATACAGACTATGATTAATAAAATGAATATTTATTATATTAGGTATTAATTTTATTCACACTCTCATCTTAAAACTCTAACACGTTTGTGGAGGAATCAGTTTTCGTTACGAATTCAAGATCCCTAGACCGCCTCGATCTATTCTTCACATCTACTATATAAAAAAATAGTAGTGCTAACCAATGCCTTGGTCTGCACTACTCATCTTAGTCTATTTTTTTATGGATCGACAGCATTGCAACTATTAGAATTGCAAACGTAATCATCAAAGAAATGATTCATATACAGTCATAAGCATCACCTCCTTTTCAAGAGGAATAACCTACCGTCCTATAACAACTATTGTAACTATATTACTATTTCTAAATATTGGTATGACTTTGCACTACTAATTCTCAACTTCACGACCTTTATCATTCAACTTCAACAACAGCATTGGAATGGCTACATACACAATCATTGTAGCTGCAGCTACAATACCTGAATCATTAATGAAAAATACTACAATAGTACCGATCGTTGTTGCAGAGAAGCCAATCATAAAGGAATAATATTTATCATGCCATTTCTTAAACCTCCCGTTTGGTTTCAATACAAAAAATACAATCACTACCAAACTAGTTAAAAACACTTTGCTCCATGCGGAAACACGTATGAGTAGCCAATTTATAGAGATCTTCCTAATCGCAATATCTATTATTTGTTGTACATTTCCACTAAATAATCCGTTCATTGCTTTTCCAATATGACTCACTTTATTTTGATCAGTAATCATCACATCATTTAATATCCATAAAACAATTAACGATATAAATCCTAAAATAGCGCTTAATACAGTGAACTTCAACCAGTGAATGGAGCTTACCCATTTTTCTTTAAAACATTTTATCCAAAGTATTGAGAATGTCACAATCGCTGTGATAGTACCTCCAGCATTTGTTCCCAAAAAAGGAGCTCCTAAATAAAATATAACAATCAAAAAATATACTGCAATCAACCATTTTGTCAGCCTATTATATTTCAGATAAGTCACATGAAAAAACATGGTTGCTGCAAGCGCAGTTGATCCGATCAGAACTCCCATAAATTCATTTCCAATCCCATAGTATCTAGCACCAATCATAACATCATATCCCAATACAGAATGTTTCATAGCATAAGCACCAAGTAAACCATCCATTAAAATCATAAAGGAAGTTGAAAAACTAATAATAGTAAGCATCGAAATAATAGAAAAATACTGAAACATCATACTTAATAAAATGGTAACTGCAAGAAAAAATATAATTTGTATCAAACTAGATAACCCTGAAAAATATCCCATCCAAAGCATAACAAGTGGTGCAATGAGTAATGAAAACAAAAATGGCTTTATGAATGGTATCCCTTGCCTCAAACCTTTAATCACAAATAATAAACTAATAATCAATACAATCACTTCATATGTAACAAAAGAATATAACAGCTTAGGTCTTAACTGGTAAATGTTTTGAATTTTTTTTATTTCCTCAACTAACCAATGTACATTTTTTTGATCATTCTCTTCAGCCATTATTGTATTTCCCATTATGCCGCTAGGAGTAGAAGTTTGAAATAATTTCAATAAACTTGGAGCCATATCCACATGTGAAACAATTCCTGTACGTTTCGTTGTAGAAGAAGTAAGTAACCCAGGTGTAATTTGCTTATCGTAATAAATGAACGGTGTTAATAACAGTTTCACCTCTTTTGCATCACGATGTACTTGTGGTGAAAACAGGATCATTGAATCTTCAGGATTCATATCATTTATGATTTCTCCTAGGAACTCATCCAGTTCTTTTAAAACTTCTTGTTGTAACTGATAAAAACGCGCTGGTGAATAATACAACTTATCCACATATAAGCGATCCAAATCTCCTAACTCAATCAAAATCATGGAATTATTCTTCACACTTTTCAATTGTTCAAATATCCATTGATAGTTGGTTTGCACTGAAAATGGTCTTTTTTTATTTATAGTTAACGTTTGTTTTCCAATATTACCATAAGAAATTAGCCCCTTCTTATCCATTATCATTTGAGCTGATGATCTTTTTTTTTCGTTGTGTGATTCATTTGAAACGATCCCTCTATCTCGATTACCATACACATAGATATTTTTTTCATTTTGCTTCAACGTTTCTCCTAATAAACCTATTTGTGTTTGATAACGATTATCTTCATTCAACTCATATAATAAAGAGATTTCAGGAACCACTATCTCAACTTTTTCGTGTAAACTCCCAACATAACGAGCATATTTTTCATATGCAGACTCTCCATCTACTTTTTCATCCAAATGAAGTGCTTTAATATCTGATCTACTTTTCGTAGGAACACCCGCGCCTAATGATACATAAACATCATCAATATTGCCTCCGTTAATACGCACATTCATTGCTCCAACCTTGCTTTGTTCAAATAAAAATGAAAGCGAAGGAAGAACTTGTAACTGTTCCTTAGAAAACTCATTAAAAGATAAACCGGGAATGGAAACCACAATGACTTTATTCTTTTCTGATTCTGTAAATGTGGAAGCTGAAATTTCATCAAAAACTAAAAAAATCATATTGAGCATAAGTATAATAACAGTTGATATGAGTATGTTTTTATACAAATTAATACACCTCTGTTTCAAGAATCAGCTACCGTATTTCTTCATCATCTCCATTTCAAAAGGGATACATACTAATCCACATTATCCACAACCTTATCCCCAGAATAATATGTCGTTTTACATCGATTTTACAGGTATTTTACAGGGTATTTACACATTATCTTGTTTTATCCACATTATCCACAACTCATTGTGTAAAACTTATCCTAATTTTTTATCACATTTTTAATTCAGTAATAACAATAGATAGAAGTACTTTTCCACAATATACACAAGCTGTGAATAACATTGTGGATAAACCGTGAACTATTTGTGATATATCAGAGATTTCGTGAAATATCTATGTAATGACATTTTTTTGTCTTAAAAAAAAGGTTATGATATTCGTATGCACAATTATAAATTTAGACGACATATCATTGAGTAAAACAACAGGATTATTAATACTTATTCTTATTTTCACTTTATTTAATACGATTACTAAGATGCAAAAAAGACGCGTTTATGCGTCTTTTCGTAGTTTCAGTAAATGTTATTATCACCTTTTGTTAGTTTTCTAACCTCGTCCTCTAAAACACGTATTCTTCGATTCATATTATAGAAAATCGGAAGATATATAATGACTATTCCAATGATAACATATAGTGCATTCACCATTTGTTCATATCACCTCTTTAATTTAAAACTACATTTATTTATCTCAGTATAACTTATTTATGATAAGCCATTCTATAAACCTTTAATCAACTGTGATCCAGTTTTCTAATGGAAGACGAGCTTCTGATTTCAAGTCCATCGAACTGAAGTCTTGTTTTTCCCATTTTAAGAAAGCTGCTGCTCCAATCATCGCTGCATTATCTGTGCAAAGGTCTAGAGGAGGGATAAGTAAAGGAATCCCTTCTTTTTCACAGCGAGTTTGTAATGCTTGTCTTAATCCTTTGTTTGCCGCTACGCCGCCAGCTAAAAGTAACTGTTTCGCATTGAATTGCCTTACCGCTCTCAAAGATTTTTCAACTAAAACATCTATTACAGAATTTTGAAAACCAAGAGCAACATGTGCTTTATTTAAAACTTCCCTTTTCATTTTTGCTTGATTAACTACTGATAATACTGCTGATTTTAACCCGCTAAAACTAAAATCATATGAATTTGCTTCTAACCAAGCTCTGGGTAATTTGATTTCTGCATCAGATTCCTGTGCCAGTTTATCCACATAGGGTCCTCCTGGATATGGAAGACCTAGCGCTCTAGCTACTTTATCGTAAGCTTCTCCTACTGCATCATCACGTGTTTGTCCTATAATTTTAAATGAACCCGGTGCTTCCATGTAAACCAATTCAGTGTGCCCTCCAGATACAACTAAAGACATTAAAGGATATTCTAAATCATGTACTAACTGGTTAGCATATATATGACCTGCAATATGATGGACACCAATCAAAGGTAGATCAAGAGCACAGGCAAAAGCTTTTGCAGCAACCATACCTACAATTAATGACCCAACTAAACCGGGCCCCTGAGTCACAGCAACGGCTGATAGATCCTTTGCATCTATATTTGCTTGTTTAATGGCTTCTTCCATAATTAAAGTAATCGTTTCAACATGTTTCCTTGAAGCAATTTCAGGTACAACACCCCCGAATTTCTCATGTGTTTCCATTTGACTTGAAACAACGTTCGAACAAACTTTTTTTCCATTCTGTACTATGGACACAGAAGTTTCATCGCAGCTCGTTTCTACTGCTAAAATTGTGATTGTCATTTTGCTCCATCCTTTTGGTTCAAATCTACCCACATAATCAGTGCATCTTCATGATTATCTGTGTAATAGCCTTTACGAATACCTGCTTCATAAAATCCTAATTTCTTATAAAGATGAATCGCAATTTCGTTAGAAACTCTTACTTCTAACGTCATTTTCTTCATTCCTAGAGACAATGCATTCTCTTTCATTTCCTCAACCAACTGTTCTCCCAATTTTTGACCACGATATTGATTACGAACTGCTATATTTGTAATATGTGCCTCATCTATCACTGTCCACATGCCACCATACGCTGCAATGATTCCATCCATCTCAATGACTTGATAACGTGCAAAATGATTGTTCAAAAGCTCATTGTAAAATGCTTGCTCCGTCCATGGGGTTGTAAACACCTCAGATTCTATCTCATGAACTTGCTTTATGTCAGCTATCGTCATCGATCGACTTAAACGTTCCATGGATTGTTTCCTTTCAACATCAGTAAAGGTTCGTTTCATAAATTTTTTTCTGCTTCAGCTAATTGGGTATAGTTGGGTATAAAATGATGTGGTTCCTTTATTTTACTTCGATCCCTTTGTTTAAAAGCAAGTAGTCCAATATCATAAGCATTCATATGTTTTTCATAACAATTCATTTTTTGACCAGATACCTGCTCTAATCTGGAAATCTCTGCTTTAAATTGTTCAACATCACCTACAAAAGTAATTTGTTTAGAAGAGGATTGTGATTCTAGGTACTCGTGGATTTGTTGAACCCATGTTTCCATCAGTCTGATACCATCAGGTAATCTATTTTCGTGACCGTTTTCTTTAAATTCATATAGTGCTGTATACACCTGCCCCCTACGTGCATTTAATATAGGGATAATCCAGTTATCCAACCCGTTTGAACCCAGTTCATTTAATTTCATTTCCCTGTTAATCCCATAAGATAAACCTTCTAAACTGGAAACGCCAAATAAAGGGATATGTAATGTCCATGCTAGCGTTTTTGCAACAGTAACTGCGATTCGAACTCCAGTATATGAACCTGGACCCTGTCCAGCTGCTATACAGTTCAAATCTCTCATCTTAAGATCTACATCACTAAGTAATTTTTGGATACAAGGAATTAATTGTATGGAATGACTTCTTTCTGCCTTCACTCGAATTTCTTTTAAACATTGATCATTTTGTAGTACAGCAACAGTGAGATCTGAAGTTGAAGTATCCATACAAAGCATAAAATTATTTGACAAATGATTAAGTGTTTGTCCTATTTTCATGAAATCACCCCACTGTTTTTCAACTTTTCACACCATTGAATATATATATCACCTTTTGGAGTAATCTCAAAATTCCGCTCTTGATCACCCAAATGAGTAATGTACAATTCCAGACGATGTTCTGGAAGCAGTTCAGTAATTTTACTTGACCACTCCACTAAACAAACACCATTTCCATAAAAATATTCATCTAAACCTAATTCATCCGCTTCTTCTATAGATAAACGGTAAACGTCCATATGATATAAGGGTAACTCCTGTCCTTGATATTCTTTAATCAACACAAAAGTAGGACTATTAACAATCTCTGTAATCCCAATTTCTTTTGCAAATGCTTGAGAAAATGTGGTTTTTCCTGCACCTAGATCCCCATCTAATGTAATCACATTTCCTGCTTGTACGTTTTTTGCAATTTCATGAGCTAACCGCTTTGTATCTTTTTCTGATAAAGCATGAAATCGAAAACTACTTGCTTGATTCAATGTATTCACTCCAGCCTATCTAATTAAAATGATTATACCCTTTTTTATGTATTTTTTTTATATTACCGTATGCATCTTTCATCTGCACACCCTTTTGAGCTACGACTTCTCCTACAATAAAAAATGGAATTCCTTCTTGTTGAAAGCGATTCTGTATATGTACCACATCCGCTTTTGAAACCGTTCCAAGCAATTGATAGTCCTCCCCACCATACATAATCCAATCAAGTGGGCTCTTTCCTATGAGTTGACCATACTCTCTTAATTGGGGATGTATGGGTAACTTCACTTCGTCAAATAAAAACCCAACATTAGATGCCTCACAAATCTCCGAAGCCTCACTTGATAATCCATCACTAACATCGTTTAAAGCATGACATCTCCTAGATTGAAGAAGAATGCGACCTGCTTTAATTTGAGGAGTTGGTCTTCTGTGCTGTTTCACAAGTGGAAGAAAGTTCATTGGAATTTGGCCAAGCATAAGTTGTTTCTGTTTCACTTTCAATAAATAATCCAGCCCTGCTGCTGAGCATCCTAAATAACCTGTGGTGAATACTAGGTCATTCACCTTCGCATTTGAACGGAATAGTGCCTGATTTGATTCAACTTCACCTACTAAAGTGATAGAGATATTTAAATGTTTAGGTGATTTCGTTGTATCACCGCCAATCACTGCAATTTCAAAATAGTTTGCGCACTCATAAAGTCCTTTATATATTTTTTTTAATCGAAATGTAGAGTAATGCTTAGGTATGCTTAAAGAAATAAGAGCATACTTTGGTATAGCCCCCATTGCCGCAATATCACTTAAATTGGATGCCATTGCTTTATAACCAACATCTTCATCTAACATTGTATATGGATTGAAATGAATCGTTTCCACCATCGTATCACAGGTCATGACAAGCTGCGAACCTGACCGGGTTTGTACAACAGCGGCATCATCCCCTATGCCCTTTATGACTCCGAGTTTATTATGAAAATTGTTAGATTGTTTTTTATAATTTAAAGATTGAATTAATGCAAATTCATCTAATGAACTCAAAGAATCACCTACTAAAATTAAACATTCAAGTTTCTAGCTGCCTCTAATTATAACTAATTTGACCCACAAAAGCACCATCCTACGACATCATCAACTTTTTAATAAATAAGCATGTAAGAAAAAATAAAAAATCCCATAATGAAAAGGGACAAACTTCATTCGGGATTTCTCATCTTTCTATAAAAAGTATTGTTTCAAGGAATTCGCTTATTGTAGTTCTTTTAATTTTGTGATTTCTACGGTTTCTTGTTCATTTGGATTATTTACTTCGTGAATACTTGCGCAATTGTTTACACGATCAACTTTATCAATCCAAACTTCCTTTCCATTTAAATACACATTAATTTTTGCTTCAGAATGAAATATTTCCTGTGCTCTTTCTATATCCATAGGTAACCTCCATATTAATGATTATAGTATTACATTGATACACCCTTATTCACCGAAAGATTTTTCTTTAATATCACTCTTTTCATCTTCCATTGTATCTGTTGTTGATTCATCGATGAGTCCGTTTTGTAGGGTTACATGCCCTCCTCCTAACCCCTCATTCACCATACGATCAATATCCATAAAATGTTTTTCTCTTCCTTCGTTTTGCGCTTCATTATTTTCTGTCTCATTATGTTTAGTCAAAATCATTACCTCCTATATTTGCAATGAATGGGATGCCCATTCATTGCATACGATATTTTTTCATCAAGCAATCCCTTGTTTTAATGATACCCACTCCCCATTATTTTTATCATTACATTACATGACGCAAGATACGGTTAATTTTATTTGACAATGTAAATAATGAATACAAGAATTATGAAAATAACTTCAATTAGCAAACTCAAATGCAAAAACGGATATTTATAGATGTAATCACATGAAAAATTCATTTATTGCGAGACTTTCAAAGCATCACGTAACTAGAGATCATTACAAATTAAAGGAGGAATGTTTAAATGCATACGATGTGGAAAGGAGCTATTAGCTTCGGTCTTGTACATGTACCAATCAAAATGTTCTCAGCAACGGAAGATAAAAGTATATCCATGAGATATATTCACAAGGATTGTGGAACTCCAATCAGTTATGTTCGGAAATGCAAACATTGTGATGAAGAAGTAGATTGGGAGTCCATTACAAAAGGATACGAATATGAAAAAGGAAAATTTGTTCTTTTCGAAAAAGAAGAGTTAGAGCAGCTTGAATCGGAAACAACAAAAGAAATACAAATTCTTGATTTTGTACAATTAGAAGAAATTGATCCAATTTATTTTCAAAAAACATATTATTTATCACCTGGAGAAACAGGAGCAAATGCATATTCTTTATTATTAGAAGCGATGAAGGAAAGTGGGAAAATCGGAATAGCTAAAATATCTATACGTTCCAAAAGCAGTCTCGCAGCTTTAAGAGTCATAGATAAATGTATCACACTGGAAACCATCTACTATCCTGATGAAATTAGAGCGATAGATAAAATTCCTAATCTTCCTGAAAATGTGAACGTCAAGGAAAACGAATTATCCATGGCAAAAATGCTTATTGAACAATTAACTAAACCTTTTGAACCTGAGAAATATCATGATGATTACAGGGGACAATTGTTAGAGTTAATTGAAAGTAAAGTTTCTGGAGAAGAGATCAAAATTGCACCTAAACAACCAGCTGCAGACGTTATTGATTTGATGACAGCTCTGCAAGCCAGTCTAAATGCAATGGATACAGGGGAGCAAAAACCAAGTAAAAAAACATCTAAAAAAGCAAAAACAAACAAAAAAGAGACAGTATCATAACAAATGAAGGAAGGCGTTAAAACCACACAACTTCCAATAAAACCAATGTCACCGATCTCAAATGAACAGATCCCTGTAGGTGATGAATGGGGTTATCAACTCAAATGGGACGGCGTAAGAATCTTAACTTTCATTCAGGGTGGAAGAGTAGATCTATATTCTAAAAAAATGATCCTAAAAAACGAAACGTATCCAGAAATTGTACAGTTCTTTATGAATCCAGTATTTCAGTCCATTCTTCAGTCAAAAATGAAAGATTCCATATTATTAGATGGGGAAATGATTGTTTTTGATCAAGATACTCAAAGACCTAATTTTCAAAAAATACTACAAAGAGAAAAAAACAAAAGTACCATTGTACAGAACAAATATCCAGTTTCATATGTTCTTTTTGATCTACTCTATTTAGGCGGTATAGATTGGAGAAAAAAACCTTACAGCAAACGTTATCAAAAACTGAAAACACTTTTCAATGAAACCACTTCCTCCCTCTTTGTAACAGACTTATTTTATGATGGTCATGTATTATGGGATTGGGTTAACAAATATCAATGGGAAGGCATTGTCAGTAAAAGGTTAAGCAGTTCTTATCAAGAAGGGAAAAAACATAATGATTGGTTTAAGAAAAAAACGATCTTATATTTCGACGTTAAAATTGTAGCAATCACTACAAAAGGCAACTTACTTTCCAGTTTAGTTATGGCACGTGATGGATACTACTTCGGCAAGGTTTCTTTAGGGTTAAATCAACAATGGAAAGAAACGCTACTGTTATATTCCAAAGTACATCATTCGAATGATGCCTCTTTCTTTCCTTTACCCTCGGATTTAAAGGGGGATCACATGGTTTGGTTGAAAAAACCTTTCCCATGTAAAGTTAAAGGATTAGAAATTACATCCTATGGCGTATTACGCCACCCTCAAATTGAGTACATTGATGTCAACCATTTGTATTAGTTTTATGGAGGTAAATTCATGTCAAAAACAACAGAAAAAGTACCCTTGAAAGTGGAAGGGCATGAGATACTCATTTCCAATCCAAGTAAACCCTTATGGCCAAACATTTCCAAAATTGAATATTTACATAAGTTAGTAAAACTTGCTCCTTTCCTCCTTACATATTGTAAAAATAGATATTTAACCACGATCAGATTTCCGCATGGTTATAATGATAAGACTTTTTTTTATCAAAAAAATTGTCCTGAACCAACTCCTGATTTTGTGAATACTGCATATTTACATAACATCCATTATGTAAACTTGGATAATGTAGCTACTTTATTATGGTTAGGTAATTTAGCATGCCTAGAATTTCATCCCTCCTTTCATTACATTAATCAATCTTTACCCGTTGAATGGGTTATAGACATTGATCCTTCTAAAGAAAATGAACCTAGATTAGTAGACGCTGTCCTTTTTATAGGGGAGCTACTGGACAAACTGCATATTCAATCTGTACCTAAAACCTCTGGAGCAACTGGAATACAAATCGTAATCCCTATTGAACAAAAATATAGTTTTGATCAATTGAGGAAAATGGGACAGTTTATTAGTGAATTTTTAGTACAAAAACACCCAAACTTATTTACCATTGAAAGACTCAAAAAAAATAGAAAGCAACTTATCTATATTGACTATTTACAACATTGGCAAGGAAAAACATTAGCTGCTCCTTATACACCTAGAGCGCGAGAGCATGCCCCCGTTTCTACTCCTCTATTCTGGCATGAAATCAATAAAAATCTAATTCCTTCTGATTTTAATCTTTTAAATATCGAGAACCGCTTAAAAAAAGAAGGAGACCTCATACAAAAGGTTAAACCACAACAGCTTGACCATTTATTAGCTCACTTATCCAACTAATACATATTGTAGTGATATTTGGAGAAAATACTTTCATAACCTGTAACTTACTACTGTTTTGGCAAAATTGGGGGAAGTTAGTATGATTCTTTCTAATAAAAAAAATAAAAAAAAACAAGAGAAATCTTATTTAGATTATTCGTTCCTTGAAGAATTAAAAGGGGTATTTATCTCACCAGAACTTGAAACGAATAAAAAAATGCTTGAAGAATATTTCAAAGATTGTTCTGATGTCGTTATCAAATCGTTTCAAATTGGAAATGGAGTTGATAATGATGAAATTGATGCCCTTGCTGTCTCTGTGGATGGGATGATAGATAATGATTTAATGACAGAAGCTATGAAATCAATGATGGAAAGCAAAGTTGAGATATCTGACATTTCACAAATTAAAGAATCTATACTTCCTTTTGCAGAGGTAAATGAAAAAAACAATTTTTCTGATTTCATGTTAAGTATATTAAATGGGGATTTAGGCATTCTTATCGATAAAAACACTGAATCTCTCTTAGTTAGCATGCGTGGTTTTAAAACACGTACGATTTCAGAACCAGAAACGGAATCATCCATTCGTGGTCCTAGAGAAGGATTTATTGAAAATCTTCGTGTGAATACATCGATGATTCGAAGAAAGTTAAAAACACCACATTTAAAAACCAAAGCTTATAAAATAGGTAAATATAGCTGTACAGATATTTCTCTAGTTTATATCGATAACATCATAGATCCTAATCTGATTAAGGAAGTAGATCGAAGATTAAGCATGATTGATATGGATGGAGTTCTTGAAAGTGGATATATTGAGGAACAAATCCAAGATAATATATATTCACCCTTTCCACAATTTAGATATTCAGAAAGACCAGATACGGTCTCAGCTGCTTTATTACAAGGAAAGTTTGCTATTATCGTGGATGGTACACCTAATGTTTTAATTGCACCCACCATATTTTTGAATTTAATACAAGCCAGTGAGGATTATTATGAAAGATTTATAGTAGCAACAGCCATTCGCTGGCTTCGTTTTTTATTCCTATTCCTTGCGTTGACAACACCAGCATTTTATATCGCCTTTACAACCTATCATCAAGATATAATACCAACTACTTTGTTGCTAAGCATTATTGCAGCTCACGAAGCGATTCCATTTCCAGCAATTGTAGAAGCTTTAATTATGGAGGTCACATTTGAGGCCTTAAGAGAAGCCAGTGTTCGATTACCCAAAACCATTGGCCAGGCTGTAAGTATTTTGGGTGCATTGGTTGTTGGTCAAGCTGCTGTAGAAGCAGGTATAGTTTCCGCTCCTATGGTTATCGTTGTATCTGTGACCGGGATTGCATCCTTTACTATCCCTACTTTTAACACAGGTATAGCCATACGTTTATTACGATTTCCAATTATGTTTGCAGCCTCTTTATTTGGTATTTTTGGAATCTTTATGAGTTTACTGCTGTTATTAGGACATTTAGGAAATTTAAAATCATTTGGTGTACCGTATTTAACCCCTTTGGCCCCTTTGAGAATTAAAGATTTAAAAGATACGGTAGTCGCTGCTCCGTGGCCTTTTATGACTGAACGTCCTCAATATATACCAGTCCAAGATAAAAAGCGGATGGGTACTCAAGTGAAAAAAAATGTTGAAAAAGATGGTGGCATCAAAAATAAAAATGCAGAGGAAGTAGGGGATCAAGGTGAATAAAAGTATACAGCTTCTCATTTATTCACTCTTAATTGAATGTTTACTGCTTACCGGATGTTGGGATCGCATCGAACTAAATGATATTGCCGTTGCCCTAGCTACTGCCGTTGATGTAGAGGAGGATCATGTTTATCGTACAACCGTACAATATGCATTACCTGGTAAAATGGGAGCTTCTCAAACTACAGGATCTGGGGGTGGGGCTGAAGATAATATTGCTTATATTGATTCAGATATTGGAAAGACACTTCGAGAAGCCGTAACTAAAATGCAAGCAAGAATGTCACAACGAATCACATTTTCCCATCGACGAGTACTTATCGTAAGTGAAGAACTGGCTAGAAACGGAATTAGAGATATGTTTGATACAACAGCACGTACAGCCAGTAATCGACTATCCGCATATATTATTGTTGCCAAAGGAAAAGCTTTTGATCTATTAAAAGCTGAACCACAGTTTGAACGATTCTCTGGAGAAAACATATTGTATTTAGCGGAAGCCAGAGGGGTAATTAAAGTAAATATGAGGCAAGCTGCACAAGCAATGAGCCCTATAGGTAGTGATACAATCTTGTCCTATATGACAGTGAAGAAATCACAGCTTTCTAACGATCCATCAAAAGAAATTGAGTTTGTGGGCTATGCACAATTTCAAGATGATAAAATGGTTGGAACGTTCGAAGGTGAAGAGGCACATGGTTTAATGTGGTTAAAAGATGAAATAAGCCCTTATACTACAATATTAAAAATTGAAGAAAATAAGTATGCATCCGTTAATGTTAAAAATGGGAACGTAAAAATTAAGCCTAAACTTAATGATGATCATATTGAATATGCATTAGATATTGAGATTAATGCAAATTTAATTGAGGACTTTACTAGATCTGATATTACGAATAATTCAACGCAAGAAGTACTTAGTAAAAGTCTTGAAGATCACATCGATGGAGCAATCCATAGTGCAATCAAAGTTATACAAGAGAATAAGGGTGACTCAGCTCAATTAGGTTTATTATTACAACGCCACTACCCTAAACAATGGCGGGAAAAATATGAGGACAATTGGTATGAAGAATTAGCAAAAGCCAAATTTTCAATCCAAATCAAAGCTAATATTACAGATGCTGGATTAGTATCAGAAAACATTACAAATAGAGTTAAGGCGGAAGAATCAAAATGAGCAGTATTATTAAAATCATCTTGTTTCTATTGTATTTATTAACAATATCTTTTGATATAAAGTATCTCAAGTCAATCAAACGATCTGAAAAAATCATTTTATTGAGTTTAAATTTATTTGTACTCAGTTTTATGGTCATGAGATATTTGTATACGGATATTCCAATGCCTTTAGATTTCTTTATCAATCATGTCTCGCCATGGATTCATAAATGGGCTCATTCAGAAAATTAAGGAGTATATGAACTGATGGATCAACGACAAATTATTAGTCCTTCACAATTATCTTGGCTTGCAACTGTCATTATTTTCACCAGCAGTCAGACTTTTTTCCCAAGAGAAGCACTCTATATTTCTGGTCATAATGGTTGGATTGCGTATACAATACCGCTTATTTATGCATTGTGTATTACATACATATTTTACGAATTGTCTAAAAGATTCCCCGAAAAAAACATATTTGAAATCTCACAACAAATTTTAGGTAAAGTCATGGGGGGCATTATAAACTTCATTATCATAGCTTATATTTGGATATCATTGATGCGAAATATTGCTATTTTGACTGCATTTATGGACAGCTCTATTTTAATTTCGACCCCTATTTATATTATTGGGATCATCATAATTCTCATGTTCATTTACTATGGGAAAATGAGTTATGAAGTAAGTGCACGTGTAAATGAATTAACTTTTTTATTGTTTATTGGCATGGCATTCACGATGCCACTTATGTTAATAGGAGACATTCAATTTGAAAGGTTACTTCCTATTTTAGCAAAGGGTGTTGATGGATTCGTAAAATCAAACACTTTAACTATTGGATGGTTTGGAGACATTTTTATTTTAGGCGCTTTTTTACATGCACTTTCTGTTCCTAAGCAAATTCATGCAGCCATCAGATTTGGATTAATAAACGCTACATTTATCTTAACCTTAGTTATGGCTTTAACGATTACTGTTTTAGGACCTAATATTGGGAGTAAAGCCACGTATCCTATTTATCTTTTAGCAGAACAAATTCATTTTACAGATTTTTTGGAACGATTGGAAATTATTATGGTTACAGCGTATACTTTTTCGTTTATGTTAAATATGATTTTTATGTTTATCGCAGGTTTAATCGGACTAAGCAGTTATACAAATCGAAAAGACTATCGAATCTATTCTACATCTGTTGGTTGGTTCCTCTATATGTTTAAAGTTCTATCTTTTTCAAGTATTACAGAACTGTATATTTTTTCAAGTTACAGCAGTGTTGTAATCACCTTAGGTCTTCAAGTCCCCGTTTTGATTATATTGTTTGCTTTTTCTAGAAGAAAGAAATTTAAAAAGAAACAATCCAATATCGTTAAAAAAGAGCACAGGTATGCTGGAAACTGGCGCTGGTCTACCAACTTACTTATTCTCTCTTGTGTTCTTTTTATCTTATTTGGGATTTTGTTTGGGAGACTTTATTCTATTTGTGGGCTTATTGCTGGGATTGGTTTTGCATTATGTTTGACCGGTGCTTTACTCACCTCATTCATGGAAATGATTAAATGCAACAAATTAAGACAAAATAAAACATAAAATTTAATTATTTTTGGATTTAGAGGCAGGTTTTTTAGTTCTTATGTAGAATAATTAATGACAGAAATATTTTTTCATGTTAGAAATACTTACAATTGAACTTTTACTACACAATTTGGTAAACAATCATTTTTGATCACTTACTTTAAAAGGACACATAAGGAGTTACGTATGAAAAAACTATTTAAATTTAAGTGGAAGAAAAAGAAGTTCACTTTTATTATTTTAGAAGATGCTGGTCGTTCATCCATACAATTTAAGGTGATGGATTTCATTCTATATAGCCTTCCCATTTTCCTTGGCCTACTTATCTTCTCTATCTTCGTCCTCTTCACACTTCATCAAAGTGCTTTGCTAAAGTACGATCGATTACATACAACTTTAAAAGTAAGTGAAACGAAATATACCGATATGGTTACTGAAAAAAATCAAACCATTGAAGATAAAGATGAAACGATTGAACAATTACAAACCAATTTAATGAGTTTATCAGAACAAACGAAAGAAATAGAATCAAAACTAAATGAGTTAGAAAAATTAGAAAATGAAATAAAAAAAATCACGGGAAATGACACTACTGCGCTTGCAGATCCATCAAACACTATATTAGAAAAAGATGCTGTTGCCACATCATCCGTTTCTATTCTACATAAAAATAATAAACTTATAGGTACAGGTGGTCATCTTGTACCGTTACATAATGAATCTTTAAATGATATTACAACAAATACATCTGAAAATTTAATCTCTTTAAATAAAAATGTGGATTCCTTATTAGTTAGTTTATCAGACTCAAAACAAGATATTGTAGAATATCAACAGCTATTAAATATAACACCTTCAATTTGGCCTACAAACCATCAAAAAGTCACATCTAATTTTGGATATCGAAGAGATCCTTTTACTAATGCGCTTAGCTTTCACACAGGATTAGACATTGGAGCCTTCTATAACGATCCTGTTTTTGCAGCAGCTGATGGAACCATTAGTTATACGGGTTATGATCGGATCTATGGAAATCAAATCACCATCAATCATTCCAGAGGGATGATTACTAGATACATGCACTTAAATAAGATATTAGTTGAATCTGGGCAACAGGTAAAAAAAGGACAAAAGATAGGTTTGGTAGGTTCAACCGGACGAAGTACAGGACCACATCTTCATTATGAAATAGTTAAAAATGGTCAAAGACAAAATCCGTTAGATTTCATTCAATAAATACAAAAAACTGTATTTCTATCTTTAGAAGGGATGATGTATTTTGTTTAAAGGTAACAAAGAAAAAAACATGGATCCAAATAAAACAGATACTTTAATCGGTGAAGGATCATATTTTGATGGGAACATAAAATCGGAAGCAAGCATTCGCATTGATGGTAAAATCGTAGGGGATATTCATTGTGAAGGTGACGTCATTATCGGAGAAAATGGTGTAGCCGTTTCAAATATCACTGCTCGTAATACTACGGTTGTAGGTAAAATTGAAGGTAATGTTGAAACAAAGAAACTGCAAATCTCCTCTACTGGTAAAGTCCATGGCAATATTTCTATATCGATCTTATCTATTGAAGATGGGGGAAAATTTGAAGGCAGCAGTAAGATGATTGCCGATCAAAGTACAACAGATATTCAAAGTGAAATCAAACAAGATAAGAAAAAAAATGTACCTGCTTAATTACATACAGTAATAAAAACGTCGACCAAATCAATGGATCGACGTTTTAATATTTACAAACCATGTATTCGAAACGATTTTATCTGCTCTTGACTAATAAATCAATGGCTTCTTTCACTAGTTTACTCGTGTCGTTTCCTTTTTCTTGTTCTTCTAAAATACAGTTTTCTAAGTTCATAGCTACAATATAAGCAATCGCTTTGTCTGCAGCACTTCTTACTGCAGATAATTGACTAACCACTTCCTTGCAAGGTTTGTCCTCTTCCATCATATTTAATACCCCACGAACTTGTCCTTCTAAACGTTTTAATCTCCTTTTGACATCTTCTCCATATTCCATCCTATAAACCCCCTTCAATCACTCATACATGTATAGGTATACTATCATGAGTAGTTGAATGAAACAAGTACATATACTTATAAAAGTAATCCCAAAGAATGTGACGTTATGCTTGTTCCAAAGTGATTAAGTCACCTTCTGTAACTTTCCAGAAGACAGATCAAATACAAACCCTATAATGTCAACATTAGATCCATACTTTATATAAACAGGATGTTTTTTGAGATTTTCTATTTGATTTAACACATTTAATTTAGACAACTCAAATGATGTTAATTCATCACACTGATGTTTACTTGGTACGTTTTGTTGAATTTCTGAAACCCATAAATGAAATCCATCGTCTTTTTGTAAATTACTCTGTTCTTGTTTCATTTCACATGCGGCTTGAATCCCTCCACATTGAGTATGACCTTCTATGAGTATTTTTTTTACTTTTAAATGTTTTAAAGCATAATATAACCCCGCTGAAAAACTATGATCGCCCTCAACAACTTGATTTGCTACATTGCGATGAACAAACATATTTCCTAAAGGCATATTTGCTGTTACAGATGGACTAACACGGGAATCACTACAAGCCAGCACAAAATATTCAGGAGATTGGCCTTTTACTAATTTGTGAAAATATGCTGGATCTTGCTGTAATATCTCTGTAACGAACTGTTCATTTTGTTTTATTAAATTAGTCTCTGTTAAAGTCATTTTTCGTTCACCTATCTTTTATCTCTCATCACTTCATTTGTAAAACATGTTGCAATGATGGATGTTTAATATTTTGTCCATATTTTTCATTCCAACCTGCTTTTTGAACTAGATCTTTAATCGGTCCTTTCATCCCAATAATGAGAAATTGAATACCGGCGCTTGTATAATTGTCCATGATTTTTTCTAACTCATCAATTGAAACTGCATCGATATCATTTACAGCACTAAAATCGAGAATAATTCGATTTATATTTGGTTTTTTAGACATTTCATCACTAAATTTTTTTTCAATAAACCCCACATTTGCAAAATAAATAGAAGCATCAATTCTAAAAATTAAAGTATCTTTATAGGTTTTCGCTTCAGGGTAACGTTTAATATTTCTAAATACTTTTGTTTTCTCAATATATCCTAGTTCAGCAATGTGTGGATAAGCACTTCTCCAAATGAAGACAAGTAAAGAAAAAGCTACTCCAATTAGTATTCCTTCTTCTATTCCTAACATTAATGTAAAAATAAAAGTAATGAGGAGCGTTAACCCATCCATCTTTTTCACCTTAAATAAATGTTTTGCTTCCTGTATATCAATTAAACCAAATACAGCTACCATGATGATGGCTGCTAAAACGGCATTTGGTAAATAATAAAACAACGGTGTTAAAAATAATAAAGTAACAATGATGAGTATAGCTGTAATGATAGAGGCTAATCCTGTTTTAGCTCCTGCTTGATAGTTAACGGCAGATCTTGAAAAACCACCTGTCACAGGATAAGCTGAGAAAAAGGAACCGATGATGTTTGCTAAACCCAACCCGTTTAACTCCTGATTGGAATTAATTTTATATTTTTCTTTTGCAGCAATCGCTTTAGCAACAGCAATAGATTCCATAAAACCTACAAAAGAAATCGTTAAAGCAATGGGTAGTAATGCTACAATCGAATCTATATTAAAGGCAGGAAGTGAAAAACTCGGAATCCCTATTGGAACCTCCCCAACAATTTTCACACCATAATCTTTTAAATTCAGAAAATATACCAATAACGTACTTACCAAAACAACCACTAATGGAGCAGGAAATCGCGGTAGTTTTTTCTTGAAAAAAAGCAAAGTGAGAATGCTGCCAATACCAATTAAAAAGGTAATTATATTGATTTCACTGATTCTCTGAGCCGCTTCAAACAAAGTATGAAATATCGTTTCACCTGTATCCAAATTGATGCCTAATAAATTTTTTAACTGACTTAAACCAATAATTAAAGCCGCAGCGGATGTAAACCCACTTACTACTGCATGGGATAAAAAATTAACGATAAAACCTAATTTAAATATTCCCATGCTAAACTGAATGATCCCTATCATAAACATCAGTAAAAAGACATAGGATAAATATTCTTCAGAACCTGGTTCAGCTAAAGCAGATACACCCGATAAAACAAGAAGCGAAACCATAGCAACTGGACCTACTGCTAAATGTTTGGAAGATCCCAGAATCGCATAAATAAAAAGTGGGATTGTAGATGCGTATAAACCAATGACTGGAGGCAAACCTGCAATCATGGCATAAGCCATAGCCTGTGGTATTAACATAATAGCAACAATTACACCAGCCGACATATCTCCTTTAAGATCATGTTTATTGTAATTTTGAATCCAATCAATTGCTGGGATAATTTTTTTTAACACGTTTTTCCCTCCCTTCTTCTCATTCTTCTCTCACTATTTCAATTAGCCTTTTTTTATCCAAAATTTAAACAACCCGTTATCTTCTGAGGATTCTAATAACTCATGACCCGTTGATTTTACCCAAGCGGCCAAATCATTTTTAGCCCCTTTGTCTGTAGCATGTATTTCTAAAATATCACCTGATTGTAACTCCTCTATCATTTTTTTTGTTTTTACGATCGGCATTGGACACGCTAAACCTTTAGCGTCTAATATTTTTGTTGCATTCATGTTCTTATCTCTCCTTATTTTTTAATTAGTATGGTGAACTGCACAACGATTTGGACCAATTTCTAACTCTTGCTGCTTTTCTTCTTCTGCTTCTTCTACCCCTCTATTTATTGCGATAATCTCTTCGAAGTTTGGAGGTGTTTCTGAGCTTGCAGATTGTGCTACATGTTCAACGAAATCTGACTCACTCTGATTGGACATCATTTCATTTTGTTTACGAATTTCACCTAATATCTCACCTATATATCCAGCTACATTTACTTCTTCTTCAAAATCAGCATAATGTGCAGGAAGCACAATCACATCATCTGTGATCAGGGAAACTTTGTTATAAACCGTATCATATAAATCTTTAGCCCATTCTCTAACCTTTCCACCTAAATCTGGTCTACCTAAACCACTTACAAAGATGGTATCTCCTGAGAATAATACTTTTTCATTTACAAAGAATGAAACACTACCTGGAGTATGTCCTGGAGTTTTTACAGCAATCACTTCTAATGAAACATGCTCAAAGTCAATTTTGTTATAATTTTCTAGCGCTTTGAAATCAAAAATTGCCCCTTCACTTTTCATTAAATAATAGTTAGCTCCTGTTTCTTCAGCTAGTATACGACCACCAGAAATATGATCCGCATGAAGATGGGAATCTACAATATGTGTTATATTCACACCTTCATCCTTTGCAGCCTTTTTATAAATATCAGTAAATCTTGAAGGATCAACGATTAATGCTTCTTCCCCAGAGACAATCATATAGGATAAACATCCTTTACCTACTCTTACAAATTGGTAAACTTTCATCTTGTCATCTGAATATACTTCTGTTTTATAAAGATACTCACTCCATGATTTCATGCCGCCCTTTAGATAAGAAGCTGTTAATCCTTGTTCACTTAACATCTCAGCCACCATTTTGGATGAACCTTCTTTAGCACATACAACTATAATTTCTTTATCAGATGGAATTTTATCCATAATCTCTTCTACCCCATCAATCAGTTCAAAATAAGGAATATTAAAATGATCGATTTGTTTTCCTTCAATTTTCCAATCTTTAAAGTCATCTTTATTACGTACATCTAAAATAAACAATTCTTCTTTATTTAACACTTGGTCAAAAATTTGCTGAGCTGTTTTCACTGTTACACTCATTTCTTTCACTCCTTTAATTTTTACTCGCAGACTGCGAGTTTTTTAGAATGTTAAATTTACATTTGCATCTTTAGCAAAATCAAGAAAGGTCACTGCCCCTCCTACATCAATCCCATAAATTAAATCTTCTTTTTTTACATTCATAACATCCATCGTCATTTGACAAGCAATAAATTTCACACCTAAATCTTTTGCCATGACAATAAGCTCATCAATAGATGGGACTTGAGCTGCTTTAAAACCTTCCTGAAAATGTTCTTTTCCCTCTGGTAAAGGAAGATGCTGATTCCCTTCTTTATGAATTAGATTCAAACCCTCAAAAGTAAAGAATATACCTACTTCTGCGTCCGTTGCTGCGGATGCTGTTGCTATATTAAACACTTTATATGCATCAAATAAACTACCATTAGATGCGATGATTGCCACTTTATTTGACATGATTATTCATCCTCCTAAAAATTTTTAACTTGCTAAATGACACCGTTGTTTATTTATGAATTAACTCCAGTATCTTATTACGATCAAATCCTAATACCCATTCTCCATTGACCTCTGCTTGAGGCACACCTAATTGGCCTGTAGTTTTAATCAGCTTTTGTGCTGCACCAGCGTCATTTTGTAAATTGATCTCTTCAAAAGGCAGCCCTTGTTCATTCAAAAAGTTTTTCAACATTAAACAATAAGGACATGTGTTTGTCGTATAAACTGTAATTTGATTTTTCATTTATAACACCTCCAAATTAGTCAATTAACTTCTCTGTTATCCCTTTCCATTCGGACATTCCTGGAACAACATTAAAGACTTTTTTAAACCCTAACTGTGTTAATTTTTGTGCTGCTAAGTCACTTCGATTGCCTGTTCTACAAATGACATACATCTCAGTTTCTTTATTTAAATCATCCATTCGCTGCTCAAGCTCTCCAAAAGGAATAGAGATAGAGCCAGGAATATGATGAAATGCAAATTCTGAAGGCTCTCTTACATCAAGAATTATCGTTTGTTCGTTACTCTCCAGTTTTCTAGCTAATTCTTCGTTTTCAATTAGATGAGGATATTTTATTTCCTCTATCTCTTCTCCGCCTTTTCTAACAAAATGATGAATAATTTCTCCCTTCTCGATTGTTCCAATGTATTGATGGCCAATATTATCACACCAAGCTTTTAGATCAGCGGTTGATCCCTTATCCGTTGCTTGAATTTCCAACACTTGACCAGGTTCCAATTCATTCATTGTTTTTTTGGTCTTTACAATTGGCATTGGACACGCTAATCCTTTTGCATCTAATACCTTATCTGTTTGAATATTTGTCAATGATAAAACCTCCCTATTCATCGTCCTTTATTTCTTTCAATATCCTCATATACCCCATAGGGTATTATTTAGCGCAAATTTTTTTGGACTTTCCCTGTCCATTCCAACATGCCACCTATCATATTTTTCACCTTGAAACCTTGACTTTCAAGAAATTGTGCAGCAATACCACTGCGATTGCCTGAACGACAAACCATAATATATTCTCTAGATCTATTCAACTCATGAAGACGAAATTCTAACAAACCTAATGGAATATGTGTAGCTCCAGCAATCATTCCCTCCTTGACCTCATCAACTTCACGAACATCTATCATATGAATTTGCTTCTTCTCATTAAGAAGTTGTTTTAATTCTTCTGGTGTAATGATGTCCAACATATGACCCTCCTTTTCCTTACATATTTCATTCTTTAATCTTTCATTAACTATTAAATAAATAAATTAACGTTCCCATTTTCTGCATCTGCTAAATATGCAGCTACCCCTCCATATTCAATTCCTTCTAACAACTCTTCTTTTTGTAAACCCAGTAAATCCATTGTCATCGTGCATGCTACCAGCTTAACACCTTGCTCTTGAGCCATTTGTATTAGTTGTTCAGGAGGTAAAGCATTGTGCTTTTTCATCACATGTTTAATCATTTTAGGTCCCATCCCAGCAAAATTCATTTTTGATAATCCCATCTTCTTTACACTACGTGGCATTAAGCTTCCAAACATTTTTTCAAGGAACCCTTTTTTGGTTAGAACATTTTCCTCTTTACGTAAAGCATTTAATCCCCAGAATGTATGAAAAATGGTAACCTCATGATCATAAGCAGCTGCTCCATTTGCAATAATATAAGCAGCCATCGCTTTATCGTAATCACCACTGAATAATACAATCGTTGTTTTTTTCATTCAGTTATTTCACCTCCCTTTAAATACATATACCCCTATGGGTATTTATAGTTTAAAATAAATTTTTAATTTCGTCAACAGCAATTTGAATTTTTCCATAAAAAACCACCCATACTAATAAATATCTGTTTATAAATACTTCTTTTATTAAACCTAATAGGTTGAATTTAATGGGGAGGGGTGAATCAATGAGGAAAAATGGAGATTTAATATCGTCAACTCAATTAATGTTCTTAATGATTACCTCTGTTGGTTTAATTAATCACGTTTTAATCATCCCTGTTTTATTGTCCACAGCTCATCGAGATGCCTGGATTTCAGTTATGATGAACATTGCAATTTATCCAATATGGATTTACCTTATTATTTATATTAGAAAACGTACACAACAAAAAAATATTTATGAATTTATGAAATCAAAATTTGGAAAAATAATTACATTCTTTTTATTTTTCATTATCTGCTTGCATTTATTTTTACTTTCTACAACAACACTAATTGCTACAATTAGATGGACAATCCTTACCTTTTTGCCTGAAACACCCATGTTTATGCTCACGATCACTTTTATACTGTTATGTTTTTTTACTGTCATCACTAGTTTAAGAACAATTACAAATATGAATATCATTTTGTTACCCATTGTGATCGCTTTAGGCTTTTTTGTTTCCTTTTCAAATACACAATATAAAGATTATTCATTATTAACCCCTATTTTAGAACATGGTTTGGAACCTGTTTTCATCGGCATGATGATATCAGGATCAGGACTAATTGAATTGTTTATCATCATATTTTTACAGCATAAAGTACATTCAAAAATCAAACTGTTCCCTGTGATATTAACGGGGTTATCATTGGTCATACTTACACTTGGACCTCTGATTGGAGCGATTACGATTTTTGGTCCAGAAGAAGCAGAAAAAATGAGAGCCCCTGCATTTGAACAATGGAGAATGGTGACACTGGGGCGATTTGTGGAACATGTTGATTTTTTGTCTATTTATCAATGGTTAGCAGGTGCCTTTATTCGGATTTCCTTATTTATGTATATCATCCCTGAAATGATAAATATAAAAAGACAAAAAAATAAAGTGTGGATCACACTTATTTTATTTACTCTGATGATTATTCTCGTTCAATTACCTACTAGCGATACCTTTTTAGCTGGATTATTATATGGATTTTTTATCCCTTATTCATTTTGGTTTATGTTCACTATTTCAATATTAGTAGGATTCTTAATATTTGTACAAAATAAAGTAAAACAAAAAAAGAAATGAATCCAATCAAAATATAATAGTGTCTATCCAAATTAAATCTAAAGGAAAAAACAACAATGATCACAAACAAAAATAATAATCAAAATCACTTTAAAGAGCAATCAATAAAAGAAGCTTTTCAAGCCTGCTATGATGTTAAACATCAAATCTTACATTTTCAATCCAATGCTAATGATTACAAGGTTATGTTTACATATTGTGAAGGTCTTTATGATTACGATAAACTGAATAAAGTGATTATTCCAGAGCTGCGTAAACTTTTTGAATTGATGGATAATCAAAATTTTTCAAATGATTTCATTCATAAAGAACTTAAAGTAGCAACATTGCATCAAGTTGAACATGCTGAGAAAATGATTGAACAAGTCTTAACCGGACAAGTATTAATTTACTTTCCAAAATTATCAACTGCCTACACTATCGATATTCGTGACTTACCTAAACGTGAACCTCAAGATTCTACTACAGATGTACCCATCAAAGGATCTAGAGATGGATTTATTGAAGATATTACTACAAATGTAGCCTTAATTAGAAAGAGAGTACCTTCAAATAGTCTACACTATCATCAATATGCTGTAGGCGAAAAAACAAAAACCAAAGTAGGTCTGCTTTATATTGATGATAAAATTGATCCTCATGTACTTAAGAAAATAAAAGGTAAATTAGCAAATATTAAAGCGGAAGCCATCTATAGTACAAAACAAATAAAACAGTTAATTGGAGATATTAAATTCCCCTTATTCCCATTATTTAGTTACTCAGGCAGGCCTGATTTTACGGTCCATTCATTGATGAATGGACGTTTTGTCCTCATTGTTGACGGATTGCCAACAGTGATCATAGGTCCTGCAAATTTTATGTTTTTATTAGATAGTGGTGAGGATAAAGAGATGATCACTATCTTTACTTTGTTTGAAAGAGCAATTAGAATCGTTGGGTTTATGATGGCAACTTTTCTTCCTGGTTTTTGGGTTGCTTTAATCTCTTTTCATCATGATCAAATCCCTTTTGCACTTCTCGCTACTATTGTTGAATCAAGACGTGGAGTCCCTTTTCCTTCAGCATTAGAAGTATTTATTATGTTGCTGCTATTTGAAATCTTTAGAGAAGCTGGGATGAGGTTGCCTGTAGGGATAGGGCAAACGTTAAGTGTCGTAGGAGGGCTTATTATCGGTGATGCCGCAATCGCCGCCGGCATTACCAATGCCACAACAATGGTCATCATCGCAGTTTCTGTTGTATCTACCTATACGTTAATTAATCAATCATTAGTTGGTTCAATTAGTGTAGTAAGATATTTTATTTTGTTCGTCTCTTCCATTTTAGGAATATGGGGATTCTTTTTATCTTCTTTTCTTACTATTCTTTATTTAGCCAACTTAAGACCCTACGGAGTGAATTATTTAACAATGACGTCAAAAAAAACGGGTAATTTTTTAAAAACATACGTGAACTCTTTGAAAAATAACTAATTTTAATGACTTAAGTGGAAATAAAAACACTAGGATGAGAATTATGCTTAAAAAAACAATCTTTATGCTTACTATTATCATATTGCTGACAGGCTGCTGGAATTCCGATGAGGTTGATCGGATGTTATATGCTCATGCACTGGGGGTTAATGAAAAAGATGGCCTATTTGAGATTCATGTACAGTTTGTGATTTTTGGAGGTCGTGGTGCACAAGGTCAGGAAGCAGGGGGAGGTTCACTTATTCCTACAGTTAAAAAAGGGACCGGAAAAACGATTGAAGAAGCATTGTTTGATTTGTATAAAACGGTACCGGAAAAAGTATTCTGGGGACATTTATCAGCCATTATTTTTACAGAAAATCTAATGGAACAAAAAGGGAAAGTTAATGAAGTTATAGAGAAGTTTATTCGGTATCCAAAAACAAGATATACCATTTGGGTTTATAGTACCAACGCAGAAGCTTTGGATGAAGTTTTAAATGAAGGTACATTTAAAGATATGAACTTATCCCCTATTTTTGGAAGATTAGGTGATCCTAAAAACAATTATGAACAAAGCTCTTTGATTAAACCAATCAATTTAATAGATATGTTGATTGAATTAGATGAACCCAGTTATACTTCTGCTATACCTTACATCCAACTGTTAGGTGGCAGTAAAAATAAGCACCTTAGATTTGATAGTGTAAGTGTCCTTTATACACGCAATGAATTTAAAGGAATATTAAGAGAAGCAGAAATAGACGGATTTCGTTGGCTACATCCCGATATTATCAATAATAACCTCCTAATTGAAGATAAAAATAAAAAACCTATTGCATCAATCATCATTGATAAATTGAAAGTGGATATTATACCTGAAACAAAAAATGAAAATGTAACATTTCTCATTAAAATAAAAACAAAGGCTTATGTAGGTGAATTATTTCAAAATATAAATCAGGAACAACTTACAGAAAAAGCAAAGGAAGAAATAAAAAAGCAAATCCTAACCACATATAAACGTGGATTAGACTTAGAAGCAGATGTATATCGATTAACAGAAACTTTATATCGGAAAGATCTAAAAAAATGGAGGGAAATTACATCTAAAGATAAACTCCCTTTAACTGAATCATCCCTTAAAATCGATATTGATTTATTGATCAAAAGCTCATCTATCTTAGAATTAACCCCTTGAATTTAAGAAAATAAAAGATCAGTAATATAAATAGAGCTATTATCTAACAAAATTTTGTCTAATTTTGGAGTTTAATGAACTTTATTTGAATTTTTATGCAGTAAATATCAATATTGACAATTTTTTGTCATTCGATTATACTTTAAATTGAGTATTTTGTTAATATATGCCAGTTAACATTTATTCCCTTACATATTACTTATACCACTCCTGAAACCATATTTCACTATGGAAACCTACTGTTTTTCTAAAAAAATCACATCTACTAAAATATTTCAACGAATTAATTAACATGAATCTTATTAAATAATTATTCCACTACATCTACTGATCAATTAAAACTCCTATTTTTTGTTATTCAATCTATGATTATACTAAACTTTATACCATATAGGATAAATTCTAATCTATGCAATCATTTTGTGGGAAAAAGTAATGTGAATTGTTAAACGGTAATTTAAATGAGAGAGCGAGGTGAAACTTTTTTACAATACAAATACTCAACTCTATTAAAATTAATAAAAAGAGGAGAGATTAGTATATGAATAAAAAATTCCTTGCTGTTTGTTTATCCATGTGTTTAGTTCTAGCCATCTTCATACCTCAAGCTGGTGCAACACCAAAACCTGAAACATTTGAAAAAATTAATAAAAACGAGAAAACTTCTACCCCAGAATTTGTTTCCGGTAAACTAACAAAAAAATCTAATAAAAAACCAAAAGATGTATTGTTTAGTTACTTAAATGAAAAAAAAGAAACTTTTAAATTTGCAGAATCTGCGGAGAGCGACTTCGTAGTAATAGATGAGTTTGTTGATAATTTAGGATTTACTCATTTAAGATTAAAACAGGAATTTAATGGAATCCCTGTATATGGTAGAACATTTACAGCTCATATAGATAGTTCCGGTGTACTCACTTCGTTCTCAGGAACGGTTGCTCCTGAACTAGACCAGAAAATGAAAAAGAAAAAGAAAAAAGTAAAACAGAAAAAAGCATTTTCCACTGCTGAAAAAGACCTCATTTCCTCCTTCGCTGAAGAACCGCAATATGCTATTGACCCAACTACAGAGGAAGTCATCTATGTAAAAAATGACAAATCAAACTATGCATATCACATTAATTTTAAATTCTTCTATCCTGAATTAGGAGATTGGAATTATTTTATAGATGCTTCCACAGGTGACATCTTAGATAAATTTGATCAATCTTTTAAAGTGGATGCTGTAGGAACAGGTACAGGTGTATTAGGAGATGAAAAAACATTAAATATTGACAGACAAGGAAGTACTTATTACTTACAAGATAATACGAGAGGCGATGGCATTTTCACTTATGATGGAGAAAACGTCCACCAGAATCTCCTTTATTATCCGATTTGGCTCATTCAACGATATCTTCCAGGTACTGCAGTGAGTGATTCGGATAATATATTTAATGATGGCTCTGCAGTTGATGCCCATTATTATGCAGGTTTAGTTTATGATTACTTCTTAGAGGAGTTTAATCGTGATAGCTTTGACAATCAAGGCTCTGCCATTAAATCTACCGTTCACTTTGGACAAAACTGGAGTAATGCAGGTTGGTTAGGTGAACCTTTAAATCAAATGATATATGGGGATGGGGATTCAGATACTCTACCTTTCTCAGGTGCATTTGATGTGATCGCACACGAGATCACTCATGCAATCACAGATAGAACTGCCGATCTTATTTATCAAGATGAATCAGGAGCGATAAACGAATCCATGTCCGATATTTTTGGCGCTTTAGCTGAGTTTTGGGCAGACTTAGACCCTGACTGGTTAATGGGTGAAGATGTTACGCTTTCTAGTAATGGTATAAGATCTATGGCAGATCCAACTTTATTTAATAAACCAGATCACTACGATGATTATTTGCATACTACAGCAGACTATGGTGGCGTTCATACAAATAGTAGTATTATCAATAAAGCAGCTTATTTATTAAGTGAAGGCGGTAACCATTCTGGTGTATCTGTAAATGGGATTGGTAAAGATAAAATGGGGGACATCTTTTATCGTACTTTAACCCAGCACTTAACCGCATCTTCTACTTTTAGTCAACTCCGTTCTGCTGCAATACAAGCTGCATCTGAATTGTATGGATCAAACAGTTCAGAAGTTACATCTGTACAACAAGCATTTAATGCAGTTGGAATTAACTAAAAATCTTCTTGATTGAAATATAAAAATAAAAGTATTTAATTTAAACTCCCTTTATACGATTTTTTTATTTCGATAAAGGGAGTTCTAAACTAATAGAAAAGAGAGTAATACCTTTAAAAATCATTGACAATTTAGTGACTTTTAACTATAATTTAATTTGAGTATTTGACAATATACGACACCATTCAACAATTATTCCCTTGCATATTACTTTTTCCACTTCTGAAGTAATTTTAAAATTTCAAATTATTCTGTATGTCAAATAAGTTACTAAGTCATAACTTATTTACTAGAATTTATTACTATCCCAGTATTCACTTACCAAAAAAATTACCTCATAGGCATATCTTCCATTTTTAATTTTAAATCTTTATTTATAAAAATGAGAAAGCGCTTTCAGAAGGAAAGTAATGTGAATTGTTAAACGGTTATTTTATAAAGGAGCGAGGTGAAATTGTTTCATATTCAAATACTCAACTCTAGTAATCTGTAAAAAAGAGGAGAGATTATGTGAATAAAAAATTACTTGCTGTTTGTTTATCCTTAAGTTTAGTTCTAGCTATCTTCATCCCCCAAGCAAGTGCAAAACCAGATATTTTTGAAAAAATAAACAAAAGTGAGAAATCTTTAACCCCTGAATTCGTCTCTGGTAAATTAACAGAAAAGTCTAACAAAAAACCAAAAGACGTTTTGTTTGGATACTTAAATACAAAAAAAGATGTTTTCAAATTTGCTGATTCTGCGGAAAGTGATTTTGTTGTCATGGATGAGTTTGTGGATGAGTTAGGATTTACTCATTTAAGATTAAAGCAGGAATTTAAAGGAACACCTGTATACGGAAGAACCTTTACAGCTCATATTGATCAGTCTGGCGTGTTAACCGCGTTTTCTGGAACTGTCGCTCCTGAATTAGATAAAAAATTGAAAAAGGATAAAAAGGTAAAGAAAAAAGAAGCATTTTCAATTGCTGAAAAAGATCTTAATTCTTCCTACTCTGAAACACCATCCTATATTATGGATCCAACTACAGAAGAAGTAATATATGTAAAAGATGATGAATCTTACTATGCATTTCACGTTAATTTTAAATTCCTTTACCCTGAAATAGGAGACTGGAGTTATTTTGTGGATGCAGTTACAGGTGACATCTTAGATAAATTTAATCAATCGTTCAAAATTGATTCTGTAGGGACAGGTACAGGTGTATTAGGCGATGTAAAATCGTTAAATACAGATAAACAAGGTAATACCTATTATTTACAAGATAACACGAGAGGAGATGGCATATTCACTTATGATGGTGAAAATGTACATCAGAGAATATTAGATAGATCTCTTCGTCAAATTATGCGTTATCTTCCAGGTACTTTATGGAGTGATAGTGATAACGTATTTAATAGTTCATATGACAATGCAGCAGTTGATGCACACTATTATGCTGGATTAGTTTATGATTACTACCTAGAGAAGTTTAATCGTGATAGTTTTGATAATCAAGGCGCAGCGATTAAGTCTACTGTTCATTTTGGAAGAAATTACAACAATGCAGGTTGGTTAGGTGAGCCTCTAAATCAAATGATGTATGGAGATGGAGATGGTGTGAATTGGCTTCCATTCTCTGGAGCATATGATGTGATTGCACATGAAATAACACATGCAGTGACAGATAGAACTGCGAACTTACTTTATCAAAATCAATCAGGAGCAATAAATGAAGCTATGTCTGATATATTTGGCGTATTAGCAGAGAATTGGGCTGGTTTAGGACCTGACTGGTTAATGGGAGAAGACATTTATACACCTAACATTCCAGGAGATGCTTTGAGATCATTAGCTGATCCAACTTTATTTGGTGACCCGGATCATATGGATGATTTTGTACAACTACCTAATACAAGAGAAGGTGATTGGGGCGGAGTACACATAAACAGTGGAATTATTAATAAAACAGCTTATTTATTAAGTGAAGGCGGCAACCATGGTGGCGTTACCGTAAATGGTGTTGGGCAAGATAATATGGGTGACATATTCTATCGTTCTTTAACGCAGTACCTAACGGAATCTTCTACTTTTAGTCAGCTCCGTTCTGCAGCAGAACAATCTGCTACTGACTTGTATGGAGCAAATAGTTCAGCGGTTACATCTGTACAGCAAGCTTTTGATGCTGTAGGGATTAACTAATATACATCTTAGATCAACATAATAAAGATTTTTTTCTCCAACTCCCTTTATCGATATTTATTACTTCGATAAGGGGAGTTCATTTTTGTTGCAAAACTTCAACTCTATCTAAGATTGTCTTATAATAGTTGTAAGAAAATCTTTTTTTTGTCATAACAAATGATTTTATGAGAATAATATACGTATCCTAAACATCATTTATGGAATCATAGAGAGGTGCATAATATCGACTTATTAGATTTACTATCCAACATATCAGAAGAGGATATCCTCTTATTTATAGAGAAATATAAAGCTTTTGGACCACTTCCAGGAATTTTACTACCAATGTTAGAGTCATTTATTCCTATTTTACCTATTTTCCTCATTGTTTTGGTAAATGCTCAAGTATATGGGCTTGGTTTAGGTTTTTTATTTTCGTGGCTAGGCATTACAGTAGGAAGTTATAGTGTCTTTATGATTAGCAGAACTTTAGGTAGAAAATTATCTTCTTACATAGACCAAAGGTTTTCAACAAAAAGAAAATATCAATTTATGAGAAAATATAAAGGGAACATCAAGAAATCAAGACGATTCTTTCATTGGATAGAAAAAAGAGGTTTTACTGTTATTTTTACTTTAGCATGTCTGCCTTTTGCACCAACATTTTTAGTAAATGTCGTATCAGGGTTATCTGAAGTATCAAAACGCACCTTTTTTATTGCTACACTTTTAGGAAAAGCCTTTATGAGTTTTCTCGTATCATTAGTAGGTTATGATTTATTCTCTATTGTGCAAAATCCATGGAAGGTCATATTTACATTGGGAATTTTTTTGCTTATCTGGATCGGAGGCAAGAGATTAGAAATGAGATATGTATAGCCCTTAATAGAGGAAATGATGATTATTTTAACATTGTTTTTGCTCGAAAAAAGAAGATAGCGGGAATAAATGTGTCGAATTCCCGCTATTTTTTAGTTTGAGGCATGATATAAGTACGATCTGGACATTTTCCTTCTAAGTTAACTAGGATAGTTCTCACTACTTAGATGGACGTTTATCATTTTAAATTACAGTATGTTTAGTCTGTTACAGCACCTTTAGAAGCAGAAGATACTAATCTTGCGTATTTATTCAATACTCCTCTGGAATATCTTAAAGGACGCTCTTTCCATTGTTCTTTACGTTTATTCATTTCTTCTTCAGAAACATCCATTTTAATTTCCTGTGTTTCACTATCAATTGTAACCAAGTCGCCCTCTTCAAGAAGTCCAATAGGTCCTCCTACTTGCGCTTCTGGTGCAACATGTCCTACCACAAAACCATGAGTACCTCCTGAAAATCTTCCATCTGTCATCAATGCAACGTCTCCACCTAAACCTTTTCCGATCACAATAGCAGTTACAGATAACATCTCAGGCATACCTGGTCCACCTTTTGGACCCGTATAACGGATGACAATCACATCACCTTTATTAATTTTATCTGCTAGCAATGCTTCAGTAGCCGCTTCCTCAGAATCAAATACTCGAGCAGGCCCTGTAATTTTTTTCATTTTTACACCTGACATTTTTGCTACAGCACCTTCAGGTGCTAAGTTTCCTCTTAATACAACAAGAGGTCCTTGAGGTTTCAAAGGATTGTTGAATGGACGAATCACATCTTGACCTTCTTTTAACCCTGGGAGTTCAGCTAAGTTTTCAGCAAGTGTTTTACCAGTAACCGTAATACAATCTCCGTGAAGTAGACCTTCTTCAAGAAGCAACTTCATCACTGCTGGTACTCCACCAACATTTGATAAATCCTGCATCACATATCGACCACTTGGTTTTAAATCTGCTAAATGTGGTACACGCTCACGGATACGCTCAAAATCCTCAAGTTGAAGATCAACATCCACCGCATGAGCAATAGCAAGTAAATGAAGAAAAGCATTTGTAGATCCACCTAAAGCCATCACGACTATTATTGCATTTTCAAACGCTTTTTTTGTCATAATATCTCTTGGATAAATTTCTTTTCTTAATAAATCAACTACAGCCTGTCCAGCTTTATTACAATCATCCTCTTTTAAATCGGCAATCGCTGGGTTAGAAGAACTACTTGGAAGACTCATTCCCATAGCTTCAATAGCTGAAGCCATGGTATTGGCAGTATACATTCCACCACATGAACCTTGGCCTGGACATGCATGACATTCAATATCTTTTAATCCTTGTGCATCAATGTCACCTTTATTATACTGACCTACTGCTTCAAAAGCAGAAACGATGTCTAGATCCTTCCCTTCCCATTTCCCAGGTTGGATCGTTCCTCCATATACAAAAACAGCTGGTAGATTCATTCGACCAATCGCAATCATACATCCAGGCATGTTTTTATCACAGCCACCAATGGCAACAACACCATCTAATCGTTCCGCACCCATTACTGTTTCAATTGAATCAGCGATGACTTCACGGCTAGGCAATGAGTAAAACATACCTTCATGTCCCATTGCAATACCGTCTGATACTGTTATTGTATTAAATATTAATGGAGCTCCTCCACCTTTAGATACTCCTTCTTTAGCTTGAATGGCAAGTTTATCGATATGCATATTACAAGGTGTGACCTCACTCCAAGTACTAGCTACCCCTACCATCGGTTTTTTAAAATCTTCATCTGTAAATCCTACAGCTCTTAACATCGCACGATTTGGAGCTTTATTGGCACCTTCACTGATCACTTTACTGCGTATTCTTAAATCTTTTTCATTCCCTGCCATGTGTAACGTTTCCTTTCTGTTTTATTTATACCCTTAATCGTAATCTACAACAAATACTTTAGTCAAGTAAAAGATTTAAGGATTTTGTTCGTATATCCCGTCCGGATGGAACATATATTTAACTTACGAGAATATTTCAAACTTAAGAGGGGTTCCCATGAAAAAGAATAAGTTCACCTTTATGCTTATCCCGAATGCTGAGCAGTCCATAAGGAGAATTCGATTCCCGCCTTATTTGCTAATTGTAATCCCTGTAACTATTGTTCTTATCATTCTCATCACGATAGGTTGGCAGTATAACCTCCATCTCCAATCAGACACTGAAATTAACGAGCTAACAGAACAAATTATAACGAATAAAAACTCATATCAAGATACGATCCAAGAAAAGGATCAAACGATTGAACATTTACAAGATGACATATTAGAACTTACATCTGAAGTAGACAATATCAAAGAACAAGTTGATGAGTTGAAACAATTAGAACAAGACCTATTAAATTTAAAAGAAGATGTATCCTATTCCATAAAGGATCTATTAGAAGAATATAATGAGATAGAACAGTTTTCTATAGGAGTAGGAGGACAAGAGCTTCCTATCAGTGAGTATTTGGAAAACTTAATTAACGAGTCTGATGATTATGTAAATGAACTTAAAAAAGAAGTGAATATTTTATCTAGTAATCTTGAAGAAATCAAAAAAAAGATGCAAAAAAAGGTTGATTTATTAAAAATAACACCCTCCATATGGCCAACCAAATCAAGAAGAATATCTTCTTGGTATGGAATTCGTAAAGACCCTTTTACAAATGTGAATAGTCTTCATACAGGTATAGACATAGATGGAAACTATGGCGATACCATATTTACAACAGCAGATGGAACCGTTGAAGAAACAGGATATGATCATCAACTAGGTAATTATATATTGATAAACCATACAAATGATGTAAAAACGTTATACATGCATTTATCAAAGATATTAGTGAAAGAGGGCGTCTCCGTAATAAAGGGAGAGAAAATCGGTTTAATGGGATCAACTGGACGAAGTACAGGATCTCATCTACATTATGAAGTCTTACTTCGTGGGAATCCTACTAATCCATTTCCTTATTTAGAAGGCGAAAGATGAAATTAAAGGAGATCATTTATATGTTTAAAAAATCAGAAGCAAATCCCAATTCAATTGACACTGTAATTGGAAAAGAAACCACCTTTGAAGGAGAATTAAAAACAAAAGCCAGTTTACGAATTGAAGGTCAATTTTCTGGAGACATCCAATGCGCTGGGGATCTAGCCATTGGAGTAGATGCCAATGTTCAATCTAATATTAATGCCAAAAATGTTATCAATGCAGGTATTATACGAGGAACCATTAACACTAGTGGGTTATTATCTATTACTAATACAGGTAAAGTATTTGGTGACATTTCCGTAGGTTCAATTAAAGTTGAAGAAGGTGGAATCTTCTCAGGTGAGAGCAAAATGGAAGAGCAGAAAAACGTAGCCATCATTTCTAATGAAAATCATTCTGATAAGCAATCAGATGTAAAAACAATTATGCACAAAATTAAAAAAGAAAAAGCAAAATCCCAGTCTGTAAAAAATGAACAGGTTTATCAAATGGATAGATAATTGAAACAGTGCGAATAACGAATGAAAAAGTTATTCGCACATGTTTGGTTCCTTCTTATAACATGGTGTCCACTCACTTATTTAAATCAGTGTTTCATCCACTCATCACAATGTATGATAAAAGATGATGGAAGGTGATGATTATTTTTAGGTACATCACCTCTAACCCTCCTGCACAATTTTAATTTTAAAGTAATTACAAATAAACTTTTTGGTATATTTCAAAAATAGACAGATATCCAAGCACAAGAGCATAACAGTGCATACAATATCATGAAATATCCTATTCAAAGGTTGTTAAATTACTTTTATACAGGTTGTGTATAGAAAGGAGGAAATATATCATGAGAGAGATATATCCTATAACTGAGGAAACATGTTCTCCTTGTGTAGGTCAGCATGTATGCGCTGTATTACATGACGGAACTACGGTACATGGTTATCTTCAAGATGTTTCAGGAGGATGTTTACATTTTGAGGCTGGTTATGACGGACCCTCTAACATCTCGACTACAAGTTCTAAAAAAGCAAAAGCTCAGCTTAAAAATGCAGCAGATGATAAAGCTTCGGTCTCCTTTGCGCCATTTTTTGGGGCGCGGTTTGCTCTAGGTTTTGCAGCTATCGCGGCATTATTTTTAATACCATTTGCAGTTGGAGCATTTTTATTTATTTAAAAATTATGTGCTTAAGGACATCTCACTTATGGGTGTCCTTTTATTTAGGATTTTGTTACTATATTAATTAAACGAGCAATTCCTTATGTTTCTTGTATTCATTAAATTTACTATTTTCTATTTTAGGGGGAATATGCATGGCATCAAAAAATTTAAAATGGTTGACAGGTGGATTAGAAGCTATATTAGGCATACCTGTAATTGGTGGTTCCATCGTAATTGGGTTTGCTTGGACACCTTTAATGGTCATGCTTTTGTTACATATTGTTACATTAGCAGTTTGTTCAAAAGAAGGCTCAACAAAAACGCCTAGTATTGTTGGTATCATAACCTCATGTATCGCGTGGATT
The DNA here is from genome assembly GCF_009910845.1 of Chengkuizengella marina. GTDB lineage: Bacteria > Bacillota > Bacilli > Paenibacillales > KCTC-33759 > Chengkuizengella > Chengkuizengella marina. Next base: position 32,558 of record NZ_SIJB01000014.1, on the reverse strand, counting down.
CCTATTGTAGGCATGATTATGCATATCGTAACAGCGATATTATTACTCATGAGTGCTGCTAGATCTTCCTCTCAAGTTTCACGTTATTAATCAGAATGATTTTTAACATTTAAGAATTGGAACCTTTTCAGATAATATCGAATATTTTTATGACAAAAGGTGACAAAACCGCGAGGTTATTGTCACCTTTTTGTTACCCTTTCCTAGGCTCTTTTTTCTATTATAGAAATAGATAGATTACAGGGAAGGGGAATCAAACTCATGTTTCAACAACCAGAATTACTGACAAGGTACAAACAAGAGCAGAAGATAAATAAGAGAAATACTAAACCATTTAAAATAAAGAGAGTGGCAGTTTTATTCATTCTTAGCATTTTTATTTTTATTAGTTTACAACCCATTACTTTAAGTGATTCTACACAATTATATTCAAATAATAGACTACCCCAACCCGATTTACAAAAAGATGATAAACAGCCCATTGATTCTTTAGCATTATCAAATTTAGAGAAACAAGATAACCACATAAATATAAATGAACAAAACCAACAGTTTATTCAAAATGAAGAAACTAATTTAAATACTGATAAAATTGAGGTTGAATCAATAACTTCCAAGCAAAAAAATGAAGAAGCTAGACAAGACAATTCGGATGTCAGTGCAATAATAGAGGAAAATAAAAAAATAGTTTACTTAACCTTTGATGATGGTCCAAGAGCTGTTTCAAGTGATATTTTACAACTATTAAAAGAGTATGATATTCAAGCCACATTTTTTATGTTAGAACCAAGTATGAGGAAATTCGCTGAATCAGTACAGCAAATGGTAGACGATGGTCATTCCGTTGGGTTACATGGTGTTACACATCATAAAAACTCATTCTATGCCTCTCAAAGTTCTGTTATAAATGAAATGAATATAGCTAAGCAAACCTTAAAAGAAATAACAGGGGTTGAATCTTTTTTAATTCGTACTCCATATGGAAGCAAACCGTTTATGACGGATGAATATATGAATGAAGTGAGTGAAAATAGTTACCTGCTTTGGGATTGGAATATTGATAGTTTAGATTGGAAATTTCAAAGTGAACAATATGTTGATCATGTTATCAAGCAATTAAAACAAAAAGAAAATTCAGTTGAACCCATCGTTATACTTTTACATGAAATCCCTGAAACATATGAACATCTACCTTTATTATTAAATTATCTTGTGGAAAATGGGTATGAATTTGGGGTACTAAATGAAAGTATGGAACCCATTCAATTTTAAAAATAGGTATCCCTTAAAGTAGACGATAACAAAAACTTAAACAACATATTTTTTACTATCAATGATCCTAGCTGCAATTTGACGTTTGACGGGGAGTAAGTTTCTTGGATTATAGCGTACTAATTTTTTCATCATTGCCAATGTCATTTTTAATTCATCTCCGCTCTCTGTCATTACAAACGCATCCTTTGCCATATGCTGGATCTTTGCGAAACTTTCTTGGGTAAATGCGGCTGTAATATTCCATTTTTGTTTGGCTCTTATGATGCCTTCTTTATCAATCGCTTTTTTCGTCCTTATCATGACGGATTCCATCGCATAAATTTGAATAGCTAGATTTGCAATGATTTCTATAATCTCTTGTTGTTCCTCCAACTGTTGTTTGAATTGTTTGACTGTCTTTCCTACTACCATTAAAAAGATTTTTTTAGCGGAGTTTAATATCGCTTTTTCTTGCAAAAGCGGTACTCCCTCATCTGGTGTAGAAGGAATATAGGTAACTAATTCCTGTTCTAGTTTTTTTACCGCTTCCATAAGTGGAAGTTCCCCTTTCATTGCTCTTCGAAACAACTGGTTTGGAATCAACAAGCGATTAATTTCATTTGTGCCTTCAAAAATACGATTAATTCTAGCGTCTCGATAAATTCTTTCGATTTTATATTCTTGTGTAAATCCATAACCCCCATGAATTTGTAAACTTTCATCAGCCACATAATCCAAGCACTCTGTTGCAAACACTTTGTTCATTGAACATTCCATCGCATATTCAGCAATGCCTTTGATTACTTGGTTTGCATGATCTTCTATATTTAAATTTAAACTTCTTCTCGCTGAATCCATTAACCCACCAGTGCGAAATACCATGCTCTCAGCCGCATAAGTATATATCGTCATGTCTGCTATTTTTTTCTGTATTAAAGGAAATTCAGTTAGTGTTTTATTGAACTGTTTTCGCTCGCAACCGTATTGTACAGCAAGCTCTATCGCCCATTTGCTTGAACCAACACAACCTGCAGCCAGTGAATAACGTCCTAGATTTAAAATATTAAAGGCGATCACGTGACCTTTTCCGACCTCGCCTAATACGTTTTCAATAGGAACATGCACATCTTCCAAAATAAGCTGACGAGTGGAAGAACCCTTGATACCCATTTTTTTCTCCTCTGCTCCAGTGGAGACACCCTTAAACTTTTTCTCTACAATAAATGTGGAAAAATGTTTACCATCTACTTTCGCATACACGATAAATACGTCTGCAAAAGCTGCATTCGTAATAAATTGTTTCGTACCTGTTAAAACGTAGTGTGTAGCATCCTCACTTAACACAGCTGTGGTTTTTGCATTCAAAGCATCGGAGCCTGAAGAAGGTTCAGTTAAACAGTAGGCAAAAATTTGCTCCCCACTTACTGACAAAGGTAAGTATTTTTGTTTTTGATCTTTTGTGCCAAACAAAACGATGGGTAAAGTCCCAATCCCAATGTGAGCTGCAATAGTTAATGAATAAGAACTGCAGCGTATCATTTTTTCAGAAATTAAAGTGGAACTAATTCGATCTAAATTAGTCCCACCATACTCTTCAGGAACGGAAGCCCCTAACAATCCTAATTCTCCTGCTTTTTTAACCAACTTTACTAACAAGGTGAAGTCCTGTGTTTCCAAAACATCGTCATAGGGATCAATTTCTTGATCAATAAAGCTCTCAGATAAGTTTGCAATCATAAGATGCTCTTCAGTACAATCCTCTGGTGTAAAAACTGTAGACACATCCACCTCACTTAGTAAAAAGCTACCACCTTTCACGAGGTTATTCGCTTTCATAATCATCCGTTGTCAAAAAAGAATGAAGTTCGCATGTCATTATTCATGAAGTTATACAATATGTTTTGACAAACGTCCCTCCCTTCTTCATTTTATAAACGAAAACAAACAAGAAATGGTTTTTTACATCAAACAAATTCAAATACTCCAGCAGCTCCCATACCCCCACCAATACACATGCTTACCACTCCATATTTACTCTTTCTCCGTCTTGCCTCATATAATAAAGTGGTTGTTAATTTTGATCCAGTACAACCAAGTGGATGCCCTAAAGCAATGCCTCCTCCATTAACATTCACTTTATCAATATCTATTCCTACCTGTTCAATGACTGCTACACATTGTGCAGCAAAGGCTTCATTTATTTCAAAAAGATCTATATCCTGCAACGTTAGCCCTGCTTGTTTTATCGCTTTGGGTATCGCATCTACAGGACCTATACCCATGATCTCAGGTGCAACACCTGATACTGCAAAGGATCGAAATATGGCCATCGGTTTTAAACCTAATTGCTCTGCTTTTTCACGAGACATGACAACGACGGCCGATGCCGCATCATTCATTTGCGAAGAGTTTCCTGCAGTTACTGTTCCTTTTGTAACAAAAGCAGGTTTTAATCTTGAGAGCACTTCCAGAGAAGTATCAGGACGCACTCCTTCATCAGTTTCAAATAAAAAGGAGGTCTGCTCTTGTTTTCCATCTTTATTTATGAACGTTTGTGTCACTGATACAGGGACAATCTCCTCTTTAAATTTCCCCTCATTGATCGCTAAGGCCGCTTTTTGATGACTTCTTACAGAGAAAGCATCTTGTTTCTCTCGGTTGATATCATATTTTTTCGCTACATTTTCAGCAGTAACTCCCATTTGGATATATACCTCAGGACGTGAATCTACTAAAAACGGATTTGGTTGTGGTTTAAACCCTGACATGGGAACATGACTCATGCTCTCCACCCCACCAGCTACAATCACTTCTGCAGAGCCGCATTGTATTCGTTCCGCTGCAAAAGCAATGGATTGTAAACCAGAAGCACAAAATCGATTCACAGTTAATGCGGGTACGTGATCCGGTAAACCTGCACGCAAAGATATAATCCTTCCCATATTTAAACCTTGTTCACCTTCTGGCATTGCACATCCGATGATAACATCTTCAATTTCCTGCTTCTTTAAACCCGCTGTACGATGAATCACTTCTTCAACAACTAAACCCCCTAAATCCTCTGCACGAGATTGAGCAAGTGAGCCTTTATGAGCTTTCCCCATTGGAGTTCTAACTGCTGAAACAATTACTGCTTCCTTCATTCTATCCCCTCCTCAAAACAGTCTTATTATTATGTGTTCAAAAATTTCCGTTTTCAGCACCGAGAAGATTGTGCGAAGATGCAGGAGCTGGAGCGGAGTGTAGTGTTTGGTTACATGAGCACCGGACTTCAAATGTGAGTGCAATATTCGATGTCGAAATTACTTCCTTGAGCCACTTCGTGATCAAAAGGGTATTTTTTGAACAACCTCTATTAGTTACGTAACGGTTTTCTAGTTAACAGCATGTGTTGTATACGTTCTTGTGACTTTGGTTCACCACATAAACTTAAAAAGGCTTCAAGCTCTAATTCCAGTAAATATTTTTCTGTAACTAAACTATTCGCCGCTACCTTTCCACCAGATAAAATGTTAGCTAGATGTGTGCCGATTAATTCATCATGCTCACTAATAAATCCGCTCATTTTCATTTGATATAATCCCATCTTCAATGCAGCGAGTCCTGGTTCACCCACAACTCTAACTTTCTTTGGTGTTGGCGGCTCATAACCTGCAATGGACATCCCAAGTGCCGCTTGTTTTGCATCATAAATTAAATGATCCGGGTTCATGGTTATTCGATCTGATGCTCTTAATAAACCAAGCTCCTTCGCCTCCGCTGCACTCGTAGAAACTTTAGCCATGCCAATCGTTTCAAATACACGATTAACAAATGGTAATAAATCAATGGTTTTATCCATATCCACAGAAACGGTCGATCGGACTAACATTTCTTTAGTGCCTCCGCCTGCTGGAATTAAACCAACCCCCATCTCAACTAGACCCATGTAGGTTTCAGCAGATGCTTGCACATGAGAAGACGGTAAACAAACTTCTACACCACCACCTAGTGTCATACCAAACGGAGCGGTGACAATCGGTTTTTCAAAATACTTTAGTCCCATCGCCATTTGATGAAAACCTTGTATCATTTGTTCAATTTCATACCAATCTTCATCTTGTGCCGCCATCAACAGCATCATTAAATTGGCACCTACACAAAAGTTCTTCCCTTTTTGATGACCAATGACTAATCCACGATAATTTTTACGAACTTCCTCTAAAGCGATAGGAACCATTTGTAAAACATCAGGTCCTATCGTATTGTTCATAGAATGGAATTGTAGGCACGCGATATCGTCTCCAATATCAAACAAACTAGCCCCTGTATTGCTCTTGATCACTCCATTTTTTTCTTTGATTTGATCTAAGGAAATGATCTCTTTCGCGATTTCTTTTTCTTTTAAACCACCATCCATTTGAATATAAAAGGTTTTATCACCTTGTTTTTCATAAAAAGAAGTTTTCCCAGTGGCCAACATTGATTCAATCCAAACAGGGATGATCTCTCCTTCCTCTTTCATTCTTGAGACGGTATCTACAACGCCAACTGCATCCCAAGCTTCAAATGGTCCAAGCTCCCAATTAAATCCCCATTTCATAGCTTCATCTACAGCTCGAATATCATCTGATATTTCCGGGACCTTATTTGCAGCGTATAACCAACCTTTCTTCATTAATTCCCAAGTAAATTTTCCGCCTTTATCATCTGACTCAATCAGGACTTTCAACTTGTTTTTTAGTCCCTTTGTATCTTTTGCTGCTTCTATGGAACTCAAATTACTTTTACTTCTAGGAATATACGTTTTATTTACAACATCAAGTTCTAATATCACCTTTCCTGTATCCGTGCGCTTTTTCTGATAAAAACCAGACCCTGCTTTATCCCCAATGTATCCTTGTTCGACCATGTATTCCATCAGTTCTGGGACTTTAAATATTTCCTTTTCTTCAGGATCTGTTACATTTTCATACACTGTATTAGCAACTAAAACAAACGTATCAATACCAACTAAATCCAACGTACGAAATGTAGCACTTTTGGGTCTCCCTATTAAAGGACCTGTCAATTCATCTACTTCAGATATTGTCAGCCCTAGTTTTTCCATCTGTTTAAGAGAGCATAAAAGACCATAGGTACCAATCCGATTGGCAATAAAGTTAGGTGTATCTTTTGCGATGACTACCCCTTTTCCTAATTTCTTCTCACAGAAGTTCTTCATAAAAGATACAATGTTCGGATCTGTATGTTTTGTAGGGATAAACTCAAGCAGTTTCATATATCTAGGGGGATTAAAAAAATGAGTGCCTAAAAAGTGTTTTTTAAACTGCTCGGAGTTACTTTCACATATGGCATGAACTGAAATACCTGAAGTATTAGAACTCACAATGGTGCCCGGGTACCAATGCAGTTCTATTTTTTTGAAAAATTCTTGTTTAATTTCAAGATTTTCTATGATGACTTCGATCACCCAATCCACATCTGTAATACGATGTAAATCCTCATCAAAATTACCTATCTCTATACGATTTAAAACCTCTTTTGTGAAAAGGGGACTTGGTTTGTTTTTTAATAGATTTTTTTTAGAAGCTTCAACGATGTCATTCATTTTGTTCGGATCTGTCTCTCCCTTTGGAGCCATATCTAACAGTAAGGTTTGAATGCCTACATTCGCTAAATGTGCAGCGATTGCCGCACCCATCACACCTGACCCCAAAACAGCAGCTTTACGAATTGTTCTCTCCATGATAACCACTCCTTAAGCTAATTTTTCCTCTTCTTCTTCTTTTAACTTTCTGCGTAATATTTTACCGACCATGGACTTAGGCAGTTCATCCCGGAACTCATAAATTCTAGGCACTTTATAGGCAGCAAGCTTGGAACGACAGTATTGGTCTAATGCCTCCTCTGAAATAGTGAATCCTTCTTTTTTTACAATATAAGCCTTGACGGTTTCCCCTCGATATTCATCAGGAACACCTAAAACAATTACTTCTTTCACTACAGGGTGTTCGTATAAAACTTCCTCAACATCTCTTGGATAAATATTGTATCCACCAGCAATGATGAGATCCTTTTTCCGATCTACAACGTAGAAATAACCATTTTCATCCATATATCCCATGTCCCCAGTGTATAACCAGCCGTCTTTTAAGGTAACAGCCGTTTCTTCTGGTTTGTTCCAATACCCTTTCATAATTTGTGGGCCTTTGCCGATGATTTCTCCTAATTCACCTGATTTCACTTCTTCACCTTCTGGATTAACTACTTTGCATTCTGTATCTGGCCATGGAATACCAATACTTCCATTCACACTTTTACCCCATACTGGATTCCCACAAATGACAGGCGAGGATTCAGACAGGCCGTACCCTTCCACTAATTTTCCACCGGTTAGTTCTTCAAACTTAGCTTGTGTGGTTAAAGGTAATGGAGCCGATCCACTGATACAAAACTTAATGGAAGACAGATCTGTTTCGGTTACTTTAGGATGATTTATAATTCCTTGATATAAGGTTGGAGCGCCTGGGAAAAATGTTGGCCTTTGGGTTTTGATCGTTTTCATCATGACATCAATATCAAATTTAGGAATTAAAACCAGTTTAGCTGCATGTGCGGCTGCAAAAAGCATACAAATGGTCATCCCATACACATGGAATAATGGGACTACAGCTAAGACCGTTTCTTCTCCTCTTTCCGTTTTATATGCCCAAGCCTGACATTGCGTTACATTAGCTACTAAATTTTTATGAGTTAACATGACACCTTTTGGTGTTCCTGTTGTACCACCCGTGTATTGAAGAACAGCTACATCTTCTGGATTATTAGGGTCTTCCACAGGTGTGGATTTGGCATTTTCCATAAATTGATGTAAAGTTTGAATCGGCTCTTTGCTATAATCGATATCTACTGTTGGTCCTTTTTTAATTTTTTGAACTAGCGGATATAACATTTTTTTGAGTGGTGGAAGTCCATCGGGTATGCTTGTGGTGAAAATATGTTCCAAACCTACTTTTTCTTTCACAGCTTTTACTCGTGGATAGACCAAATCTAAGCAAAAAACAATCTTAGCCCCAGAATCTGAAAAGTGATGCTCAAGCTCTCTTTCTACATACAATGGGTTGGTTTGTACAACAATACCTCCTGCAAATAAAATACCAAAATAACAATAGACAAACTGAGGAGTATTCGGTAACATGATCGCTACACGATCTCCCTTCTTGACACCTAAATCTTTTAGTCCATTTGCGACTTGATACGAACGAGTGATCAGTTCTTGAAAAGTTAATTCTTTACCGAAAAAATGAATCGCTTTATGATTAGGAAATTGTTCTGCAGTCAATTTTAAGTAATCTGAGATTCGATAGTCAGGATAATCAAGGTGTGGTTGAATCTCCGTTGGATAAAATTTATTCCATGGATTGTTTGGCATCAATACCACCTCTTTTTTCAAATTTTATAAAATCGATCTTTCATCTCTCTATCAAACATGATTCAAGCAATACAGTAATACTTTTATCCTTGATCTTGCAACACTTGCTTAAACTGTTTCGTTAACAATGGAATGACTTCAAATAAATCACCTACAATGCCATAATCAGCAATATCAAAGATTGGGGCTTCTGGGTCTTTATTGATCGCCACTATGATTTTTGAATTCGACATACCTGCCAAATGTTGTATCGCACCTGAAATACCGCATGCAATATATAAATCAGGAGTCACTACTTTGCCTGTTTGACCAATTTGCAGTGCATAGTCACAATATTCAGCATCACAAGCACCTCTTGAGGCACCCACTGCCGCTCCAATCACCTGTGCTAGTTCCTTTAAAGGTTCAAAGCCTGCTGTGCTTTTCACCCCCCTGCCTCCAGCTACAATGATTTTTGCTTCTGATAAATCGACCCCATCCGTAGTTTTTTGGATGACTTCTTTTACAGTCGTTCGAATTTCATCTAGGTTTAATGTCTTCTGTATCTTTTTTGGAGCTTCATGATGATCCATTTTAGAGCATGGTATATTGTTTGGCCGTATTGTAGCAAAAATCTTATCATGAGATACCACCCTCCTTTGAAACGCCTTTCCTGCATAAATCGGTCGGGTAAAAACGATATGTCCTTCACTGATTTCCACATCTGTACAATCCGTAATTAATCCACATCCTAAACGGGCCGCTACACGAGGGGCAAAATCTTTACCTAAAGCGGTATGTGGCATTAAGATGATGTCTGGATTTTTATCTTCAATGATGGTAGTGAACGCTTGTGTATATCCATCGGTAGTATACGTATTCAATATCTCGTTTTCTATGAAAACAACTTCATTTGCTCCATATACAGCTAGTGAATCTGCTAGGGCTTCAGGTTGACTGCCAATTATCACTGCAGTAATCAAACCTCCATCGTTCACTCTTCTTGCGGCTTCTAACACTTCTAAAGATACGTTTCGTAAACTACCATTTTTAGTTTCCGCAAATACCACAACTTGTTTAGCCAATTGTATTCACCTCGTTTTTTAAACATTGGACTAATTCATTCACTTGATCGTCTAATTCCCCTTGCAGAATTCTTCCTGCTTGTCTTTCAGGTGGTAGAGTAATATCTTTGATGTTTGTTTTTGCTTGTATTTGTGTAAGATCAATGGAGAGTTCTTCTGCAGTAACATATTGAATTGGTTTTTTCTTGGCTTTCATAATACCTGGTAACGAAGGGTATCTCGGATCGTTTAAACCTTGTTGTGCTGTAATTAACAGGGGCAGCTTTGCTTCAATAACTTCGATATCTCCTTCTACATCTCTCTGAACCTCAACGTGAGATCCATTCACTTCTACTTTTAGAGCTGCATAAATATGAGGAAGATCCAACTCTTCTGCTAAACGTGCTCCTCCTTGAGCTGCACCATTATCAACAGACATATAACCCCCTAGAATCAAATCGAAATCGTGTTGCTTTAAAACTGCAGCTAATACTTTTGAAGTGGTGAACTCATCACCAAACAATCGCTCATCATCTATTAATATCGCTTTATCTGCTCCCATAGCTAAAGCTGTTCTTAGTGCACTCTCTACACGACTGGGACCAATGGAGATTGCGGTCACTACACCTCCATATTGCTCTTTTAAACGAATCGCTTCTTCTAAAGCGTATTCGTCATAAGGATTAATGATGAATTTCACTCCATCTTCTTTAATCTGATCCTGTTCAATGATGATTTTTTCCTCTGTATCAAAGGTTTGCTTGAGGCAGACCATGATGTTCATACTTCAACCCCCCCATTCTAATATTTGTTTTCATTTATAGTAGAATTGAATCCACTGCTTTTCTCTCATTTTGTTTTATTTTATGGCTGAAATATGAGTATCATGCCATTATGGACTAACTTACTGTTTTGGTCATAACGTATTGTGAGGCATTATTAAATTCATAAGTTGTATTTATATGAATTTACTTTTAATTGGATTAGAAAATATAACTCATTATGTGGTAGCGCTTTCAAATTTAGGCATATATTTAGTGTTTCAGTATTCACTAGCGGTCTGTCCTGCTCATTATATTTATTTTAGAGGCTCGTAGCCAAGATGGTGGAAAGCATTTGCCAGCACATCATAACCTTTGGAGTTGGGATGAACTTGATCAGAAAACAAATATTGTTCTTCATAACCAATATAGGCTTGATAAGCATTCGCAACACGAATATTACCTTTATGAAAACGTTGTATCATATTGTTAAAACGATTCACGACAAACTGTGCATCTAACATTTGAGGTTTAGGATTGTAGAGGTTTGTCATGTTAATCATACAATTGTCTAACCTATTGTCTTTAAACTTTTTGATTAAACTGACAATTTCCCGCATATTTTTTTTAAACTTTTTTAGTGAATCAATCATATGTTTAATTTCTTGATCGGTAAAATACAATTCGGCAGCGCGAAGTAAATCGTTTCCTCCTACCGTAATTGTAATGATATCAGCCTCCTTTAGTTCTTGTTGCATAAATGAATCAAGTGTGATTAACTCCAAAACGTCCTGTGAAGTTGCCCCTGAAATACCTGCATTCGTAAAATGTATGTTTTTGTTTAAATTTTGTTCAAGTAGTGCATGGTACTTATTTGCAAATCCTCTACCCTCAGGTGCACCTACACCAACGGTTAATGAATCACCAATGGCTACATAACAAAGCTCGTGATGCATAAGACTCCTCTCCAATCTAATGATGTTGTTATAGTTTATTCATATAGTTTGTTTAGAATGTTTAAAAAGGAGTCAACATTTTGTGGTGAAAAATGGAGAGTTTTGTCTACATTATTTATTTCTATTATTTCTACTTTTTTAAGTTCATTTCCTGCTTTAGAATCAAAATATTCATATATAAAATATTGGTAAAATGAAAAGAATATATCCCAGAGTTAGGCTGGAAGGAAAAACGGTTTGAGACAATTTTTATTAGGTATTGTGTCGAAATTTGGCATTACATGAAGGGGAGTATTTCTAATACAAGTAAGTGAGCGTTTGTTCGAGATGGAGAAGGTTTCTTTGAGTAAATATATGAAATATTCATAATATTAAAAAATAAGAGGAATGAATGGGCTTAGATGAATTTTTAAGATTTTTGAAAAATAGCGGGAAACAAAGGTCTTATATCACTGTTATTATCCCAGAATATGATAGATATAAGAATCAAATATTAACGTAATAAGATCACGATTTCCCACTATTTTTTATTTTTAGTTAAATACGACAAGAATAAGTCCAAAAAAACCCATTATTCCATGGATAATTTCAATTTTGCCAAGCTTAGAGTACATTCATGTTCGTTATCAATCTCCATCTATCAGTCTTCCTATACCTCCAAGCACACTACCTTCTTCTTTTCTTCCCGTAGCCCCAGATGCGGATACGATTCTATCGGCCATTCGACTAAATGGTAGAGATTGAATCCAAACCGTGCCCGGTCCTCTTAATGTAGCAAAAAAGAGTCCTTCCCCTCCGAATATGGCCGTTTTAATTCCTTTTACAAATTCAATATCATATTCTACATCTTGAGTCATTGCAACCAAACAACCCGTGTCCACTTTTAAAACCTCACCTGGTTGAAGTTGCCTTTTACATACCGTACCTCCAGTATGAACAAAACTCATGCCATCTCCTTCAAGTTTCTGCATGATGAAACCTTCTCCACCGAAGAACCCTGCACCTAATTTCTTTTGCAGAGCGATCCCTACAGATACTCCTTTTGCCGCGCATAAAAAAGAGTCTTTTTGACAAATAATCTTACCACCCATTTCGCTTAAATCCATAGGGATAATTTTGCCGGGATAAGGTGATGCAAAACTAACCCTGCGTTTACCATGACCATTATTCGTAAATAAAGTCATAAACAAGCTTTCACCTGTTAATAATCGTTTCCCTGCTCCGAATAATTTCCCTACTAAACCTCTATCTTGATTCGTTCCATCTCCAAAGATCGTATTCATTTCAATATGTTCATCCATCATCATTAAGCTACCCGCTTCAGCGATGACACTTTCCTCTGGATCTAACTCTACCTCAACATACTGCATTTCTTCTCCTGATATGAAATAATCAATTTCGTGAGCGTTCATAAAATCCCTCATTTCTTTTTAGTTCGGTTATATTTAATAGATTCGCTTTCTTTTAATATATCAAAAATAGTCCAGCCTATCATCAGGCTATTATTGATAATGTGGCTGTCAACTCATAATATAGTGTCTTTAAATATTTTTCCTAACTACTAACTTCCAACTATGGGAAAGCATAATAGAAAGGTATATAGATTCAAGGGCAGGTTGGCGTACTTCCTCATGAGAGGAGGTGATGCTTATGAAAGTACATGAAGCATTATCTTTATTCCTTAATTTGGGATATTTATCCTAACGTTACTTTCTTTTATTGTGGTTTTAATCACCGTAATAAAATAGACCTCCCTTGAGTTAGCCACTTCCGGAGGTCTATTTCTAGAAGACGCCGACTGCCCTTGGGCAATCTTTGTACATTTTAACCGTAGACGTTCGCAGCGTCTGCGGTCTTTTATTATCTTACTCTTATTATACACTAATATTCTTTAATTTAACAATTCAACTATTTTTTAAAATAAAATTTATACTTTGAAATTAGATATGGATTGATTTAATTGATTTACAATATCCATTAATTTCTTTGCTGCATCATCCATATTTTCCATGAGTGCTAATTGTTCTTCTGTTGCTGCTGCTACATTTTGAGATTTACTAAATATCTCATGCGCTGTAGAATTAGAGTGTTCCATAGAAGCCGCAACTTCCTCGGAACTTGCGGAAAGCTCTTCTGTAATGGCAGAAGTTTCTTGAATATGAGTATCAATCTCTTTCACGTTATCTGAGATTTTATGAAAATCTTGACTCACCTCTACCATAGATTGATTACTTTTTTCTGCCTCTTCAACTGCTAACGTCATGTTTTTAGATACCATCGTAATTTCTTTCTGCGTTTCTATGATTAACTTTTGAATATTATCTGCTGATTTTAATGAACTAGAAGCTAGATTTCTAATTTCATCCGCTACTACTGAAAAACCTCGTCCATGTTCTCCTGCTCTTGCTGCTTCAATCGAAGCATTAAGGGAAAGCAGATTCGTTTGGTTTGCAAACCCTGTAATATCATCCATGATAGCGCCTATTTTATCAGAACGCTGATTTAAAGAATCTACAGTTGTAGATAATTCCTGAACCGTATTGTACATAGATACGATCTGATTGTTCAATTCCACAATCACTTGATTTCCTCGATCAGCTTGCTGATCTGTTTTTTGTGAAAGTTCAGAAACAAATGTAGTACTTTCAGCTATTCTTTGTATCCCTGATGCCATTTCTTCAACCGCTCTGCTTGTTTCATCTGTTGTTTTTGTTTGAATTTCTATTCCTTCAGTAATCGTTTGAATATTGTCAGCTACATGATTTGAAGCTGCAGAAGATTCCTGCGTACTTTGTGTTAGTTCTATTGAAGACGTTGCTACCGTTCTAGATTGCTCAACAATACCATGTATTAAATCTCTTAAATTGGAGACCATCACATCCAAACCTTTTACCATTTGTCCCATTTCGTCTTTGGTATACTCTTCAGAAGGTTCTACTAGTAAATTTCCTTCTTTAACATGATCAATTTTCTTAGCAACCCCTTTTATGAGTCTTACATTTTCTTTAATAAAAATTAATCCACTTATCGTGATTAATACAAAGATAACAATGTAAATGATGTAAATCCATATTTTCGTTGTTTGGTTTGACGCATGTATTTCTTGAATGCTATTTTGGGCATACCCGTTTAAGATATCACCAGATATCTTTAACTTTTCTCTCCCTCCTTCAAAATATGGAAGTGCCATAAAATACAAATCATATGTAGGGTTCTCTACATCTGTAATTCTTGCCCAGGATTCAAATTGCGTTTCGAATTCGGAAAGATATTTTTTAATTGTATTCTTATCACTAGATGATTCCGGATTATCAGCTGCTTCCCCTAAAGATGTACTTGCTAAGGTTAAATCTTCTAATTGATACTTTGTAATAATCGAAATCGCTTCATCCACTTTTTCATTGGCATTGGCTATCTTTGTCTTCACTTCTTCACGTAATTCTCCCTTATTTAAAGTTTCTTTTCTTGTTAAAGACAGATAAGCTACCAATGCTTGATACAGATCTTTATCTGCATCTAAAATCAGTGTGTTCGTTTGAAATGAAATATCATACAAAGTTTCTGTAAGTTTATTTTCATTCTGCTGATTTAGATTCAATAAAAAAATGGAAGACACTAATCCAAGAATGAGAGGAACCCCAAATATCAATAATAACTTCTGACTTGTTGACATGTTTTTTGTTAATTTTATGAACAACATTTAACCACTCCTATGGATTATAATCGTAAACTATGTACCCTATTTTATATCGGCTGAATCTATAAAAAATTTTAATTCAATTTGTAAAAAAATTGAAAACCAGTAGAATAAATGTCATAGAAATCCCTTTCTCCACTGGCTTTGTTAAACTATTTATTTGAAAGAAAAAATTATTTTTTAATTATAAATATGATATTCAAACCTTTGTGAATCCCATACTATCTTGGCACCAAATGATTCTCCAATAAGACGCAGGGGCACATAAGTTGTATTGTTAATTAAAAAAGAATCGAGTGTCACTCTTTTTCCGTTTAAATTTCCATTTATTTTTCTTTGTACGTTAGGGAGCTGTTGATTAGGTGATGTATATTTATGACCAATAAAAGTAGTAAAGGTCTTTACTACTGCTTCAGCATAATCTATCCAATGATTTTGCAACTGTTCCACATCATCTAATTTACTATCAGCAAAACCATACTCTATTATTGTGGTATGAACATTACCAGTTTCTCTATGCATAAAATAATAGTCTTTTGTCCGATCTGTAGTTAATCTCCTTGAGAATACTCTGCGAAGGTTTTGTCCTTTATCCACGATGCCTTGCGCTAATTGTTTTGCTAAAGTAGGATCATCAAAAATAGAGTAAATGGTTTCAACACCATCCCCGCCACCAGCATTAATGTGGTTGCTAAAACAATACTTTGCACCAGATTCTCGCACCATTCTAGCACGTTCTACGGAACTAATTTTTATATCTTCCATACGAGTCATAGTGATTGGAACACCCAACTGCCTGAATCGATCATATTGGTATAATGAAATCTGTAATGCTAAATCTTTCTCTTTCCATAAGTGATTGGTTCCACCACCAGGATCATTTCCACCATGACCAGGATCTATGATTAATATAGGATCTATTATCATCACCTCCTTATATTATCTTATGTTTTGCTAGTCATGATTGACATGGACAATCACCTGTTTTTAAGCGTCTATTTTTTTCTACATACGAAAAAAGGCGCCTATTATTAGCGCCTTTAGATAACATAATCAATTTTTTAAAACAATTAAAATACTAATATATGGTATATGTTTTGATATTATCCTTCCAAAAAAAGAAATAAAGCCGCCCTTGTTCCCAACCAGACGCGGCTTTACTACAAATTAACGAGCCAACTGCCCTTAGGGCAATCTCTTGTTCATTAAACCGTAGGCGTTCACAGCGTCTGCGGTCTATTATTATCTTACTCATATAATATTCTCCAATTTAACAATGTAACGTTATTCATTTAATCATCTTTGTTTCACTCCTCATTTTAATTTCAAGAAAGCACTTTGTTGATAAATATTGCCACATAACGTTTCCAAATGTATAATATAAGTAAGATATTGAATATAATAATAAAGAAATCCCGAAGGTGCTCCAACACCTACGGGGATATAAGTACAATTTATAGTCCGTTGAAAAACGGAAGGCTCAACCTATTGAAAGACCGTGCCTTTTAGTGAAGAGAGCGGTCTTTCTTACGATTAGTCAAGTATATCTTAGAATTAATAGGAAGATGAATTTATTTTAAAAATTTAATTATTTATTAGAACACAAATAGACCTAGCTGGATTATTTTTTTTACTAGGCTAGTTTATGTTAAAATTAATTATGTAACTATGATGAGGCGGCATACCTGTAGTCATAGTTTATATTATGTGTAACAAGATAGAATACAGTCTTTAACAGTTTGTTTACACATGCGATGGATGCAACCTTGTGACACTTGTTATAGGGTTGCGTTTTTAATTTGTCATAGTAATCTATGAAGTGATTCTGACCATTTCTCCTTAACTTAATCATATTTTGAATAATAATGTATAATAGCTTCCTGAGATGTCAATTTCCCCGTTTATTGATTTTATCTTTAAAAAAAGACTTTCCAGATTGAAAACGACGGATATCAATCCCTGCATACGCATTGAGTTGTTTATGATTATGGAATCGTCGAATATCACCGACTTCAGCTATAAGACGGACAGCAGTATTGAATCCGATACCTGGAATACTTAGGATCAAGTTAAACTCTTCTAGGGAATGAGCTAACGATGTCATTTTTTCGATACACTCTTCTTTTTGGAAAAGTAGCTCTTGGTAACGCTTCGCATAAGATTTTACTTGGTTACAAAGTACATTTATTTTAGATACTGCTGGATAAGAAAGCTGTGCTGCCTCGATCAATTCTATCGCTTTATTTTCAGCAGATTTCTTGGACATTCGTTTGTTGGTATTAGCTAGAATTCGATTTTTAATTATCGTTTTAGAACTAATACGAAATCTGGATGAGGATAAAGTTGGACTACGTTTAAAAATAATGCAGACTTCTTTGTAAAGATTTGTTCGAGTTCGGGAAAGGTTTCCTGAATCAGTTTGTGCATTCGATTTCGAACAATACTCAGTTCATCATCCAATTCATCATAATATCTTGAACATCTTTTTAATTGATGGTATACCTCGTTTTCAACGGTATACTCCCTTCTCTCATGAGAAAAATGAGTAAGAGCAAGCTGATGAGCATCACTCCGATCTGTTTTATGAATGCGAAGAGCACTACACTGTATTTTTGATTCTAATGGATTCAATAGACAATAAGAATATCCATTTTCCTGCATAAAACGTTCAAGTTGTCTAGAATAGACACCTGTAGCTTCGAATACGATTTGTGGTTGTTCCCCATCTCTACTGATTAAATCTTCAATTGTCTTTTTTAACTCCAAAAATTCAGGACGATTATGTTTTATTTCTTTTTCCATGACACATGTTTTCATTGGATTATATACGACCATATAACTTTTCCCCATACTCACATCAAAAGCCATTACATGTTGTTTCATTTCTAGTCTCCTTATATTGATTTGAAGCTTCACTCTATCCTTATCGATTCCCATTTCTTATACACGATCTCAGTGGATCCAACATACTTAAACCTGATTCAAATAAGGGTAGTGAAGTAGACCTGTTTTCGTCACGGATTCAGATCCCTAGACCGCCTCGATCTATTCTTCACTTCTACTATATAAAAAAATAGTAGTGCGAACCAATGCCTTGGTCTGCACTACTAATCTTAGTATGTTTTCGTCTTTTCTTACGACGAAAATCTAGAATTAACCTTGTTATA
Source organism: Chengkuizengella marina (assembly GCF_009910845.1). Classification (GTDB taxonomy): domain Bacteria; phylum Bacillota; class Bacilli; order Paenibacillales; family KCTC-33759; genus Chengkuizengella; species Chengkuizengella marina. Next base: position 14,266 of record NZ_SIJB01000014.1, on the reverse strand, counting down.
TTAACCAACAAGTTTAAAAATTCTATGATCATGGCATCACCTCCAATCTCTTGAAAAATAAAGAGAAATTTGGTTTCAGCCTACCGCTCTCGCCAAACTATTTGTTGTACATAGTTATATTATACCATTTTTTGATAGAATTAGGGTGTAATTAAGTGTGTAATAAACAAAAACCTAAGCCCAGATCATACTGAGCTTAGGATGGTTACGGATGGCGTTTATATCAAAAATCTTTTGGTTAGGGCATAGATATAAATATCGAATAGAGCGTAGTGTTCAACATAAAATACTTTCATTAATGCATAATTATTCCAAATATTTTTGGATTTTGGGACAAGAATTTATATCTTGGTGTAACGTTCAATGGTTTAAGGTATTATCATTACTTATTTAGAAGGCATGTTTTGTAGGTTAATAGATTCATAGTACCTTCTTTTTGTCATTGGAGATGGCGACCTTCGTAAGTTCTTTAAAAAGTCACAAATCTATCAAAACTTGATAGTTATAAATTTTAAATGTATATATATTCTATTTATGCTATAATATAGAAATATAATTTAGAAGGGAGTGTTCTTTTTGAAAATTAAAAAAATGATTAGTCTTATGGTTTGTTTTTTTATGAGTCTAAGCATCATGAATTATCCACTTATTTCTTCTGCAGAAACAAATAACTCGATTGACATTGATACTGGGATAGCGAATTTAAACTATAATAGCAGCAGTATTTTAGCAGTAAATGGTGATAAAGTTGAGAGTTTTGTTCCAAAGGAAGGTATTTATTCAGATGGTAAATTTATCGTGATAGAACGTGAGAAAAAATCACTTACAACTTCACCTGTAGATATATCGATTATAGATTCTATGGCTAGTCGTTCTTATCCGGGAGCATTACAACTGGCAAACGAGGCTTTTACAAATAATCAACCTACTGTAATAAGTTCTAGTAGAAAGCCTTTGAACATTAGTATAGATTTACCTGGGATGAGAGATGAGAATACGATCACTGTACACAACCCAACATATGGGAATGTTGCTGGAGCCATAGATGAGTTAGTATCTATTTGGAATGAAAAGTATTCAGATACCCATACCATCCCTGCTAGAATTCAATATGCAGAATCTATGGTATATAGTAAATCTCAAATCGCAGCTGCTCTTAATGTGAATGCTCAAGTTCTTGATAGTTCACTTGGAATAGATTTTGATGCTATTTCAAATGATGAAAAAAAGGTAATGGTTGCCGCATACAAGCAAATATTCTATTCTGTTAGTGCAGAACTAACTAATAATCCATCAGATCTTTTTGATGATAGTGTTACTTTTGAAGAGTTAACTCGTAAAGGAGTAAGCAATGAGGCTCCACCTGTCATGGTGTCAAATGTAGGGTATGGTAGAACCATTTATGTGAAGTTAGAAACGAATTCTAAAAGCAAGGATGTTCAGGCTGCATTTAGAGCTTTACTTCAGAATGCTGATCTTGATCTAGAAACTAGATTAAAGTACCAAGAAATTTTTGAAGATAGTTCCTTTACTGCTGTAGTACTAGGTGGGGATTCAGCAGAGCATAATAAGGTTGTTACAAAAGACTTTGATGTAATACGAAATATAATTAAAGACAACTCAGAATTTAGTCTTAAAAATCCAGCGTACCCCATTTCATATACAAGTATTTTCCTAAAAGATAACTCCATTGCTAGTGTAAAAAACAGTACAGAATATATTGAAACTACATCTACTGTATATTCTAAAGGTAAAATATCACTTGAACATACGGGTGCATATATTGCTAGATTTGAGGTATCCTGGGATGAAATCTCGTATGATAACAATGGAAATGAAGTCTTAACCCATAAAACTTGGGAAGGAAACAATAAAAATCGAACGGCTCGTTATTCTACAGTTATACCACTTCCACCGAATTCAAAAAATATAAGAATTAAAGCAGAGGAACATACTGGTCTTATATGGGAAGGATGGAGAACGGTTATAGATGAATACAACGTTCCGTTATTTAATGAAATAAAAGTTTCTATCTGGAGTACTACATTACACCCGAAGGGTAGTATTAGTTATATTAATTAAAGTTTTATTCTAAATTAAGCAAACGTACTAGTGTAAGCGCTAGTGCGTTTGCTTGTTTTTACACCAAAAGGCTTAATATCCCGTTTTACTCAATTTTAGATATAGTTAATTATGAAAAGTAATATTCGTATAAATGTTCTCTACGTTGAGAGTGTACCTGTAACTAAAAAGATTGTTTTTGTTACAAATGGTCTCAGGAAAATGCGGATCAACATTATAAATTTTAATATAAACAGCCAATATTCTTGAAAAAAATTTGGTAGTTCTAAATACTGCTCTCAAATCTTATGAGAACATAAAAGTTTAATTATTTCGTAAATCTGAGCATACCTAAAAAACTACAAGTTAAGTACATTACTTAACTTGTAATTGAGTATACCTATAAATTATTTAAGCTGTCTTATTGATAGCATCTTATTCTTAAAGTGAATCAAAATACTCGCTTCTGATGCAAATAATACTTCAAAAGATAATGTATTTTCATCTACATCTAAAAGTTCTTCATAAATCCAATCTTCAAAGCCTGAGGAGAAAGAATCTTCTACATAATTCGTTTGTAACTTTGAAACACCTTTAAAATGTAGTTCCCAAATATCTAAGTCATATGATGTTAGTAAAATTTTTATGTTTATTGGATACTTGTCACCATTCATTCCATGTTCTAGTTCAAATTTAAATAATTTATAATCATGAAAAGTTCGATTCTTGAAAAATTGGAAAACTTTTTTATTCAACCTTCCTTCCAATGTATTAAAACGTTCTCTATATTTTAATTGATTACTTTTCCGTATTAAATCTCCTTCAGGGTCTCCATAATTAGTAATTGTATAATATTGCATAATTATCAAATCCTTTCTATGGGAAAACAAGTATAGGAACTACCCTTGAGTGAGTAATTGGTGATTTTAAACTTTAAATTTAGTTATTGTTATCGTTCATTATATTCCATAGCTTTTCCTTATACACTAACCATAGCTTTTCTTTAGCTTTCTTCTTATGGAAATCTAAATTATTGATTAGATTATCAAAATTATAATTTTCTCCTATAATATACACTGGTAATTTAAAATCTCGAACACTAGTAGAAGCTTCTTTGAAATCAATTAACAACCCTTCTGTAGATAATTTGAAAAGGTATTCCCCAACTTCTTTCCTAATCATAGATGTTTTTTTTCTATGAATCTCTTTTAACTTTAGAGGGATTAAATTAGAAATTAATCTTTCATAGGAATTTTGCTCTTTCACATAGCATTTATTAAACCAACCATCATCATGAGCTAAATACACATATTTATTATTTAATGTTTCAAAAAAAGGAGTATTTATTGGTTCTTTCATATGATCAAGATATAAAATATTAGAAACATCTTGTGGATTAAGTAAGTCTAAAGAATTCAATTCTTCAAAATCTATCCAGCTAAATTCACCAAATTTATAAACATCTTCTTTTAATAAATTGTCTAGATCTTCCTTCCTAACGTAATCCATTCTAAGACCATTATGATAATCATTCCCCTCATATTGTGATGACAACAATAGAATATGATTTAAATCTTGACACATTGAATTAACGTATTCATTGAAATCAATTCCTGTTGAATGTATGCATTTTTCTTTAACATTGCTGAATAAATAAACAACGCTTCTTATTTTCTTCATAATATCCCCCTCTTAAAATTTCTTTATTAATAGTATTTAGTCCTTTACGCTAGGAGAAAAACCTTAATCTTTAAAAAATTATTCCTATCAAAATCAATAAAAAGATGACTTCAATAATCGAAATCATCATCTTCTATTAAATATCCTAGTATTACCATTTTATATGTTGCATTTTGTATTATTCTTCATTATAAGGCAAAGGAGATAGTTCAGCTAATTCCTCTTTGGTTTTTTGCCACCAAGCAGAGTAGAGACCATAATATATATCATATGCCCAATAATCTGGTCCTTCATAAAATACCAAATCATCTTCATCAATAATGTCATTACCTTTCCATTTACTTCTTATCCTTCCTATTGCCTCTTCAGTAGAAATACCAAAATCATTTTTCATCGTTCGTACTATTTCTAAACATAATACATATCCATCGGAATTGGTGTTAAAACCAAGTTTACCTTTTGCAATACCCTTATAAATATAATCTGACCAAAACTTAGGATCTTCATCAATTAAAAATACATCTTCTTCCAAAGATAAACCTTTCCAATCTTCATTAATTCTTTGTAGAGCCTCTGTTTCTGAAATGTCGTAATCATGAATTATATTACGTAAAGTTTCTATACATATATGATAAGTTTTTTCATTTGTTAAAAAATTAAAATACACCTTCACACTCCCTCTCATCACTTTTTAGTAATAATTACATTTCCAGAATAACGTAGATTAATAATATCTACTAATTCTTACATTCTTGCTTGGCTATCATAGAATTTTTTCTTGTTTGTTTTGTTCATGATATTATCTTGCCACCCCATCAAGCACTAGTATTTTACTTGGACTAATTGCATAGGAGTTCTCTAACTATTTAATAAACTTTGAAAAGTTAAAATAGAGATTTTTTATATTTAGAAAAAAATGTTGATGGTAAAAATAACACTTTTAAACCTAATTAAAGGACTAATCACAATATTCGTTTCTTACCATGTACTTAATTGGATACAAACATATAATATTTATAGTGTTTGCGTTTAAATTAGAGTGTATTTTGGTGTAGCTTACTACAGAATTATGATAATGCATAGGGATTTTCTTCTGCGAAAAGAAGCCATGAAACGACTTGATTTGTTGTCAATTTCATGGCTCTGAGTTATGTTACAAATTTTTTAGAAATATACAGTACTTACTTTAGTCTCCGATTGCTATCAAACATTTTTTCTTTTGAATTGCTTCGTCACAAAACTCTATAATTGATTGTGCAAAATCTAGTAACTCTTTAATAATGCCATTCTTATCAGATAGACTTTCTAATGTATGTTGAATTATCTGAGCCGCTTCTTTTACAATGGGTATTTCTTCTTGTGATATACACGTATCGCTATATGGATCTAATCCAATAAGAATATCAATTTCAACATTACCCTCAAACATCTGCTTATTTTTAATTAAAAAGTTATGGACTTCCTCTGAATACTCTACAGTATTCTCAGCAAACTCAACAGCATCTATATTAGCTGCTAAAACAAAACTAATTGCCATATATACCTCCTATTTCTTAGGGAATGCTGTTATAACGTTACCAGCTTCATCAATAACTACTTTTAATGTATGCAATTCTTTCCCTTTATTGTCATATCCAATTATCGAGTCAAATGTCTGTTCAAAAATAAATCCTGCTCTATCATTTGTATTAGGTTTAATTACAGAATTTCCTCCTGTGAGCACTTTGTCAATTCCGTCAAGTATATCGAAATCCGAACTAAACTTACTCTTGTAAGAGTAACCAGTTGAACCATAACCATGTCTTTCCAAAATATGATTCTTGTATGTTTTATTATCTAATTTGTAATTTCTTGCAAGGTTCGCTGCCTCATCAATTATACTCGTCTTCTTAGTTACTTTCTTTGTGACAGATTTATAGAGTTTTTTTACACCTGCTTTTGCTAACACAGGTCCTCCACCGATCATATCATAAACAATACTATCATCTTCTCTAATATTCGACGGTTCATGAATGAAGTAATATTTCGCCATTAAAACCCCATTTGAAATCATATATTCTCCATCATGGTCAATATCAAATGTAAATTTACTATTGGGATTACTACATGTCCCAGGATGTGACCATTTACCATCTGGTCTACCATTAGAATCGACTGATTGGCACCAATTTCCCGTAGGGTCATCGTAAATTAACGGATTATTATAAACATACGTATACAAATTCAATGATAAAGGATTACTTATATCTCCTTGATACGTATCTTCATTAATAAACCTTCCATCACTTGGGTCGTACCAACGTGCACGTAAATATTGTAGATTAGTTGTATCATCCCATAGTTCACCTGAATATTGGAATGGATTATGAACCATTTCAATAGATTTTATAGGATTACCCCAAATATCATAGTCATATTGATTTAATCTTGTATTTCCAGTATTGTCTCTTAATTCTACTACATCTCCATGACCATTGCTAAGATAATAATATGAATTTGAATAGGTGTCTTCTGTAGAAACTAATCCATTACCACGAATATATCGTGCTTTTAAACGAGTTTCACCATTTATAACTGTTGCTTCAGCAATAACTACTGTACCGTCATAATAGTATCGAGTCGTTTCTCCATTTTCAGTTCTCTCATATAATAAGTTATCACCATTGTATTTATATTGTACAGTACTTCTATCCACTACAGCTTGAATCAATCGATCGCGATCATCATACGTATATTCTGCACTTAGATCATTACTCATAGAAGTACTAGAAAGCTCTTCTCTATTTCCTCGAGGATCATACGAATAGGTTTCATTAAATTCATCAGATGTTGAAATACGGTTCAATTCATCATAGTCATATTGATTTGATTTCTCATTTTCTGTTTTAGATGTAATGTTACGATTATTATCGTATCCATACTGATATTGATTAATTATCGTACCGTCTTGTTTTTGATGATTTAACGTATCTAAATTTAAACCATCATACGTATAAATACTTTCAACACCATTACGTTGCTCTATCTTTTGAAGTTGCCCATTTGTATAGTATGAATAGGTAGCCTCTGCGTTTTGCAACGTTTTTCCGACTGAACTTAATTGATTATTTTCATCATAATCATAATATAAATTTAGACCAAATGGATCTGTCATTTGAATTCGATTACCTAATTCATCATAGTAATATTGAATATTTCGCCCGTCTGGATAAGTCTTTTTATTTAATAACCCATTATAATCATCATAATCATAAGAAGTTGTTCCAGTAGCATCAATTATGGATAGGTGTTTACCAGATAAATCATACGTAAATCCAATCGTTTCATCTACACTCGTTTTTTCGGTTAAGAAATTTCGATTACTATATTCAAATGTAAATCTATCTCCGTTTCTGTCCACTCTCTCTATTAAGTTACCATTTGCATCGTATGTGTAACTGTCTTCATTATTTTTAGCATCTACTCTTTTAATCATTCTGCCAAGTTCATCAAACTGTTTTTGTAATTGATTGGAATCAGCATAAGTAATTGTAGTGAGATTTCCTACCATATCATAGTCATACTGTGTATGTTCTAATTTTGCATTGATAACACCCATTAATTGGTTTAAAGAATCGTATTCAAATTGAGTCACATTTTCTTTGGCATCAACTGATTCAATGACGTTTCCTAGATCATCATATTGATAGGTTGCTAATACTTTAATTCCATTTGTAAGTTCTTCTTCTTTTATTGTCCTACCTAACACATCAAAAGTGGTACGAAATACATTATTTTCTGGATCAGTACTTGTCACTGTATGTTGAATGTTATCATATTGGGTAGTTGAAGAATATCCATCTGCTTGTATCGTTTCAATATTTCGATCCCAAGCATCATAAATAAATTCCGTGCGATTTCCTAGAGCATCTTCTATCCAGATTTGATTCCCTGCTTCATCATAACCATATTTTTCTTTAGATTTATATACACCATGTTCCATGATGCCAACTTCTGTATTCCATCCTAATGGATTAAATTTTGTAACGGTTTTAATTCCTTCTTCATCTGTTTTGATAATGACATTATCTACATCATCAAAGTGGATTTGAATATAGCTTCCATCTGGATGAATTGCTTTTGTCACTCTACCTAGTGCATCATACTCGTATGAGCTAATATTTCCATTTCCATCGACATATTGTGTGGTTTGTGCAGATGTTATATCATATGATGCTTCAGTAGAAATCGTAGAGACTATACCATCGATATCTGTGACATCCATTGACTTTATCGTCGGGTATGCAAATTGAAACTCTTCATTATATAACATTTGTGAAACAATATCTTTTACATCATTTTTAATTCGTGTTTGTGTTACATTTCCGTATGCATCGTAGTTTTCATAGTTGATTTGTTGTAGTAATTCACCTGTTTCATCATTTTCATAGACTTGCATTTGGGTAATGCTTCCCTGTTCATTTCTCTCAAATACAGTATAAAGGTTCGTTGTATCATTGATAGGTTGATTGATATTTTTCAGTAACTTCGTATCTGTATCATAGCTATTTGTAGATGTTATACCTAGTGGATTCGTTGAACTAATCACATTTCCGTAATCATCATATTCAGTGGATGTGGTCACCATTTCTGAAGTGGTGCTATCTACCATATTCATTGTTTGGCTACTAGTTTCAATTGGTAACCATGATAGACCACGCTCTTCATCATAAGTATATGCTGTTGTTTCTTTTAAATCCCCTGCTTGTGTGGCCACTTCTGTGTTGTAATAAATAGCTGGGTTGGTAGAGTCAATATAATCTTTCTTATAATGGAATGTTGTTGATTTCTGTCCACTATTTAACGTCGTTGAAAATGTTAAATCCTTATTATAGGAACTACTGAGATCACCCATATAAGTAAAACTTTGCAAGTTTTTACTTTCTTCTGTTCCATTCTCATAGAAAACAAGCTCTTCTCTAGTATTAACGCGATAAGCTTCGTTAACGGAACTATTAGAAAGATATCTCTTTACAGGGTTTTCATACGTATAAATACTTTTAGATCCTGTTGGATGAGTTACACCCGTAAGTAAAGCATAGGGGTTGCTAGTATTCGGTGTTGTACTTGTTAAACTGTATTCTGCAGGTTTCAAGTCATAATCGTAAGTTGTTACTCTACCTAATGGATCGATGACTTGGCTTAAAAGAGTCACACTACCTTCATTTATCTTTTTATATGTGACGGTTTTATCACCATATTGAACATACACATTAGATGAAGTACTCGTTATCGTAATCTTATTGCCTATAGCATCTGTAATTGTATGTAAAACAGATCCGCTATACGTAAAATCAATGGTATTTGAATATTCATCTTTTATTTGAATCAATTTACCATTGCTATCAAAATATTGGTTAACTCCATTAATAGATTTCAGTACATACTGTGACCTGGTTCCATCCACTGATACAGATGTGTCAGTTGTAAACGTAAGATCTTTTAATGGGTACCCTACTAGATTATTATCTTTTATTTCATAACTTCCTCCACTTGCTAGTTTCAAATATTTCTTGTCATTGATTTCTTCTATATAGGAAAGGTCCCAGCTCCACCCTTTTCCAAATGGAAATAGTTGATCTTCATAAGTACTTCTTCCTGTTTCCATAGATAACTTATAAAATTGAGAGGAGCCGCTGTTATAGGTTCTAGTTAAAGCAAAAGATAATCCATTTCTTCCAGGTAGAACAAAATCTGTTTCTTGAATCGATAAACTACCGGATAGAGTAGATACTGTTTCATGTTTTAAATCAATAGAATACGGTGCCTCATTAGTTTGTAAATTCACATTATTTAAAGTTTCTTCATCGGGTTCAATCGGTATCTCTTCTTGTAAAATTGAAACTTCATTATTCTTCTCTTTTTTTTCATCCTTATCTTTCTTATCTTCTTTATTCTTTTTTTCTTTCTCATCTTCTTGATTAGGAAGCTCGTTACGAATGATACTTTGAGCATTTTTAGATGGGTTAATAAATTTTGGTTTGATCTTTTTTATGCTATCTTGATAGGTTTTATTGCTTTCCTGTTGATATTTTAACGCTTCTTCAATGTCTTTTAACGTAAATCCTTTATTTAACTCATTTTGGATAAATTCTTGAGTCACATCAAAACGTTTTTCAAGATTCTTTTTGTCCTTTTTTGCTGATTTTAGAGGTTTTTTAACCTCAATGGATTTTGCCTTATCATTCTTGGCATAAACGGATGGAGATAATGCTTGTAAATTAAAGCTGGTTACTAATAAAGTAAAAATTAAAGACAAGATTATAGTTTTAAATAACTTCTTATTCACCTGATTTCCTCCTACTAATTATAAGTACTGTCACTAGTAGTTGATGAAGAAAGTACTCCTCAGTTATATAATTAATTCCACCATCAACTACCATGATTCTTGTATAATTAAAATGAATGATTATTTTAATATTCAACCGTTGTCTGTTTATTGATTAGATTTCCATTGTCATCATATTGATATTGCGTTTCAATATTCATTTGCAGAGGGCTTATTGTAAATGAATAGGCTTCTTCTGAAAAGCTACCATCTATACTGAATACTTCTATATAGTAGGTTTGTCCGCTTTCTACGAAATAATAGAGTTCACTAGCTAATAATCCATTTAGGAGATTCATATTAGCATCATAAACATATAAATGATATTTAGTATTCTCGGGTGACTCAAACGTAATATAATCCACTCCTGTTTGAGTAGGAATGTACGTATAGAAATCCGAATCATTTTCTGAACTAATGGTTGAAGTATAACTGCTATCATAAACAATTGGATATGCAGTACTTACATCATCGTTAGGTTCATATGAAATAGGTAATAGAATATCGTTAACATAACTCCATCCAGACCAATCGTTTCCATCATATACTTGAATCCCAAAATCCCACTCTCCACCTGCTAATTGCGGAGTGGTATGTGTTGTGAGAGATGAAAATACCGTATCAGAAAAATATGACCATGTTTCCCAGTTGTTTTGTGAGCCGATCACTTGATACGCGATTTGTTCTTCTGTATCTATATCGCTATAATTCCATTTAAAAATAACTATATTCTCTGCTAATTGTTGTCCATCATGATGTGAAGTAATGTTTACGTTTGGCAAATGATTTACTTTCACATATACAACATTGGAATTTGGGCTTTCCCCAACACCACTTATTGAGGTTACAACATAATAATAGCTCTCCCCACTCACAACTGTTGTATCACTATAATAAGGATGAATTAGATTTTCTGCTATCGTTACATAAGGACCTTCTAATGTAGAAGAGCGTTTGACATTATAGCTCTCTGCGGATTCTTTCACATCCCATGTAAGATCAACTTTCGAGTCACTTGTCAGAGCCTGTAGATTCATGGGTCTGTTAATACCATATTCTTTTTCTATAATATAATCTGCTAAATTACTCATCGCAATATCTATATCTGAGTTATCTATATACTTACCTTTGCCGTTATTATATTCTATCAAGGATTGAATACTAGATTGATTGTTCTCATTCCCTAAACCAATAAAATCAAAGTTTACTGAATCCATTCCTTCCATGATGAAAGTTGTATCCAATTGATCGTATAGAAATAATCCATAAATACTTCCTTCAGCATCAGTTAAGTTCATTTCATAATCCAAATATTCTATTTCCGGAGTTCTTTTATAAATAGCATCATCATCTTGCATAAGAACACCAGTCTCTTGATTATATAAAGTCTCTCCATCTATAAAAACTCTTATAGATTCTTCAGTTAAATCCTCTGCTATACTTGCATATCTAATGACTTGATCTTCCATATCATGGGCAGCTAACTCTCTATTATATACTTTATCTTCAAAATTACTATTTTGTGCATTTATACTTACATTAAGACTCTCTATGGTAAAATAATTTGGATTTGAAATATAAGTAAAATTCTCATCAGGTTTATTATCAGAATAGGGTTGATAAATTAAGTTCCCTTCTGGAATTAATATAAAATTAGCCCTACCTTTAATACCTCTTGGACTGCTGTGTTCACCATCACTTAAGATGTCATAATACTCTACGTATTCTGTTGATTTATTCACTTCTAAATTCTGTTGGATTGAATCTTTATAAATCATAGCTTCTTGCTCAAAAATATATTCGTAGATATATTCATCACTGATATAGTTTTCTGTATATTCATTAATGAGTTCTCTAGAGTCATATGCCTCTGCTATAAAACCGATAGAATATAAACGTAACTGATCCGGATTAGAGTAAACGACCATATCTCCCCAATCACTATAATCAATACCTGAACCTGATAAATCCATATATGCAGAGCAACTATATTGACGATCTGTACTATCATTATTAGCATCACAAACTATACCACTATATAAAGTAACAATATTTCCATTACTGTCTAATGCCCTAACCTCCATTGTTAATTTATTCGTAGATAAAGTAAATCCTGAAACTTCTTCTACCAAATCCATATGACTCAATACAATGGTGTTTACAGAAGGAATAGAATCAAACCCTATAGAGACTCCATATGTTCCCACATCTCCACTAGTAGTATAATAATTGTTCTTTACAGTAGTACTAACTTTAACTGGGGTTTGTACAAACTTTCCTAATGTATCTGCAGATAAATCTAATCTTATATCTCTTTCTTCTAAAAGAGGAATCAGAACCTCCTGTGCTTTTTCAAGTATGAATTGTTTACTGTAGCCTAAAGGTTCTGTCATTAAAATGAGATCAGTGTCAATGACTCTTGTGATTTTAGTTCCATCCAACGCTGTTATGGAAGTGATAGGTTCTGCAATATTTCCTGAGTAATCTTCTAACCCTTGTATCGTAAATTCAATATCTCCAACAGGATCTTCTTCCGTTACTGTAATGGATGCTACTATACTATGTCTAAAGTATGATATATCGGCTGTTTTTCCCATAATCGTAATTTTCGGATCCTTCATTACTGCTTCATCCAATCCAATTGCTAATTTCACAGTACTTCTTAAACCTGCCTTATCTCCTCCATCACTTGAAGTAATCGTAGAAAACAGGATTTCTGGGGGAGTGTTTGGTGTATAATCACCACCACTAATCATAGGGATTTGTATATCTATCCAGCTATCAACTCCCAATTGACCATAATTATCTCTTCCTACGGCTACTACACTTCCATCACTTTTTAAGCCCACTGTGTAATAGTATCCTGCTGCCACTTCTACAATATCCGTCCAGCTATCAACTCCCAATTGACCATAATTATCTCTTCCTACGGCTACTACACTTCCATCACTTTTTAAGCCTACTGTATGATAGAATGTTCCGGACACTTTTACAATATCCGTCCAGTTATCAACTCCCAATTGACCATAATCATCCCTACCTACGGCCACTACACTTCCATCATTTTTCAAGCCTACTGTATGATAAGATCCTGCCGAAACTTCTACAATATCCGTCCAGCTATCAACTCCCAATTGACCATAATCATCCCTACCTACGGCCACTACACTTCCATCATTTTTCAAGCCTACTGTATGAGAACCTCCTGCCGAAACTTCTACAATATCCGTCCAGCTATCAACTCCCAATTGACCAGAACCATCACTTCCTACGGCCACTACACTTCCATCACTTTTTAAGCCTACTGTATGAGAACTTCCTGCCGAAACTTTTACAATATTTGTCCAGCTATCAACTCCCAATTGACCATAATTATCACTTCCTACGGCTACTACACTTCCATCACTTTTTAAGCCTACTGTATGAGAAGATCCTGTAGATACTTCTACAATATTCGTCCAACTTTCAACTTCCAATTGACCATAATTATCTCTTCCTACAGCCACTACACTTCCATCATTTTTAAGTCCAACTGTGTGATAACTTCCACTAATATGATTATATTTAATTTTATTATAAGTAAAAGGAACAGATGTATTGGTTATTAAATTTAAGTTTATTGATTCTATAGCTTCTTTATCATTTAACAAATATTCTTGATCTTCTTCAGGTAAATCTAATAATTCTTCTTCATCTACTTGTATGTCATTCAATAGTTCTTCTTCAATAATCTCCTCATCTATCTCATTTGATTCCTGTATCTCTTGAAGTCCTTCTTGTATTGTTACTAGCCCATGTCCATATTCAGACATATCTCCTAAAGATACAGCTGAAGCAAATAATTGATTCTTAACATCTTCAGAAGTTAGTTTTTTATCATTAGCCCACAATACTGCTGCTGCTCCTGTTACATGAGGTACAGCCATTGATGTCCCAGACATTTCACCATATGTATTGTCATTTAAAGTACTTAATATCGATGTTCCTGGAGCCACTAATTCTAATTCTGAACCTGTACTAGAGTATTCTGCTCGTTTTAAGTTTTCATCAACAGCACCAACAGATATGCTTTCTGGATATCCTGCTGGAAAGATTAAAGTTTCTTCCCCTAATCCTAAGTTCCCTGCTGCTGCAATTACTAAAATACCTGCATCTGTA
>NZ_SIJB01000013.1 GCF_009910845.1 Chengkuizengella marina | reverse complement strand
CCGTAAGGGGAGCATATCAAGAAGGAGAGGTTGTTTTTTGTTTGTAAATAGTTCTATATCATATTAATGTCCGGAGGATGAGCTTAAACCTACCTGTTCAATGATGGCCTTACTCTCTTCATTTAATCCTTCAATGGACACTTTTTTATCTAATTGCTGATACTTCATAATTATTTTTGATATGGCGGTTACTGCTGAATGATCCCATACATGGGACTGACTGAAGTCAATTACAATATGATCTGGATCACTGTTTACATCAAATAAATCTACAAAATGAGTCATTGTTCCGAAAAACAATTGTCCTGAAACTGTATAAGTTTTGATATTATTTTCTATTGCTACCTTCGTTTTAATCTGACTCATACGCCAGCCAAAATTCAATGCACTTAAGATAACTCCTGCAATGACTCCTTTAGCCAAATCATGTGTTGCAACTACGATTGCAACCGTTACAACCATTACAACTGCATCACTACGTGGTATTTTATTTAATTCTCTAAGAGATTGCCAATCAAATGTACCGATGGAAACCATAATCATAACTCCCACTAACGCTGCCATTGGTATCATAGCTACAACGTCACCTAATACTAAGATAAGGAAGAGTAGAAATACACCAGCAACTAAAGCAGACAATCTGCCTTTTCCACCTGATTTAACATTAATTACGGATTGACCAATCATCGCACAACCTGCCATACCACCAAAAAATCCAGTGATAAAGTTAGCAATGCCTTGACCTCTAATTTCTTTATTTTTATCACTTTTTGTTTCGGTCATTTCATCAACAATGGTTGCTGTTAATAATGATTCCAAAATTCCTACAAGTGCTAATGTGAAGGAATAAGGAAGAATAATCATTAACGTTTCTATGTTAAAAGGAATTTGTGGAACTAAAAAAATAGGTAGTTCAGAAGTAATTTTACCCATGTCTCCAACTGATCTCATCTCTAGTCCACTAAATATCACAGCAATAGACATCACAATAATTGCCACTAATGCTGATGGTATAGCTTTAGTAAATCTAGGTAAAATATAGATGATCGCTAACGTACCTGCAACAATAGCATACATTTGCCATGATTCCCCAACAAAATGAGGAAGCTGAGCCATGAATATTAATATCGCTAAAGCATTCACAAAACCAATGACGACGGATTGTGGTATAAAAGTAATAAATCGACCTAATTTAAATATGCCCATTAAAAATTGTATAATACCAGTTAATATGGTTGCTGCCAATAAGTATTGCAATCCATGTTCTGCTACTAATGTAACCATTAATAATGCCATTGCACCTGTAGCTGCTGAAATCATTCCTGGTCTGCCACCTACGAATGCAATGACGACTGCAATACAAAACGATGCATATAATCCAACCATGGGATCTACACCAGCAATAATAGAAAATGCTATCGCTTCAGGTATTAATGCTAAGGCAACAGTCATTCCTGATAAAACGTCGCCTCTAACATTCGAGAACCAGGAATCTTTCCACGTTTGTTGTAAATTCAATATTTGCCCTCTTTTCTGTTATATTTGTTAGTTTTTGACTTTCGCCTAACGAATGTCACCCGATTTTCACAAATACAAATTATACACACATTTTTACTAATGATCTATTCTATCAATCTACCATGTAAGCGATTTATTATATGTTTTTGTTTAAATACCTTTCATATTCTCTCGTTTACTAACTAGTTTAAAATCTTTAGCAAAAAGAAAATATATGGAAGTATTTGTTTAACCTATCTAAATATTGCTTATATGACTTGGATTAAAAGTGGTAAACCTACCGATTCAAGAAAACTCTAGTGTTAAAATAAAAAAGGACCTTCTAATCACTAATAGTTAGTGAGTTAGGAGGTCCTTTTGTTGGGACAATATGTAGCCTGATATTAGGGTGGGCTAAGAAGAATAAGGAATAGGATCTTTTGAACCTGCTTCTTCAAAACCTTTTAATCTTAAACGACAACTATCACATGTACCACAGGCTTCTTCTTCTCCATTGTAACAAGAAGTAGTTAGATGATAAGGTACATTTATTTTTAAACCTTCTTTTATGATTTCAGCTTTACTCCAAGAAATAAGCGGAGTTTCTATTTTCACTTTTTGACCTTCTACTCCTACTTTTGTAGCTAAAGAAATGACTTCTTCCATCTTGCCAATGAACTCTGGTCTACAATCTGGGTATCCACTATAGTCAAGGGCATTTACACCAATAAATATTGCATCTGCTTCTAACACTTCAGCATAGGATGTAGCAATAGATAAAAACAATAAATTACGCCCAGGAACATAAGTGATTGGAATGTCAGAATCCTCATCAGTTGATCCATCTGATTTTACTACATCTGGTACTTCCAGATTTTCATCTGTTAATGCACTACCACCAAAATCTTTTAAAAAGGATAAAGAGATCACTTTTTGTTTATCTTTGACTCCATAATAATCTGCAACTTGTTTTGATTTTTCAATTTCAATGTTATGTCTTTGTCCGTAATCAAACGTGATTGGATATAAATCGTACCCTTGGTCTTTTGCAATTCCCATACAGGTTGTACTATCTAACCCTCCACTTAAAATAATAACTGCTTTTTTATTCATTGTTACACCTCATTGTTTTTAAATTGTAAATAAGTATGAATCCTACACACCTCTCATTGCAGGGTCCCAGATGATTTTATGCAATTGTAAATTCAACTTAATATGTGAACATTTATGTTTCAACATCATTTCTACCAATTTTTGAGGCGGCATCGTTTCCCAAACTGGACTAAATAAAGGTAATGCTTTTGTTTTGTGGGTATCCAATAATAGCTTAGCTATGAAAAAGTCTTGCTCACTGCCTATAACGAATTTTAATTCATCTTGTTTTCGCAATAACTTAAGGTTATTTGCATTCATTTTCTCCATTTCACCGGAATCTGGCAATTTATAATCCATGACATATCTAACTTTTGAAGATTTTATTTGACTAATAAATGGTTTTAGATCTATGGCTCCGTTGGTTTCAATATGAATATCTTTAATTTGTTCTAGTTTAACTAATTCTTCTATTAATTTTAAAGAATGATCTCCATATAATAAGGGCTCCCCGCCTGTCAGGCAAATATGATGTGAAGAGTACGAGCGAACATCATTCACAATCTCTTCAATACTCATTACTTTTTCAGCCTTTTCTGGTGGATAACTATAAGGAGTGTCACACCAAGTACATCTTAAATTACAACCAAAAAGACGGACAAATATGGTAGGAAAACCTGCTCCAGTCCCCTCACCTTCGACCGTCTCAAAAATTTCAACCATAGGAAGTTTGATTTCGTTCATGTTCATTCCTCCATTAATGCTCTTGTTACAGAAGCATAACTAGTTGGCGTTTCCCAAAGACGAATTTCTTCTAAGATCACTTTTGGTGCCCATCCTTCATGAATCAGAGCTTCTTTTATTTGTTCATATATCCAAACGACCATATTTTCAGCCGTCGTATTCATAGGTGGCAAAACATCATTTAAATATTTATGATCTAATGGATCTATTACTTTTTCTTTTGTTATTTTTTTAATATCTGCAAAATCTATGACAATACCTCTTTCGTCAGTTTCACCTAACATGATGACCTGCAATCGATATGTATGCCCATGAAGACTTTGACATTTTCCCTCATAACAATGTAAATGATGCGCACTATCAAAAGTAAATTCTTTAGAGACCAATACTTTTTTAGTATGATATCTTAACTGTTCTTTTTGTATATCTGTACCCAAAAGCTGTACTTTTTTTGGTATTTCATAACTCATGACTTTCATCCCTTATCTTAAAAAATTCAAACATATTATATCATAACATGCTTTTGACAGCCTGTAACATTTTTTATGTTAAGAAAACTTGAATTCAATAAGTCGCTTACAAATTATCATTATTTACTCTTATTTCTCTTTATTCTAGATCGATCCATTATTAAAAGAATGAGATAAACAACAATAAAAATAACGGATATATAAATGGATTGTTCAAAAGCACTATTATACAATTCAGTTGACCAGGAATCATCTCCAATAAACCCATAGGCTAATTTATTAGACATACCCATACCGTCATAATAGCCAGGAATTAAGCTTTTTGAATAATTATCCCATAATGCAACATTTACAATGATTGAGAATATTAATAAAGGCAACATAGACGAAGCATACTTTCTAGGTTTATTACCTTCATGTAAAGATAATTTACCCAAAAATGTGATAATCCCAACAATACCAAAAATGCAATACATTAAGTTGGTTACTATCTCAATATCAGAAAAATAATATACTAGCAGAATTGGTATTAAAAATATAACATAAACTAGATAAATATCTTTATCATATAAAAAGCTAGTGCCCAGCGATAATATGATCATTGTAACAACAAGTATTTCAAACATAAAAAAGGATTCTCCTCAAATATAAGAAAATGTTGGTTTTTTTTAGAATATCATAAGGAATTTAACATGAATACCGGTAAAAATTTCTGTGGCAAATAAAGAAAACTCGCCAATCGGCGAGTTTAATGATGGTATTAACATAAGTGAAGCTAATGATGTTAGTTTTTAATTAATGAATCTGATCATTTTCTAACATAATCTCATCAATGGGTTTATTTTGATACATCATTGTAAGGTTGAAGCTATTGTAGTCACATACTTTATCAATTTCCTTCATCAATGCTGTTGCGATTTGCTCCCTTTCTTCTTCAATTCCTGGATCGGTTACATCAATAGAACCCACAACTTCTAATTCACTGATATCAATAGTCGCTCTTCCAAATGGAAGTTCACCTTGATTCAGTGACCTATAGATATCATAAGTTAATATTTCATTATCATCTCTTGTAAGTACAATATTAAAGTCATCATCCGTATAATCTGAAGTCATTGTATATTCTGTATCTTCAAGTAATTCCTCATGTGTAAGTTCAAGGGTTTCTAGCAGTTGACCTTGATAAGTCATATCAATCATAAAAGTATCCATTTCCTCGTCATCAAAATCGGAGATAATCAATTCTGTAACATCATTTAACTCATGTTCTGTTGGTTCTTTAAGCCAACTCACTTCCCCAACTACATCTGTTCCAAATATACTCATAAACGCTTCTGCAATCCAATTTTCATCCTCATTGTAAACATGATATTCTACCGCATTTTTCCTTTCACCTACGATAAGTAGTTCATACCCTTGAGTACTTTCAGCTTCTTCTTCATCTGAAAAATCAATCATATCTTGCTCAGTATCATTGTCGGAAAAATATTCATCAACTTCAATGATCTCTTCTATTTCTCCTACATTTCCTTCTGTTGCAATGACATGATCGTAATTACTGTAACTTACAATGACATCACACTCATTCACATGCAACGCATCAATCAAAGACTGAATATAAGTTTTTACAAAACTTGTTACTCTATCTTTTTTAAATCGATCTAATGATTGTTCCTCAAGTTGAACAGCACCCGCAATTCTTTCCCCTTCACGATACACAATTGAACATGTTCCTACATATTTATTATGCAGTAAAATATCACTTACTTCTCCATTAGATGTTCTCATGTCAGGTCTAATCATCACATCGACCAAATTAATCGCCTCCACATCAATTGTAAAACATAACAATCATAGATTATCCATTTTATTCATGAACTATCCAATATAATAACCATTATTTATATAACTGTACTTTAAATGACAAAATTATGGATAACATTCACTCTGTCCAGGATTTATATTATAATAAAATCAAGAAACTAGAATAGGGGTGTTTTATGAAGAAGCTAATTATATATTCTTCTATTGTTATTGTGTTAATTGCATCATTATATTTCGTAAATCAACTTTCTGAAAATCAAGCTTATGCAAAGTATGAAAAAGATGCTGAAAGATTGTATCAAACTTCACCTAAAGATTTAAAACCAGAAACTAGAAAACAATTAGATGATGAAAATTATCAGAATATTATTCTTCCTGATCAATTTCAAGAAATGAAAGAAAATGGGGAAAGTTTCTATGTCTACTTCTTTTCTCCTACATGTCCAGTTTGTGAGTATACTACTCCAGTTCTGAATCCAATTGTAGAAGAAGTTGGGGTAGAATTATATCAATATAACGTGTGGGAATTTGAACAAGGATGGGAATTCATCGATGTGACTCCAACTATTATTTACTATGAAGATGGTGAATACAAAGGAAAAGTTGAAGGCGGTTTTAAAACAACTAGTGATGCAAAAGCTGCTGAATATAGACAATTTTTTTCAACCAACAATTAAACTATAATATAAAAATAGAAAATTCGATATTGGCATAATAAAAAAACCGCTATGCGGTTTTTTTTCATTAATAAACTTATTAGATTGTATTACTCCATTTCATCATGTTTTGTTGGAGGTTTTTTTATTAAATATTCAACTTCTTGTTGTAAATTTGGATCTGTAATGATAATATCCAAATCATAAAACTCGAATGGATCATTTTCATATTGTTTCAATTTATTTAGATAAACTTTACTATCTTCAATTAACTTCATTAAATTGATTCCAAGTTGATCCGCTAAACTTTGATTAATCTCTAATTTCTCTAATGCAAGACTAAAAAGTTTAATTCCTCCGGTAATATTATTGTTGTTAAAATGGTGTAACGCAACAGCAACCTGTAAAAGCCCCTGGTAAATAGGAGCCCTGCCTTCATTTAACCACAATTCTTCCAACACTTCATGACATTCAAAATAATCACGATCTATATTAAAATAGTACAAATACTCAACATATAAAGAATTATAAACATTATTCAAGTTATGGTTGATCTCCTTTCGCTAAGGAAAGTGCCTGTTGAATTTCTTCAGAAAGCTGCCACATGCTTAGATAATCCTCTTCTTCCCAAATTTCATTGAATCTCAACTGAAAAGCAGCCGCTTCTTTCACTCTCCTATAAAAGAACAATACTTGTATATCACTTAACACCTTATAAACAAGGTCTGATTTTGTTGCAAAATCCTTTTGTGCATCCACTATTTCTTCTCTTATACTTGACATCTCTTCATCAAGTTTAAAGGCAGCTTCAGCCGCTTTTTCCAACCTTGTTACTACTTCTTTTGGTAGTTTTTCTTTATATTTATAATTTAATGAATGTTCAATTGTAGCCCAAAAATTCATAGCTAACGTACGAATTTGAATCTCAGCCAACACTTTTTTTACACCTAATGCAGTTTGCACTGGATATTCCACGATCACATGATAACTACGATATCCACTAGGTTTGTTATTATTTACATAATCTTTTTCATAAACTACGTCCATATCTTGTCTTTCATGTATCAATTCTACAACTCGTTCAATATCTTCTACAAATTGACACATGACCCGAATTCCAGCAATATCCTCAATTCCTGTTTCCAGGTGATCCATGGATACGTTTAGTTTTCTTGCTTTTTCTAAAATACTAGAAACTTTTTTTACTCTACCTGTAACAAATTCGATAGGTGAAAAGTCTTCTAATTGCTTTAATTCTGTACGTAAGGACTTAAATTTAACCTTCAATTCATCTACAGATTGTTCATAAGGGTATAAAAACTTCCTCCAATCTCTTCCATCCATATAATACCTCCATTTATCCCGTATTAACAGTCTGAAGCATGATTTTTAATTTACTTGTGTTCAGCACCTACCGCTTCAGATATATTTGTAAAACCATCATTTTTCAATAAATTAAGTAGACCAGCATTAATTTCACGTACTACTGAAGGACCTTTATAAATTAATGACGTATAGATTTCAACCAAACTCGCACCAGCTCGTATTTTCTCATATGCATCCTCAGCTGTAAAAATGCCTCCTGATCCAATAATCGGAATTTTCCCTTCAGCTATTTTATAAATTTTACGAATGATTTCAGTAGAAGGGTCAAATAATGTTTTTCCACTTAATCCCCCAGTTTCTTGAGCATGAGAATGTGAAAGTCCATCACGAGATAATGTAGTGTTTGTTGCAATGACACCAGAAATTTGATGTTTTAAAATACTTTGTATGGTTGTTTCTAATTCTTCATCACTTAAATCTGGAGCAATCTTTACTAATACTGGTTTTCCTTCTTTTCCAGATTTTTGTTGTTGAATGCTTATTTCATCCGTGACTGCATCAAGCAATTGATTTAATTCTTCCCCATGCTGTAATTGTCTTAGGTTTGGTGTATTCGGTGAACTTATATTCACAACAAAAAAATCTCCATAGGAATACAAGCGTTGAATACATATTCGATAATCTTTTACTGCCTCTTCATTGGGAGTCATTTTATTTTTTCCAATATTAACTGCTATCGGTACTTTTTTAGTATACACTTTTTGTAAATGTTCTGCCATTGAATCGACACCTAGATTATTAAATCCCATACGGTTTATAAGTGCTTCATCAGGAGGCAATCTGAATAATCTTGGCTGCTCATTACCAGGTTGTCCTTTAGGTGTAACTGTTCCAACTTCCATAAAACCAAATCCTATGGAAGAAAATCCTTGTACAGCTACAGCATTTTTATCTAATCCTGCAGCTAGTCCTACTGGATTATAAAAATTTATATTCCATATCCTTTGAGATAATTCCTTTTTTTTAGGTACTCCATATAATCCATTTAATAATGATAACGCTCCGGGAATTTTATTTGCCAAACTCATCCCATTCATAGTGATGTGATGTGCTTTTTCAGGGTCCATTTGGAAAAATACAGGTTTGACTATTTTTTTATATAACATAATTTCCTCCATTTTTTATTTTAAATATTGATCCGTTCATTCATTTTTCATCATTCTATTTCTTTCTACTATAGATTGGAGTTGTTCAATTTGTAAATACTTAGGTTAGCTTTCCTTACATTATATATGAATGTTCAAAGTAATTTTGTGATATTTTTCACAATATATATACAATAAAAAACCCCTTCATGTGAAGAGGTCCTTAGTCGTTAATTATTAAACGGATCGTCAGCAATTTGAATGGAATCTGTTGGACAACCATCTGCTGCATCTTGCATATCATCATGAAGATCTTCTGGAATTTCTTTTACACCTTTATTGTTGTCGTCTTCATAGATTACTTCTGCTAATCCTTCATCATCATAATCATAAATATCAGGTGCAGTAGCACCGCAAGCTCCACAAGCTATACAAGTTTCTTTATCGACATAAGTAAACTTTGCCATGATTTCATCTCCCTTTATATAAAAAGTCCAAGATATTACTTTCCATAACAAATATAATATAATTTAATGGAAAGTTCAATTGCTTTGCAGTAATTTATTGTGCCCTTTTTATAACATTTCATAATTAGGGTCATAAAGAAAGTTTGATATCTTGGAATTTCTAAATATATTTTGTATAAATTTAATCTTCGTTATCCTCTTTGTTGGAAGTTTCTAGAAAGTCAGTTTGCAAAGAAGTCCCTCGATGTTTATGATCTCGAATTAATGCAGATGGATCTTCACTTAACATCCCTGCAGTGAGTAAGGAATTCTCTCCATATTTGTTTCGGATTTGATCCATTGTTTTTAATAAATTTTCCTTTTTCGGTGCAGTATGATAATCAAATAAATCTAATTGTTGAGGAGATTCATGCTTTAATGATAGGTTTTGTAAAGTAATACCTAGCAATCGTACAGGTTCGTTCTGTTTCCAATTGTTTTGAAACAGTCTGCATGCTTCATGATATACCACTTCTGTTTGATCAGTAGATTGTGGAATTGTGCTGGAACGGGTAATTGTTTTCATATTAGGGTCACGGATTGTAATTTGAATTGTGTTTGAAATGAGCCTCTTTTTTCTAAGACGTCTTGTTACTTGATCTGCTAGATTTAAAAACACTCTTTTAATATCTCCTTCTTGAGTATAATCAAATGGAAGTGTAGTTGTATGTCCAACAGATTTATTTTGCTCACGTTCTGGGTTCACCAGTGAATAATCTAAGCCATTTGCAGCCTTAATTAACATGATTCCTTGGCTTCCAAATCGGTTACATAACTTCTCTTCGTCAGCCCCAGCTAATTGACCAATTGTATAAATATTTAACTTCTCTAATTTTTTTGCAGTTTTTTCACCAATTCCATATAAGTCAGAACACGGTTTAGGCCATAAAATTTGCGGTACATCCCGTAATCTTAAAATATTTATTCCGTTTGGCTTTTTCATATCTGATGCCATTTTAGCTAATAACTTATTAGGAGCAATTCCAATAGAACAAGGTAGTGCTAATTCTGATTGAATTCTTTTTTGCAGCGTTTTTGCAATCTCTATCGGAGATCCAAACTGTTTAGATCCAGTGATGTCTAAAAAGCACTCGTCTATGGACATGACTTGTACTAACGGTGTATAATTTCTAGCCATATCCATAAAACGAAGTGAGTAGGTTCTATACAAGTTAAAGTTAGGGCGAATCAATATGAGTTCAGGGCAAATCTGTAAAGCTTCCCTAACATTCATCCCCGTTCTTATCCCTCGATTTCGCGCAGGATAAGAAGATGTAACGATAATTCCTTTTCGCAGTTCAATACTCCCTGAAACGGCAATCGGTTTCCCTTTGTACTTTTCAGGTTCCTCAGCTTCATGTACTGAACAATAAAAAGCATTCATATCCACATGAAGAATAACTCTTCCTTGTTTAGGGTAATCATTATTTACCTTCTTCATATTCCGCTTTTACGGTTGTATAAAGGCCTCCGCGTACACCAAACTCTCCAAAAACTTCAAGTTTACGTGGTTGAATCATTTTTACGAAATCTTTTAACATTGTATTGGTTACATCTTCATGAAAATGACCTTCATCACGAAAGCTCCAAATATATAGTTTTAATGATTTTAATTCTACAATATATGGACCAGGCACATATTTAAACGTAATTGTAGCAAAATCAGGTTGGCCAGTTACAGGACACAAAGCTGTAAATTCAGGACATTTAATTTCAACTACATACTCACGATCAGGATGTGGATTAGCCACAGGTTCTAGCGTTCTTGATGGTTTTGTTGACATATTTATTATCCTCCACTATTTTAATAAAATTAATAATACTGATATATTAACATTACAATTTTACATAAACCAACCTAAAAAGTGAAGAGTAACCTTTAGAATTGTTAATTTATTAACATTTGGGTGGAATTTATGGAGAAAACCTACAAAAAAAGTGTTATAATTATGCAAATATTAAATTATGAACGTTACTAAGGAGGACTCCGATGACAAACGTTGTTAAACTTTTTGATACTACACTTCGCGATGGTACTCAAGGAGAAGGAATTAGCTTATCAGTTGAGGATAAAATTAAAATTGCTGGGAAATTAGACACGTTAGGTGTTCAATATATAGAAGGTGGTTGGCCTGGCAGCAATCATAAGGATATTGAATTTTTTAACAGAGTGAAAGAACTTGACCTAAAAAATGCAAAAGTAACAGCCTTTGGCAGCACACGTCGTAAAGGCATTAAAGCTGAAGAGGATATGAATTTAATGCGAATTCTAGAAACAAAAGTTTCAGTAGCCACCATCTTCGGAAAATCATGGGACTTTCATGTTCATAAAGCCATTCAAACGAGTTTAGAAGAAAATTTGGAAATGATTTATGATTCAGTAAAGTATTTGAAAAATAAAGGGTTAGAAGTTATTTATGATGCTGAGCATTTCTTTGATGGATATAAAAATAACACTGAATATGCAATAGCAACAATTCAAAAAGCAGAAGAAGCAGGGGCAGATTGGATCGTGTTATGTGATACAAATGGAGGTTCACTCCCTCACGAAATATCTAATATTGTAAGTAAAGTATGCGGTACTTTATCTACTCCTATCGGTATCCATACCCATAACGATTGTGAGTTGGCTGTAGCAAACTCTTTAGCTGCTGTAGAAGCTGGTGCTCGCCAGGTTCAAGGAACCATGAACGGACTAGGAGAACGTTGTGGCAATGCAAATCTAATCTCTATCATTCCTAATTTGCAATTAAAATTAAAGTATGAATGCATTACAGAGGAGCAATTAGCCCAATTAACAAATGTATCACGTTATATCAGTGAAATTGCCAATATAAACATGCCTGTGAATCAACCCTATGTCGGTGCGGCAGCATTTGCTCATAAAGGGGGAATTCATGTATCTGCAATTATGAAACACCCTAAAACATACGAACATATCGTTCCAGAACTTGTAGGAAATAAACAAAGAGTTTTAGTTTCAGAGTTAGCAGGTCAAAGTAACGTACTATTCAAAGCTCAAGAGTTGGATTTAGATTTTAATAAAGAATCTGCACAAACAAAACAAATTATTGAAGAAATTAAAACGTTGGAGCATCAAGGATACCAATTCGAAGGAGCAGATGCATCTTTAGAGCTACTATTAAGAAAAGCATTTGATAAATTAGATGAGATATTTACATTAGAATCTTTTAAAATTCTAGTAGCTAAAACGAAAGAATCACCTGTAGCATCTGAGGCGATTGTAAAACTAAACGTACACGGTGAAATCGTTTATATGGCAGCTGAGGGTGCTGGGCCAGTAAATGCATTGGATAATGCTATACGAAAAGCACTTGAAAAGTTTTATCCAGATATTAAGAAGATGCATTTATCTGACTACAAAGTACGTGTTATTGATGAAAAAGATGCCACTGCTGCAAAAGTAAGAGTACTTATAGAATCTTCTGATTTTAAAAATACTTGGAGTACAGTCGGTGTATCTGAAAATATCATTGAAGCCAGTTGGCAAGCATTGGTTGATAGTATCCGTTACGGACTCATTGGAAAAACAAAGTCTAACTTAGAAGAAGAAAAACAAGAGATATTAGGATTAATCAACCACTAACAAGTCATAAAAATTAAAGTGTAAAATCCGAAAATAGTTCGTTATCCTAATTTCGGATTTTTTTAATATGAAATAATTTTACTTTGAAATCATATTCAGCAAAATTTCAGATAAATCATGATTTACATCCATTTGAGGTGGTATTAAATTATAAGACGTATGATGATTGCTCATGCGGGAACATTAACAAAAGTATTGTTATTTTTTATGATTTAATACGAGGAGCTTTCAAATGTTTAAAGCGAAAAAAAAGAAACTGCAAATTCTTTTCGAAAGTGACATAGATTCATTTCCAGTACACCAGAATAACGTGAAAAAAAACAAAGGTGCTGAGCAAAATAAAGGAAGTTTCTTATTATTCATGTCCTTATCTACTGTACCCATCGTCTTAGTTTTAGGTAATTCTATGATCATTCCTGTACTGCCTGACATGCAACGAGTACTAAAAATAACTCAATTTCAAACGAGTTTAACAATCACTTTATTTTCAGTATCAGCTGGTTTGTTTATTCCTGTAATTGGTTATTTATCTGACCGATTCAATCGAAAGGTAATTATCATTCCTTCTCTAATTGTATATGGATTAGGAGGCATTTTAGCAGGTTTTGGTGCAGTATGGCACTCATATATTTTAATTTTAGTTGCTCGTATTATACAAGGTTTAGGAGCAGCAGGAACAGCTCCCATTGCTATGGCTTTAGTAGGTGACCTTTTTAAAGGAGGAACTGAGAGTAAAGCCTTAGGACTTATTGAAGCTGCAAATGGTACAGGAAAGGTGCTGAGTCCCATAATAGGCTCTTTGTTAGCTTTTATTGTATGGTACGCTGCATTTTTTGCTTTTCCTATTTTTTGTTTACTTTCCTTATTGGCTGTTATTTTTTTCATAAAAGAACCAAAGAAAAAAAAGAAGAAACCTAAATTCAAACCGTACCTTGGAAGTATTTTTTCCATACTAAAGAAAAAAGGTCACTGGTTAATTCCATCTTTTTTTGTAGGCTCTTTAGCATTATTCATTTTATTTGGGGTATTGTTTTATTTATCTGATATTTTGGAGAATAAACCGTACTCTATAGATGGTGTTTTGAAGGGATTTATTTTAGCGATTCCTTTAACAGGAATGGTGTTCACTTCATATTTCACGGGAAGTAAAATTAAAAAGAACGGTATAATCATTCGATGGTTAATGAATATTGGACTTTTGATTTCCGTAATTTCTCTTACTTTTACAATCTTTTTTTATAAAAATATGTATTTATTTATTGCCTTGATCACTTTGAGCAGTATTGGTACGGGGTTGGTGTTACCCTGTATAAACACATTAATTACAGGATCTGTTTCTAGGAAGCAAAGAGGGATGATCACATCATTATACAATAGTTTAAGATTTTTAGGGGTTGCTTTTGGTCCACCGCTATTTAGTTGGCTAGTAGGTATTTCTGATCAACTTGTTTTTATTACTGTAACCAGCTTATCTGCAATTGCTCTCTTACTAGTGTTTTTCTTAATTCGTCCAAATAAAAAAGTCAGTTAATCAGTACCTTCTATTTACCAAGGTAAGCATATAGATCTCCTAATGTAAAAATGTTTTTTTTCATAATCTTTTGTAGAAATTTGATCCATAGTTGAGCTGTCATCAATGAATCTTGTAATGCATGATGCCTTTCAGTGATTGGAATATCATACATATTCAATAAGGTGTCCAAATCATAAGTTTTAACTTCAGGATGAAGCCACTTCCCTATAATCACGGTATCCAAAACACGATGAGACAGTCTTATTCTTGAAGTTTTCCAAAGTGCAGAATTCAAAAATTGTTTATCATGACCTGTGCCATGAGCTAAAAGCACTCTTTTATTAGCAAAACCTAAAAATTGATGCAGCGCATCAATCAACTGTGCGCCTTTTAAAGCCATTTCATTTGTAATCCCAGTTAATTTCACGATATGATCCGGAATGCTTCTATTAGGGTTTGTAACTGTGTAGAATGTTTTTTTAGTTCGTATTTCTGTTCCCTCTACTAAAACCGCACCTATTGAGATAATCTCATCACCTTGATTCGGGGAAAAACCTGTCGTTTCCAAATCAAAAACAACAACTTCTAATTCATTTAACTGCATTTCTGAAATCGATGTTTTTCGTTGATTTTTCATGACAGAACGAATAAATGCCATTTGCTGTGCATTTTGATTGTTGAACATTGAAGATACAGCAGGAGTAATCCCGCCCTTTTTGTACAAGTTCCACATTCGCCCTAATCCAGGTTTTTGTTGTTTCATCTTTTATCCCCCAGTTAACTTGATGAATCAATTTTCTTTTTAATGTATTTCTGTAGTTTATTACCGATTCTTAAACTGCTTTTTAACTTCTCTCTTTGATCTTTTGTTAACTG
The DNA here is from genome assembly GCF_009910845.1 of Chengkuizengella marina. Taxonomy (GTDB): domain Bacteria; phylum Bacillota; class Bacilli; order Paenibacillales; family KCTC-33759; genus Chengkuizengella; species Chengkuizengella marina. The sequence goes on along the minus strand of NZ_SIJB01000013.1, from coordinate 77,156 downwards.
TTTTGCTTTTAAAATACCATTGGAAGTATAAAGCCCATTTTCTTCTTTATACAGTGTTTTAAATCTTAACTTGAAGATATGGGTAAAAGCACTTTCATATTCTAAAGCATAACGTTCTGGAACAACGTTTAATTGTTTCAACTTTTGTATACGCTCTAATGTGGAAGTCTCAAATATTTCTGCTTCAATCGATAATAAACGGATACCATTTACCATTGGAATATAAGCTCCATATTTAATATCTAAACCTCCAGCTTTCTCTCCATATTGCTCTTTAATTAAATGACCAAATACACCAAGCAAAATTTTATGATGTAACGTATTATGCATCATTTTATCTAGAATAGTTGAAGTAGAGGTTACTTTTTTTAAATATATATCTTTCATTTTTTTAACTAGTTTACCTTCTCCATATACACTTCTGCTATCTGCTAAAATTAACAAATACCTAACATGTTCCCAATGTGGGTCTTCAAACCAATCATTCATTTTAATAACCCATTCTTCCAAAGATTTATTCCAAAGGGAATTTGTACAAATGACTTTCCCATCACATGGAGGATAGCCTGCTTTTTCTAAACCTTGTTCAATGCAAACTGCTAATTCTTTAAAGTAAGCATCTATTGTTTCTTTTTGATCATGATTAGTATCTTCGTAAATTAATCCATTATCTTGGTCACTCCATAACGTTTGCTCAAACCTACCCCCACTGCCAAATAAAATAAAATCATAAGAAACAGGAGGAGGACCAAATCCTCTGTCTTCCAATTCTATTTCAGACAAAGTAATGGTCCTCTGAATAAACAAATCATGAATTTCGTTGATTAATGTTATTTCTTTTATTTTAATTTCTTCAATGGAGGATAGAAAATTCTGAATCATTTGATTGAATTGATTACGTTCTTCACCTAAATGTTCAAAGCTTACAGCATTAGATATTCTTAAATTCAATTCATCAAATGGTAAGTTCATGTCTTCCATCCCCCTGCTTTGTTACAAATTCCTTATTGAAAATGTGTTCCTACTTTTCTATTCTAACAAATCATATAGTTTCTTTTACAGTTGTTTATTTTATAGTTGTTTATTTTACAATTATTATTAGTTCATAGACTGTTTAACTTGCTCAGGATATCCATAACTTCCATGTTCACTTAAATCTAAACCGATAATTTCTTGTTCTTCTGTAACACGTAATCCCATAACAGCTTTCATAATGGCAAGAATAATGAAAGAAGCAACAAATGCAAATGCACCTGAAGTTGCAACACCCATGATCTGAACGCCCAATTGACTAAATCCTCCACCATAGAATAAACCAGCTTGACCCCAATCCAATGTTTCCACTGCTAATGTTTCTGTAGCAAATAAACCAGTGGAAATTGTTCCCCAAACGCCTGCTGCGCCATGTACAGATAATGCAAATATTGGATCGTCAATTTTTAATTTTTCAAAGAACTTCATACTTCCAAACACTAATAATCCTGCAATGATTCCGATTACGACTGCTGCCCATGGATCAACAAACGCACAAGATGCTGTAATTGCTACTAAACCTGCTAAAGCACCATTTAGCATTGTAGGTACATCTGCTTTTCCTGTGATTGCCCAAGCAATTAATAATGCAGCAATCGCACCTGCACCAGCAGCCAATTGCGTATTTAATGCAACATATCCAAAGAAAGCTTTTCCAACTTCTAAAGTACTCCCAGCATTAAATCCAAACCAACCTACCCATAAAATCAAAACACCTAAAGCAGTAAATACTTGGTTATGTCCATGAATTTCGTTTGCAGAACCATCCTTATTAAATTTACCTATTCTAGGTTTTAAAAGAATAGTTGCCGCTAAAGCTGCCATTGCACCTGTTAAGTGAACAACGGTTGAACCTGCAAAGTCTTGTTTTCCATGGTCAGATAACCAACCGCCTCCCCAAATCCAGTGAGCAACTACTGGGTATACCAATGCAATAAATAATACAGAAAATATTAAGTATGCAGCTAACTTACCTCTTTCTGCAAACCCACCCCATGCAATCGTTAATGCAATTCCTGCAAATGCCAATTGGAACATGAAATCGATTGTAGTAGGATAAGCATCGCCTTCAACTGCTTCTGGACTTGGATTTAAAAAGAAATCTCCCCATCCAATAAATGCATTTCCGTCACCACCATAAATTAATCCATATCCAACTGCCCAAAATACTAACGTTGCGATTCCAAACGTAAAAATAGTTTTACCTGCAACATGTCCAGCATTTTTCATTCTTGTTGAACCAGCTTCTAATAAAATAAATCCACCTTGCATAAAAATGACTAAAATCGTAGCTAACATTAGCCAAATTGAATTTAAACCGATCGTTGTTAAATCCATTCATAATCACTCCTCAATTTTGATGTAAGTTAATTTAACATCTTTTGATAATCTTATTGTCATTATAGAGGTATGAAGTGATTTTGACAATACTTTTTTTAAATTTTTTGTTCTAATTGCGAAAATTAAACTGTATTTTATTGGGTATAGTTCGTGTTTAGAGAAGAAAAACAATATATATAACATAGTATGTTAATTTTAATAGTAAGGGTCAAAAATCAATTTTACCTAACATTATTGAATACATTATGATATTTAATCCTAAACGTTTGACTGGATCGTTGGGATTTATTATCATAAAGATATACACGCAAAGTTTATATTGTGATACACTCCAATTTGATTATGGTAAACAAGTAAGAATGATGAGGATGTTTTATAAATGATAACTTCTAAAAATGGCATTGATTTTTGGTTATACAAATAAAAAGTGGATTTTAATTTAAAGCTACTGTAAATACTATAATATAAGTATTTATCATATTTAAACAAAGGGTTACCTTTAATGAATAAAGTATTTGTATGTGAGGTGATATGACATGGGGATATGAAGCTTTATAAAATTGGGGAGTTATCCAAAAAAGCTGGTGTTAGCTCCAGAACCATTGATTATTATACAAAACTAGGTCTTATACATCCCATTAAGCGTTTGGAAAAAAGCAATTATCGATTATATAATGATGAAACTTTACAACGATTAAAACGTATTGAAATGTTGAAGAAAGACAAATACTCTTTAGATGAAATAAAACATACACTTGATCAATTAGATATAATTACTGAAGATACTTTAATCAAAGAAAAACTAAAATCTTTTCAAGACCATTTAAAATTAGTGGAAAAGGATGTCAAGGAATTAAGTCCTGTCATTGAGAATTTAAAACCGAATCAAGCAAAGAATATTTATAAACATCTTACACCACAAACCGCAGCATGTATGGAAGCATTATTATTTCTTCTAAATAAAGGACCATTAATGTAAATTAGTGGGATCGTTCGTCTTCTTTAAGTTATAACTACAATGGAGGGAAAACAAAAATGTTTTTTTCATTAACTTATTGGTATATGGATGTACTCATATTAATTGCATTTGGTGTTACAATATGGGCTCAATTTCGAGTTAAAGGAACTTTTAATAAATGGGGAAAAGTTGCCAATTCTTCAGGATTAACCGGTTATGAAGCAGCTAGGAGAATGTTAGATGCTAATGGATTGTATGACGTAGCAATTGAACCCGTTAAAGGGGTATTATCTGATCATTATGATCCAATGAAAAAAGTAGTTCGTTTATCTGAACCCGTTTATAATCAAAGATCTATCTCAGCAGTGTCTGTAGCTTGTCATGAAGTAGGACACGCCATTCAACATAGTGTCAGTTACCCAATGCTTGTCTTACGTCACAAAATGTTTCCAGCAGTTAATTTCACGTCTGGAGCTGCGCCATTTTTATTAATTGGTGGATTTTTGTTTCAAGCTACGGGATTAATCTTAGCTGGAGTAATTTTCTTCTCGCTAGCCGTTGCCTTTCAATTGGTAACGTTGCCTGTTGAATTTAATGCTAGTAATAGAGCAAGAGCTATTATGGTTTCTGAAGGATATATTAGCAATCAAGAAGAACGTGGTGTATCAAAAGTACTGAATGCGGCTGCATTAACTTACGTAGCATCTGCTTTGGTTGCTTTACTTGAATTACTTAAATACATTTTAATATTATTCAATAACAGGGAATAAATAAAATACCATGCTTAACCTAAAAAAACCGCCAATGAGCGGTTTTTTACTTTTTTCAATTTCAACAATACATTTTTATTTATAACCTTTAAAATTTTCTGTAATAAAACGTTTGAAAAAATCTGCCACAAGGGGAAGTTTTTCATCTTTTCGGTGAATAATACCGATCGTACGATTAACATTTGGATCAATCACTTTAATTTTTGCAGGTTGTAAAGAAGTTAAAGAGCTTTTTAAAGCCATTTCTGGTAACAAACTTACTCCCATACCCGCAGCCACCAAACCTCTAATTGTGTCTGTTTCCTCTCCCTCAAACCCTATATTAGGTGTAAACCCAGCATTTTCACATGCATCCCATACAATCGTACGTAATGAATATTCCTCATTAAACAAAACAAACGATTCATCTTTCAGTTGGCCTAAGCGAATTTCTTTTTCATTTGACAAAACATGGTCTGGGGGAAGGATTGCAAATAATTCTTCTGTTAACAATACCTCACCTGTAACATATTCATCATCTTCTGGAAAAGGAGAGATTAAAGCCAAGTCAATATCTCCTGTTTTTAAAGATTTTAATAATGTATTGTATTTTCCTTGTTTAAATCTAAATTTCACATTCGGATGATCCCTTTTAAACTTTGATACCAATAGTGGAACAAAATCCACCCCTAAACTATGAGGAAATCCTAACCTAATTTCACCTAATTCAGGGTCCATAAACTCATGGACTTCCTCCACTGCTTTATCAAATTGACTAATAATCGATTCCATTCTTCTTAAAAAAAGTCTACCTACAGGCGTTAATTGCAAATTTCTTCCCTTAGGAATAAACAGCTTAACACCTAATTCTTCTTCTAATTGATGAATTTGACGACTGACTGCTGATTGAGCTACATGAAGTTCTTCCGCAGCTTTTGTAACATGTTGTTTGTTTGCCACTTTCACAAAATATATTAATTGTCTAAGTTCCAATATCAATCTCTCCAAAGTCTAATTCAAATTTTTTTGTTTTTATAAATTTTACAATAAAATTTCTAGAATGAATTTCTTAATTATGATTTTTTCTTATCAGTAATGAAAAAATTACAAAACCAGCAGCTAACCCTCCTAAATGGGCATATATATTTACATTTTCATTGAAAAGAGAATAAATCATGCCTACTGATAATATAACAATGACCGTAGTTCTTGATTGAGGGTCGATCCTATGTTTTAAATACACAACAATAAATAAGTAAGCACCCAATAGTCCATAGATTGCTCCAGAAGCACCTACTGAAAATAGTTCTGTACCATAAACTGCAATACTAATTACATTCCCCACAATACCACTACAAAAATATACCACACTGTATTTCAATTTACCTAATAATCTTTCTAATGCAGGCCCAAATAAAAACAAAGAAAACCCATTAAAAAGTAAATGCTCAAAACCTCCATGCAAAAACATTGAACTAATGATTCTCCACAAATCTGAAATTTCAGAAGGATATATTAATGCACCTAATAAAAACAATGACACTACTTCACCATAAAAAAATGAAAGAATAAATGTAATGATGAACATCATTACATTGAGCCCTAAAAGAGCAGCAGTTACTGGGTAAAATTTTAAGTATTCACGAAAACTTTCAAAACGCAAAAATATCATCTTTTTGCTCCTTTTTATTGGACAAACGTTATTTAGAATGTTTATAATTAAGAAGATGTTTTTCTACTACATATTATAAGGAGGAATTGATTGTGACGCAAGAACGTACCGGAGTAGCTACAGTGAAAGGGAACCCACTTACATTAATCGGACCTGAATTAAAAGTTGGAGATAAAGCTCCAGATTTTAAAGTAAACAAAGACTTATTTACCGAGGTTTCACTTTCTGAATATAATGGAAAGGTGAAATTAATTAGTGTAGTTCCATCTATAGATACTGGAGTTTGTGATGCACAAACTCGTAAATTTAATGAGGCTGCTGCTGAACTTGGTGACAATGTAGTTATCTTAACCATTAGTGCAGATCTTCCTATGGCACAAGCTCGCTGGTGTGGAGCTGCTGAAGTAGATAAAGTTGTTACTTTATCAGACTATAAAACCAATTCTTTTGGTGAAGCTTTTGGCGTATTAATTAAAGAAATTCGTTTAGACATGAGATCGATTTTTGTACTTGATGAAAATAATACAATTCAGTATACAGAGTACTTAAAAGAAATGACGGATCATCCAAATTACGAAGAAGCAATTCAGGCAGTAAAAAAATTAGTATAACTTTAACTTAACCAATATAACAGAGCAACATTCGTATCTATACATTAAAAAAAACAGCTAGAAGGATTTTCTCACCTCTAGCTGTTTACATTTTCATTATTCCTTATATTCTGCAAACTTTTGATCGATCAATTTTAAAAGATCCAATATCGTTCGATAATTAGAACCCAAATCCCCAAAATTTCCTCTTGATGCTGAATAAATGTCAATCGCTGTTTTAATTGGGTTAATATCATATAAAGTAATGGTTACGTCCTGTACTCTTCCTGATATTGTTCTTTTTTCTATGATCAATTCTCCAACACTTTTGACTTCATGAACCACTTTAAATTTATTGTGTTTTAAAACATAAATTAGCTCGTCCCATAATTTATCTTTAGATAATTTATAAGTTCTGGTTTCAAGACCTGGATATTTAGCCTTATCACCAGTTTGCTCAAAGCTTCTAAATAATCCTATTAAAGTTCTTTTTAGCATTTGAATTTCCCCCGTTCCTCATTTATATTATCTTATCAAAATTCAGAACGAAGAAAAAGTGTAGTAGTATTAATAAGCGAAAATGTGATTATCAATTTTCGTAATTTGTGGGCGGCTCCAAATCCATTCACTAGTAGCAGTATCTGGATTGAAGTAATAGATAGATTCATAGGTAGGATCCCAACCATTTATTGCATCATATACAGCTTTATAGGCCTCTGCATCAGGTTCTAACCAAATTTGGCCATCAGCTACAGCTGTAAATGCTCTTGATTCAAATATTACACCGTTAACAGTATTAGGAAAATCAGGATGTTCAACACGATTTAAAATAACAGCTGCAACAGCAACTTTACCTTCATACGATTCCCCTCTAGCTTCACCATATACAGCTTGTGCCATATATTGAATATCTTGTGCACTAAATTCTTTATTCAAGTTAGATGCTGCTGGAAGAAGATATAAATCTTTAGATGCCTTTAAAAGCATATCTTTTGTTTTCTCTCCTGCAACACCATCTACATGTTCCAATCCAAATTTCGCTTGAAAATTCCTAACTGCTTCTTTTGTTTGTGAACCGTAAATACCATCAATTTCTCCAGCATAAAAACCAATATATTTTAAACGTTTTTGCAAATCAATTACGTCTTGACCTTTAGCTCCAACATCCATAATTTGTTCAGTAAAAGCATGGGATTGAGTGGACATTAATGGACTGAACAAAAGCGAAAAGCTTAGGAATGCTAAGAAGCTGATTTTAAGAATGTTATTCATTCTAGCACCTCCATATATTTTTGCATCTATTCAGCAACATAAAGATAGGACCAAATGAATCATCATTTTATAATGATAGGTCCATCAGAAATACTTTTTTTAGTATTTTTGGGGTTTTTTTACATTTTTTTCTTGAAAAAATACCCGCTTATGCCGTACGATTCCTGTGTTTCATGAACCCGCTCTCGCAGGTGGGTTTCCTCAACAATATTTTTGAAGTCCCCTGAATTGGGGCGTGACAGCCACACTATTTATTGGAATCCCGTGAAACAGTCATTGGTTCAAAACAACTTAGAATCTGAACGAACATCGCAGGATTATGTTGTACTTATATTATATCATGTCGAGTAAGAAAGTAAACCTATAGGGATGAATTAGCAAAACAGAACTAATTGATGCAGGGCAGCCATATCATGGATGTGACTTAGTCGTTATTCACTATCACTATTTTCCCTAATAGTTTGTATTTTTTGAAAAAGCATATTGAAATAGTAATAAGAACAAAACGCCATCGCACTTCCCATGAAAATAATAATAAGAAAAGTAAAATATTCAAAACTTATGTACAAGATCAAAAAATTTGTCAATGCTAATCCTAGAGAATATAATGGTTTCCCAACAGTTAAAACAATAGCATTTTTAATTAACTCTTTCAGTTTCAAATGCAAATGAACCATCAATGGGAAAAAATAAAATAGAGATATGGTAGCTATAGCTAAAAGGATCAAAATAAATATAGATAAAAACTGTAAATCTGTATAATATTGATTATAAAAATTAAGATTAACGATCATAATTGCAAATAAAATACAATAAATGATGCCGCCTAACATACTCTGTACATAATTTTCTTTATATCCTTTAAAAAATGTTTTAATTAATGGAGCATCCTCTTCACCAGTTAACCATTTTCTTACAACTACAAACATAGCACTTGTAGCAGGAAATAAAGTGAATGGTGAAATTATTGCTATAATAATAAAATTCATTATTAATTGATTTGTATCTTCCATTAGTAAAGAAGTTAAAACAAAAAAAACAACTGGTAAAGAACACAGCAACCATAAAAGATTAGTTACAGAAAATCTCATGATCCATTCAGATACTCGGTAAAGACCACCCATAATTCCATTCGTTTGCACTGATCAACTTCCCCCTTACTACAGAATTACTCATTTATGTACTATAAATTTAAAATAGGGCCATTGAGAATGAACTCAATAGCCACTTTATAATTAAATATGTCTTCCTGCTTTCTGGTATTGTTTTTTCTCACCTTTCCCCTCATTAAATCGGTTAGTGCGAGATGATTTTGAATTAGAGTTGCTACCTTTATATCCACTACCCTTATAACTATTACCTTTATAGTTGCTCTTGTAACCCCCGCCACTTTTTGAACTACCATTATTAGAGCTTGTAACACGTCTTCTAAACGGTTGTCTTTTTTTCTTACCTCGTATCGGTTCCTCAGGTGTTAATTGGATCCTTACTTCTTGTTTATCATCACCAGTAAGAAGTTTAAATGCAGCAGCGAGTATATCGACTGAATCATATTCCTCCAATAGTTGGATGGAAATTCCTTTATATTGTGTAAACTCTTTAGATTGAATCACATTTAATAATCTTTCTGCCATAATCTTTTGTTTACCTTCAAGTGCTTCCGAAAAACTAGGTAAAGGCTTTTTGAATATTTTATGTCTAGTCACTTTTTCGATAAAATGAAGATGATCCGTTTCTCTAGGAGTTACGAATGTCCAGGCAGATCCTTCCTTACCTGCACGACCTGTACGACCAATTCTATGCACATAACTTTCTGGATCCTGAGGCAAATCAAAATTAATAACATGACTAACACCAGAAACATCTAATCCACGAGCGGCCACATCTGTAGCTACTAATACGTCAATACTTCCATCACGAAACTTTCTCATGACTTGATCACGTTGATTTTGTGTTAAATCTCCATGTAATCCATCAGCTGGATAACCTCTTTTCTTGAGGGCTTCTGATAATTCATCCACACGTCGTTTTGTCCGACCAAATACGATGGCTAGATCAGGAGATTCCATATCAAGTAAACGACCTAAAGCTTCAAACTTTTGTCTTTCATGAAGTTCAATATAATACTGAGATATGTTAGGTGAACTTACTTTCTTAGGTGCTACAGATATGTGTTTGGGATCTGTTAAAAATTGTTGTGCAAGTTTCTTTATGTTAGGAGGCATTGTTGCAGAGAATAACATCGTTTGACGCTCCTCTGGCACCAATTTTAATATGGATTGAATATCATCCATAAATCCCATGTCTAACATTTCATCTGCTTCATCTAAAATTACAGTATGAACATCATTCAATTTTATGGTCTTACGTCGAATATGATCTAAAAGTCTTCCAGGTGTACCAATAATAATTTGAGGTTTTTTCTTTAAGGCACGAATTTGTTTTACGATATCCTGACCACCATAAATAGGTAAGGAACGAATTCCCTTAAATTTGGATAACTTATTGATTTCCTCAGCCACCTGAATAGCGAGTTCACGGGTTGGAGCCATAATAAGTGAAACAATTTTTTGCTCTTCTTTTTCAATCTTTTGAATTAAAGGTATGGAAAACGCAGCTGTTTTTCCCGTTCCAGTCTGTGCTTGACCAATTAAATCCGTTCCTGATAAAGCTTCTGGAATCGTTTGGGATTGTATTGGTGTTGCTTCTTCAAACCCTAAGTCTTGTATTGCTTGAATAACTGATCGTTCAAGCTTGAAATCATTAAATGTTGTCAAAACTAGTTCAAACTCCTTTGTAATTGCGTTTTTTTCATAAATAACCGACATATTAAGTAAGTCATTTAGATATCCCAAAAAAATGACGAAGCGCTCTAACAAAATCCGACTTCTTTTAGGGGACCGAAACAAACTTACTGCTTATGTTTCTGCTGTTTCATGAGCCGACTTGAGTAGAAATCACACTTTTCTATCATTAAAAAAAGCATTTCCTTTAAGCAAGGAAACACTTGCCATCATCTTTTTTAGATATGTACAATCATATCACAGTTTTATAAAAGAATACAAATGATGAATTACATTTTATGATCTACAAATTAACCAAATAAAATAAGAATTAAACATTTAAAAAAAAATTTTGAAACACAGTCAAAATCATCTAAAAAAAAGCAAAAAAACAAAAAAATTACTCTGTTCGATTACACAGAAGTATCATATAATAATACTAGTACATCAATGAATTGGGGGAAGATAATGGAACTTATATTTGCACTTTTATTCACATTATGGGGAAATGTTAACGAAAACAATCAACAAAATCAATCTGTAGCACAATTGTTAGAAAATGCAACTCAATTTAGGAATTCAATCGTAGATGAAGAATCAATCACTTATCCTATGGATGAAAACATTGGTACTGACGAATGGATAAAGAAAGACCCCCAACCAGAAGGGATTCCTGCCATTAAAGGCGTGTATTCTACAGCATATACTGCAAACGGAGGAAGCAAGTTTGATACCATATTACAACTTATGGACGAAACAGAACTTAACTCCATTGTTGTAGATATTAAAGATGATTACGGATATGTTACATACAAGTCTGAGAATCCTGAAATCGTAAAATATGGAAATACTAAACCGTTTATTAAAGATGTGAATAATCTAATGTCTACATTAGAAGCTCATGATGTATATCCTATTGCAAGAATTGTAGTTTTTAAAGATTCCGTCCTTTCTAAACAACGACCTGATTTAACTTTTCTAAATACAAATGGATCTGTTTGGTTTAATGGAAAGGGAGATGGATTTGTAAATCCATATGCACAAGAAGTTTGGGAATACAATGTCGAAGTTGCTAAAGAAGCTGCAAAGTTAGGCTTTAAAGAAATTCAATTTGATTATGTTCGTTTTCCTGAAGGTTTTGAGAAGAGAGCAGATATTTTAACCTATCATCAAACAGACATTTCACGAACGGATGTTGTCGCAGAGTTTGTGAAATACGCTCGTGAACAGCTTAATCCATTAGGTGTCCGTATTTCTGTTGATATTTTTGGATACGCTGCTTCAGTTCCAGCCGCTGAAGGAATTGGCCAGGATTTTAATAAAATCTCACAATATGTTGATGTGATCAGTCCGATGGTATATCCAAGTCACTATTCTACAGGTTGGTTTGGTTCTTCAGTTCCAGATGCTGCTCCATACACAACCATTTATGGTTCAATGATTGACACTCATAAAAAACTTGAGGAAATTCAGGAGCATAAACCGGTGATCCGACCATGGATTCAAGATTTTACAGCATCATGGGTTAAAGGATACATACCTTATGGAAAAAAAGAAGTAGAAGAGCAAATAAGAGCTTTACATGATACAGGCATAAACGAATTCTTACTCTGGAACGCTGGAAATAATTTTACACCAAACGTTAATTATGATTTACAATAATCAACAAAGGTATTTCATTTATAATGTATAGAAACCTAAAAGTTACCGAGAATATAAAAACTCGGTAACTTTTTTATTCAGTGATAAATTATCAACATATTTGTTACTAAGTTTCATATCTAAACCAACTGTGTTATAGTATGGTTTGGGTTATTGTTCTATCCTAACAAGTTTTATATAAATGGATGTATGAACATATTCAAAAATTTATTTCAATTTTAACATATGGGGGTAAAAAAAAATGAAAAAAAGAATGACAATCGTATTATCTTTTCTTACCATTATAGCAATGATAATAACAGCTTGTGGACAATCAGATGAAAATAATGAATCCACAGAGGAGAATGAGATTCCATCTGAAGAACAAACAGACTTACTAGCGAACATTCAAGAAAGTGGTGTTTTAAAAGTAGGTACTGAGGGTACATATCCACCATTTACTTTCCATGACGATAGTGGTCAATTGACAGGGTTTGACGTAGAAATTGCTCGTGAAATTGCAGATCGTTTAGGAGTTGAAGCCGAGTTTTTGGAAACACAATGGGATGGTATTATGGCAGGATTAGATGCTAAACGTTTTGATATCATAGCTAATCAAGTAGGAATTAGAGCAGATCGTCAAGAAAAGTATGATTTTTCAATTCCCTATATTACTTCTTCTGCAGTGATTGTAACAAAAGCAGATAATGATGCTGTCAATAGTGTTGAGGACATCAAAGGATTAACTTCTGCACAATCTTTAACGAGTAACTATGAAAGTATAGCTCTTGAATATGGTGCTGTTATTGAACCTGTGGAAGGATTTACACAAGCTATATCACTTATACAATCAAATCGAGTAGATATCACGTTAAATGATCGATTAACCGTGTTGGATTATATAAATCAAAAAGGTGAAGAAAACATCAAAGTCATTCCTACTGTTGAAGAGAAATCACCCAGTGGTATTTTGATAAGAAAAGGAAACGAGACATTGGTAGAAGCCATCAACAAAGCAATTGAAGAGATGATGGAAGATGGCACATATTTAGAAATTTCAATGAAATGGTTTGGTGAAGATGTATCTAAATAATTCGTTTATAAATTCGGAATTCACTGAATTGTATAACTTAGCAGAAAGCTCCCTAATTCCATTATTGGAGGGAGCTTTGTACTACACAATTCCATTAACCATCATTTCATTTATGATTGGATTAACTTTGGCTGTTCTATCTGCAGTTGCAAGAATTTCTACCATTAAGTTTTTACAAACTTTATCGAGGATCTATGTTTCTATTATTAGAGGCACACCTTTACTGGTCCAGTTGTTTATTATATTTTATGGATTACCAAATATCGGAATTACACTTGATCCATTCCCATCAGCCATTATTGGATTTTCTTTAAATGTAGGAGCATACGGATCAGAAATTATTAGAGCTTCTATACTTTCTATACCTAAAGGACAATGGGAAGCTGGTTATTCTATTGGAATGTCATATACTAGAATTTTACAAAGAATCATCTTACCACAAGCAGCTCGGGTATCTGTTCCTCCACTGTCCAACACATTCATTAGTTTAGTGAAAGACACTTCATTAGCATCTTTGGTTCTTGTAACGGAATTATTTCGTAAAGCACAACAAATTGCAGCAAAAGAATATAATTTTTTATTATTATATATAGAAGCAGCCATTATTTATTGGGTTATTTGTTTTATATTGTCTCTGTTCCAAAATAAAATTGAACATAGATTAGAAAGATTTATTTCATAGTAAGTTTGAGGAGTTAGTTATATGATAAGTATAAACGGTTTAGTAAAAAACTTTGGTGAACTAGAGGTAATCAAAGGAATTGACCTCAACATAGAGAAAGGTAAAATCGTGGTTTTAATCGGACCTTCTGGATCAGGTAAAACTACTTTTTTAAGATGTTTAAACGTATTAGAAACACCTACAGAAGGCAAAATACAAATAGATGAAAATGTTTTAGATTTTTCAAGACCTGTTTCTAAAAAATCAGTTGCACAATTTCGTTCTTTAACTGGGATGGTATTTCAAAGTTATAACTTATTTCCCCATATGACTGCTTTAGGAAATGTAATGGAAGGTCCAGTTACTGTGAAAAAAATTCCAAAATCTGAAGCAAGAAAAAGAGCTGAAGATCTCCTTCAGAAAGTAGGTCTAGCAGATAAGATAGACTTCTATCCGTTTCAATTATCGGGTGGACAGCAACAACGAGTTGGGATTGCACGAGCTTTGGCAATGGAACCAAAAGTGATGTTATTTGATGAACCGACTTCAGCACTTGACCCTGAGCTTGTGGGTGAAGTTTTAAGAGTAATGGAAAACCTTGCAAAAGAAGGGATGACGATGATTGTTGTCACACATGAAATGCGTTTCGCAAAGGATGTAGCTGATGAGGTTATCTTTATAGATGGTGGTTATATAATAGAAAGAGGACATCCAGATCAAATATTTAATCATCCAAAAGAGGAACGTACCAAACAATTTTTAAGCGTATTTGAATAATCCTTATAGCCGTCCTTTGGATGGTTTTTTTGTTTTAAGTAATAATATAAAAAAAGTAAATAAAAGGAGTTCAAACATGGATGATCAATTTTATATGAGAAAGGCAATTGAGATTGCTTTAGAAGCTAGAAAAAATGGAAATCAACCATTTGGAGCCATTTTAGTTCAACAAAATAAAATCGTTATGACTGGTGAGAATAAAACAAATCATTTTAATGATCCTACTTATCATGCAGAAATTGGCCTTATAAGTAAATATTGTTCTGAAAATCAAGTATCAGACTTGAGTCAATATACTTTATACAGTAGTTGTGAACCTTGTGTAATGTGTTCTGGAGCTATGGTTTGGTCAAGTTTAGGAAAATTGGTTTATAGTGTTTCATATGAACAATTTGCAAAGATATCAGGTAGTAACATTATGATATCATGCAATGAAATATTTCAAAAAAGCCCTAATCAACCTAAGGTAGCAGCAAATATATTAAATAAAGAAGGACTGAAAGTATTTGAGGGTTATAAGTTTTGATATCATTTTTTTAAGTAATTAAAGAAACTCGCCAATTGGCGAGCTTTACGGGAAACCAGAGGTAGTTGTTGAATCAGAATGTTCGAATACCGAATTGCCAAACAGTGGTTCAATCTCTATTGTTTTGTTTCTATAACATAACCGGAACCTTTATTTAAACGTTTCTTTTCAACGATACAACTCTCTAATACTTTTGGCATTTTCACAAAATGTACAGCAAGTGAAGATTCTGCATAATCAAAAGCTTTCTCATCTGATTCAGCGATGACTACTAAATAAGTCAACTGATCTTCCAATTGAATTTCTAGCTTATATAAAAACATAAATCCCCTACTTCCTTGAACATCTTACTCAATTATTCCATTGCTTAGTTTACTACTTTGACAAGCGTAAAGCTAATTCAAATAGGTCATGATTAAATTCCTTTTTAGTAGATACAACAGTATCAATGTCTGTTGCCACTAATTCATTTTTTATAATTCCGCATGCTTTTCCAGAATCCCCTGCCATTAATTGACTTACTGCAAAATCCCCTAAACGACTTGCAAGTATACGATCATTATGAGTTGGTGTCCCACCTCTTTGAATATGTCCTAATACAGTAACTCTTGGTTCCATTCCGCAATGTTCGGAGATTATTTTACAAAAGTCTTCTCCTTTTCCTACACCTTCAGCTAATACAATAATACTGTGCCTTTTTCCATGCGCAAAATTGTTTTCCATTCTTGCTGCAACCTTCTCTAAATCAAATGGGATTTCAGGAACTAAAATCGTTTCTGCTCCACTTGCAAGTCCAGCATACAAAGCAATATCCCCTGAGGAACGACCCATAACTTCTACAAGAGAAGCTCTCTGATGTGAAGTCATTGTATCCCTTAATTTATTAATGGCATCTACAACAATGCTAACTGCCGTATCAAAACCAATTGTAAAATCAGTAAATGGGATGTCATTATCTATAGTTCCTGGCAATCCCATTGTTTTAATGCCAAGTTTACTTAATTTTTGTGCACCTTTATATGATCCATCTCCACCAATAACTACAAGACCATCTATCCCTCTTTTTTGAAGATTTTCAGCTGCAATTTTTTGACCCTCTTCAGTTTTAAATTCTAAACATCTTGCTGTTTGTAAAATTGTCCCCCCGCGATGGAGGATATCCCCAACACTTCTTAAATCCATTTTTCGAATGTCATCGTTAATCAAACCTGTATATCCTTTTTGAACACCATATACTTCTAAACCGTTGAATAATGCACTGCGTACAACTGCACGAACCGCAGCATTCATTCCTTGGGAATCTCCACCACTTGTTAGTACTGCTATAGATTTTACTGCTGTCATGTTATATTCCTCCTTGTATGTTTATTACTTTAATTTTCTAATCCACACACTATTCATCCAAAAAAATAATCGCATAAATGAACTTTTTTTCATTAATTTTTTTGAAATCAATTTCACTTCAGTTTGGTTCTTGACTTTTGGATCTGATAAATAAAGAGCTAGCAGACCTTCAATGATCATTTGATGAAAGGATGAGTTTGGTAATAGATGCAGACCTTTCTTTGCTTCTTCAAAAATAAACTCAATTCTGTTAATAGTGATTTCATTACTTTCATAATAACTGCAAAAGTTCAGATCTCCGCCCTTTTCATCTTCTTCTTGATCAATCAAGTAATCTAATAAAATATGTAGACCACATATATGTGGGAAATAACTTTTTCGAATGTTTTGAACGGTTTCAACATTCAACTTTTCATCTGTTGCAGCTAAAAATAGCATAAAAACACCTAAAGTCGAACCCGTAGCTGCTGCAAATTCATTCCATTGTAAATTTGGATAAGAATGACTATATGATGCCCACCATTGTAATAATTGATCCTCACGCAAATCGTGCCTAATATGTTTATAAACTTGTAAATCACAATAATATGATACTAATTCTTTTACATAAGGTTTTACTAAATCATATTTTGGCAATAAACATATACAAGATTGACAAGTTTTCACTAATTGATGTAAATACTCTCCATCATTTTGATCCGTACGATTGGCATAATAGTTTTGTAATGAAGCAGAAGGATCTACCGCATCTAACATTGATTGATGCAACAAACGGAAATCATCAGCATCCATAGAAACACTACGATCACAAAGGTTGTCCAAATAATCACTAATCGTTTGAAAAGCGACAATGAGTGGAATAAGCACATGTCGTTGCGGTAAATTTGCAACAGCATAAACTGAACCACCTTGACAATGAAACTGCTTCGTTGTCATGCTGTTAATTGCTTGTTTTTTTAACTCATCATTTGGAATTTGTTCTGCAACTTCTCTCCATTGTTTAAGTTGAGCTTTCACTTCAGGTAAGACATAACGATAGACCCTAAACATCAAACTCAAAGGATAACTTGGGGCCATCGCTTGTTTTATTTTTAATAGACTCAAAACTTACCTCCACATATACTTTGTCAAAATTATTTCTTATCATTATAATACAAAATAAGACTAGATGCGATTGAATCTTTTGAATTTCACAGATCTTACTTATTTTGTTCCTTGTATTAAACTAAAGGTTTTAATACTGTTAATTATGTGAATAAAAAGTACTATATATAATTAGTACTATCTATTTTATCAATTTCAATTAAAATTAATATAACGAAATTTTAAATCTTGAAGTCACGGGGGTATCATGTTTTGACACAATCAACTGTACTTGAAGTAATGAATGTAACTAAAAAATTAAACAATAAAACGATTATTGATCAAGTATCATTTAGTGTAAATAGAGGAGAAATTTATGGATTTTTAGGACCGAATGGTGCAGGGAAAACAACCACGATCCGAATGATCGTTGGCCTTATGTCAATAAACGAAGGAGACATTATCATCAATGGAACCAGTATTTCAAAAAACTTTGAAAAAGCTATGCATTCCATTGGAGCAATTGTTGAAAATCCTGAAATGTATAAATATTTAACAGGATATCAAAATTTAATTCATTATGCTAGAATGATTCCTGGTATATCCAATGCTCGTATCGATGAAGTTACTGAGCTTGTTGGTTTAAAAGATCGTATTCATGATAAGGTAAAAAGATATTCATTAGGAATGCGTCAACGTTTAGGCATTGCACAAGCGTTGTTACATAAACCCTCAATCCTTATACTAGATGAACCCACAAATGGATTAGATCCAGCTGGAATTCGAGAATTAAGAGATTATTTAAGAACTCTTGCTAATGAAGGGACATCAACCCTTGTATCTAGTCATTTACTTTCAGAAATGGAGTTAATGTGTGATCGTGTTGCTATTATTAAAGAAGGAAGGATCATAGATGTAAAGACTCTAAAAGAGTATTCAAATGATCAACAAAATACAGTTGTTTTCGAAGTAGATCAACCAGAAAAAGCATTGCAATTAATAAAACAACATTATAAAGATTACGATATACAATTATCTGAAAATGGATTTGCTTTACGATTGAACCGAGAAGAAGTTCCTAGTATCAATATGATTTTGGTAAAAGAAGGAATTTTAGTTTACAGTATTCATTCAACTTCTAAATCATTGGAAGATCAATTTTTAGAAATAACAAACTAGTTACTTTTTTAGATATCGTTGTTAGTCTAACTAGATAAAGAATATTGAAGTTATAAAGGAGTTAATAAAATTGCTTAATCTTGTACGAAATGAAAACATGAAAATATATAAAAAAGTTCAAACCTGGGTAATGATAGGACTGTTAGTGATTATACAATTACTTATGGCTTTAGTTATAAGAGACACTGAGTTTACTTGGATTCATTTTGCTGAGATTAGCAGTTACCTTACTTCCATTATTACCATCTATGCTATTGTACTTGCTTCAAGTATTGTTGCTTCTGAGTTTTCAAACGGAACCATCAAGTTATTATTAATAAGGCCTGTTAATAGAAGTAAAATATTAACTTCTAAATATATAGCCATTTTATTATACATTGCTTTTTTAATGTTATTAAATATCGTCTCTTCCATTATTATTGGATTCCTTTTCTTCGAAAAATCAACAGCAAATAGTGAAATTTCATTTATCTCTGTTTTACAAAACTATGGATTTACAAGTATTGAATTGATCATGACGATTACGTTTTCATTCATGATTTCATCCATTTTTAGAAGTAATGTATTAGCAATCATTTTGTCCTTTATGATCCACTTTTTTAGTTATATAGTGGTAGATATTTTGGTTCTAAAAGATTATGAACTTGGAAAGTATTTCTTGTATTCAAATACAGATTTAAGACAATATTTAAACGGAAATGAACCTGTATTTGAAGGAATGAGTTTAGGCTTTTCCATTGGAGTTTTAGTTGTTTATTTTGTTTTGTTTATTTTTATTTCACAGTATGTATTCAAAAAAAGGGATGTTTCCGTATAAAACTAAACCAAAAAATGAAATACAAAAAAACAGCTATGAACAAATATTCAAAGCTGTTTTTTTCGCTATGACATTGTATACTATATAAGCATGGCTTCGACTTATGCTCTTTTGATGAGCTGCATCCGGCTATTCACTCTTTCCATACTTTTAATTAAGTAATTATATGTTCACTTAAAGTGACTAACGGAATAAAACGCCTTCCTCGAAGCTCCTAACATTACTTATAACTTAACAACGTTAGCTGCTTGAGGACCACGGTCACCTTCAGTAATTTCGAATTCAACTTCCTGACCTTCATCTAGAGTTTTGAATCCGTCACCTTGAATTGCTGAGAAATGTACAAAAACATCGTCTCCACCTTCAACTTGAATGAAACCATAACCTTTTTCTGCGTTAAACCATTTAACTGAACCTTTCAAATTGCATACCTCCATAAAACATAAAAAGTGTTTCGTCACCTAAGACGATTAAGTCAATTATACAGTTATAATTTCCAATTTTCAATATGTATTTCCCATCCTACTGCTTTTTCTCCGCCTAAAAATGTAAATTGTTTTAGATTAAAAGAGTAAGTTTTATTCCATTTTTTTGTAAATCCAAAGTATGCATTTAAAAATCAATCATGATATAATAATGGCTCAAGCTTATTAGAAATGGAGATATATCTATGATAAAAAAACATCAAATTTATAAAAAAGATAAATGGAATATGATGAATGTAGAAGTTAATGGCAGACATATCATATTACGTGAAATTTCTGATCAATGGGGTGAAGATACACACGATTTTTTAAGCAGACCTGCTCTAATGGATTGGGTGAATAAACGTTTTTCTCCAGAAAATTTTAAAGGTTCAGAAGAAGAAAGAAAAGAAATGATTGAAAAATTTAAAGAAATTTAAATAAATAAATTTGTATGAAGACAATATCATTAGCGATCATTACCATATATTTAGGTAGATGATCGTTTTTTTTTTGGATAGACTAATCTTTAATACCTTATAACAAAGACCAAAACAATTTTTAGGCATTAAACTAAAATTGCAATAGAAATAAGTTTCAAGGAGTGTTATACATGGAACTCTTTACTCCAGATTTTTGGACAATACTATTGAGTATCATCATCATTGATTTAGTACTTGCTGGTGATAATGCCATTGTCATTGGCTTAGCAGCAAGAAATGTTCCTAAAGAGCATCAAAAAAAAGTCATTATCTGGGGAACAGCAGGTGCTATTATCGTTAGAGCAATAGGAACATTATTAGTTGTTTGGTTATTAAAAATCCCTGGATTACTGTTAATTGGAGGACTGTTACTTATTTGGATTGCTTTTAAATTATTAACACAAAAAAAATCACATGACAATGTAAAATCGGGGACAAGCTTGTGGTCAGCGATCCAAACCATAATTATTGCCGATGCTGTAATGGGTTTAGACAATGTATTAGCTATAGCGGGTGCCTCACATGGAAGTTTTTTAATGGTTGTTATCGGATTGATGATCAGTGTTCCTTTTATTGTGTGGGGCAGCACGATTATTTTAAAATTTATCGAACGCTATCCTGTCATTATATATATAGGTTCAGGAGTTCTTGCCTTTACGGCTGGTAAAATGATTACTGATGAGACTTGGTTTAAAGCTTTTTTTGAAGAAAATGTATGGATCAAATGGGCGTTCATCACTGTAATTGTTATAGGAGTAATCATAGCAGGTAGAATGAAAAACAGAGGGAAACTTGCTACATGATGCAATCCAAAAAAATTTGTTTTTGAGGCAGCTAGCACGATACCGAAGGAATCAATTCTTTCGGTCTTTTTCTGTATGTTTTCTGATATAATGATACTAATTTTGTTTATAACAAACTTATATAAAGATCTGTCACTAAACGGATACATTGTGGATTGAGAAAGATTTTCTTTAATATGGAATTTTAATAATTTATAAGATCTTATATTAAAAGAAAGGCGGTTTAGTAATGGAAAATACAGAATCATTAGTCATTTTTATCATCGTATCCTTTGCTCTTGCATTGGTGTTAATTCTAAAGAAAGACACGATCTCACAGCCTATTCGTAAATATTTAGCTCTCTTTGCTTTATTTATGGTTATATGTTCCTTTGTTTTATTAGTGATGTCATTTTTTGGATAACTAGAAAGATCATAATATCATTAATATCACATATCATGAAATCATAATATCATTTAGAAAAGGTCATACTAATCAAAACTTTGTCAATTGATATAGAATTACAGGGGTGTGATTGAATTGAAACGTTTGACCTTATTTGTGATGATTGTTATCTTAACAATAGTACCATTATTTTCATCTATGAATTATGCGAAAAACAATAAAAATGATAAAAATCATAGGAGGAGTCCCATGAGTGAAGTATTAAAAAGAATTGAAGTTTCAGAAGAAAACAAATGGAAACTAGAAGATATGTTTAAAGACCAACAAACTTGGGATGCTGAATACAAAGAAGTTCAAAAGAAAGTAAAAGAAATTAAGAAATTTCAAGGTAAACTTACAGATGCTATTAACATAAAAAAATGTTTTGCTCTAGAAGATGACATCTCATTACATACAGAAAGACTTTATGTTTATGCCAACTTGAAACACCATGAAGATACAACCGAATCTACCTATCAAGCCTTATCTGATAAGGCGCAAAAATTAAGCGTAGAAATTAATGGCTCATTATCCTTTATTACCCCGGAAATATTAAGTTTATCTGATGAGCAATTAAAAAAATTTATAGATAATCCAGAGTTAAGTGATTATAAACGTACTTTAGAAGAAATGTTACGTCAAAAAGCACATATTCTCTCACAATCAGAAGAAGCAATTTTGGCTCAAGTAGGAAGCTTATCGCAAGCACCTCAAAACATTTTTGGTATGTTAAACAATGCGGATATAACTTTTCCTAAAATTAAAAATGATATAGGTAAAGAAGTAGAGCTTACCCATGGAAATTACATTCAATTTCTTGAAAGTGACAATCAAGAGGTTCGTAAAAGTGCTTTTAAAGCAATGTACGATACTTACAATCGACATAAAAATACTATTGGGGCAACTTTAAATGCCAATATCAATAAGAATAACTTCTATGCAAAAACAAGAAAATATCCTTCAATTTTAGACATGGCACTTTATGGAGATAACATTCCAAAAGAAGTTTATACAAATCTAATTGACACAATCCATGAACACTTACCTTTAATGCATCGTTATATGGAGCTTCGTAAGAAGTTGTTAAAAGTAGATGAATTACACATGTATGACTTATTTTCACCATTAGTGGATGAGTTTAGAATGGAAATCACTTTTGAAGAAGCGAAGGATAAAGTTGCTGAAAGTTTAAAACCATTAGGTGAAGATTACTTGGCTATTCTAAATGATGGATTTAATAACGGATGGATTGACGTTTATGAAAACAAAGGAAAAAGAAGTGGGGCCTACAGTTGGGGTGCATACGGCACTCATCCGTATGTGCTATTAAATCATAAAGACAACTTAAACAGTATGTTTACTTTAACACATGAAATGGGTCATGCTATTCATTCGTATTTATCAGATGAAAACCAAAAATATCGTGATGCACAATATACGATCTTTTTAGCTGAAGTAGCTTCTACTCTAAATGAAGCACTACTTATGGATCATTTATTGAAAAATACAACAGACGAAAAAGAAAAATTGTATTTGCTTACCTATTATGCAGATCAATTTAGAACAACGGTTTTCAGGCAAACGATGTTTGCTGAATTCGAAAAAATTATTCATGAGAAAGCAGAAGCTGGTGAATCATTAACTCCACAAGATTTAAGTGAAATTTATTATGATCTAAATGTTAAATATCATGGTGATGGAATGGCTGTAGATCAAGATATCGAAATGGAATGGGCACGTATTCCACATTTTTATTCTAGCTTTTATGTTTTTAAATATGCAACTGGATTCTCCGCAGCAACAAGTTTTTCAAAACAAATATTAGAGGAAGGTCAACCTGCCGTTGATCGTTACAAAGGCATCTTAAAAAGTGGTGGTAGCGATTATTCAATCAACATTTTAAAACGTGCCGGTGTGGATATGTCTTCTCCTGAACCGATTCGTCAAGCGATGAGTGTGTTTGAGGAAGTCATTTCAGAGATGGAAAAATTAACTCAATAATTTTATATACGAAACTACAAAACACCCCCTTTAAGGACTTGTTCTGACATTTTCTTATAGGGGTTTTTAATATATAAATCTCGATTTATTTTTGAAGAAATGCTCACTGATATGCTACAATTGAATCTAGCAATTATACAATTTTACTACGGGGGAGAAAAATGTTTGAAATAAGTATACAATCAATTAAAGATTATTTTACTTGGGAAACTTGGGAACCTCAGCTTATTGAGCTGTCTCAAAGATCACTTATGATTTTACTTATTATTGGGTTAACTTGGTTAGCTTTAAAAGTGAGAAAAGTAATCATTAACCGTGTGTTTGATATTAATATTTCAAGAATGCAAGAAAAGCAAAAAGATACTCTAGAATCTCTATTACTCTCTTTGACAAAGTATGTTATATTTATCATCTCTATTTTAATGATTTTAAGTAATGCAGGTTTAGATGTAGCGCCTATCATTGCCGGAGCAGGAGTACTGGGTTTAGCAGTTGGTTTCGGTGCACAAACGTTAGTAAAAGATTTAATCACTGGATTTTTCATCATTTTTGAAGATCAGTTCTCAGTTGGTGATTATGTTTCCATTAATAACGGTGAGATTAACGGTACAATCGTAGACGTAGGACTTCGAGCTACCAAAATTCGAACATGGGGACAGCATTCTGTTGTTATTCAAAACTCTGAAATCAGAACCAGTCAAAACTATAATCGTGAACGAATGCGGGCGATTATTAATGTAACCGTCCCTTATGAAATAGATCCATCAGAAATAGAACAAGCGATCAACGATGTATCCCATGATCTTGTCTCAAATCAAAAACAATTATTTTTGTTGGATGATAAAGGAGAAGTTATGGAACCTCCACAATTATATGGGATTACAGACGTTGAAAATAATGCATTAGGAGCAAAATATACTGTCATTAGTATGGTAAAAGATGTGCATTATTGGACAGCAGCTAAAGAAATTCGTAAAGGACTACTTAAACAATTAAACAAAAATGGAATTCAAATTTCTTATCCTCGACGTATTGAAAGACATGAAAGTGGAGCTGAGGGCTTCAATAATTTATAGTAAATAAGCAAAAGTCTAACAATATATTTTAGGAAAGAGTAAATAAACCATTAATTAGACAAGTCTATTAGTAAATAAGCTCAAGGTAAACTAAATAGAGGAGAGAAACTGCCCTACAACATTGATTCTATTCCCAAGAAGAAAGTGGGGTCAAATCTCTCACGAGATTTACTTAGAAGAATCTGACTCTATATTTTGATTTGGAAACCTGAGTTAATATCCATTGGAAAACATAGAATTTTTAAAATGTTTTTCCATATTACCTAATTGTCTCGTATTCTTAGAAGAACATTTGAAATCCCTATAAAATCTCCGCATGAATAAGCATAAACCCAGAGATTTCATTTAAGAACTCATTTAGAAAAATTTTCATTTTGATTCAAAGTCTGTTTTAAAAACTCTATAAACTTACTACATTTAAACAATGATATGTTAGAAGATACCTCCTCAATAAAAATTTTAACAGCTGGAGACATGTTTTTAAAGGAACGAACTGCTAAACCAATTTCGATTTGTATCTGAGGACTCAAAGGAACAGCTTGAATTCCTATTAAGTTTTGTGGTAAAACCATTTTAGGTAAAATCGTAATGCCCATTTCTTCTTGAACCAAAGAAAGAATTGTGTTTATATCCGATACATCAATCTTTATATCAACGTCTAAATCACTAATATTAAAAAAATCCTTAATGTAAACTTCACATCCCCCTTTTGGCATAATAATGGACTCAAAACTGAGCTGCTCAGCACAAACTATAGATTCTGATGCTAATGGGTGAGTAGTTGGAAGAAATGCACTTAAATGATCTGTTATGAGAGGGACAGTATCAAAATCTTTACTAGGTAGGATAACAAACCCAGTATCAATAATTCCTGATTCCAGCCAATGGTTGATTTCTTCACTAGATCCTTGTTGTATGTCCACTTCTATTCCTGGATATAAGTTATTAAAGGCTCTGATAATCTTAGAGACAAGATTTGTAGGACAAGTAGGAAAATAGCCGATCTTCAATGTCCCAACTTTCAATTCTTTTATGGTTGCTACCTCTTGTTTCAAAATTTCAAAATGATCAAGGCTATTTTGGATATAGGGAAACAATCGTTTTCCTATATCTGTTAAATACACCCCATTACGCCCCCTCATCAATAAAGTAAACCCTAATTCCTCTTCAAGTCCTGAAATCGCATGACTTATATTAGGCTGTGTTAAATGAAGGAATTTTGCAGCACGTGTGAATGATCCTAATTCAATAACTTTCATTAATATTTCAAGTTGCAAATATGTCATTAAGTTGTACCTCCATAAAAAAAGATGAATTAACTGCTTGATAGTTTTGATTCATTCCTTCTTATAAACAAATATAACCCCATAAACAAAACAATAACGATTCATATATGATTCTCCCACGATCAGTGTAAATATTTTAAATGTCTAGTTCTATCTTCCAATTTTCATCAAAAAATCAACTAACTATTTAAAGACAGCAATCTTAGTTAGTTAGTTGTAAATAACAAATTAATATTGCGTATCGTATTATTTTTTATTTTAAACTTTTGATGATTGAAAAAATAGATGAAGATTTTGGAATGTGAGTTATATTCATTTCCCTCAGACAAATTCTTCTATTGCCTGAAGGAAATGAATTGATTTATTTATCTTCAAAAAAGATGACTACTTTTATTTTACATCTTATAACTTGATTATTCTCGCTCCAATGCTTCATACGTTGTATACGCCCCTTCAACTAATAATTCACGTATTGCTGGCAACCTATAATTCTCTTGTTGTTCTACCAATCCCCAGTGAAGTGCCGCTGCCACATATTTCTCAGCCCAGCCACTTACATCTTTAGAATCTATCTCCCTGGTCTGATCGATTTCTACCCCTTTCACGTAGGCATATCCTGCGACTAACATCTTTATAAACTGTTCGGAAGTTACATTTCTATTCGGATTGAATTGATCGTTTCCTATTCCATTTATAATTCCTGCTTTATAAGCTACTTCTATATATTTATAGGACAAAAGTTCTTTATCCACATCCGTAAAGTGAGCTTCTTCAAATGAGTGTGATAAATCTAATCCAAACAGTAAGACGATAATTTTTGCTGCTTGTTCCCTTGTCATATGATCCTCTAAATGAGGTAAACCATCTGTATAACCACTAAAGATGCTTAATGTTTTCAGTTCTTCAAATTTTTGCTCAGTAGTCTTTTCTTCTACTGTTATTTCTTCTAAAGTTTCATCTTTTGTTTCTTCTACTGTATCTTGATCATTTGAAGTTCCTGGGTTGCTTGTTGGGTTGCTCGTTCTTTCTTTTTTCTTTGATGTTGTTTTGTCTATTTTAATGGTTCGAACTTCTCTTGTTTCATTCCCTGCCACATCTATTGCTTTGAAACTATAGTTATGAGTTCCTTTGTGAGTTTCATCTTTCTCTATTTTTATAATATCTATATAATCTTGCCAACCATCCTCTTCATGTTGCCATTCTAATTTAGCTAAGTCATCATTCGATGAAACACTTAGAGTCACGTTTTGATTCGTCCAGGTATCATCCTTATAGATTGTCTCATCTTCTTTTATCATCGTGATTGTTAGTTCTGGTTCAACTTTATCTATTTTTATCGTTCGAGTTTCTTCTGTTACATTCCCAGCTTTATCTGTGGCTTTGAAAGTATAGTTATGAGATCCTGTGTGAGTTTCATCTTTCTCTATTCGTATAATGTCCCCTTCTCTATAGCTTTGCCAAACATCCGGTTCATGTTCATGGAGATATGATATTTCAGCACCCTCATTCGATGAAAGACTTAGATTCACGTTTTGATTCGTCCACGTATTGTCTTCATAGTTTGAGCCATCTGCTTGTTTCATCGTAATGGTTAGTTCTGATGCAGTTTTATCTATTTTAATTGTTCGAGTTTCTTCTCTTACATTCCCAGCTACATCTGTGGCTTTGAAACTATAGTTGTGAGTTCCTTCTTTCGATATTTCCAAAGGTTCCACATAATCCTGCCAACCATCATCTTCATGTTGCCATTCTAAGCTAACCTCACTCTCATCACTTGTTAAGCTCACATGCACATATTGATTGGTCCATTTATCATCTTCGTAGGTTGAATTATCTGCGTTTATCATTTCCACTTCCACAGAAGGTGGCGTATGATCCAGAGAAGAAACTTTTTTAGGAGTAAGTTCTTTTCCATTAGCACTCTCTCCAAGCCCCAACTGACCAAAATCATTTTTACCCCATATATATAGCGTTCCATCACTCGATATAGCTGCTGTATGAGCAACTCCCGCAGAAACTTGTTTAATAGTAACTCCTGCATCGAAATTAACTTCTACTGGTTCATTTTTGTTGATTGCAGTGCCGTCTCCTAGCTGACCATATGAGTTCCATCCCCATGTATATACCTTTCCCTTACTCGTCAGAGCTGTCATATGAAAACTTCCCGCAGAAACTTGATCAATGAAAGCTTCTGCATCGAAATTAACTTCTACTGGTTCATTTTTGTTGATTGCAGTGCCGTCTCCAAGCTGACCATCATTATTCGATCCCCAGGTATACACCGTTCCATCACTCGATAAGGCCACAGTATAAGAACTTCCTGCAGACACTTGGATAATATCTTCACCATCGTTAGCAAAATCATCTAACAGTACTGGTACATTCTTATCATCATCAGTGCCGTCTCCCAACTGACCAAAAATATTCATTCCCCACGTATACACCGTTCCATCACTTGATAGGGCCACAGTATGATAACCACCCGCAGACACTTGTATAATATCATCACCATCGTTAGCAAAATCATCTAACGGTACTGGTACATTCTTATCGTCATCAGTCCCGTCTCCCAACTGACCAAAATTATTTTTACCCCACGTATACACCGTTCCATCACTCGATAGGGCCACAGTATAAGAACTTCCTGCAGACACTTGGATAATATCTTCACCATCGTTAGCAAAATCATCTAACGGTACTGGTACATTCTTATCGTCATCAGTGCCGTTTCCCAACTGACCAAAATTATTTTTACCCCACGTATACACCGTCCCATCACTCGATAGGGCCACAGTATAAGAACTTCCTGCAGACACTTGGATAATATCTTCACCATCGTTAGCAAAATCATCTAACGGTACTGGTACATTCTTACCGTCATCAGTCCCGTTTCCCAACTGACCAAAATTATTTTTTCCCCACGTATATACCGTTCCATTGCTTGACAAGGCCACTGTGTGATTCTGACCTAGTGAGGTTTGAGTAGTATCCTCAGTGATAAGATCTTCAGTCCCATCGCTGGTTGCTGCAATCACATTGAAACTACTAAATAACATTGTAAAAATAAGTACCCACGACATCATTCTCTGTATTGTTCTATATCTTAACAATCTAGTCACTTCCTTATTAAAAATATATAAAACATATCAATTAGTTCAATACTTAATATTAAATTTAATAATAATTATCAGAATTTTAACTGGTTTCAACTGTTGCACTGTTGCCTATAAATTTTGTTAGTCATGTTACCCCTTTCTTATTGATGAAAAATTGTCTAATTAGTCTTTTAAAAAGATTTAATGCGCCTCCTTCCAAAAAAATATTACTATATCATCTATGAAAGAATAAAATGAAAAGTTTTTATATTTTTATTAATTACATTTATATATACTCTTTAGATGGAAAATCTTCAAAAATCTTCTAATTATAGATTTAAATCATTTCCAGATGGTGAGAATATTTGCTTTCTGAAGGATATATTCTAAACTTAATTGCGGTTATTATTATTCAATAAAAAGCCGTGATTTTTCTACAATTTTCAGAAAAATCACGGCTTTTTAATTTTAAATCATCTTTCAACTTATACTTTTTCTTCAATTTTTATTCAAAATGGAATCACACACAACCTTCTTTGGATCTAAGAATTCTTCTTTATCTTTATCTAAATATATAACATCCGTTTCAGAATACATTAATGAAATACAGATTTCTATTATATCTCTTGACTGTTCAGTTACTTTAGCCCTGGATTCAAAATCGTAGTCAAAAAAATCAATTAGTGAGACTTCAGGATAATCTTGGGGGTGAGGTTTAGGAACCTCATGATCATGAGATGAACCTGCATACTGGGCAAATACTGGATTAAACAAAGAAAAAATCATTCCAAATGTTAGTACAGATACCAATATTTTTCTTAAATGTTTGTTATTCATAAATATTTCCTCCTAGAGTAAGAATAATTGTAACAGATGTGCAAAAATAAATCCAAAATTAATATGTTATATTTCAATTAAACACCTCCTTCATATTTTTGTGTATTAGTTCCAAATCTCTACATAATATTACAACATAATATTTGAGGAATAAAATGAATATATTTAATCATATATTAATGTTATTTATACAATGGTATCTGATAGAATTTTTGTACCATTGAGTCTATGAGTCATCGTTAAAATTAATTCTTAATCAGAAAACAAATAGAAATCCAAAATTTTTCAATATTATACACACTTCAGTATCAACATATTGTCAAAAAGGAACTCACCCCGCCTAGCCTTTAATGAAGTTCGTGTTCCTCAGATCTTGCCTTCACTTTTTCATTCTATGCCCATGGCTGGACGCACATAAAAAAGCACTGGAATTATTTCCAGTGCTTCTTCAAACTATATTAAACTCAAATCATTCATAAATTTATATTTAATTTATGGTAAAAATCCTTCTTTAAAAAGTTCAAATTCTTCTTTTAATAATGCGTAGTCAATTTCAGCATTTAATAATTCTACTTTGGCATTTAATACACCTACACGACTTTTTTCTAAATCTGTAGCTGTAATAAAACCTTCATCAAAACGCAGCTGCATCATTTTATATAATTCTTCTTGTTTTTTAACATTATCTTCTAGCGTGTTTAGTTTTAAATGAGAAACTTCAAACTCATCTGCGAATTGATAAGCTTTTAGTTCCAATAAATCCATTTGATCAAACAGATCTAACTGAGCTTTGTCTTTTTCTTGTTCATAATATTCTTGGATATCATCTTCAGCTTTTCTTCTGTCGTTATTTGCTAAGTTTTGATAATATGAAATTTCATTTTCTTTAGCACTTTTTTGAGTTTTTAATTCATCTACTGCTTCAGTTTCTTCAGGAGTAGGGTTAACAGGATCATCATATGGGTAATTATCGATTGCTTCTTGTAAAGCTGAAACCTCTGCCTCCAAACTTCCTATAAGACCAGCATAACTACCATAACCCGTAAGATCCTCAGACTCTTCAATAATTTCTTCATACGTATCCATTACAAAGCGATAATACGAAAGAGATTCATGACCAAGTTTCATTTGATCAGCAATTTTTTCGGCGTTATATTCAGAAGACTTAAGACGAGTAATTTCATCTAGTTCATTTATATTCAAGGTTGTTTTTAAATCCTGATCAAGCATTTGATTCAATTCATATTTTAAAGATTTTAAACTTTGTTTCGTAGATTCTAAAGAAAATTTAGCATTGGATACACTCATCTCGGCTTGGATAAGATCTTGTTTTGAAGCCAATCCCTCATCATATTTCATACCTACAATATTTTGATCTTTTTCAGTAATTTCTAAATTCTCTTCTTGTAATTTCACTGTTTCTTCCAATTTCAAATAATTGTAAAGCAATGAATAAGCTTTATATTCAACTCCCCATTGAGTAGAATGTTCAGCATATTCCTGCTGAACTTCCTGTAAATCTTCCAACTCATCAGAGAAACTACCCATAAATGCATTTGCTGCACTAGTTAGTTTGACTTCATTTAATTCAAACTTTTCTAGACTAGTGTCTTTTTCTAGTATCTCATCCACCGCTTCAGAAACAGATAGTCTCACTGTCTCACTTGCTAGTGCTGTCACTGTTGGAATGGCTAATGCTAAACAAACAATCAAAATTCTTTTTTTCATTGGTTTCACCTCTCCTTAACTACTCACTACTGATTGGTCTTTAGGTTCTGTGCTTTTATTTTTTCTGCGAAAAATGCCAGTAAATTTACGGCTTACATCATCGACAATTGTATACATAACTGGTATCAATAATAAGGTGAAAGTCATTGAGACTAATAAACCAAATATGACTACTACTCCAATCGGCTGTTGTGTTTCACTACCCTCACCTATTCCTAAGGCAATAGGCAACATTCCCAATGCTGTAGTGAAACTTGTCATGAGTATAGGTCTCAAACGACTGTTTCCTGCTTCAATTATGGCTTCATTTCTTTCTTTACCACTGCGTTTTAACTGATTAACATAATCAATTAAAACAATGGCATTGTTCACCACAATCCCAGCTAATACAATTAGTCCAATTAGTGCTGGGAAGCTTAACTCAGTGCCTGTTACTAATAGTCCAAATATAACACCAACAATCGTTGTTGGCAATGAAAACATAACGATAAACGGATATGAGAATGATTCAAATTGAACAGCCATCACAGTGTAAACTAGGAATACGGCAAGTGCAAGTATAAGCAATAAATCTACTGCTGATTCGTTAAAGTCCGCTTGTACCCCTCCAGTAGTCACATCATATCCCTTAGGCACTGGAATTTGAGATAATACCTGGTCTACTTGTGCAGTAACTTCACGCACATCTGCTCCATCAACCATATCAGCTGTAACTGAGTATTCCTGCTTCTGATCCACACGTTGAATTGAAACTGGTCCTAATGTTTGTTCAATCGTTGCTACTGAGATCAATGGTACATGTCCTCCGGTAGGTGTGGTCAGTAAGAATGCATTTAAAGATTCAATTGTCTCTCTTTCAGATTCAGGTAATTGAACAATAACATCAAATTCATCTCCGTTTTCACGGAATTTAGTTGCGGTTGTTCCTTTAAACGTTTCATTTAACTGACTCATGATTTGCCCTTGACTTAAATTATACTGCCCAGCCAAATCATCGTTCACTGTAACTGTAAGTTGAGGCTGACCGCTTAACCCAGGAACCTCAATATTTTCAATAGATGAAATACCAGATAATAATAGATCTACTTGTTCCGTTAATGTTTCAAGCACATCTTGTTCTGGTCCAGATATGGATACGTTTATATCAGAATCTGACCCACCAACAGTACTCATTTGTTGTACAGCTTTTACTTCAATTCCTACAATGGATGAATTTAAATCATCTTGTATTGCCTTTGATATATCTGTATTATTTATTTCTCTTTCACTCTCATCTATTAAAAGAATTATTGTAGTAATATTTGTAGAACTTATTTCTGTATATTGAATATCAATATTATCCTCATATTTGCTCAGTACTTTATCAATTTGATCTGCGTAATCTTGTACCACTGAAAATTCTACACCGTCATCAAATCCTGCACTTAATTGAATTTGGTTTTGACCAGAAGAAGGAAAGGTAGTGATATTCAATAATGCAATTGAAAAGAGACTAACCACTATAATTAAAAAAGTGGATAAAATAACAACCCATCTACGTCTTAAACTCCACCTAAGAAGCTTATTATAGATTCCATTTATAAACTGCATCCATTTTGCTTCTTTTGCTAATTTTTCATGAGCATTCGTTTTAAGAAAACCCGAAGCTAACATCGGAACCAAAGTGAGTGCAACAAGTAATGCAGCAAGTAATGCAAAGGCAACAACCATCGCTAATGGCAAAAATATTTGTGTTAGGATTCCTGCGTCAATAATAATCATAGGGACAAAGACGACAACAGTCGTAGTTGTAGAGGCTATTACTGCAGAAATTAATTCACTTCCACCTTTAATTGCAGCTTCTTTAGAATCCATACCCTTTTGCCTGTACTTCACGATATTCTCCAATATGACAATTGAGCTATCCACCATCATACCTATCCCTAAAGCTAATCCTGATAAAGTAATAATGTTTAGTGTTTGATCAAAACGATCTACTAGAATAAAAGTAGAGATTATTGCAAATGGAATAGACAAAGCGATAACTGCAGTTGCTCTAATACTTCTTAAGAAAAATAACAAGACTAAGATTGCAAAAAATCCACCTGCTAGTAAACTTACTACAACACCACTTATAGAATCCCTAATAAAAGTAGAAGTATCAAATACAACTTCTAATTCAACACCTTCCCTAAGTTCATTCTGTATACTCTCTACTTCAGCAAGAACTAAATCGCTTATCTCTATCGTATTAGTTCCAGATTGTTTAGAAACTGATAGTATAACTGCAGGTTCAGAATTAATTATAGATTGTGATTGTGTATCACTAATCGTATCTTCTAGAACACCTACATCTTCCACAGATATCGTTGTTCCGTTTTGAAGTGGAATAGCTGTGTTTCTAATTTCATCTAATGTGTCATATTCTCCATCCACTCTAACTTGTACCTCGGTATCACCTTGCAATACTTCACCAACAGTAGCAGCCGAGTTTTTATTTCTTATTGAATTAACTACATCTGTTGCAGTTAGGTTATACTGTTCAAGTAAAATGGGGTCAAGTGTAATTTGAATTTCTCGTTCTGTCCCACCAGTAATTTCAACCGCTGCAACTCCTTCAAGTTTCTCAAAATTTGCCGATAAATCATCAGCAATACTTTCTAGAGTAGTAGTGTCTTTACCTGTTAATCCTAAATAAATAATGGGCTGACTATTAATATCAAACTTTAAAACATTAGGAGTTTCAACATCATCTGGAAGTGCCGCTTTATTTATCTTTTCTTGTAAATCAGTCACAGCTTGATCTAAATCAATACTTGTCGCAAACTCAACAAGAATAAAAGAGAATCCTGCACTTGACTGTGAGTTTATAGATTCAACTCCATTTAACGATGCGATTTGCTCCTCTAATGGTCTTGTAACGAGTTTTTCCATCTCTTGAGGAGATACACCTTGATAAGAAGCTTGAACCGTCACTACATTCACTTCAACTTCTGGAAAAAGATCAATGGGTATATTACGTAATGAGATCGTCCCAATAATCAACACGCAGATAACCAGCATAATAACGCTAACTGGTCGTTGTACCGCTGTTTTTATAAGATGCATTAATTGCCACCTCCAGCGGCTACATTATCATCAGAATTTTCTTTCTTTGTCTCTTCATCAACTTTTTCGTCTGATGAAGTTACGGCTTCATCATCAGTAGGTTTTTTTTCAGATGAAGAACTGTTATTTGATGTTTGTTGTTCACCTGGCAGCATGATAAGCATTCCATCAGATACAAGCTTATGTCCATTGACTATAAGTTCTTCTCCTGCCTTAAGATCACCTTTCACAGCAGTCCATTCTGATTGCATACTTAAAATTTCAACATCTTTTTTAACTGCCTTACCTTCATTTGCTACAAATACGTAAGCTTCATTCCCTTTTTGAATGATCGCATGTGTAGGAACTAAAACTTCATCTACCACTAACGTGTTACTGAAAACAAGTTGTACAATTTCGCCTGTAGTTAATTGATTGTCTGTTTCAATAAAACGCAGCTCTGCATCAAATAAACCAATATCATTTCTAGTTGGTGCTACATAAATGATTTCTGCTTTATACCCATCTTTCATTGATGAATGTACTTCAACTTCTGTTCCGAGTGGCACCAGTCTTTTTTGTTCAGCAGTTATTTGTGTAGAAATAATAAATTCAGATACATTTGTTACTGTCAACAAAGGTTGTTGAACGGATACATTTTCTCCTACTTCAATATCTAAGCCTTCTACTACTCCAGAAATAGGTGCATACACAGTAGTGTCATTCACATTCTGCTGAGCTTGCGATAATCTTAATTGAGCTTGATCTAACGCAATTTGGCTTTGCTGAACACCAACCTCTGCTTTTTCCAAATCTAATTGTAATTGTTCAATATTACTCCCTGTATTTAATTGTGCCTTTTCAAGTGAGATTTGAGCTTGTGTTTCTTGCTGCTTTGCTCTTTCTAGATCCTGTAAAGAAACTGCACCTTCTTCATACAAACGTTCTAACCTTTCCCGATTTGTCTTTGCATCTTCCAACGCATTTGTTAAATTCTCTATATCTAAATCAGATGAAGAAGTTCCTTCTTCATTAGTTTGTGCATCTTGTAATCTTTGAGCTGCTTGAGCTCTCGTCAGTTTTGCATTTTCCAATTGTTGCTTTGCACTTTCATATGATTTTTGCTCAAGCTGTAAATTATCCTTTTGATTTTTTCCATCCAACACAGCTAATACTTGACCCGCTTCAACTTGATCCCCATTATTTACTTGAAGAGTAATTAATTCCCCTGCGATGTCTGGAAACACCTGTATTTCTGATGCTGATTCAATTTTCCCGATTAATTTTTTACTTTCTTGTATATCCCCATTTTTGATGGTTTCAATCTCAACGGCAACTTTAGGTAAGTTCACCAATTCATCGGAAGAACCGCTTTGAGCACCTCCTCCTGCCGAACAGCCAGCAACCAGTAATAATGCTAACAATATAACGATACTTTTTTTCATATTCTCTATACATTCCCTTCGATAAACAAAAATTATGCAATGATTCTCCACTCTCACTGCTTATTGAAAAATGTTGTTAACTCACTATAGAAATTTTAATCAGAGATACGCTAACCTAGTCTATGTACAAATGACTAGCCATAAAATAGTTTAAATTATAAATATGAACTGAATATGAACAAATTAAATGTTGAATATATAAAAAAACCTTCCAAATATAGAGAGTTGTCACATCATACATGAAACAAACACTATATACTTAAAAGGAATTTAAATTTACTAGCTTAAAAAAATGAATGACAAAATAATAAATTAACGTTTGCTTAAACTATATTTAGGAGGAACGTACGTACAATAAGGTTCACTTTCTAAATAATCTCCTGTGATGGCAAAGGCTCTCGATCTAGATCCACCACAAACAAATCTATATTCACAAACCCCGCACTTTCCTTTATATTGGTTAGGATCACGTAATTGTTGAAAGACTTTAGATTCTCGATAAATTTTTGATAATGAGCTTTCTCTTACATTTCCAGCTTTTATAGGTAATAATCCACTAGGATATACATCTCCGATATGGGAGATAAAGACAAATCCATTCCCGTCATTTACACCTTTAGGAGCACGTCCTAAACCATCTATCGTGCCCGTCAATCCACTTCTTATCGATTGGGAATAATGGATGTTATCCCTTTGATGATTTTTTTCTTTTTGTTTATTCTGAATTACAACTCTGCGATAATGCTGGGCTGCTGTTGTTTTTATATCAAAAGATACTTTATTACTTAATTCATACAACCATTGAAAAACCTCTTCATGTTGATCTGGTGTAATCATGTCAGATATCTTTCCTCTTCCCGTTGGAACTAAGAAAA
Source organism: Chengkuizengella marina (assembly GCF_009910845.1). Taxonomy (GTDB): domain Bacteria; phylum Bacillota; class Bacilli; order Paenibacillales; family KCTC-33759; genus Chengkuizengella; species Chengkuizengella marina. The sequence continues at coordinate 40,056 of NZ_SIJB01000013.1, read as the reverse complement.
ATACACTCCACAAGACACAGTTTAATTCTTCAACTAATTGAGCCATATCTTCCAATACATGTAAATTATAATTTGAAACAACAGTATTGATTTGAAGAGGTAAATTTAGTTCATTTATCGTCTCTATCGCTTTCATAGTTAAGTCAAAAGAACCATTTGTACCTCTAAAATGATCGTGAATACTTGCATTAGGACCATCTAAGCTAAAAGCCCATCGGGATAAACCAACATCTTTAGCTTTTTTAATTGCTGCTGTTGTAACATTGGGGGTAGCGCTAGGTGTCATTGACACTCTTACACCTTTTTGTATAGCATATTCTGCTATGTCATATACATCGTCTCTTTCAAGTGGATCTCCTCCTGTAAACACTAATAAAGGATTATCCATATCATAAATTTCATCAATTAATCTTTTCCCTTCCTCTAATGAAAGCTCTCTGGGATCTCTTTTATATTGTGCTTCGGCCCGACAATGTAGACATTTTAATTCACACGCTCTCGTTAATTCCCAAATCACAATAAACGGATTTTTATGATAATCACGAGTGATCATGTTTCTTACCCCCTTATATAGGTTGATAGCCTTTGTGTTTTAACATAGTTACAATCTCTTCAACACTACGTACATCAGAGATATCAAACTGATGATTTACGGTCTTTGTCTGACTTTGACTAACATATCCACCAACTGCAGTGCAAGAGGCAGCTGACATGTTGGTAACACCATATGGTAAAATTTCATCTCTTAAAGTTGGACTTTCTCGTGTTGATAAATTCATATTGCAATCAGGTAAAAATAAACGTATAGCCAACATCATTTGAATGAGATGTTGATCCGTTACATTCACCACAGGTTCAAATTCTCCTAAATTAGGTCTTATTCTAGGAAAAGATAACCCAATCTGCGTGTTAGGATATTTTTCTTGCAAGTAGTTTACATGCATCGCTAAATAATAGGCTTCTTTTCTCCAGTCTGCTAATCCTAACAAAACACCCATATTCACTTTGACCATGCCAGCTTTGCATGCTCTTTCAGGGGTATCGATTCTATATTGATAATTTCTTTTAGGACCTTTAACATGAACTTTTTTATACGTTTCTTCATTATACACTTCTTGATATACCGTAACCCCATCTGTTCCACTTGCAACTAAGTCCCCGTACTCAGTAGTATCCATAGGTTGTATTTCTATAGAAACAGAATCAAATTGTTTTTTTAACATTTTAATGACTTGTTTTAAGAAAGAAATGGGAACATGAGTTTTAGATTCCCCTGTTAAAATAAGTAGATGGTTAAAGCCTAATTCCTTTAAAACATTTGCTTCAGCTTGGATTTCAGATAAGGATAGTTTCTTTCTTTTAAATGTTTGAGTAATACTAAAACTACAGTATTCACATTGATTCACGCAAAAATCAGATATATAAATGGGAGCATACAGCTCGATTTTTTTATAAAATTGTTGAACCGTGTTTTCATGTGCTTTTTGTGCCATAATATCTAAATAAGGCACAGCAGCTGGTGACAATAAAACTATGAAATCAAATTCATTAAGCTTCTTCTTTTGTAAAATCTTTTTTATTTCCACAGATGTTATAGTTGAAAAAATATCTTGAATCGATACATTTTTTAATTTCTTGTAAGTTTCATAAAAACTCATAAAACAACTCCTCTTCATTTTCACAAAAAGAACTCATTATAAAATTTAAACTAGTATGATAAATACTACTTTAAAAAAAGAGCTTATGCTATGAAGTTTGTCACACACAAATACTGCGAATTATGTATTAAATAATTTATTATTACAGAGATTTATTTTTCTAGATAATAAAACTCACCATTAGAAAATGGCGAGTTTCATATTTTTCTTCCTATATCAATCTTTCTCTTCTAATTGACGATCCATATACCCTTCTAATACTTCTGTTACTGCGAACACGGTATGAGCTAGATCGGTATTTTCAAATGCATATTTGCATTCATCTTTGTATGACATATCTTCATCGTAATGTTTAAAATGAAAATCTACAATTTCTTGGCTCACACCTAAAGCTTTCTGACGTTCGATAATCACATCGCGATCTACATAAATAAATATACGGCTTACCTTTTCACCAAATAACTTTTTTAAAGTTCTAGCACCATCTGAGTTTAATATCAAATAAATAAAATCATTGTTTTTAAACTCCTGTTCAATATCAAACCCTTTGATGCCATAAAAATTCCCATCAATTTCAGTAACTTCCACAAATTCTTTATTATTGATGCCTTCTTCAAATTGCTCCCGTGAAATAAAATGATAATCTTGACCATTTACTTCGCTTGGACGTTTCGATCTTGAGGTATAGGAGATCACTTTTTTAATCCCCAAAGTTGTACCAACCATATCTGCCACAGTTTTTCTTCCTGATCCATCTGGGCCTGTGAAAACAAATATCATTTCCTTTTCCTTTAATTGATACATTAGATCCCTCCTTATAATATAAAACCGATAAACTGGGGTTATTAAACTGAATCCAACTAATCAATTGAATTAGCTTTTATGAGTTCGCTCGAAATGGGAAGTGTTTAATATTTCATTGTCAATAATTTAGATAATAAAAGAATGAAATTACAACTGTGAACAACAGTGATTCTATTTAATAATTTCTTCAAAAGTTGATTGATTTGTTGTTTTCACTAACTTTACTAGTAACTCCTTGGCAGCTTCATAATCATCCACATGTAAGATGGAAGAGGAAGTATGAATATACCTAGAACAAACACCAATAACAGCTGATGGAACCCCAATTCCATTTAAATGTACATTACCTGCATCTGTTCCTCCAGCAGATATAAAATATTGATATGGAATTTGATTAGACTCTGCAGTATCTAGTACGAATTCCTTTAATCCTTGGTGAGTTACCATTGATCTATCTAGAATACGAAGTAATGTACCTTTACCAAGTTGACCAAACTCACTTTTATCACCAGTAGTATCATTTGCTGGACTTGCATCCAAAGCGTAGAAAATATCAGGTTTTACCAAATTAGATGCTGTCACTGCACCTCTTAATCCCACTTCTTCTTGTACAGTCGCTCCTGTAAACAAAATATTTGGAAGTTGTTCGTTATGTACTTCTTTTAGAAGCTCTATTGCTAAGCCAACACCATAACGATTATCCCAAGCTTTAGCTAAGATCTTTTTTGGATTTGAAAGTACAGTGAAAGGGCAAATCGGAACAATTTGCAGTCCTGGAAGAATACCCATGTTTTCAGCATCTTGTCGATCATCTGCTCCTACATCTATAAACATTTGATTTATATCTGCAGGTTTTTTACGCTGTATTTCATTTAACAAATGTGGGGGTGTTGAACCAATGACTCCGATCACAGGGCCATTTTTTGTTATGATTTGTACTCGCTGAGCTAATAGTACTTGACTCCACCAACCACCTAGTGGTTGAAATCGAATCATACCATTATCTGTTATTTTTGTAACCATAAAACCAACTTCATCTAAATGACCGGCCACCATTACTCTTGGACCGTTTTCATTCCCTCGAACAACACCAAAAATACTACCTAAGTGGTCTTGAATGACTTCATTTGTATATTTTTCTAACTCTGATCTAACATAAGTTCTAATCTCTTTTTCAAAACCAGGTGCAGCTGTCATTTCAGTTAATGTTTTAAATAGTTCTAATGTTTCCGCATTCATTTCTATCACTTCCATATATTTATATTCTTAGTTTACCAAAATTTTGTACAATTGAAAATAAAACTTTCAGAGATTACATCCATAAAGTTCCTATTAATATAGCAATCAAACCACCAACGATAGAACTAATCATATTCACTCTATCATTATTCATCCATCTCCAACCTCTTTTCATACGAGCAGGGTGTAAACAATGCTTGGAACTTTCAACTTCTTTTCCACAATGTTTACAATCATACATAACTTGCCATTTTGCTCCTATAAACGAATCTGTCAAAGCACCTATAAAACCACTAACTGTACCAATAATTAAATAAAAACACAGCATTTCCAAATCATTTTCTTTAGATAAGAACCAAGCAACAATTCCAATAAACCCTCCCCCAAGTATACTTGATATCAAACCCAAATTTGAAACCCCTCCTGAAGATCCAGTAGTCACAGTTTTAAAAGAAACAATAGATCTAGGTGGTTTTTTGCTTAAGCTGCCGATTTCTGTTGCCCAAGTATCTGCATTCACAGTTGCCAATATACCAATAAAAGCCCACCAAATCATAGGTTGCTGCCAAACATAAAAAGCCATAGCCAATAAGAGTGCTAGTCCGCCATTTGCCCACACTTGGCCTGCATCTCTAGTTCCTGTTTTTTCATAACTATGTTCTATCATTTTTTTTCTATTCTGTTTCCATTTTGTAAGAAGAGAGGAAGAAATAAAAAAGGCAATCAGTGTACCATACCAAGCTAAACTAACCAGGGCATACATTAAAGTACCTATACAGATAGCCATTACAGCACCTGATAAAGACAATGATTTTTTCCAAAACGCTAATCCAGCGATTATGAAACTTCCTAAAAAACCTATGATCCACTCCGTCATGAATGATTCAGTTCTCCTAACCTACTCCATATTGAATAAATCCAAATAATATTAGAAATATATAAATCATATTATACACAATATTAACGTTTATAAGTAGATTTGAAGTAGGAGTTGGGCACTTTCAATTCGTTTTAGAAAATGCCCTTTTTTTCAATTCATTATTGATGAATATTTTGTTGTACAGGTTGATAACTATGTAGATAAGTTTTGGCAGTATGATCTTCCATAGTAGGAACTTGATAGTCTCCTTGTTGATTCATAAATAAAAACACTTCATATGCTTGATTAGCACAGTTTTGTGCACCATTAATCAACATTTGCCTTACGTTAGGATCAGCACATTCAAGGGATGCAGCAATATGATTTTTTGCCGAACCTTTGTGAAGGCATAACATTCCTGCAATGATTTGCTGATCATTGAGTTGTCCTTGAGTTTGTGGAACCTGAGCTTGAGGTTGATGTAAACCATATCGTATTTGCTGAGGTTGGATGTTTGGTTGTGAATATGGTTGCATTGATCTGTTTGCTGCATTATAGTCATGTGTATACGCAACTAATTGATCATAACTTTGAATCGCTGACTGCATATGATTGTTTATCATTTGGCGTAAATTAGGGTCTTGACACTGAGCAGCATACAGAGAAAAATGATTCATCATATTAATACTTCCATTTAGTATTTCATGAACTTCCATCGTTTCATGAGCACCGAAAGGCATATTGGTCATCTCCTTGATTTATGTGTTTAGGTAATACAAATTTAATGTAACCATAATGAATACAAGTATACATAATAAAAACCAACAAATGTGAAGTTCAACAATGTCTTAGTAAGTCAATCATCATATTACAATTTTCATTTTGAAAGAAGGAACCTATTTTGCCTCGTTGGAAAACTAATCTTATTGTGTTGTGGTTTGGTCAATTTATGGCAACATCAGGCATGAGTATGATCATACCGTTTTTACCTTCATATATACAAGAATTGGGAATTACTGATCCAGATGAGGTTGCCATCTGGACGAGTATTGTTTTTGCAGGAAATTTTTTAACTGCATTTTTATTTCAGCCTTTATGGGGGAAATTAGGAGACCGATACGGTAGAAAAATCATGATCCTCCGGTCAGGTTTTGGAATGTCTATTGTAGTTGCACTAATGGGTTTTGCAACAAATACATGGCAATTATTAATTTTACGTTTATTAAATGGAACTATCTCAGGGTATATCCCCGCTTCAACGTCTTTGGTATCCACAAATACACCACGTGAACATATTGGTTTTGCAATGGGAATAATGCAATCTGGAGCTGTAGCAGGTACAATACTTGGACCTTTTATTGGTGGCTTATTAGCAAATTTCGTTCCCTTTCAAACTATCTTTTTTATTACAGGGGGATTACTTTGCATTGCTTCTTTGTTAGTTCTCTTTTTAGTTAAAGAAAAATTTGATAAGAAAAAAGCAGCTAAAACACCGAATATTTCTGTATTGCAAGGATTTCAAGATTTAAGAAAAGTACCGCAAATCCCTGCGTTATTTTCAGTTACTTTTATTATCCAATTTTCATTACTGAGTGTAATGCCTTTAATGGCTATATTTGTGCAAGGGATGCATGGGAATTCTGAGTGGTTAGCATTTTACGTAGGATTGGTCAGTTCCATAACAGGATTTTCAAATATGATAGCATCTCCTTTATTAGGAAAACTAAGTGATCGTATTGGCTCAGAAAAGATACTATTCATTGCCCTTTTGGGTGCTGCCTTAACTTCATTCCCACAAGCATTTGTAAATAACGTTTGGCAGCTTCTCATACTCCGGTTTTTTATGGGAATATTTATAGGTGGCTTGCTTCCATCTGTAAACTCCTTACTTAGAAAGTTTATACCTGAAGGGATGGAAAGTCGTGCTTATGGATTTAATACAAGTGCGTTAGCTCTAGGTAATATGTTAGGGCCGATTACTGGAGGATTTATATCAGGGTTCATCACCATACCTGGATTATTCATTATGTCAAGTGTTTTGCTGACTTTTAATATGTTATGGGTGCAAAAAACATTAATTACGCGAAAAAGATAAAATCAGTTTTAAACACTTAATTTGTTTACTCTTCATAGACAAAAATAATAAAAACACCTATGAGTTTTAACGAACTAAAAACTCACAGGTATTTTTTTTGAAATATTTCTCTTGTATTTTGACATATTCATCATCGTGATTCGTAATTTCCCCACCGTAATCCACAGTAACACCATATTGTCTAACGATAACCCTTAGCTTATTTACAATCGCTTCATCAAAATCATTCTCTTTGGATAATATTTGCTTTTCTTTAAACATTGATTTCTTCCCTCTTAAAATTCAATTTTTTTTTCATTGTTTACTTCCTTTTTTCATACTTTATAGTAAATCATTCTAAATTAAAAATCTAATATCATAATAATATGATAACTTTCTCTTTCTTAGATGAATTGAAGATAGATGACATTAATGGTAATGAAAAGCCTTACAATAATTGGTTAATTTTGTTTGGTGAAATTATGCCTATGATATAAAAACTAAATAAATGTAAAAGGAGTGTTGGCTTTGGTTCAATCACCAGCTGGGTTTTGGATTCGATTGGCTGCAAGTATTTTAGATTCGATCTTTATAGCAATCTTTTTCACATTCATCTTTGGGTATATTATTGGGTTTGGAGATCTCAGTCAAATTCTTGATGTGTTATACTTGATTATTGTACCTGTTGTTTGGTATGGGTATACAATAGGAAAAAGAATATGTAACATTCGAATTGTAAAAATGAATGGTGAAAATGTTGGATTAGGAACGATGTTGCTTCGTCATTTAGTTGCTGGATTCGTTTATGTTTTAACATTGGGAATTGCACTTATAGTCAGCATATTCATGGTTGCTTTACGAGAGGATAAACGTTCGGTACATGATTTCATTGCAGGCACTTATGTTACTTATGAAAAACCATTAGAAAATGAAATTACTAATTAATAAATAATTTTGTACTAAAAAACCTGATGGGAATCCATCAGGTTCATTTTTTTGCTCAGACATTTCTTTTAACTGTAAATTTTTTTACCTTTATCTGTAAATTCTTGTGCTTTTTCCTTTAATCCTTCTGTAATCGCCTTTTCATCCGTTAATCCTTTTTCCTTGGCATATTCACGAATATCCTGTGTGATTCTCATACTGCAGAATTTAGGACCACACATTGAACAAAAATGAGCAGTTTTTGCCCCTTCTGCTGGAAGTGTTTCATCGTGAAATGAAAGAGCTCTTTCTGGATCAAGTGAAAGATTAAACTGATCACGCCAACGGAATTCAAAACGGGCTTTAGATAATGCATCATCTCGAATTTGTGCACCAGGATGACCTTTTGCAAGATCCGCTGCGTGTGCGGCTATTTTATACGTAATTACACCTTCACGAACGTCATCTTTATTCGGTAAACCTAAATGCTCTTTTGGAGTGACATAACACAACATCGCCGTACCATACCACCCTATCATGGCTGCTCCAATAGCTGAAGTAATATGATCGTATCCTGGCGCAATATCCGTTGTTAATGGACCCAGAGTATAAAATGGTGCTTCGTGGCAAATATCAAGCTGTTTATCCATATTCTCTTTTATTTTATGCATTGGTACGTGACCAGGTCCTTCAATCATTACCTGGACATCATGTTTCCAGGCAATTTTAGTTAGTTCACCTAATGTTTCCAGCTCTGCAAACTGAGCTTCATCATTTGCGTCTGCGATGGAACCCGGTCTTAGACCGTCTCCTAATGATATGGAAATATCGTAGGTTTTAAGAATCTCACAGATTTCTTCAAAGTGAGTATATAGAAAGCTTTCTTCATGATGAGCTAAACACCATGCTGCCATAATAGAGCCACCGCGTGATACGATTCCTGTCACTCTTTTTGCAGTCATTGGTACATATCTTAATAAAACACCCGCATGTATCGTGAAATAGTCAACACCCTGTTCCGCTTGTTCAATTAAAGTATCTCTATATACTTCCCATGTTAAGTCTTGTGCTTCTCCGTTTACTTTTTCCAATGCTTGATAAATTGGGACTGTACCAATTGGAACTGGAGAATTACGAATAATCCATTCACGTGTTGTATGTATGTCTTTTCCTGTAGATAAGTCCATGATATTATCTGCACCCCAACGAGTTGCCCAAGTCATTTTTTCTACTTCCTCTTCGATAGATGAAGTGACAGCAGAATTTCCAATATTTGCATTGATTTTCACATGAAAATTACGTCCAATGATCATGGGTTCACTTTCAGGATGATTAATATTTGATGGAATAATAGCTCGACCGTTTGCCACTTCATCTCGGACAAATTCTGGAGAAACATTTTCACGAATTGCAATAAACTCCATTTCAGATGTAATCAAGCCTTTTTTTGCGTAATGCATTTGAGTCACATTTTTACCTGTTTTTGAGCGTAATGGTTTGCGTTTCAACCCAGGAAAAACATCAACATTTTTAACCGCTTCTTCATTTAAATAACCATTATCCTCAGGTTTTATATTTCTACCATCATATTCTTCTACATCATTTCTTTCTTTAATCCAATTCCCTCGAAGTGATGGCAAGCCTTTACGAATATCCGTTTCATAAGCTGAGTCTGTATACGGTCCACTTGTATCATAAACTCTCACTGGTTCATTTACTTCTTCACCATAATCTGATGTAGTAGAACTTAATGCAATTTCTCGCATCGGTACTTTAATATCCTCTCTAGACCCAGTAACATATACTTTTTTACTCCCTGGAAAAGAGGAAACAGAAAAATGTTTAGTTTGATTTGACATAAGAAACCTCCTAATAGAAATATATGATAAAAATTCATTATTTTCATGAAACAGAGAGAGTATCAAAAGGAAACATTTTGAACAACCTCACATAACACTTATTCATGAAAAAATCACTTTATGCATGGTTAAGGTGGACAATTCATTGTTCTATTTGTTGAATTTTAGAAAATGGATTTTTTTTAGAAATTTGGCCAAAGTAGGATTTCTGTCGTTTTGGAAATGAAGTGAAATTAAAAGATATCGTGGAATCATTCTGTTATGGTTATTTAGAAAATAAGAAGAACTATTTTCTTAAGCATATAATTCTGCATGATTTTATTCTTAATCGTCCAATAAAAAATGACTACTTAAGGAAATAAGCAGTCATGAATAGATCATTCAAGAATAGACATCTTTCCTACGCTGGCATTACCCAGATCAGGTTCAACAGTCGATAGCAGAACAGCCATCCTCTCAGCCTGGTCTTCCAAGCTCCCTGCATTTATTAACTTAATATAAACTTACCATGAACGGATTCACTTTACAATAACTTTCAAACTATTACCTGATTTAAAAATATCACAATGTATGTTATATATAGCACGATTAACTTAAAAGATGAATCTTTCTTTCATTAGAATATAGGCATAAATCTAGTTTTATATTAAAAATGGGTGTTTGCTATAAAAAAACAGACGTTTTCATCATTTCCGATCCAGTGTTACTAGAATAAAATATTACATCTTACAAGAAAGGAGTAAAAATCATGAGTAAATGTTGTGATAACTTTGATCCCAACTATTTATTGTGGAATGAAGTTCCTTACGCAGGTGAAGATAGCCCACCTACGAATCCAGAAGACCCTCTAGCAGGCTCATGGCCTATGTATTTTTACAATCGATGTGGTCAAAAATTTCAGATTAAACAAACTGGAGAACACGTGTATTTCACGGTCAAACACCCTAATTTTATAGATTGGGGAGGAGCGCAATTAGATGCTGTATATGAAACTGCGAACCACTTAGATGAATTTAAAAAACAAGTAGCAACTTATTGGGGCACAGGTGTAGCTAATAAACAATGGCTGCCTGTTTTGGATATATTAGTAGATACGTATGGAGTAACTGCTCCTTATGCTGCAAGATTAGAAGCTGCTGTATTAGCTGCTGCCAACGATGCATTTATGATCACCTGGTATTATAAATTTATGTGGTTAGTAGCAAGACCGGATCAGTATGACCAAACTTTTGCTACTCTATTATGTACACCTCGTCATCCAACCTATCCTTCTGGACATGCTGCTGTAGCAGGTTGTGTTACTACAATGCTTAAGTACTTTTTCCCAGCAGAAGCTGCTAGATTAGATGAATTAGGTGAAGAATGTGCTGTGTCACGTTTGTATGCACTTGTCCATTTCCCGGTTGATAATGATGAGGGCTTAAAATTAGGGAGACAAGTTGCGGAACATATCATTCCAATTTTAGCAAGTGAAACGGATTCATCAGGGAAGCCAATTGATGTTCCTTATACAGAAAATAAACATGCAGATTTACCTCCACCACCTTATGAACAAGTCATTCCTTTTGACTTTCCAGATAACTGCACTTCACTCACTCTTCCTCCTGATGATAGTTAGAAAATACAAAGATCATGGACACTCATCCATGATCTCTTTAAACACACGATATTTCTATTTTCCAAAAACCTCAATGAAACCTATTAAAACAGGACCTAACAGGACGATAAATAAACATGGAAACACAAAAAACACAAGAGGGAGTAACATTTTAATGGGTGCTTTCATAGCCTGTTCTTCCGCTCTTTGTTTTCTTTGTTGACGAACTTCCTGAGATAAAACCCTCATTACCTTTACCATACCTACTCCTAACTTTTCAGCTTGGAGAATATTACTCACCATTGTTTTTACTTCTTTCAAGAGTAATCTTTCTTTAATTCCCAATAAAGCTTCTCGCCTTGTTCTCCCTAAACGTATTTCCTCTAAACAATGCTTAAACTCAATTGCCAATACCCCTTTCTTTTTGGAGACCATCTTATTTAATGCGGCATCAAACCCCAAACCTGCCTCCAAACTTACCGTTAATAAGTCTAAAACATCTGGAAGTTCACGTAAAGCTTTATAATTACGTTTTTTAATTTCATTTTGTAAATACAGATGGGGTATAATCAAACTACTAACAAAGGCAAAAAATACTACAGGAATAATGAATGTGATAGAATTTTCCAAAAAATATGTATATATACCTAAAATAGTTGGAATTAGAATAGCACATCCGATTTGAAATAATCTAAACTCAATTGGTGTCATTTGAAATGGTCTTCCAGCTTGCATCAATTTCATTTCAATCTTAGCTACTTTTTTCTCTTTCATGTTACGTTCAAATATTTTCTTCATTTTGAACAATATATTTTTTAGCCATCTTTTTAAGAAAAATTGTGATTTACTTTTCTGCTCAATCATCTCTCTGTTTTCAAATAACTTATTTTCTTCACCTTTTATTAAAGAGATTCTTTTTGTGATTTTCTCTTTCCTCTCTTTACGTAAAACAAAAAAACTATAAATAACTAAGGTGATTGTTAAAAAAAATGTAACATAAACCATAAAAATTACACCTCAATCGTAGTTAACTTCCTTATTAGCATAAATCCAATTGTACCTGAGATTAGTCCTGCAATAACTAACATAATACCAATTGGATGACGGAAAAAATCAGCGAAATATTCAGGTTCTATTAAAAAAATAACAAAACCCACACCAATTGGTAAACTTCCTATAATCATTCCAGATAATTTACCTTGTGCAGTTAACGTTGAAATCTGACCTTGAATTTTAGTTCTGTCCCGAATGGTTTGTTCAATGGTTTCCAAAATGACCGACAGATTTCCTCCAATTTGCCTTTGAATTAAAATGGATTGCACCATCAAATCTAAATCTTCACTAGGCATTCTTTCTTTTAATTTATTTAATGAGTCTTCTATTGAACTTCCATATTGCATTTCTTTAACCACAATTTCTATTTCTTCTTTCATTGGTGATCCAGATTCAGATTCTTCTACTACTGACTGTAAAGATTGTACTAAACTAAAACCAGCACGAAGTGAACTAATTATTGTTGTTATCATATCTGATAAACTATCGTTAAACATTTTTATACGTTTTCTTTGTTTAAATTTAATCCAAATCTTTGAACCAAAGTAAATGATACAAAATCCAATTATGATCATAATCAATTTGTCAAAAATTAAAAATGCAATCAATCCTGAAAGAATGGAAAGAATAATTCTAAACATAATAAATTCCTCTGCACTAAGAGAAATCCCAGCACTAATTAAACTTTGATCCAGGTTTTTATTATTTTTTTTCTTTTTCATCCTTTCCTTCACAGATTGCTGGAATAGTTTCATTTGAACTAAACCATGAATGTTACGTTTATTCATATGATCATTATCATTTTCCTTTAAGAAAAACTTCAATCTCTTTTCCATTTTTTTATCTGAATGGAAAAATAACTGCATTAAACTAAAAAATAAAAAAATACATGTTATCAAGAAAAAGACTACAATCAAAAATTTCAATCTTAAACCCTCCTCTTTTATGAATATTCATCTTCTATAAAAACAGTTGGAGGAATATAAATGCCTGAGGTTTCTAATCTTTCATAAAATTTAGGGCGTATTCCTGTTGGTTTAAGTTCTCCTATGATTTTTCCTTCCTCATTGATTCCATATTGTTCAAATACAAATATATCTTGTAAAACTATCACATCACCCTCCAAACCTTGGACTTCTGTGATATGTGTTATTCTTCTCGTACCATCTTTCATTCTTGATTGATGAATAATAAGATCAATCGCCCCAGAGATTTGTTCTCTAATTGCTTTCACAGGTAAATCTATACCGACCATTAATACCATTGTTTCCAAACGGGAAATCATGTCCCTTGGACTATTGGAGTGACCAGTTGCTAGGGAACCATCATGACCTGTATTCATTGCTTGCAACATATCTAATGCTTCACCAGAACGAACTTCCCCTATAATAATTCGTTCAGGCCTCATTCTTAAAGCATTCTTAACAAGATCACGAATGCTGATTTCTCCTTTCCCTTCTAAATTAGAAGGTCTAGACTCAAGAGATACAACATGCTCCTGCCATAATTGCAGCTCTGCAGCGTCTTCTATTGTGATGATTCTTTCATCACTAGGAATACAGGAAGATAAAACGTTTAGAGTTGTTGTTTTACCTGAACCCGTCCCTCCACTAACAAAAACATTTAACTTGGCTTTTACACATGCATCCATAAAAACAGCCATATCTTCAGTTAGTGTACCAAACTTGATCAAATCTTCCATCTTAAATGGATCCTTTGAGAACTTCCTAATCGTTAAAGTTGGTCCTTTCAAAGCAAGTGGGGGTATGATCGCATTTACCCTTGAACCATCTGGTAATCTAGCATCTACCATTGGACTGCTTTCATCTATTCTTCTTCCAATTGGGGCTACGATTTTTTCTATGATGCTCATAATATGTTCATCATCTCGAAATTGAACTTCTGTTTTGATGATTTTTCCCGCTTTTTCTACATATACTTGTTCAGGTCCATTGATCATTACCTCCGTAATCGTTGGATCCAGTAACAATGGATTTATAGGTCCATAACCCGTTAAATCGTTTATAAGTTCATCCACTACGATTTTTCGATTAATTACCCCTCTAAATTTTTCATTTTCTTTCATAATTTCAACAGCCATGCCATCGATTTGAGGAATAATCTTTTTCACGTCATTGTCTTTCACTTGATCCATGATTTTTTTATGTAATAATTTTTTCAAATCCTGCTGCAAAATAGTTTTAGGATCTTTTTCCTTTTTAATTTTATCTGCATTATTGTCCGTTTTACGATAAGAAGATAAAAGGTCTATTTTGGCCGTTGTTATTGTTCCATTTGCGTTATCCAATTTAGATTTTTCTTCTTTTTTTGCTTGAATTTTATTTAATAAACTCATACGCTCCACTCCTGTCTAAAATATCGATCTGACTGCTTTTCCTTTTTGAAAAATGGACTGCAGAATTGAATTTGACGATGTTTTTGTGTCCGTTGTTATGTCTTTCCTCTTAGATAACAGTTGATCTGCAATTTTAAAATATGCTTTTGCTAAATCACTTTTCCCATGATTTGAAACAAATGGAATACCTACATTAAGAGATTGCAAAACAAGTTCTGGCTGATTTGGGATATGAAAAATGTTATCTGTTTCAAGAATTTCTGGAACATCAGCTGCTTTGATCACACTATCAACAGATGATTTATTTACGATTACACGGACCTTCTCTTTTTGACCTAATATGTCAAAGGTTTCTAACATCATTTTCGTATTTTTCATCACAATCATATCTAATGTAGACAGTAAAAAAATTTCATCTGATTTTTCAATATAAAAGAGGCTTAAATCCTGAAGTCCTGCCTCAGTATCAACAATTAAATAATCAAATTGATTGATAAGCAGTTTATAAACTTTTTCTAAAACAGTAGTTGTAATTAATTCTGCATATTCTGGTCGTTCAGGAGAGGATAATATCTTCACACCACTTTTGTGATTCACCAGAAAGTTTGCTAGAGCATATTCATCCATTTGATCTAATTCTTCAACAATATCCTTAATTGTAAAAGTAGGTCTTAAATCCATAGATAAACAAAGATCACCAAACTGGAAATTGCCATCAATGTTACAAACCCGCATATTATTTTTTGCTAGTGCAACCGCAAGATTCACAGACATTACGGTTCTGCCTATACCTCCATTTGCACTACAGATGGCAATCATTTCACCTTTTTTATTCTTGTTTGCCCTCGCTTCTCTTGCCTCTTTCAGTTGTTTTAATTCATTTTTCATCTTTATTCACATCCTCTTCATCAATTCGACTATGAAGGATGAGCTGAATCTCACCACTATTTGCAGCGTTGACAAGTTTTAAAGCGTCCTCTGGTGATAGTTCTAAAGTACTTGAAATATATTCTACATATTCTGTATCGGTGGTAGATTCGATCATTCTTCTTCCTACAGCTAAAACACGAACCTCTTTTAATAAAAGATCTGAGGTTACTTCTACATTGTCTATATGCTCACCTGTTTCTGGAGTGTTTACAGCCTCTAAATTCTCTTGCGTCCATATCACATCAACAATATCTTCTGGTTCAATTAAGTTGGAGACAGAAGTAACAAAATTAACACCAATAGATACTGCCCTGAACCCTTCTTTAATTTTTCTTGATATGAATAACGATTCCTCTGCTTCGCTCCCTATATGATGTGGTAGAATAATTTGTCCACTCACAAAATCAGCAAGTGCTATTTTTCCAACTACTTCCTGAGTATTTCTTATCGCTTGTGGGTGTGCTCCACCTTCAGGTACTTTTATGAGCTCTATTAGGTCATCCGTTATCACTTGATTTTCTGGAATCAACTGTTTTGAAGCAACAACTTGTACAAATTTTACATTTTCTTCAGCACTGGTATCCATATCATTTATATATTTATAAAATAGTAAAGTTGTCACCAACCCCATGACTACTGCTAATATTAATGTTATTTTTGACCTCATTACATTCACCTTTTCGTAGAATTATTCTATCAATCTTATTCTATCTTCAACTTTAATAAACTCTCCAACAATACTAAAATTACTTCTAGAAGTCATATTGGCAGGCTTCTCAACCTTGGTAATTTTAAAGTGCTCGAATCCTTCAATGATTACATTAGATGATCCATTAGTATATCTAATGATAGGAATGTAAATAATTTCTCCTTCTTTAGTGTCAAATATATCAGCTGCTGTTTCTTTATTAAACCATGTAACTTTCGGATTAATAATCTCGCCAACATAACCATTTCGTAAGTTATTTACAAAATCATCACTAACACCTTCTAAACTTAGGCCTCTAAAAACGATTTCTTCATCTTGACAACTTCTTAAATAAGATATTAAAGTATATTCTTCATCATAATTTATTTCTTCTTCTTTTATCCCAATTGGAGTAACTTTTTCATTTTGCCCTCTAATTAGTTCTGCTTTAGCACGAACTGGAACTTCCACATTTTCAAATCCAAACATTTTTGAAAAGAAAAGGGGAACTTCTTCATTTAATACAACTGTAACATCCTGGTCCATATTAATTTCTGTAGTTTCTAAAATATCTTGTTGACCATGTTCATCTAAAATAATTTCTACAACTTCCTCAACTTTTGAAGCATCATTCATTAATTCTTGAGCTCCAGATAATGCTGCAGCATTGGCTGTTTTTTGCAAATCTGCTTTTACGACATATAACTTTCCAAAATCAACAATTAGTCCAACAGATGCTAATAAAACTACCATTGAAATTGAAACAAATACTAAAGAACCTCCTTTTTCATCTTGTATAAATTGTTTAAGTTTTTTCATTATTACACCTCACTCAACTCTATTATTTATGTTCATTTTGATCCCTTTACATTTACCTTTAATCTGTCAACCTTATCGCATAGGCACCAAAGTCAACATCTTCATCATCGTTAATAGAACCTGCTCCTGTATGTTTAATAAACATACCAGTTATAGAAGTATCTTTATCATTCTCTTGATCCATGATGTAAAAATATGCAAAACCAACAACCTCTACTTCTTTTAATTGATTACCAGGAGAACTAAGTGGACGATATACAGGTACTAATATAATTCTAGAACAATCCCTAGGTAATTCACCTCCAAGTTCAAAATCATAGTTGCAACTGTTAATTCTTTCATTAATAGGACGAATCGTTGGTTGGGCCATATTCCCTGTTTTTGTTTCTATTATGTCTCCAATTTTAATCACACCATCATAACCATGCCTTAAATTATTTTCATAATTACTTGCTCCACGACCTCCTAAATCTAAGGCCCCAAAAAATCCACTACCAAAATTATTCCCATTTCCGTTCCCATTTCCGTTTCCACCACTTTGACCCTTAGGTCCAACTTTTAAAGTGTAAGATTCATAATAATTTAATTCCACACTCTCATCGATACCTAAAGGAACTACTCCATATGCACTTCCAATCGTTTTAATTTCTGCTTTAGCCCGAACTGGAACATCTATTTTTGTAAATCCAAATATTTTTGAAAAGAAAAGAGGAACTTCTTCACTTAAAAAAACCGTAACATCCTGTTCCATATTAATTTCAGTATCTTCTAAATTATTTTGTTGATCATGTTCATCTAAAATAACTCCTACAATTTCCTCTACTTTTATTGCATCATTCATTAATTCTTGAGCTCCAGATAATGCTGCAGCATTGGCTGTTTTTTGCAAGTCTGTTTTTATAACATATAATTTTCCAAAATCAACAACTAGGCCAACAAACGCTAATAAAACTACTAATGAAATTGATATAAATACTAGAGAACTTCCTTTTTCATCATGTATGAATTGTTTAAGTTTTTTCATTATTTCACCTTATTCAACTCTGATCGTAGAGTTCGTTGATATTTCAAAAGAATCAGGCATAAGTAAAGATATTAAAGGAGTAATTGACTCAAATGAAGAAGTAAGTGTAACCGTGACATAATCCCCAGATTCTCTGTTATTATCATCTGGAGAAATGGATACTTCTAGATTTTCAGAATCTTCCATGTTTATATAATCTCTTGCAAAATCAACTATTTCTACATCCGTTCTTCCTAACCCGGCTTTCCTTACTGTTTCCTGTGTTGTTAAGTGTTGATTCATATAGTTGAATCCCAACCTTCCAAAATCAATAATTCCACAAATCATTAACAACATTAAAGGTAACAACAAAGCAAATTCAGTTAGAGATTGACCTTTTTCATTTTTAAACATTTTGATTAGATCCCTCCCTTAATCCAATTCCACACTACACCGCCCGCGATAGCCAATCCATATGGTACTGTTCCAGAAATAGAATTTTTTTGAAAACTTAATGGGATGCGTACTCCATTTTTCCATCCATATAAAAAATAAAAAAAGAACTTAAGTTTTTGTTTTGCTCCTTTTTTAAGCAAGAGGACAATAAGAGATAATACTGCACCAATGATACTCATGTAAATAGCTGTAAAAAAAACAAAAGTAATGCCTTTAAAAGCTCCAACTAATGCTAGTAATTTAACATCACCTGCTCCCATACCACCCATAAAATATGGGATTAATAAGATCAATAATCCCACTAAACAACTCAATAGGGAGTAGAAAAAGGGTTGTAAACCACCTGATATTAAATGGGAGAAAAAGGCTAATAATATACCTGGAAATATAACGACGTTATAAATTTTCCTACTTTTCAAATCCGTAATTACACTAATGATTAAAATTACGATTAAACATATATTTAAATACATTCATAACGCCTCTTTCAAAGTGAATATTTTTCACTAATAAGCGTAAAAAATTATTTTTAAAATATTTAAATTTTTTTTTCTTATTTGTTAATAGGGAGAGGGTCAACAGATATCGTTGGCCCTCTAGATAATTTATAGAAATGTTGATTTAATTATCTACTTTGAAGATCAGCTAATGCAGAGTCGTACATTGCTACTATTTCATCTCTAAATAAACCAATAGTAGCAACAACAGCTACAGCAATAATACCTAACACCAAACCATACTCAGTTAAACCTTGTCCTTTTTCCTCTTTAACTAAACCTACTAATTTGTTTTTTAACATGAAAAACACTCCTTTAATTTTTTTTAAAATAAATGGTATCTCCAGTGTTTAATCCTGTCTTTTTAACAGATCCTGGAGGAAGCTCAATGACGGATTTTACGTGTTTGAATTTTTTCCCCAATTTCCATGGAGATAAATTTTGTTCAATTCCCACAACTTTAAAATCCACATTAAGATAAACAACATCGATTGGAAATTTCATAAAATATGTATGTATTTGGGAACAGGGTGTAATATGAAGAGCATCATCATGAAAAAAATGTTTTTTAAACATAAGTCCTTTAAGCCTAGAAAAAAAAGTATGGGCCGATCGAACTTGTTTAGCAATGACAACATCATTTCCTTGATTGATAACCCTCATTTCTTATCACCTCCTCTATGAATATTACCCAATGTTCTACCGAAAGTAGGATATTGAATGAAATCCGCTAATTTTCGGCAACTGGCTAGCATAGTGTCACCACTTTAGCCCCTATAGCTTTGCGCCACTGATTTTCACCAGATTTGCCCTTGTCTTTAAGTCTCAGAAGATTTCACTCATGATCGATGCGTTGTTCTGAAATAATCATATCCTGATTGAATTCAGTTTGAATATCCATCAAAATTACCAAAATTTCCACCTTATTCCACGACTTTCGACATATATTTCCTTTTAAAGAATATAGTTCCTTCCTTATTTTGGAATAGTTCAATAGAATCAAAGTTGCTATTGAATTGAATCTATAGTTTCAGATTCATCATTCAAAAGAATTACAGGCATGATTATTAGTACCTACACATAAACTAGTGATAGGATTGTGAACATTTTGTGAAGAAATTGTGAAAAAAGTCATTGACACTAGGTGCTAACTGTGAAAAAATTAAATAAATTTATAAAGGAGGAATTGATGAATGGAAAATCGTGAACAATGGGGATCACGCGTTGGTTTTATATTAGCAGCAATAGGATCTGCCATTGGATTAGGTAACATTTGGCGTTTCCCTTATGTGGCATATGAAAATGGAGGAGGAGCATTTCTAATCCCATACTTCTTTGCACTCCTGACAGCAGGTATTCCTATACTAATACTAGAATTTGGTGTTGGTAGATCAAAACGTGGATCGGCTCCATTATCATTTAGTAGACTTTCAAAACGTTTCGAATGGTTGGGCTGGTTTCAAACCTTCTTGTCTTTTGGAATCATAACTTTCTATTCCGTTGTAATCGCTTGGGCAATCAATTATACAATTTTCTCATTTAATTTAAAATGGGGGGATGATACGGAATCATACTTTTTTGGCGAATATTTAAATGCTACTGCTCCAAGTGGGTTAAATCTCGGTGGCATTCAGTGGCAAATTTTCATTCCGCTTATTATAGTATGGGCATTACTCTTTTTCACTATATCGAGAGGAATTAAAAAAGGGATTGAAAAATTAAGTCTTATTTTCATGCCTATCCTGTTAGTTTTAATGGTTATTATTGTACTTAGAGCAATTACATTACCAGGTGCTTTAGATGGACTTAATCACTTATTCACACCTGATTTTGCACATATTTTGCCTTCCTTCTTAGGTGGAGATAATCCAGATTGGGATCAAGTATGGATTGCAGCATACGGGCAAATATTCTTTAGTTTATCTATAGCATTCGCAATTATGATTACATATTCTAGTTACTTACCAAAAGAGAAAGACGTAAATAATAGTGCATTCATCACAGCATTTTCTAACAGTGGTTTTTCCTTTCTAGCAGCTATTGGAGTTTTTGCAGCATTAGGATTCATGGCAAATCAGTCAGGCTCTGATGTTGCAGATGTAGTAAGTGGTGGACTTGGCTTAGCTTTTGTTGCATTTCCAACAATTATATCCGAGTTCCCAGCTTTTAATGCGTTTTTTGGTGTACTTTTCTTTATGACGCTTGTAATTGCAGGATTCACATCAGCAATTTCAATAGTTGAAGTTGTTGTTTCATCAATTACAGATAAACTTAAAGTTTCTCGTACAAAAGCAACATTATGGATTTGTATAATTGGGTTTTTAATTAGTATGATCTTTATTACAGGCACTGGTTTATATTTCTTTGATACTTTGGATCATTTTATTAATAGTTTTGGAATCGCAATTTCCGGTTTCTTGGAATTAATTTTACTAGGTTGGTTCATTAAAGTAGCTACAATTAGAGAAGAAAATAACTTAGTATCTGATTTTAAAATAGGTTACTGGTGGGACATTATGATTAAAATAGTTACACCTATCATGTTAGGTTATATGATTATCTTAAACATTATAAGTGAATCAACTGGATTATACGGAGGATTACCATTACCAGTTATCTTAATTTTTGGTTGGGGTGCTTTACTCATTATGCTCATTGTTGCAGTAATAATGAGCAATTTACAATGGAAAGATAATCAGGAAGAAAGAATACCTAAAACTAAATCTGTTACAAAGTAAGGAGGTTCGCTAATGAGCGCAGGAGCGATTACCATGATGGTTTTTGGAGCTGTATTGCTTTGGGGCGGAGCAGCCTTAACCATCTCCATTGCATTAAGAAAACAAAAAAAATAACTTTAATTAATTTTTATTCTAACCCTTTGATTCAAAAATCAAAGGGTTTTTCAATTTTAATACTATTCAATTTAAGCTTAATTTTATGAAATAACGTATGAAATAAATAGTAACTTGGCAAAAATAAATACATAATTAATACTTGAATTTAAGATGGATTTAGCTTATATTAATATATGAGTATATGTTCATATATTAATATAAGCTATTAGGAGGGAAGTCATACATGCACACACATCAAAATCACACTCATAATCACAGTAATCATCAACATACATCTAATAATAAAAAAGGATTGTCCATCGCTTTAATTATTACAAGTACCATTATGCTTTTGGAGTTTTTTGGAGGATTAATCACAAATAGTCTCGCATTACTTTCAGATTCTGGTCATATGTTAAGTGATGCCGCATCACTCGCTTTGAGTCTTGCTGCAATGTGGATCGCAACCAAACCTGTTCGTTCCAGTAAAACTTATGGATTTCATCGATTTGAAATACTAGCCGCTTTATTTAATGGAGTGACCTTATTTATTATTGCTGGTTTTATTATTTATGAAGCTTATGGACGTTTTTGGGAGCCTCCTACTGTTGCAAGTGGATCTATGATGATCATTGCAACGATTGGATTACTAGCCAATATAATGAGTGCCTGGGTACTAATGAGAAAAGGTGATGTTAAAGAAAACATAAATGTTCGAAGCGCTTATTTGCACATAATAGGAGACGCAATGGGATCTGTTGGAGCTATAGTTGCTGGATTCATTATGTTAGTATTTGGATGGTATGTAGCAGATCCCATTATCAGTGTGATTGTAGCTATTCTCATCCTAAAAAGTGCTTGGGGAATTATAAAACATGCTATTCATATTTTAATGGAAGGAACTCCAACTACAATTGAATATGATAAAGTAAACAATACTTTGATGAAATTAGAAGGAGTTAAAAACGTTCATGATCTACACATTTGGACGATAACGTCTAATTTTCATGCACTAACATGTCATGTTGTAGTTGAAGATGCAAAAAATGAACAGGAGTTATTACAAGAAGCAATAGAATTGCTTGAAAAAGAATTTAATATAGATCATGTTACAATTCAAGTGGAAAAATCAAATACTCACCATTCTGAATTAAAGGTTTAAGATTTACCCATAAAAACAAAGCAAATCTTTGAAGGATATCCCTAGCACTACAAATAAAAAGCCTCAGATGTTTTATATTCTGAGGCTTTTATTCATTCGTAAAAATACAGAATTCATTTCACATATTTTTTCGCTTTTTCAATTGCTTGATCTTCGTCTTTACCCGTCACATATCTTCCATTAATAAAAATAAATGCACTGCGGGTACATGGTCCACAATATGATTTACAACCTACGTTAATTGTTGCATCTGGTGCTATTTTTTTTAACTTAGGCATGATTGTCTTCATTTTCATATGTTTACATTTATCACAAACTTGAATGGTATTTGGCATTTTATGAAAAATCCTTTCAATAAGTTCAGCATATAACCTGTACTTATTGTAATGAAAGGTTTATCATAAATCAATGATTATGCTAAGATATCTTCAATTTCTTGCAAGTCTTCAGAGGATAAAACTACGCCAGAACCTTTTACATTTTCATTTACTTGGTCAGGTCTAGAGGCACCCACTATACAGCTTGAAATGTTATCTAAACGTAAAATCCAAGCAAGAGCTAGTTGAGCAACGCTTATCTCATTTCGTTCAGCAATTACCTTTAGTTTTTCAACCTTCTGCAGCTGTTCTTCTTTTAATACATATTCCATCCACATATTAGACTTAGGATCTGTGGCTCTTGAACCTTCTGGTAATGGTGCACCTGGTTTATATTTACCAGTTAAAACACCTTGAGCTAGAGGAGAAAATACAACTTGACCAATTCCCTCTTGTTCGGATAATGGAATGATTTCTTTCTCAATGTCACGATGGAACATATTGTATAAAGGTTGATTAGATGCGATTTGATCTAAATTAAATTTTTGAGATAAACGAACAGCATCATTTAATTGAACTGCGCTCCACTCACTTACACCTGAATATAGTATCTTTCCTTGTGAAACTAAATCATCCAATGCACGTAATGTTTCTTCAAGTGGAGTTTCAGGATCATAACGATGACATTGATACATATCTATATAATCTACACCTAATCTTTTTAAACTTGCATCACACTGTTCCATAATATGTTTACGAGATAAACCATTATCATTTGGACCTTCTCCCATTGGGAAAAATACTTTAGTAGCTAAGACATAGGAATGACGAGGATATTTACTTAATGCTTTTCCTACTACTTCTTCAGCTGCCCCATTATAATAAGCGTTAGCAGTATCAAAAAAGTTAATTCCTAATTCATATGCTCTATCTACAATTGCTTCTGCATTATTATCTCCCACTGAACCTCCATAGGTTAACCAACTACCTAAACCTATTTCACTAACTTTTATACCAGCTTTACCTAAACGACGATATTTCAATTCATTCTCCTCCTTATTTACTCAGCTATCAATAGTTTAAATAATAATATCATAGTAAGTATTTTAAACTACTCATTGCTATTTTAGTCTTTATTCTTTAATATGGAAAGTAGTGAATTTATTTTTATATTATTACTTATTTTTAATTAACTATCTTATTTATAGTAAGTATATTGAATTGATCTAGGGAGATGTCCACATTGATTTCAAAAGAAAAAACTAAAAAAACTAAAAAAAATTACATTCCGAATGATCCTGTCCATATTGAATGTTCAATTGAAAAAACGATCGATGCAGTAGGAGGGAAATGGTCTTTTTTAGTATTAAGAGAACTATTTTGCGGAAAAAAAAGATTTGGTGAATTACAAAAAAGCATTCAAGGAATAAGTCCAAAGTCTTTAACAAATACATTAAGACATTTAGAAGAGCAAGGTGTTTTAGAACGTCATGCCATTCCAACTGTACCAGTAACTGTAGAATATTCCCTCACTCCAAAAGGTCAGGATTTACATCCCATTATCAAACAAATGAAGTTATGGGCAGCGAAATGGACTTAAACTTTTAAGCCTTCAATCATGATGCCTATCACTTCATTATAAATTCTAGGGAAATCGGTCATGGGGAGAGGATTAATCCCTCTTCCTGCTTCAATGGTAAAACCGGGTCTTCTAAAATCTTGGATGAACCAATCCTTATAGCCCGCATCACTACCTGTTAGTTTAATCGGCTTATATCCGCTCACTGATTGAAACTGATTTGCAATTTGTTCTGAAACAGGTGGTTCTAGGTCACGATAATTCCAATAGATCTCCTCACCTTGTGTATGGAAAGCTATGACCATGTTAAAATTGGTGTTTTTTGTAAAATCAGCTATGGTTTTTGCTTCAGGTTCACTTAAAGGATATGGACCAACCCAATCTCTTGGACTGGGACCTGTTGCTGCTCGTCTATTCTTTTCTTCTTCCCAATTCGCTGGGAACTGATCATTTAAATCAACACCACGAATATTAGACTTCCAACCACTAAAATTGAAAGATCCGTTATTCCATTCTAATAGCTGCTTATAATACGGATGTTGCTCTGTTATACCTTCTTGCACAAGCTCGACACCATCAGGATTTACCATCGGTACAACCCATAATGAAGTATTGTTAAACAACTCCTTCATATCTGATCCTCTTAAATTTCCATCGGTGCTGTAAGCTTTAGCATAGTCCTCGATAAATTTCATTAACAATACAGTTGTAATCCATTCATTTGCATGAAAGGATCCATTATAATGTATTTTTTTTGGTCCTTCACCAATTTTTATCGCCCAAATATCTTTCCCCATTACACTTTTTCCAAGACTAACCACTTCTAAAAAAGGATATTTGTTTTTTAATGCATTGATATCTTCGACCATCTCTTTGTACCCATACTCTGATGTTGTATCGACAATACTATTACCGGAACTATTCGGTAAAACTATCGTTTGACCAATGTATAAACCTTGTGGGTCAACATTAGGGTTGGCTGAAATAAGATCGTTTATTTGAATATTAAACTTCTGAGAAATTCCATAAAATGTGTCTCCAGCCTGAATCACATAATATTGAGCTAATGCATTTGGTATTTGCAATACTTGACCAGGAATAATATAATCCATATTTGTTAACTGTGGATTTGCATTAACAACAGCACTAACTGTAACTCCAAACCTTCTGGCTATTCTAGATAAGGTATCTCCTGATTGAACGACATACGTTCTCATACCTGAACCTCCCTCAAAAATATCTCCTCTAAAATGATTATGTATGAATAACTTGTCACATGAAAAAATCATAGACTCTAATGAATTATAGAAAAACTACTAAATTAAAAAAACCATCCTTAAGTCGATCAGTCGATCAACTTGGACAGTTTCCAATATTGTTATATCTATAATTTCAACAAAATTCCCATAAAATCTATCTAACTAATGAAGTATGTTTCACTTCTACATATTCATCTAACCACTTCTGTGCAATTTTTTGAAAAAGATCCTTGTCCCCACTACAATAAAACTCATGTTCAGGTGATGAATGGATTGTTGAATTTAATTGACCCCTATCAAATAATACGGCACTCACTTCTCTAGCTGTTTCTTCTGCAGAATTAATCAATTTTACTTCAGGACCCATAACTTCAGATATAAGATCGGTTAAAAAAGGATAGTGAGTACAACCCAGGATTAAACAATCCATGAATTCATTTATGATAGGTTCAAGCGATCGTCTTACGATATCCAATGATTCCTGATGCATAAACAATCCTTTTTCAACGAGTGGGACAAACGCTGGACAAGCTTGGCTTACCACATTGATTTCTGGTGAAATCATATGGATGGCTTCTTGGTAAGCTCTACTTCTAATTGTCCCGTCTGTTCCAATCACTCCAATTGAACCTATTTTTGTATTTTTAATGGAAGTTCTAACTCCTGGATGAATCACACCAACTACAGGTATGGGTAATATCGTTTTAATGTCTTCCAAGGCAACTGCTGTGGCAGTATTACAAGCTATGACTATCATCTTTGGATTAAATTTAATTAAATAACTGACTATTTGAAGTGCATATGATCGTACCTCTTCAGCTGATCTTGGACCGTAAGGTGCTCTGGAGGTATCTCCAAAATATATGATCTTTTCTTTAGGGAGTTGACGTTTAATTTCTTTAACAACGGTAAGACCACCAACACCTGAATCAAAAATTGCAATCGCTTGCTGCACATGAACCGCTTCCTTCACAATAATAAAATGTTGTTATACAATGATTAAGATATGTTTATATGTAAGAAAGCGTACCTAGATTATTTATTCAATTTACGCTTTCTCATTCGATGTGTTTTTCCAAATATACAATAAAATGATAGATATTAAAGTAAATGCTGTAAAAGAAAGAAAGGGAATCGTTATAAAGTTAAGCCAGTTAATATAACTTGCGTTACAAGGAATAATACCACAACTATCACCTGTATCTTGAAATAATGATGTTTTTTGAATGATATAATGATAACCCGATATGAAAATGCCTAATAGTGTCATAGGCAAGGTGTAAATCACAATTTTATGATCTTTTCTTATCGCTGCTATTCCTATTAATATGACTAAAGGATACATTAAGATACGCTGATACCAACAATATGTGCATGGAATGTACTCTCTAATTTCAGAAAAATATAAGCTTCCCAATGTTGCGATGAGAGAAATAGCCCAGCTAACGTACAATCCATCTGAAAGCATAAATTTTTTAAATTTCATAGAATCACCTTTTCATTCAAATAACTATTATTTTAACATATATTAAATTAAAAAATAAAATGAACCATCATCTAAATTATTTTTCGAAAGTGAGTGATTTAATTTTTATGAAAAAGCTATCTGTAATCTATGAGATCTCTTTATTCATATTAGCCGTTACTTCTGTATCTTTAGCTTTTGTATCAGAAAATAAAACTTTATTACTTGTAGATTGGATTGTATGGGGTATATTTTTTATTGATGTATCGATTCGTTTTTATACTTCTGAAAAAAAATGGAAATATATTAAAAAAAATCCCTTTGATATCATTGCTATTATTCCATTTGAC
This sequence comes from Chengkuizengella marina, assembly GCF_009910845.1. GTDB lineage: Bacteria > Bacillota > Bacilli > Paenibacillales > KCTC-33759 > Chengkuizengella > Chengkuizengella marina. The sequence goes on along the minus strand of NZ_SIJB01000013.1, from coordinate 12,274 downwards.
GCCATTTTCCAACTTGCAAGAATTGTTCGTTTATTTCGCGTTGTAAGAGCCATTGCTATTTTGTCTAGATTATTAAGACCATCTATTAGAGAAATTTTAGAAATTAATGGGTTGAACAAAGTCATTGCATCAGTATTCGCTTTAATTTTTATTGCCTCTATTCCAATTTATTTCGTAGAGCCTTCCGTAGAAAGTTATGATGATGCAATTTGGTACAGTATTGTTACAGCTACAACAGTAGGTTATGGTGACTTCTATCCTGAAACACCATGGGGAAGAATGATAGCTGTTGTTCTTATGGTATTTGGAATAGGTTTAATAGGTATGGTTACAGGATCTGTAGCAACTTATTTTATGGATGGGAACAAAAAAGAAAATCCAAAAGTAGACTATTTAAAAAAAGAACTAGATCGTTTGGATGAATTAACTAATGAAGAGATTGATACGATGATTGATATGCTTCATAAATTGAAGAATAAAGATAAATCTGAGAACGGTATAATACCTTAGAATTAAACATAAACCCCAAGTAGTTAACATGATAACTATTAGGGGTTATTTAAATAATTCATTTATTAGTTGCATGCTGTTTGTTTTGTAACTTTCTATTCGGCTGCCCTTTACCATAGTGTTTTTTATTTTTTTCATTTTTTTTATTTGTCTCATTAATTTCGTTTATAAATTGACTTAAATCATCCACCTCATCACCTCCAATATTAATCTGAAAAATTTATCTAAACAAAAGAATAACCAATTTATTAAGGTGACATAAAAAGGTCCCAATGAAGGGACCTTTTGACGGTGTTAGTTAGATTCTACATTTAACGCGAAGAAACTTTTGTCTCATTATTGTTACACAATAACTTAACTACTTGGGTTTAAGTTTTTTAAGCTCACTCCACAAGCATGGCTTCTTACATCGAATCAGACAGAATCACTTTGGCTGATTCGTGGAATTGGTTGTCCAACGGAACCACACCTCTCTTTCACCGTCAAGGATAGTATGGACTGATTTATCTTTTCTATGCATGTATTTTTTAACCATTCGTATACAAGAAATTTTAAGTTTTTATTATAGTTTTATTTACTGGAAATTACTAGTACCACTACCAGTTACTACTGTAATCCCCTCTCCAATATCAGTAACTGTGCCCAACACATTAGGGACGAACCCTAATGTTTCCACGAATACATCTCTTCCTTTAAGTAATTTTAATACATTTGTCATTGGCGCTTTACAACAACTACATACGCCTACATTTTTTTTAATAGGTTTTAGCTTTAAATTTCCTCTAGGCATTGGTATAAAAACCGCAACAATATTACAAATAGGATAGTTTCCTTGTGAAGTAAATACTATAAAGTCATTAACATCATTTATCACGAGATTAACTGGATTAGATGTTGGAATTAAAATGATGACTTCCTCCCCAACTAACTGTTCTAAAACACATTGCATGGAACAAACACAGCAGTCACATTTTGTATCATCAAAGATCGACATCCTATACACCTTCCACTCAATATAATCCAAAAAGTGTTAGATACTTTATCTTATTAAATGACTATTGTAATGCATTAGACGTTTGTTCATTTTTGAAAAAATGGGTGGATTTATAGAGAATCTGATGAGTTATACAATAAAAAAAACTTTATTATTAAAGGTTTCCAAAATAAATTTATGGTGGAGCCAAGGGGGATCGAACCCCTGACCTCTACGCTGCCAGAGCTGAGAGGGGGTATTCCACCCCCATCTCTCTACTTATTTATATAGTTTTTCTTAGCTTTATCCTTCTTTCAAATTCCTTTATTTTACCTCACAGTATTAAGTTTTTGGTGCCTTCTCTCTACTTACTCAACCTCATTCTACTGCGGTATATTTTTCTCTCAATTTCTATATTCTTACCCCTTCAGATGAGACTGCGTTGTCAAATTGGTTGTCAAATAATTATTTTATTTGGTGATTTATTGTTAAAAAGAATCATCTTTTAAAAATTCCTGTTTCGCTTTTTCTGATTGGTTAATTATTTCTCGAAGTTGACTTATAATATATTCTGGATCATTACATTTCAAGATTATTTTTTCTAATTCAATACTAGGTTTATTATTCAAATAAAATTCTCCCCCCTCGAAAAGTTATGTTAATTTCATTATACACCAAATTTAGTATTGTTACGAACAAATGTTCGTGAATTTAATTTTCATGTAAAATTTGATCAAAATTTTTAAAAGTGACTTATCAAACAAAGTTGTTTATAATTAGAATGAAAAATTTTTTGTTCTATGTCCCTGGTAATTGCTGCGAACAATTATCAGGGATGTTCTATGTATCACCATCCTCTGTGGAAACTAAACCTTACCCTACTAAGGTATTTATTAAACAAACATAATGGTATTGATTTCATCCCCTCCTAAATTTACAAAATTCATAAAATTTTGGATTTTTCTTGAAGTTATTAATATAATATCATAGGTTAGTTCAAAATTTATTTTTTCAAAAAACTTGCTAACAAATTTTCTATACACAAAAAAACCATTCTACTCTCCTTAGTAGATGGTTTTTTGTACTGGCTTTTAATTTTCTACCAGTCTGGATCTGGATCAAATAATGGAAGAATTTCTGGTGCAATTTCTGGCATGTTAACTAATGCAAGCAATGCAATGACTAACTTAAATTTCAATGTTCTTTTCATACCAAAACCCCTTTCCTAACTTTGTCATTATAATAAGTCCCTAGTTTCTCACAAATATAGAATGCATCACTTTTATTATTAGTATATGTAATTTGTTGTAAACATTCACTTTCATTAGCAATAAGATCAATCTTGCCGTATTGTTTTGCCGCCTCCAAGTAACACTCTATCCCTTCTTCTACTCTGCCTGTTAGGGTAAAATATTCTCCTTTTAGTCTAAAGTAGAGGGCTAACTCAGCTTTTTTAAACGGAGTGACACATGGAATGGATAAAAGTTTCTCTTCTAGCTCAATAAGATGTTGAATTTTTGGTAGATTATTCGTTTGAAAATATAAAGCAATTAATTGGTTTACTGCATGTAGCAATGAATCATCTCCATATTGTGTTAGGTTTCCCTGTAAAACTGAAATAGCTAACTGATAATCCTCACTCAATGAGTATAGGTTGGATTTGATTAAATTGCAGTTATCTTTCACTTCCGCAAGTGAAAATTTCTTATACTGAAAATAATACTGTTTTGTCTGTTTAAAATCACTTAAGCGGTAGTAACTATTACATACAGCAAGAATCGTATTCGCCCGCATTCTATCACGAATCTTTTCATCCAATGCTTTTTTACCCAACTCTATACTCTCCTTGAATAAACATAAGTTGTAAGCATGGACCGATAATTTATAGTACATTATACCCTTCTCATCGCTGTTAAGGAACTCTTCAAATTCTATTATACTTTTTCCAGAACTATAAGTCGAGCGAAGTCTGGAAAAATCATCCCGCTCAATTAGATAAGTTTGTAACAAACTTTTTGTGAAATAAGGCATGATTCCATGAGTTAGTGAATAATTACTAATCATTTGATATAAATCTAGTTTAATAGAAGTCTCCTTTATATTTTCAATTTTAGAATAAAGTTTCTCTACTAAATCTACGCTATCCTCATTAGGAGATTGAAGGATCTTCTTTGATAATTTTTTTAGAAATTGAATGTCTTCGGAATGAATAAAGTCATTTAAAATAGTTAATAAAACCTCAGATCTTTCTTCAATCTCTATATATCTCTCTGCCCACTCTTCATAAGGTATCTCTAATACAGATCCGATTTTTTGAATAGTTGCCAAGGTCGGACGTTTAGTCCTTCCCGATTCAATACGAGATAAATTTGGTTTATGGAAATTAGTTAATTCACTTAATTTGGCTAATGTCATTTCTGCTTGTTTCCGATGATGTCGAATGAGTTCCCCTAATGTTGAATGCGTTGTGTAGGTAATCATTTTATTCATCCTTTACCGTTCTATATTTTTACAATTAAAGTCTGTATAGATATCTTATCATCAGAAAACAGTCTATTGTATTGGGAAACATATTGTAAAACACGCTTATTATTTAATATATTTTGCTTTGATAAAGCAATTTTTGGAAAATTATGTCACATATCGGGTTTTGTTCTTAAAACTTTACTTAATAACCTACAAAAATCCCTTAATCATTTTTATTAGCCTCAATAATCCTTCATTTATGATATGGATATATAATTTAAAATCAATCGTAATTCTAAGCTCATTTTTCATTATCAAACCCCTCCTTCACTTATTTGTAAAAGTCTATGTGACATGGATTGTCCATTATTACGCATAAAATGCGTAACTTTGTACGTTTAATTTTTAATAGGGCTGTCCATGATATTACTAGAAAGGTAGTGATATCATGGTTATTTGGGGAAAGGGATTAGGACGTAATAGGTCTAAATTAGGAAGTTGGATGGATGAAAATAAAATTTCACAAAAAGAACTAGGAGAAAAAACAGGCATCAATAAATCAACGATATCTGATTTATGTCGAGAAGATGAAGATCGTCACCCGAATAGAAAAACAAAAGATAAAATAATGGAAGTTATTAATGAAGTTGATCCAAAGGCTACAAAAAAGAAATTTTGGTAATTGTAAAATATTAGGTGTTTGATATAATAGAGGTACCATTCCAAACCCCTTTAAATATGCATTTCCAAAACTGATTTTTTATGGGCAAATGGTCTCATTAGGGGTGAGACCGAACCACTGACTTTATGTCGGTGGTTTTTTGTTTATATATACAATTTTGTATATACTTTACAACACATGCTTTTATATGGTATTATTTATATCTAAATTTAAAAAAGAATAATATTTAAAAATACTTCCAAATAAGCATAAGAAGATAACCATAAAAACATTGATTCAATCACACTAAGATTGTCAGTTTGGCGCCGACTTTCAATATATATCTTAGGTTCATTATATTTAATTATTATAGTAGAAAGGATGTTTTTATGAAGGGAAGATTAATCAAATATATCTCTATTATGCTTTGCTTAACTCTTATAGGAGTTACATCTATAAATCCATCATATGCCTTAGATAATAAGAATCTAAATACTATAACCACCGTAGAATCTTTCAGTGTAGATACTACTACATATCTTGAGGGAGTTTTTAAAAAAGATGGTTATAAACATGTTAATTCAATAACTGTTATTGAAGATTCGAGTAAGAAAATATTAACTAAATTGTATACAATTGAAGATTACTATGATCTTGATGATAATTTTACTAAATCAATCGTAAAATATTCCGAATATAGAAACGACTATAAAACGGGTAAAGCAAAGGAAAAAGTAAAAGAAAAAGAATACAATTCACCAAAAACAATAAAGATTAAATCACATCACAAAGATAAAAAAAATGATAGTTTTATTCTTAGTTTAGAGGAAGAACAGGAATTGTCCGATTATATTATTAAATCTTCAAAAGAACTATCTATTGAGAAATCTGATTATGTAGAGTCAATAGGATTTACAAAAGAATCTATTGAAGAACTTAAAAAGGAAATTTCTCAAATTAAAATGGATGTAGATTTATCTAGTATTATGAAATTGGAAAAAAATCTAGTTCAAATAGCAAGCCATGAAGGTAATTGCCCTGTTCGAAGTGGTGTTGTCGAAATGTGTGGGGGATTTGATAATTATTATAATCATGATCTTTCAAGCTCAGAATTCACAGCTCAAGTTTTTGCTGATATTGAGCCAAATAAATATTATAGAATAACTGGGTCAACTGCTGGAAGCTCATTAAATGCAAATACCTTAAATAATTTTAAAGGATATATTGATGATTATGATGAATATTTCTTTGATGGTATGGATACAGAAGAATCAATTCATGAACAAGAAGGTAAAGAATTTTTATGGACATTAGTAGGATTAGCAGTATTTATTGCGGGGTGGACAACGGGTCCAATCGGTTGGGTTACAGCATGTGCTCAACTTGTAGGTATGATTGGCGTTCTTGCTGGAATTACGAGTACAAGTTATGCAACAAATCAGAGATTAACTTTTAGTAAAAGAACTGCTGAGATGTTAGAATCTGCAAGATATACTGCTTTATCTTCTACTAGTAAGTGGGAAAATGTAGATTATGATTATGTCAGAGGTTTTTAAAATGCAAATATAAAAGTTAACAGTACAGAAATTCTGTACTGTTCTGTTTTCAGGAGTGGTTGTTATGAGGAAAAGAGTTATTGTATTTCTATTACTTTCTTATTTATACTTTTTCTTTTTAACTATTGATTTTATTTATGAATTTTTTCTCTCTAATAATATTGCTGAATATAATGGGCCATTTGGTAGTTTATTAAATTTATATATACTAAGATTTGTAGGTAGTATTGCCTTTATAATTGGCTCGACTGCTGTAGCATATAAAGAGATAAAAGATAGAAAAAAAAGAAAAAATAGATGAGTATCAGTTTTTCGATGGAAATAAAAAAATCCTCCCCATAAAAAAGCTTTTTATATAGAGTTATTCAGTCTATTTAAAGGGCGAATCATAATCCCTAGTCATTATAATCTTTATATTTTGAGTGTTTCCATCTTTACATTCTATATATCCACCTTTAACAAGTCCGTTTAATACCGAACGGACTGTTTTCTCGTCTTTACCTGTTTTGATTTCAAGCTCTCGAATGGTTGGCATTCTTTTTTTTATTGAATGAGGGAAGTTATAAAGAATACGTAATACCTTTCTTTCAAGGTCTGTTAACATCAGGACACCCCCACAATCTCATGAAACTTAATCCACTCATATTCATCCTCATGCTCTAATTTTATTTGTCTTAACTGAGTATCAAATTTGATTACTGTCCCAGTTTTAAACGCATTCTGACCAAAAGCTCTGAACAATTCAACTGTAATTTTTGATTTACTTAACATTGAATCTGATAATTGTTGAGATATAATATTGACTTCTTCCTCTGCAAGTTCTGGTTTCGTTTTTCTATTTCTTTCTTTTTGATAATAGTTCATGAGTTCTTTATGTTCAGGTAGCATTATACGGCTTGCTTCCCACATCATATTTGAACCAGGTGTTAGTTTATTTTCTTTCATTTCACTCACCCCTTATAGAACATTTGTTCTTATTATATATGAGATACAGGGAGATGTGCAATAGCACAATTTTTGAAAATAGTTACACGTCCAGTCAAAGCCACACAACTATGAATACATTAATAAAAAATGAAGGACGTGATTGTATGGGGGCTTATGATAGAAGTATTTGTGATTGTTGTGTGTGTCCAATGAAGTGTATTTTAGAACAGTTGATAGGGGAGGAAAGCGTTTTTATAGTTACTGATAAAACTGCCCTAACAGGCACTTTATTGGAAGTCAAAGATTTTATTGCTTTTCTTGAAATGGCACCTGATAGCATCAACAGATATCCAATGAACCAAATTTTTGCGGTTTTTATTGAAGGACAGTTTGACTTTAAGATAAAACCAATTAGAAAAGATATTGGAGAATGTTCTTGTACTGAAGAACCAACAACAAGATTAGCAAATAATTTGGTAAATGAGACGGTTGATATAATTGCTGGAGCTGCTGCGGTCACAGGTAAAATTACTAAAGTTGGAGAAGGTATTGTTATATTTTCTTTTGAAGAAGGTGGTGATCCTTTTACAGGTGCTTTTTCTAGCTGTAAAATAGAATTAATTGGAGATGATATTGTATAAATAATTTTAGAGAGGAAACCTTCAAAGAAACGTTCCACTGCTTTTTCTCTTCATAATCCACACCAACTTAAATAAAGCCAGTGAAAAATGACAAAGCTTCTCCTTTTTATAAGGAAGAAGCTTTTTATCATGAGTGTATTTGACGAGTCTGCTTACTTTCATTATATTCACTCAAATACATCCTGAGACTATTATTAGCGGATATCCCTTTATACAGTACACATGTCCAGTCAAATCAATACTTACTTGAATACACTAATAAAAAGTGAAAAGGACGTGATCTCATGGGTGTTTTTGATGAATCAAAGTGTAACTGCTGCGTTTGTCCGATGCAGTGTATTTTAGAACAGTTGAAAGGAGAAACCGTTGATATAAGTACAACTACTATTGAATTTCTAACTAATGTAATAATTAATGAAGTAAAAGAGTTTGTCTTGTTTTCATCAGAAGGAATAATTCCTATTTCCCAAATTACATCTGTATCAATATTACCTCCTATACAAGTGAAATTAAAGCCAATTAGAATAAGTAAAGGAGAATGTTCTTGTTGTGAAGATCCGATAACTATGTTGTTAAGTACTCTTATTGGGAAAGTAGTAGATATTCGAATCCAACCGAACATCACTGTATTTGGTACTGTTTTTGAAGTAGGTCAAGGAATTGTAAATGTTGAAAATGATGCATATGTCTCTACATGTTCAATCATAAAAGTAACTCCTCAATAAAACATCCCCACCAGCTACTAAGCCAGTGGGGACAAACTTACTTCTGCACTATATTCTTTGAGCCACTCCATAGCCCACTTGCAGCTAACCCCATGACAATCCCAACGAGTATAGCTTGTTTTAGATCACCTGGAGCCACATAAAAAATACCAGTTGCTACCCCTAATACGAGTAATAACAACACAATTTAATATATACAGTACACACGTCCAGTCAAAACACAAATAAAATCATACTATATAAAAAACTAAAAAGGACGTGATCTCATGGGAGCACTTGATAGAACTATTTGTGATTGCTGTGTCTGTCCGATGCAGTGTGTTTTAGAGCAATTGATTGACAAGACAGTATCATTCTTTTTACTTGGAACTACTGGAGCAGGACAATTTAATGATGCTACGATAGAACGTGTTGAAGGTTTCAAAGTATTCACTAATAAAGGAATCGTCGCATTTCATACGATCAGTTTCGTTATATTAAATTTTGAACCCAATCCTCCAATTAAAGTAAAACCAACTAAAAATGACATTGGCGAATGTGCGTGCATTGAAGATTCAACAACCAATTTGTTAAATTCAATGAAAAAGAAGCAAGTTGTAATTTCTGATTCTATTTCTGGAACTATAGATAATGTAGGTGAAGGAATTATTTTATTAAAGGATGTTAGTTTTTTGGGTTCATGTTTTCCTCTTTTTGTAATTTCCAAATGTTTTATAGACACTATCTCTCCATCAACTTAAGTAACTAGTAAGGGAGTTACATTATATCAAATTATTCTTATCACTCTTATAAACTGTCACACCAAACAATAGAAATGTAGTCACATCCAATGCCATTTCAAAAGTTTCTTGTTCTATCCCATAATTCCGACTTCATATTTGACACTGACATTAGCTGATTTTCCTTTATACAATACAAACGTCCAGTCAAAACTCCTTTTGAACCCATACAATATCTAATCAAATAAATATATAAGGAGTTGTTTAATATGGGAGCGTTTGATAAATCCATATGTGATTGCTGTGTCTGCCCGATGCAGTGTGTTTTGGAACAGTTGAAAAGTAATATAATAACTATAGCAACAACGACTGATATAATAAATGATGTAATGCTTATAGACGTTAAAGATTTTATTGCTTTTACCTCAGATGGTAATTTTCCAATATGTAATATTTCTGGTGTTGATTTCTCTGATGTTAACATTGACATCAAATTAAAACCGATACAAAAAAGCACAGGAAGATGTTCGTGCTGTGAAGACCCTATTACAAATTTAGCAAAATCTTTGATTGTACAAGAAGTAGACATTGAATTCTTACCAGAAACAGAAACAGGTAGTGGTACTATTATTAATGTTGGTGAGGGTATTGTTTCCTTTGGAACATTTGTTATTTCTTCTTGTTTTACCACTAGAATCATACCAAATAACCAGCAGCAAATTAACGATCAACCTAACCGAGATTTTTTTCAACAACTTAAAAAATCCCCACCAACTACCTAAAGCCAGTAGGGGATTTTAATCACTTCTGTACTGTATTCTCCCCCCTGATAACAGCACAATTTAATAAAGTAACACAAACATCCAGTCAAAACTTCTTTTGAATCCATACAATATCTAATTAAATATATTTATAAGGAGATATTATTATGGGAGCCTTTGATAAATCCATATGTGATTGTTGCGTGTGTCCGATGCAATGTGTTTTAGAACAATTGGTAGGTGTTGGTGATGTAAATATTATAACTCCGACAGCTAATAATCTTGTAATTATTAACCAAGTAAAAGATCTCATAGCATTTACTTCTAATGGAAATATACCCATTTGTCATATCACTGCTACTCAATTCAGCCAGAAATTGGTTCCCGATGGCATTAAATTAAAACCAATTAAGAAAAGTAAAGGAGAATGTGATTGTTGCGAAGAACCTATTACAAACTTAGCAAATTCAATGATTGGTGAAATGGTTGAGATTGAGTTTATTTCCCCTTTTCCTTTCCCTTTTGTAGATGAAATTATAAATGTTGGCGAAGGAATTGTCGTAGGGAGGTTTTTTAATGAGACTGACATTTTCTCTTCATGTGCAATAACAAGAATTATTCCCCGATAACCCCCACCAACTACCTAAGCCAGTGGGGACAAACTTACTTCTGCACTATATTCTTTGAGCCACTCCATAACCCACTAGCTGCTAACCCCATTACTATACCAACTAGAATAGCTTGCTTTGGATCACTAGGAGCGACATAAAAAATACCAGTTGCTACCCCTAATGCTAGAGATAATACTGGTAATAATTTAGCTCCTAACCCTAATTGTTTTGCTAACTGAACCAATGCAACAATGATAGGTACAATTGCAATATCATATACTTGAAAATCCATTTTAATTTCCACCTTTCAATCTAGTTAATATAACTGCTAATTCTTCACGTGTGACTGGTTCTGTTGGTTTAAATGTACCGTCATTATAACCAACCATTAAACCTTGTTCTGCTACTTTTTCTATGGCTGAGGCACTCCATCGATCATCTGATAGATCACTAAATCTACTCATAATATCAACCTCCATTTGCTCTAATGGCTTTAAATAATCTTCTAAAATACTCTGACCATAAGTTTCACTTGGTGCCCACCTACCGCTTAGTTGTTCTACTGTTTTTGCTTTTCCAAAAATCCAACTAAAATGACGTGGATCTGGTGGATCTGATTTTGGATATCCTTCTGCTCCTGCGTATAACGCTAAGTGGTCACAGTGAGCTGTAATCCCTTCTTCCCAACTTTTAAACCTTTGATGTGCCTCTGGATCGTAGTTCCCCCCACCACTAGTAGTTTTCATTCCACATGGATTTTTATAGGTTTCATCTATTACACCACCGAACCGTCCGAAACCTGTTTCTTTAGCTGACTGTGCGTAAGCAATAGCAGGGTTTACACCACTTTTAGGATCGATAGACCAATAGAGCTGAGCAATATCTATGAATGTCCGTGTTGCCCCTCTACCTTTCGCCCACTCTTGAGCTTGTCTGATTGTTGCTGTTGGTTCACTTAGGATTGGTGTTCCTTCAACTAGCTTAAATACATCTTCTCTAAACTGGTCTCTGTCAAAATGCTTGTCCCAAGGGCAATTCTTCCCTTTCACCACGTTATGAGGTTGGACCTGATCTCTAGTAAAATGAAACATTTTCACAATTTCAGCAGCAGTTTTGACTGCATTCTGATAGGTTGGATCATCTAGTTTTTGATTTCGTGTGACTAAATTCGTGCATGTCTCCATCCCAATCCAATTACGGTTATAATGTCCTTGCGAACCATCCCCTGCATGCCATGCATTTTCGTTAAATGGGATATGTTGAATGGCTTGTTCAGCATCAACGGTGACATGCCAACCTGCTACATGATTTTGACCACTTTTTAAATACTTAGCATGCATTTCTGCATCAGCACTCTTTTTCCAGTTGTTTGTAGAGTGGATTAGTAAGCCTTGTGGTTCCATTGGATACCCAGGTCTATTTCTATTTAGCTTTGGGATGAAATCTTGTTTAATCATCTATGCTCCCTCCTTCCCTGACAACCTATTTTTCACTTGTCGTAATTCATCAATAATCACATCATATTTTTCACTGAATTTCTCTAGTGTAGTGATTAATTGACCTTCTCTTTCTTTGTGAGACTTAATTAATTTATCCTCTCGTTCCTTTCCATTTTTCATCACATAAATAAGTAACCATACAAAAAGGACCGCAAAGGGTCCCTGAGTTAAAAAATATTGAATGATATTTAATTCCATTCTATCCACCCCCATTTTTAACAATAA
>NZ_SIJB01000012.1 GCF_009910845.1 Chengkuizengella marina | reverse complement strand
TTCAGCCCAAGTAATACTTCCCGTGTCTTTTTGTTCATGAGAAATCAATTCTCCAAATGGATTGATGTCTGTTTGGAATCCCATGGTTAATGGAACATAGTTGAGTGAGGAAGAAGTACCATTTGTTGAAATGGTATAGTCATAGTCTCCCATTGTTTGACCATCATAAGAAACAGTTTGGATACGACTTAAATTGTCATGTGTATAATCTACTTGTTTTAAATCAGGATACACTAAAGCTGCTAGTCTATCAAAATCATCATAGTTAAAGGTGTATGTGTTCCCAGCAATTTCTTGTGTCTTTAATCGTTTCCACTCATCATACGTATAGGAAAGGGTTTGCCCTTCACTATTGGAAAGTTCTGTTGGTAATCTTGTTGCTGGATCATACGTATAATCTTCCCATAGAACTTCTTGTCCCGTATTGTCTGTCACCGTCATATGTTCAATTTCGTTATATGGGCTATACGTATACGTAAACGTTTGTCCATTTTTATCTACAAAGGTTTCAATCAGTCCTTTGTTATTATACGTATACGTTTCTTGATCGCCAGATGGAGAAGTTTCTGTTAATAACCACCCGACTTCGTTATAGGTTTTTGAAACCTCAGGGTTTATTTTGTCATGGATATAGTATTCTACGACTTGCCCTAGTGGATTATATACATACTTGTAGGTTTGTCCAAGATCATCTTCTAGGAAAATTAAGTTCCCTGTTCCATCATAACCGTATTGATTCGTTTGGGTTTTTCCTTCAGAAGTCACAGTTGTCTCTAGTAGTTGACCTAAAGATGAATATTGATTTGTTGTAATTCTTTCTTTGTTTCCATTCACATCACGTTCTACAAACTTCACTAGATTTCCACTCACGTCATAGTAGGAGATTTCTTCTTTTCCGTTTGGATAAACCACTTTGGATGTTTGTTGAAGTGTAGTATTTCCATCAGCATCTTGAACGGTATTGGCATAGTAATACCTAGTAATATTCCCTTCCGCATCCTCCATGCTCATGACACGGTTTAAGTTATCATACGTGTAACTTGTTCCTAAATCACTATTTCCATAAGGTTTGGTTGCATCTGTAATGATGCCATCATTAGATTCTATTTCGTTGATGACTTTTGATACTTCATTTACATTTCTGACTTGTTTTACATTTAAGCCAAATGGAGTATAAAAGCTCTCTATTTGTTCACCATCTGGTGTATTTACAGTTACTTTTCTTTCATCGTTAACGTAGTCAACAGTCGTGGTTCGAATGTCTCCACCAAATGGCACTTGGCTGTAAGATGTAATTCGATCTAGGTAGTCATAATCATACTCCAATTCACTGGTATCTGGATAGATGATCTCCTTGATGGTTCCGTCAATATTGTAAAAATATTGAGTTATTAAATCTGTTTGATTCATGCCATTTTCTAGCGTGACTTTCGAAGTTTCCGTTTCTATTTTGGCATCTTCAGTGTAAGTAAGTTCCTTATTTGAAACAACACTCTCATTCCCAAATTGATCTCCAGATGCATAAGTAGTTAAACTCTTCAATAGCTGATCTTCATAGACATACTCTATTTTAAAAGTATCTGTTTTATTCGATGTTGGAAGAAATGGATCTTGATACGTGTATGTCTCTGTTTCAAGTTCTGGTAAATCACTTCCGTAAACGATATCTTTTTGATAAGTAAATAAACCATCTTGTGATTGAGTGTTTATATTTGAGAGTTGATGGAAATTACCTGTGTATTCATATACAGTTGTATTTCCTAATGAATCAACCTCTTGTTTCATCTTTCCATAAGCATCATATTCAATAGAATGTGCTTGTACATGAATATCTTCATTATAAGGAAACTCTGGATTTTGTACGTTCTTTACATTCATTATGAACTCTTCACTTGTATCTTGTACTGCTTCCTCATAATTAGGTATTTCATCTGAATACTGATAAATGGTAGTAGGTTGGATATGGTCATATGCATATTTATAATAGGTTACAACATCAGGTTTAGTTAGGAAAGTATTACCATCCTCAGTAAACTGAAGTTCACTCTCTTGTAAATCTCTTGTCCATGTAGCTGTTAATAAAAATCTAATACCATTATTTTCATAATGATTATAATTTTCTCTTCCAGTGGGGTTCGTTTTCTTTATCGTCTGAAAATCACCAAAGCGAGATGAGTTTCTTAATCTAGGAATTTCAGCTTTACTATTTTTCCAATATTCTTTAAAATTCCAGCTATGATCTTGGTGAAGGTTAGCATATTCGATATAGTTAATGGAAGAAGAATTCACCGGATCTTCATAAATAAAATCAATACGGCTGACTGCATGATATGACACATGTTGTAGAGCGTAACGGTCTACATATAACTTTGTTGTATTCCGTTGTTCTTCAGCCTTGGCAATGTCCATATCACCATCATAATAGTCAGCTTGCCAACTTGGATCATACTTATCATAATTAAATTTCAACAAGGTTCCATTATTGAAATGGACATTTTTTAATAATAAATAAGGAATTTCAGCGTAGTCCTGAATTTGTGTATCATACACTTCATCCACTTCAATCAGTTTTTCATCTACGTCCCAATAATCGATTCTACTTTTGAATTCATCATAATTTAAATGATTTCTTAAAATGTAACCATCATCGTCTTTTGTATAGTGAGTGTAGGGTTTTAAAATAAAATTAAAATCAGCTAATGTTGTTGGATCAATTGCATAATAATCATAAGTTTCTAATACATTGCCGTCCATATCATTTACTTCATCTAGTCGCCAATAAGAAATACTTTGCGTTACTAAATCATTTGGGTATGTGGAGTTGGAAGTATATCTTCTATACGTTATGTCTTCTGTTTTATTTGTTGTTTCATAGTTAACTTCATTGATTGTATTTCCATCAATCCCTACAACTCCAATTTTATTAATTACCATATTAGCATCTCTATAGATAGTCACTATTCTGCCTAGTGAATCTGTAATGGTAATATTATTATCTACATAGTCATAAATAAGTTCTTGATCCAAAATCCGATCATACTTTCTAAGGATCTTTCCTTCCGCATCAAATTCATACATTGTATTGCCAATACCTAATCGATATTGATCTACATCAAAACCTACTGAGTCATCATACTCCCATATGTCTGGACCATTCTCAAAATCAAATTTTTTCCAAAATTCATGACCTTGAAGTCGAACTTCAAAAGTCACATTTTTTCCATAGGGATAATCCACAAGTTCTATCATTGGATAGGTTGGATTATCATAATTTGTTCTGCGGAACTCAAATGAACTACCGTCGTCTAAGGTAAATACCATTTTGGTATACGGTTTAAGCTCAAATTCATAGCGGCTTTCATAGACTTTATCATCATTGCTATCTGTTGTTATATAATCAATGTCATTAATAATTTCACCCTTAATATCTTCCCATTCCAAATACGGTAAATTTAAACTCCATCCGTTTGCAATAAACCCATTCATAACATCCTCTGGATTAATCTCGTCGGATTTGTTCGTAGTTGAAGTTGCACGTGGATCTTTCACTTTACTTTCTAGTGAGTTGTATTGTCTTTGAAGAACCAAGTCAAATCCATTTTTTCCAGGTAAGTATACATCGGTTACCCTCCGATTTGCCGTTCGATATTGTGAATCTACATAATCATCTGTTGCTATCTTATAAGTGTATTCATTGTTAAAATCGGAAAAAATAAAATCTTCTGGTACTGCAGTGGTTGAAAATGTATCATTTAGTTCTACTGTGTTAAAGTCTGTTGTTTCATTTAATTTTAAATTTTGTATTTCCTTGATATAACCATCTCTATCAGTATGATAATTATATTGCGTAATCGCTATTGGTAGCAAATCTTCCAATGTGTTAAAATCTGTTGAATTCAATGATGCTATTTTTTCATTTAGCAATTCCGTGTCTAGTTCGAATAGTTCTAATTTTTCCTCTTCATTTAATTGTTTTATATATGATGGGTCAAAATAAGCTACAATTAATAAAAGATCTCCTTTAAGCTCTGGAAAGTCTGTTCTTTCTTTAGAAGAAACTCCCTTAGATTCTTCTTCAGTTATAGGTAGATCTATAAGTTCTTCTTCAACATTTTCCTCAGATTCTGTTGATTCTTCTTCTGGGTTTTCAATTGTATCCTCTGTTCCTTGTTTCCACTGACTATCTAACCCTAAAGCTTTAGGTACATTCACCAAACCAAAACCATATTGATGTTTATCTCCTAATGGTGTTGCTGAATCATATAGAATATTTTTCACTTCATCAGCTGTCAGTTCCTTATTTTGTTCCCAAATGAGTGCCGCAGCACCTGTTACATGAGGTACAGCCATCGATGTTCCTGTCATTTCACCATAATATCCATCTTGTAAGGTACTTAATATTGAAGTACCAGGAGCTACTAAATCAAGTTCTGAACCAGTACTAGAATAATCTGCTTTCTCCAGTGTTTCATCTATCGCACCAACGGAGATAACTTCTGGAAACAATGATGGATATAATAACGTATTTTCACCCTCACCTAAGTTTCCTCCTGCAGAAATCACCAAGATCCCTTCGTCTTCTGCTGTCTTAATCACTTCATGAAGTGCTTGACTATGTGATTCTCCACCAAAACTCATAGAGATAATATTCATTTTGTTATCGATTGCCCATTGAATGCCTTCAATGACTTGATCATAAGAGCCATTTCCTTCTTCATCAAGCACTTTCACAGCATAAAGATCAGCTTTAGGAGCAACCCCTACAACACCTAACTCATTATCTAGTGCAGCTACGGTTCCAGCCACATGCGTACCGTGTCCATGGTCATCCTCATCAAATGTATTACCTTCTACAAAAGAAACCCCGTCTTTCACTTTTAAATCAGTATGGTTAGAGATTCCTGTATCCAAAATGGCGATATTGATGTTTTTACCATTGATTTTATTTTCAAAGGCAATATCGCTGCCAATAGCTTTAATGCCCCAAGGAATCAACTGATTATTTTCTTCTACATCTTTCTTTTTTTGTTTATCTACGGAAGCAACTTCTACCATTGCATTTTCTTCCACATATAAAACTTCATTATCATATGTAACTTCTAGTAACTCTGATTTAGTTAATTCAACAACGATAATATCTTTCTTTTTCGTTTTAATATTTTTAATCTTTTTATCTTTTAATTTCTTTTCTTTAAATTCATCTGCTGATACCTGTTCATTTAAACCAATTAAATAAGAAGCAACCTCTTCTTTTTCTAATAGTTCTCTAGGATTAGCATAAGCTAGATTTGAAAAAAGCATAGTAAAGATACAAATAAGTATAGTGATCTTTTTTATATTCAAAGTGTTTCCTCCAAAAAATTATATTTGATAAAAGCGAATGTCATACGTACATTGCTATTTTTTTATACAAATAGCAACTCTATTATTCCTGAATATAACTTCTCATTAAATTCCCATTTTGATCATATTCATAAACCATCGACTCACCTGTGGGCATAATAATAGACATCAATCTTCCATCTTCATCATAAAAATAAGTGTATACAGAACCTCCCGTAGCATAAGCTTCATTTGAGAGTTCACTTTCAATATCCCCTACAATGGCTGAAACAACATAATAGTACGTATTTCCATTAATTATAGTTGTATCTGTATAATTTTCTTCAACTATATTGGAGGCTATAATTTGATAAGGACCACCAGATGTATTTGATCTTTTAACAATATAGTGATCTGCATTACCAATAATATTCCATGAAAGTTGTATTTGAGCGTCACCAGAAACTGCAACTAGATTTGTTGGTTGAATCGGATCAAGAAGATACCAACTAGATACTTTTTCTACTATGTTATACTGATCAAAACCTTCTATAAGGACACTGCCATCTGATCTTAATCCTACCGTATGTTCTATCCCTGCAGATATTTGGATCATGTTTGTCCAACTTTCTATATTTAGCTGACCTTCATCATTTTCACCTACTGCTACTATCGTGCCATCTGATCTTAATCCTATAGTATGATCAGCACCAGCAACTACTTTAATGATGTCTGTCCAACTACTTACTTCTAGCTGACCAGCTGTATTTCTCCCTACTGCTACTACCGTGCCATCGGATTTTAATCCTACTGTGTGATTTTCAAAGGTGTGTACCTGAATGATATCTGTCCAACTAGTAACTTCCAATTGACCGGAACTATTTTGACCAACGGCCACTACCGTGCCATCGGATTTTAATCCTACGGTTTGATATTCACCTGCGGATATTTGGATGATGTCTGTCCAGCCACTTACTTCTATTGAACTATATCTATTTCTACCTGCAGCCACTACCGTGCCATCGGATTTTAACCCTACGGTATGATAGAATCCAGCTGAAACTTGTGAAATATCTGTCCAACTACTTACATCTAGTTGACCATAATCATTATCACCAGCGGCCATTACCGTGCCATCTGACTTTAAACCCACAGTATGATATCCTGGATAACCTTCCGCAACTTCTGCAATACCTGTCCAACTACTTACATCTAATTGACCGTTAGAGTTATCACCTACAGCGACTACCGTTCCGTTCGATCTTACACCTGCCATATGTTCATCCCCAGAAGATACTTGGATGATATTCGTCCAACTACTTGCCTCTTTCTGACCATAATAATTATTACCTGCAGCCACTACTGTGCCATCTGATCTTATTCCTACGGTTTGATTACGATTTTGTGAAACTTGAATGATATTGGTCCAGTCATTTACTTCTTGCTGACCATTATTATCATTACTACCTACAACTAATACTGTTCCATCTGATCTTATGCCTAGTGTATTAAACCCTCTTGCATTGACCTCCACAATATCTGTCCAGTCACTTACATGGAGTCTACCATCAAAGTCTTGATTAAAACCTACCGCTACAACTGTACCATCTGACTTTAAACCTACCGTATGTTCTTCCCCAGCTGATACTTGTATAATATTTGTCCAGTCACTTACATCAAGTTCTCCTACTCGGTTATAACCTACGCCAACTACTGTTCCGTCTGATTTTAAACCTATTGTAGTGTCATCACTTGCTGAAATCTGAATTATATCTGTCCAGCCACTTACTTCTAGTTGACCACGGCTATTACTACCAGCAGCTACTACTGATCCATCGGATTTTAATCCTACCGTATGACTTCCTCCTGCAGCTATTTGTATAATATTTGTCCAGTCACTTACTTCTAATTGACCACTACTATTACTACCTACTCCTAATACCGTTCCATCAGATACTAATCCTAAAGAGTAATTATCCCCTGCGGAAACCTCTACAATATCTGTCCAATCACCTACTTCTAAATGACTACTACCATCTCTACCTGCAGCTAATACGGTACCATCTGATCGTAGACCTAATACATGACTGCTTCCTACACTTATTTTTTTGTGGCTTACATCTATGATCGGAATGGTATCGATATGTTTAGGAGTTGCACTTACTTCAGCTGAGTTTTCACTTTCACCAGCAGTATTCACTGCACTCACCACATAATAGTACGTGGTTCCATTAACTACATTTGTATCTAAATAACTCGTTGTAATATCACTTGCAATTGTTGTATATTCTCCACTTGTACTGGTAGATCGTTTGATATTGTAACTATCTGCATCAACTATTTCATCCCACGAAATATTAACCTGTGAATCAGTAGGTGTTGCTACTATATTCATAGGTTGATTTGGAAGAATATTAGGAGATGATGATGAAGTCTTCATATCTGTCCACTTCAATACTTCTTCTATTTGTTTTTGATAATCCATTCCAGCTACTACAATAGTGCCATCACTTTTCAAGCCTACTGTATGAAAATATCCTGCTGTTACTTTTAGGATGTCCGACCAGTCCGAAATTCCCAACTGTCCGTAATCATTCCGACCCACCGCAACTACACTTCCATCACTTTTCAATCCTACTGTATGATCATATCCCGCAACCACTTCTACAGTATCTGTCCAACTAAGTACACCTGATGAGCGAAGGTAGCTGTTATTCCCTACTGCTATTACACTTCCATCGCTTTTCAAGCCTACTGTATGATATTTTCCTGCGGTCACTTCTACGATATCTGTCCAATCTGTGACTTCTAATTCACCATAATTATTCCTACCTACCGCAACTACACTTCCATCGCTTTTCAAGCCTACTGTATGATGAGTCCCTGTTGACACTTGAACTATGTCCGTCCATTCTTCTACCCCGGATGTCTGACCGTAATCATCCCGACCCACCGCAACTACAGTTCCATCACTTTTTAATCCTACGGTGTAATTGTATCCAGCGCTCACTTCTATGATGTCAATCCAGCCTATAGCTCCTGATGTTTGACCATTATTATCATTTCCTACTGCTACTACAGTTCCATCGCTTTTCAAACCTATTGTATGATTATCTCCAACTGCTACATCTAAGATATTTGTCCAATTCTCAACTTCTACTTGACCGTATTGATTGTTTCCTACTGCTACTACAGTTCCATCGCTTTTTAAGCCTACTGTATGCGAAGCTTCTGTCTCCACTTCTGTAATGTCTAGCCAATCTGTGACTCCCTTTTGACCATAATAATCCCAACCTGCTGCCACTATACTTCCATCACTTTTCAATCCTACTGTATGATAAGCTCCTGCTGTCACATCTACGATATTCATCCAATCTGTGACTTCCAACTGACCATAATCATCCCGACCTAATGCTACTAAAATACCATCGCTTTTTAAGCCGACAATATGATCATGGCCTACTATCACTTTTACAATGTCTGTCCAACCTTCTACTTCCAATTGACCATAATTATTCCTACCAATTGCCACTATACTTCCATCATTTTTTAACCCTATCGAATTAAAATACCCTGCAGTCAATTCTTGAATATCTTCCCATCCATTCACTTCCAACTGACCGTAAGTATTTGATCCAACTGCTATTACACTTCCATCACTCTTCAATCCTAAAGTATGATAAGCTCCTGTAGATATTTGTACAATGTCTGTCCAACCTGTCACTCCCAACTGACCGTAATTATCTGATCCAACTGCTACTACACTTCCGTCACTTTTCAATCCTACAGTATAATTATAACCAGCTGTTACTTGTACGATATCCGTCCATTCTTCTACTCCCAATTGCCCATAACTATTTTGACCTACCGCCACTACACTCCCATCATTTTTCAATCCTACTGTATGATTTAATCCTGCAGATACTTCTACAATATCCGTCCACTCTTCTACTTCCAACTCGCCGTAACTATTAAGACCTACTCCTACTACAGTTCCATCACTTTTTATTCCCACAGTATGAGATCCCGATGTACTAATAAGAGTCTTCTTCACATCTTGTTGAGTCAAGGTGAAGGTAGAAACAGCCATTTTATTGGAATCTAACGTTTCTTTTACTTGAAATTGTTCTATATTTGATGGTATACCTTCTTTATTTTCATTTGCTATTAATAGTGTTGGAAATATTAATAAAAAAATAAACAGTAATGATACTATTCTTGTAATTCTCAATTTGAATCCTCCCCGATATAAATTTTTTTCTAATATATGATTTCTCCATTTCTAAATGTTCAGTTTTAGAATTACCTAAATCCTAAAATCAACATAATACCTCCCTTTTTCCATAATTTACTGAACAACATATAAATCATATAGAAAATTCTTTGTTATTCCAATGGAAATAAATTCATTCTTAGGCTACTGGGATCTAGAATTAAACAATTTAAAAAACTTTCATAAAATGTTAAAATAAATAATCAGAAGAACTATTAAATTCTCTCTTCTTATCTATTATTCTCGTAATCCTTCCTTACTTTTTGCTATCCTATTATAATTTGTTTCTAACATGTAGCACTTGTAAGGATAATAATTGATCCTGTTGTTTATCATCCTGCTTCCCTCCCCTAGCACAATGGATGATATTTTCCCAACAAAAAAAGAACGTATTTCTACGCCCTTTCTGTTAACCGTTTAATCATAAAATTTTATTTTTAAACTGATATCTAGCATTCAAATACTGTTGCCTTTAGGCTTCGTGATGCAACAAAAATATCTTGTACATCAAAGTCAGGTACAACCCTTGTACATCTTAGAACATATTTATTGATTCCAAGACTTGGATTAATATCTAGTACAGGAAAGTTTGGAAAGTTTGTATGTCTAAAATCTGTATCTAAAGGGTTTGAATAATCCATTTCATCATTGATTATTGCAATGCAATCACCATTGCGTAATAGCTCATATTTCACTTCAAAAGTTGTAGAACTAAATCCAGACCCACTATTCGCAATTACAGCAATTTGAGCCATTGAATCCAGTGATACTTGTGTATTCTTTGGCTGTGTAACACATACATCGACAGTAGCTACAATCTCAAAATCACCATCATTAGGAAGTACAATTATATTTTCAGCCGCAGGATCATATGGATCTAATACTGAGAAAGTCTGAGCAACAACAAAAGGTCCTTTTTTTAACCCCATAAACGTACCTCCCAACTTCTTAAATTATTGGTTCATCATATCTTATGTACCATCTCATACATCTGCTTGGACTGATGTCTGTAGACATTCATACAAAAAACCAAGGAATTAAATGTTCCTTGGCAAGAGGTAATTCTATGGGCTTATTGGTTTATTTCACAGTATTAAGCAAAGGTATTTACAGTATATATTACGCTATCCAAGTGCCCTTTGATTGTGTGAATGCGGATATTTGAATAAAGTGTGTTACCTTTTCACTATATTGTGGTAATCAGTAAAAATCTAAGTATAAAATAAAGTCACTTTATAATTACAATGATTGGTATATTCTAATTTCTAAGATGACGGATTTATATTAGTAATTTGACAGGTAGATATAGCAATATTATTCACTTGGGCACCAGCACTATCAACAACATTCTTTAATATAACTATCCCCTCTCCAACTTTCAGTATATTACCTGTAAGTGGAATGGCAAAAAAACCTGGACCTGATATAAACTCAATCGTAACTTCAGCTCCTATACCTAACGAAGTTAACTGTTTTGTCGCAGGATCCTCACAACATTTACATTCTCCTTTGACATCATTACGCACTGGTTTTAATAAAGTAGAACTGCTTAATAATATAGTTGAAACTGCAGTAACATTACATACAGGAAAAAAACCCATATTAGTATCTGCAATAAAATTATCAACTGAGTTGATAAAAACACGAGTTTGGCTAACAGGAGTAAAGATAATTGGTGCTTCCGGATCTTGATTGGTTATTAATTGTTTCATCACACATTGCATAGGACAAACACAACAATCGCAGATTGTTCTATCAATAACACCCATCATATTTCCCTCCCTTCATCTTGTGATGTCATATCTTATGTACCAACTAAAGAGTTTGCTTGGACTGATGTCTGTAGACATTCATACAAAAAAACAAAGTGTTATATTTTATTAGTTAATTGGGATAATATAAAAGCAAGCTGTCTTTACTAGTCCTTATTAAGAGTCATCTTAGTAGGGACTTTCTTTTTATCATCCTGCTTCCCTCCCCTAGCACAATGGATGATATTTTCCCAACAAAAAAAAGAGCGCTTATGTGCGCCCTTCCTTTATATCTCATGCTATAATAATATCACCTATCTATCCAAATCGTTGGCATTCCATTGGCATATTATTGTTAATATTTTGGCATTTCATTGGCATTTTTCAATTTTAACTTCTACCTTTAGAATAAATGCTAGTTTATAGAATGCTCTTTCCCTTATTGCTTTATATTTCTTAGGACTGATTTCCATAACTCCGTAATATACATCATGATCATATATGTCTGGGTCTTTTAAATAACGTTCTATAATGAGCTGCCTTTCCTTTGCGCTTAATCTATTTACTGATCTTTCAACCCACTCTACATAACGTTTACGCTGCTGCGGTATATCTACATTATCAATTGCTATACTTGCAGTTGAATCACTTGTTTCATTTGTTGATTGATGTTCTCTAAATATATATGCAGGAGTTAGATTCGCCTCTTTTTCTTGGTACTCTATTGTTTTATATAAGAGACACTTTTCCAAGACTGCTTCAACTGCTATTCTTGTTTCTCCTGCATCTATTTCCGGTAATTCAAAATTCATTTGTTGTTGTGCCATTCCCCCTCACCCCTTCGTTAAGATAAATAAGAAATATTAATCTTTTTGTTTCAACCCTCGGAAAATAGCAATCATAGTTTTTATATCTGCTTCAGATAAAACGTTTTACTGTAATTCTACAACTTATCTAAAGGAGCGGCTTACGCCACCCCATCCTCACTATCATCATTATTAGTCTCTGTTTCTTCTGTCTCTTCTTCTTTCTCCTGATACTTTCCATTCTCTGCTGTTAATTCATTTATTTCACCTTGTGACTTTCTCCACTCATCCCACTTTTGAGCTAAAGGAGCAACGGACTTTCTATACTCATCTATGATTTCAACTATTTTTCCAGAGTTTAAATCCAACTCGTTTGCAAGCTTCATATACGTTTCACCATCATGTAATCTTTTAACTAAACTCTCAAAGTCATAATCATCATCTTTAGGAGATAACCCACACATAATAAATTCATCAATTGTTTTTTTATCGGCTTCGCGTTTTTCTTCTTTGGTCTGTTTCTTCTCTTCTGGCATTCCAAGTTCTAACTCTGCTTGCTCTCCTTTTTCCTTCACCTCACTGACAAAACCTTTTTCATCCACTTCATAATTCGTAATTGGTTTTTCCGTACTGGTATCAACTGTAATATTGTAGTTAATGACTGAGGATTCCAATGCAACCTGTACTTTTAAATCAACCATTTCACACAATGAATCTAAATACCCTTTTAAACCTTCATCACTTACCTCTAACACAATCTCTTTAACTCCACCCGGTTTAATATTCACTTTCTTAACCACTGATTTAAAATTTATATAGCTCATTATTAAGCCACTCCTTTTTTAATTTTTTGATTGTACGCCCAACATAAGGCTATTGCATCGGCAGGATCAAAAAGTCTTTTTCTTACTTGTCCTTTCTTCTTTCCAACCTTGTAATAAATCGGTACAGCTATTTCATCAAAATCTAATCCATACTTTTGTTGAATTGCCACCGCAACATCCCATTTATCTCTGCCATTTTTACTAATTTCTTTAAGTTCATTAGGTGTTATTTCTTTAACTATTATTTGTGCATTAAATCCTGCTAACATAGCCATTGAATATACACCTACCAAGGCTCTAACTGTATTTGCATTTCTGAAATGCATAGGCTTTTCTAACACTAGACATTGTGGTTTTACCAGTTCAATCAATCTCTTTATGTCGTGATAAAACATTGGAATAATTGCTGGATATTCAATCTCTGTGTAATCTAGTAATCCGAATCTCTCTACCTTGTCTTTTTCCATCAAAGACCAACCCGTATAGTTTGTTCCATGATCGATACCAAGTATTTTCATCTCATGCTTCTCCCCCTCTTTGCCATTGCGTCTAAATCAATCTGAATACATCTTTTACATCGAGGTTTTTTAGTTCTTTTCATAGCCGTGCCAGTAGCAGGGTATTCACTTCCACATGTACGACATTTGAGGATATACAATATGGGTTTATCTTGTTCTGTTCTTTGACATTCGTTGATTACCTTTACTGCATCACGAAGGTTTATTTCCATCAATGTCACCTTTCTTCACATCAACTAAACCACTATCTATAATTGCATTCCTATGATTATCTAAAGCGTGTATAATCGCATTTCCAGATCGTTGAATTATATTGAACATTAAATACTTTTTACTAACCTCTATTTCATCACCTATATTCAATGATTTTGAGTAATCTGAGGGATTATTAGTTAGCAATCTTATTTCACCTACAGTTGTTCTAACAATCATCTCTCTTTCACCAGATTGAGTTACTTTTCCATATCCGATTATCTCCATTACATTTTGCTCCCTTCGTAATCTATTCCATGAGTTTCTACTCTTCTAAAACTTCTAACTTCTTCACAAAGAGTGTCATAAACTCTTAATCCGTACTCATAGTCCTTTTCCTTAATCATTGGGTTACTTAGGTATTCAGCGCCTTTTACAACTCTCTCAAGTAACTTGTTATATTCTTCTTCTGTCATGGCTTTAATGGCTCATTAAAGGTTTGTATCCAACCCTTGAAAATATATCTAAATTCATTGATTCCTATGTCCCGACCTTTAGCGATAAAAGATTGAATCACCTTGCCACTTTTGTCCGTATCTTCTGGATCATGCCAGAGGAATTCAACCACATCTGCATCTTGTTCTATTTCCCCACTATCTCTAAGATGTTCCAGCTTAGGTTTTTCGGCTTTCCCACCCTCACGACTCATTTGAGCTAACATGATGAACGGACAATCCAATTCCAGTGCTATTTGTTTCGCTGTTCTTGTAACTCTACCTACTGCCTGTGACCTTGTTTCACCTTTTGACTGTGGTATGTTCATAATGGTTAAATAATCCACTACAATCGCTCCTAGTCGTCCTTTTGTTCGTTTGATTTGTCTAGCCGTTGCTCTCACTTCTTCAATCGTAAAATTCTTGGCATCTTCAATGTGAATGGGGAGTTTTTCGAGTTTGTCATAGGCTAGGTTAATTTTTTTGATTTGATCCTCATCCAATTCTTTTTTTCTGATTGCTGTCATGTTAACGGCTGTATTGGCTGAAATCATACGGCTGATCAATTGATTTGATTTCATTTCCTGAGAGAAGATAACAACCTCTCCTGCGTCATGTCTAGCGATTCCTTGAACCATCTGAAGCATCTTTGCGGTCTTCCCTACGCTTGGTCTACCTGCTAATACATAAAGCCATCCCCGACCTATTCCACTGCTCCAAGCATCGAAACTATAAAATCCTGTTGGGATGCACTCATAAGGTTTTTTCAAATCATCTAGGTAGTCTTTACGGATTTCTGAAACATGTTTCATACGGCTATTTCCACTCGGTCTAAGCTCTGACGCTATCTTCTCAACCTCTGCAAAATATTGTTCATCATCCTCAATCTCTTCATCCTCTGATAACTCTTTAATCCGTTTCCCTGCCTCTATACCTCGTCTACGCATTGCCTTTGATTTGACGATATCAGCGTAATATTCCACATTTGCTGTTGTTGGACACGATTCAGCTAATTCATTTAAATATTTGACACCTCCAACCTCGGTCAATCTCCCATACCTGTTCAGAGCATCTACAATGGTTACTAGATCGATTGGGATATTGTTTTGGTAATAATGCTTAATTCCTTTCCAAATCATCTTGTGAGACTCTTGTACAAAGTCTCTCGGCTCAAGTATATTTGCTATGTCATCTAATACCTTGTTTTCTATGAAAACAGCACCTATGACAGACTGTTCAGCTTTAAGAACTTCCTCGTTGATAGATGAATTCATCTGGATCACCTCCGTTTGTTATCCATCGATTACGTGCAATTTCTTCATCCCTGTAATCTATCTCTTTATCTCGTGGTTTAAAATCTACTAGATTGCTAGATACTTCAATATAATCTTCAAAACCTTTATTGCTCCCTATGAAAGTTGAAGGGTGTTTAATAAACTTCTGTTCTGTTTTATTTCGTTCACATTCAATTGCGTAATTTTTAGCAGCTTTGATTAGGTCGTCTGGATTCACTTTTTCTTTCAATCTTGTATTCCAATTTTTGAACGCTTGTTTTTTTGCAATTTTACGTGGGTATGATTTATAAAAAATTTCAAATTCTTCAGTGTATATATTTTTATTATTCTTTTCATTCTTTACATTCTTTACTTCTTGTTTGTGGTTAGGGTGCTGGTTAAGTCCTGGTTGGGTCTTGGTTAAGTCTTGGTTAGACTCTTGGTTAACCTCTTGGTTAGCACCCTGCCACTTCCCATAGTTCACAACGGTTATGAGCGTATACCAGTTGGTTGAGGTGATGGTTAGAAAATTGATTTTTTCTAAACGCTTTAGCGTTGTGCGTGTTTTTTGCTCGGTTAGGTTCTTATCGTTTTTGAACCACTCATTTGCTATTTTTGACCTCGATGTGATAAGCTGACCAACCCCAACTTTTACGGTTGAACCTCTGCTTGGATCAACCCACTCAGCAGGCTTGTGATTGGCTCTTAAAAGTATTTGTAATGCAATGGCTTGTTGTTCTGCATTTAAGCTTTGTATGGTCATACTATCAAGCCATTGACGGTGTAATTTAATCCATCCTTCCATGAGATAATCACCTTTTTAATTCTTTAATATAAAAACCTAGTATCCATTTGAATAGATATAGTTTGTTATGCATAATGACCTCCTAAATCAAATACCTCATTCTGTATCCTTCAAACCACCTTCTACCTTCATTAGATGTATGCGCCCAACTATGGCAACCTCTACACACACATACACCGTTATCAACCGTTCCAGAACCTCCTTGAGACTTGAAAACAATGTGATGTATATCATCATATGAACGCCCACATTTCACACATAAACCTCCATCACGTTCAATAATGGTGTTCCTAGTTTCAGTGTTAAACTTCCCCTTCGCCCCACGTTTTGGAGTCCTTCTACGATGTTGAGGTTTAGGGGCAGGATTAAACCCACCCATAAGATCAACCTCCATATTGATTGTTCTCAAAATCAATTCTCATTTTTAGTTTTAGAGCGTGTATTTCTTCCTGTGAGCTACTAAAGGCATTTCTCCACCGTTGCATCATCTGATATGTTTCTGCTTCTTTCTCTCTTAAATCTTTAACTGCTAACTCCGCATGGGCTTTTTTAGGTGATTTAGCATTGATTTCAGCGAAAGAGTATTCATACTTTCTTTGAGCATATATGCGCTTGTAATCTCCATCTAATTGACTAGATACTCTACCTATAAACACCAAACATCTTGCTAATATTTCAATCTTTTTTAAAAGAGCTCCTGGACTATCTTCTATTAATTTATCTGCTTTATTGCGTAATGTTGTAACCTCTTTAATATGTGCATCTAAGTCCATTAGTCCACCCTCCTAGAACGGTAAATCATCATCACATAACTCGATAGGTTTACTATTACCGTCAGTGAAATTACCAACTTCCTCAGCTTCACTTACGTCCTTATGTTCAAGAAACCTAACACTCTCTGCCACTACCTCAGACACATACACTTTTCTACCTTCGTTGTTCTCATAGTTTCGTATCTGCAATCTTCCATCTAACCCGATTAATCTACCTTTTCCCAAGTAATTAGCACATGTTTCAGCTAATTTTTTCCAAGTCACGATATTGATAAAATCCGTTTCTTTTTGACCATTGTTTTTAAATGGCCTTTCTACTGCTAATGTAAAGGTGCATGTAGCTACGCCATTAGGTGTAAAACGTTTCTCTGGGTCTTTTGTTAACCTACCGATCAAGATTATACGGTTTAACATTTTTATGCCCCTTTCTGCTCTTTAGCTTTTTCGTTTAACCATTTTGTAAATGTTATTTCAAAGTTATTAAGAGATTCTATATCTACTGTTTCATAAGTTGTACCTTTCTCTTTTAACCACTTTTTAAACTGTTCTGTTGCCTTGGTTTCGTCTTTTTCTTCACTAAGAGTTTTCCATTTAATCAAAACGCTGTTTAGTTTTTTTTCTCGTTCTTCAGCTTGTTTTTTCTGCTTTTCATCTAATTCAGCAGATGAAATTTTATCTGGATCTTCACCTGTCGGAATAGCAAATGAACGTAAAAATAAATACTTAAATGCGTAAGTCATGGCTTTTCCTACGCCTTTATCCTGAGTGTCCACTCCAGTACCAGAACTAACTAATATTTCACTTTCACCTGTTTCAGCATCTACAATTTTGTATTTCACATCTACAGTTGTAAGGTTGCCGTCTTTTGAATGCTTTTGCTCGATAGGGAATACAACTAGTTTATTTTCGACTAACGCGGTTCTTACAGAAGTAGTAACTTTTTCTTCTGAAATAGCTTTGTATTGAGTTTTGTATTTTGTTGTTTCAAACTCTACCTTGTTATCTTTTTGAAGGTAATCAACCTCAGACATAACTTTTAACATTTTCTGATATAAACCTGTTTTGTCACCCATTCTATACCTCCACTTGTATATCTAATTTGTCAGGACGTTCCTCTACTGATATTCCAGCAACTAATTGTCCGTTTCCGTCATAAACTTTTCCTTTAGTTACTTTAAATCGTTGCTTAATCTCTTTTTTAATAGGCTCTTTTTTAGTGCGAATTAAATCGGAATGTTCTTTTTGAAGGAATTCAACTAACTCATCATCTTGATAATTCCATTGTGATTGTTGTTTACGGAATCCTATTTTTCCATATGGTGTTTTCTCGCTTTTAAACTTAGAATCACTTTCTTTACGATTAACCCCATATTCATTTATTAATGATTTAAAATATGATTCTGATTGTTCCATTACATCTAGTTCTGATTTGCGGTAAGTTTCTATTCTTCTAATCTCTTCATCAGCTAAATTATTTACCTCATTTTTCTTTGCTGCTAAAGCTGATAAAATACGCATAGCCCATGATAATGATTTTAAATCTGTTATTTTAAAACGTTCATCTTGCACTTCATTGATCGTGTCTAAGTCATGCTGAACTAACGCATTTACTTGATTCATATTTGACCCTCCTAATAAATATGGTATAATGACCTCAAATTTGTTTTTTAATGATTAGGCGATGCTGTTGGCGCAGCTCGCTATTTCTTTTTCATGATGTTTCATGAAAAGTTGTATTCTCTCATTCGCAATTTCTTTTACTCGCTTTGTTAACTCTTCCATAAATCGTTTTTCATTCGTTACACCATGCATCATTTCTACTAAGTTACATAATTCCAAAAAGCTAAACTCAGCATGTTCAAATTTAAATCTCATGTTTCTCCAACCTTCATAAATCATCCAAGTTTCTTCCGCATTTTCTATTCTCCAAAGTAGTATTTTAGGCTCTGAAGGGTAGTTTTGAATATACTCGTCAATTTGTATTTCTAACTGTTCAATAATTCTAGCTAAAATATTTGATGTAATTTCCACCTATACTCACTCCCCTGCTTTTAATTTAACTGCTCCCATATGTTCACTCAGACATCTACAAGAGCAGAAACGCTCATTACCTTTAAACCAGTATTTTTCACCTTCATAAATCTCTTTTCCGCATTTTTCATTGATACATTCATCAAAGAACACTTTCTTTGCAACGGCTTCTTTAGTCATGCTATCTCTCCATTCTCTTCATCTTTCTTTTTAGGAACCCAAGCGTTGATGTATTTAACAACATCCTTTCTGTCTTGCCTTAGTACATCACGATAACTTGGTACTTTCCAACGATCTTTAATGTCTCGGTACAGTTCAGCAAATAAATATCTTCTTTCTTCTTTGTCCTTTGAAAACATGTAAACTCTTAATGCTACTTTTCTTTGTACACCCCTTTGCTCGCCTTGCGTAAGTGTGATTTGTTTTTCTACTTTTTGGTCAATAGCTTCTATTTTTTGATCAAATTTTTGTTCCATCTTTGGTAGCTTGTCCATCATGTCAGCAGTTTGACGTAGTGCCATTGCCATTGCCTCATTTTGAGGAAGTGCTTTGTTTTGTAATTGCTTCTCCATTTCTTCAAATTGTGTGACATATGTTGCGGTAAACAATACACCTTTTTCACCAGTCATTTTGTTGGCTACCATGTCGCATCCTTTTTTAGTTAAAAGATATCTCTTGTATGCTTTGCCTGTTCCTGATTTGTAATAGTCTAATATAAAAAATTCATCAGCCCCCAAGTTTGGGTTTTGAATAAGCACTGTTACATACCCGTCAATATCTCTAATTAAATGATCATGTCTTTTATTAACCATCTCTGCTACTTCTCGACTGTCCACTAATAACTTTCCATCTTGATTAATGATTGTTAATTGGTTCATTTAATCCACCCTCTTTTATTTTTTTAACCTAGTAACGTTTCATTTTTACTTTCTTGTTCTTTTAGCCATCTAAAGAATGATTCTTTTGCAACACGTTTACTTCTTCCAATTCGTATTAATGGAAATGATTTTAAATCCATAATTTCATATGCTCTTCTTTCTGAAATACTCAAGACGACTTTAATATGCTTTGCCATTAACACATCTGGCATTGTTTCATGTGACATGGGGATATTCCACCTCCTTTCTTCGTTACTATAAATAACAGTAATAGTTGTTTAAAACAACCTAAAATGAATAACAAAATAAGCATAATTAAAAAAACTATAATTATTACTTGCGTTGTTTTAAGCAACGTTGTATAATGTTCTTAGATCAGTAAATAAACATATTAAGCATTATTTGACCAATTTTTAAGGTCAGCCAAATCCGGGAACAAGTCATAGACACTGCATTGAAAATAATCTGCAATTTTGAACATTAATTTAGGACTAGGATCACAATAACCATTTTCAAGATGCCTTAGATATGATTCAGCTATATCTAATTCAATCGAAACAAATCTTTGACTTCCTCGTTCCTTTCTTAATGTTTTGAACAGAGGGCGAGGTACAGTTTTGATGTTATCTTTTTCTTTCAACAAGTACACCTCCTTTCTATGATGTTTTTCTAAATGATACCACGTTGTTTTAAAAAACGCAATACATAAAATAGTTTTTTTAAAAAAATATTTGGAGGAATTTGTTATGTTGGGTCAAAGAATTAAAGAAAGACGAGTAAAGAAAGGATTTACACAGGAAGAGTTGGCACAGAGATTAGATATGAAAAGACCTAATTTTGCCAATTATGAAGCTAATAGAACAATTCCACCTAGTGATGTACTTTCCAAATTAGCTGATATTTTAAATACTTCCACTGACTATTTACTTGGAAAAACAAACAATCCTCTACCTATAGATAACGAGAGAGATTTCACTGAGTCCTTAGAGTTGAATGATAATTCTCTACTTGATAAATACTCGTTAACACTCGATGGAAAAACTTTAAGTGAAGAACAAGCTAAACTTGCTATAGCTTTTCTAAGGACTGCTTTGAGGCAAAATAATAATGATTAATATTATTAAGGGAGGAAACAAACTATGAAAGGTTCATACCGTAAGCGTGGGTGTAAATGCGATAAAAAAAAGAAATGTACTTGTAGGGCAACATGGTCATTTTCTGTTTCTCCAGGTAAAGACCCTGACGGAAAAAGGCGACAAATTACTCGAAGTGGATTTAAGACAAAAAGAGAAGCTGAAAAGGCATGTGCAGCATTAATTACTGAATATGAACAAGGTGAAATGGTTGAAAAAGAAATTACACTCAATGAATTCATGGATCTCTGGATAAAAGCAAGAGAGGGGAGAGTTAAATCAGTCACATATGCACGAGATTCAAGCCATACAAGGTTACATATTAAGCCGTTTTTAGGTAGAAAACAATTATCAAAAATTAAAGCGTTACATATTGAACATTTTTTTAAACATCTATCTTTAGAAAAAGATCTGTCAAATCGTACTATTCTAGATATCCATACCGTTTTAAAAACTGCTTTGAAAACTGCTACCAAATGGGGCTATCTTTCCAAAAATGTTGCTTCGTTGGTTGACAGACCTAAAGTCGATAAAAAAGAAATATTAATATGGGACAATTCCGAAACACAAGTATTCCTAAAAAACGCAGAAGAAACAAGTCGATATTATATGGCTTTTTTATTAGCTCTCACTACTGGAATGAGACAAGGAGAAATATTAGGTTTAAGATGGAAAGATGTCGACCTTGAAAACAATTATATTTCAGTTCGTCAAACTCTTACACACGATGGTAAAAACTTTAATACGCAAACTAAAACAAGTGCAGGTAATCGATTAATTTCTATTGATAAGAATACTTCCAAAAAGTTAGAAAACTACAAAAAGAATTTTCTAAATACAGAAAGATTAAAAGCAGGACCTCTTTATAAAGATATGGATTTAGTTATTCCATCTAATATTGGAACGCCAGTTAATCCAAGAAATCTACTCCGATCAATGGCAAGTATAATCAAAAAATCAAATGTTCCAAGAATTTCATTCCATGACCTAAGGCATACTCATGCCTCTTTATTATTAAAACAAGATGTCCACCCAAAAATCGTTTCTGAACGACTTGGTCATGCAAACATCAGAATTACATTAGATACCTATAGTCATATCTTACCCAATATGCAGAAAGATACAGCAGAACAATTTGGAAAATCGTTTTATTCTATGTCATCTAACACACTTTAGCTTACTAAAGGTTGTCAATTCGTTGTCAAAATAGTCTAATAGCTATTTTGAGAATCTTAGTAAAATTTCATTGTATTAAAAAAAACCTTTTATATCAAAGGATTCCGCGATTATTATATGGTGGAGCCAAGGGGGATCGAACCCCTGACCTCTACGCTGCCAGCGTAGCGCTCTCCCAGCTGAGCTATGGCCCCATACTGCAACAACTCCACTAATTATAGCTTTATGGTCTTTTTTCTGCAAGCAATTTCTTTTTAGATAGCTATTCATTTTTATCGATATGTAAAGGACTTTTATGGAGGAGATGATTTAGTTCCTTCATAAACATATTGATATCTTTAAATTGTCTATAAACTGATGCAAAACGAACATAAGCTACTTCATCAACAGGGTGTAATTGTTCCATAACTAGTTCTCCAATTTCTATACTTTTTACCTCTGTGTGGGCTGTATTTCTCAACTCCTGCTCTACCTCTGAAACGATCTTTTCTAATCGTTCAACGGATACAGGTCTTTTTTCACATGCTCTTATAAGCCCTCTTAATATCTTATCCCTCATAAACTCTTCTCTGCTTCCATCTTTTTTAATAACAATTAAAGGGGTTTCTTCAACCATTTCAAACGTAGTAAACCTTTTATGGCATTGCTCACATTCTCTACGTCGTCTAATTGATTTATTCTCATTGGCTGGTCTTGAATCCAATACTTTCGCCCCATCATTATTACAGTAAGGACATCTCATCAACTTTTCCTCCTATATTATTTATACTTAATCATAAAAAGCCCATTATAGAGCAATTTTTTAAACATATTACTAAAGAAAAAGGCTCTTCTTAGTAATTGGTATACGTTTCCTGTTATGAATATAAGATAATCGTCACATAATAGAACTACAAACGACAAGGAGGTGATATGATTATGGCACAAGGACAAAATCGTTCAAGTAATCAACTTGTTGTACCTCAAGCTAATGCAGCTTTAGATCAAATGAAGTATGAAGTTGCTCAAGAATTAGGAATTGCTATTCCTCAGGATGGTTACTATGGTAACATGGCCACTCGTGACACAGGTAGTATTGGTGGTAACATTACTCGTCGTTTAGTTCAAATGGCAGAACAGCAATTAGCTGGCCATCAAAATTATCAGTAATTTAACTTTAATTATTAAGGTGTCAAACTGTCATTATACAGTTTGGCACTTTTACTTTTCATAAGTTTTTTCAACATTTAATGAAGGACCATATATTTTTTTATACTTTTCATAATAATATATAGTTCTTGTAATGTAATGCCTTGTTTCTCCAAAAGGAATTTGTTCAATATTGTTATAGCTTCCATCCCATGTTTCTTCTTCATTCAACCATTTTTTCACATTTCCTGGACCAGCATTATATGCAGCACATAATAAAGAAATTTGATCTCTTATAGGTTTGTTATTTAAATATGGTTTAAATTCTATGTATAAAGCATTCAGATACCATACACCCATCTGAATATTCACCCGAACATCTAACATTTTATCCTTACTTAGATTTGGTGAACTTGCCATTTGAATGATCCAATCTGCTGTTTCAGGCATAATTTGCATAACACCCATTGCATTTTTTGAAGAAACTTTATCTGATTTATAATTACTCTCTACTCGAATAATAGCTGCCACAAAAAATGGATCTATATTGTAATCATTTGAGACAACTTGAATCTCTTCTTTATATTTTATTGGATAAATTAATTTTCCTAACCAGTTTGTGTTATAAAATAAAATGGCAATAAATAATAAAAATAAAATAAGAAAATAACGTTTTTTTATAATGATATTCATTTCATAAATATATCCTCCCAAAATTGTTCCACTTGTTTTTCTGTATGCTCTATACTTTTACTATTATCAATAATAAAATCAGCTAACTTTTTTTTATTTTCAATTGGCATTTGAGCTTCTATTCTTTTTTTCGCTTCCTCTAAACTAAGCTGATTTCGGTTCATTAATCGTTCCAATTGGATGGACTCCGGTACATAAACTAAAACAACAGAAGAAAAAAGTTCCTGGAGATTTGATTCAAATAATAATGGTATATCTACAACTACTAAACGCTCTGGCTCTTCCATTTCATATTGAGCCATTCTCTCTTTCATTAATGAACGAATTTGTGGGTGTAACAAACCTTCAAGATCTTTACGAGCAGATGGATCATTAAAAATGATTTCTCCTAATTGAGCACGATTTAAAGACCCATCCTCTAACAATATATCTTGTCCAAAATGTTCCGCAACTTCTTTCAAAACAGGATGACCAGGGAGAACAACTTCCCTGGCAATAACATCCGCATCTATTAATCGAGCTCCTCGCTCAACTAACATATTTGATACTGTGCTTTTTCCAGTAGCTATGCCACCTGTTAATCCCACGTTCATTGTTTAGTCACCTTTTATCATGATTTTATTCAGAATATTCTCCGTTAGCGTTATTGTTCATTTTTGTAGTTTTTATTTGGCTTGGCGTATTTTAGAGTAGCTTTATTAGTCCCATTACTATTAGTATAATACCAGGTAACACAGTAAGTCTACGAATCCATCTTGTTTCAGAAAAAATATATCCAGTGCGCAATCCTAATAAAATAAAACAACCGGATGAAAATGCAATGACTATAGATGTTAGCAGTGGAGAAAAACCGATCAGGGCAGCTCCAATACCCGCTCCAAAAGCATCTAAAGACAAAGCTATACCTAAAAATGCTGCTTCACTAGCTGAAATAACTCCTGAACGATCTACATCCGCTTTTACAGGTTTTTTTAATATTTCAATAACTAAACCTATTCTTTTTAATTCAATGTGAACAATTGTTTTTTTCTCATCTGAAACAACGGTGACAGGCTCCCGCTCATTATCATTTTTCCTTTGAATTTTCATTTGAATAATTGCCCATATCCCTATAGAGACAAGGATCATTGAACCTATAATTTTTGCGAGAAAAGGAGGCAAAAACTTTAACAATAAAACACCCATTTGCATTGAAATAAATATGATGACACCGGAGCAAATCGCAATTATAATTATGGAGATTAGAGGAATTTTGATTTTTCTTAAACCATACATAATTCCTACTCCAAAACCATCTAAGCTAACTGCTAATGCAAGAATTAACATGGATATAGCAGTAATCATGTAATCATCCCCTCCTCTCACATCATATGGAGTGGAGAAAAAATAGGTGCATGACTAGTTTACAAGCTGACAATTTGGACAAAAGTGAGTGCCTCTGCCTCCAACTACAATTCTTTCTACTAAAGTTCCACAATTGTAACAGGGTTCTGATTTACGACCATAAATTTTTAATTGTTGCTGAAACATCCCCATCTCACCCTGTCCATTGACATAAGATTTAATGGATGAACCTCCAGCATCAACAGCATTTTGCAAAGTAATAATAATGGCGTCATACAGTTTTTTAAGTATTGAATCTTTCAATTGATCTACCGTATGTTCTGGATGGATTCCAGCTAAAAACAGCGCTTCATCTACATAAATGTTTCCGAGACCTACTACTACTTCTTGGTTTAATAATAATGGTTTTATTTTTGTTTTTCTATTTTTAAGCTTCTCTTTAAAAACATCAAAAGTAAAATTTGCTTCTAGTGGTTCTAATCCAAGTTTGTGTAAAGGAGGTTTTAAAAACTCCTCACCTGGTTCAAATAAATGCATCGTACCAAATTGACGAACATCTTTATAACGCAACTCAGTATCATCTTTGAAGTGAAAAGTCACATGGGTATGCTTTTCTACTTGATCGCCCTTTTGAAACAATCCATATCGACCTTCCATTCTTAAATGGGATAAGAGAATAAGATCATCTAGAATGAATCGCAGAAATTTCCCTCTTCTCTCCACTTTCTTAAAAGTTTGATTTTCTAGTAAAGCACAAAACTGTACTACATCATCAGGTCTTTGAATAATTCTTGGTAAATGAACCGTTACATAGTCGATTGTTTTATTTATAATTAATTGACTTAATGTTCTTTTGACTGTTTCAACTTCCGGTAATTCCGGCATAAATGACTCACCTCCAAAGCTAGATTACATGATTCAATGTAACTTGTCTCTACTTTGCTTCAAACCAATTTTTACCATAGCTAATATCTACTTTAAGAGGCACTTTTAAAGCAATAATTGACTCCATGATATCAGGAACAAGGTTATTCATAATCTCTAATTCTGCTTCTGGTACTTCAAAAACTAATTCATCATGGACCTGAAGTAACATTTTACTTTTTAAATTTTCTTCTTGAATACGATTTTCAATTCGAATCATAGCCAGTTTTATGATATCTGCATTACTTCCTTGAATAGGTGTATTTAAAGCTGTTCTTTCTGCAAATGATCTTAAATTAAAATTCCTAGAATTAATTTCTGGTAAGTATCGTCTTCGCTGCAGCAAAGTAGTCACGTATCCATTTTGTTTTGCTTGTTGTTTAATACTATCCATAAATTGCTTTACACCTTTAAATACAGCAAAATATTGTTTTATAAATTGGGCTGCTTCTTTACGGGTAATGTTTAAATTTTGGGATAATCCATAATCACTAATCCCATATACGATTCCAAAGTTAACTGCTTTCGCTTGTCTTCTTTTGTTAGCGTCAACTTCTTCTTCCCGTACTCCAAAAACATCCATTGCTGTTTTTGTATGGATATCCATATTATTCTGAAAAGCGTCAATCAGTCTTTCATCTCCAGATATATGTGCTAAGATACGCAATTCAATTTGCGAATAATCCGCTGCCAACATGTATGAATTTTCTTGAGAAGGGACAAACACTTTTCTAATTTTACGTCCTTCCTCTAAGCGTATTGGGATATTCTGTAGATTTGGAAATTGACTGCTTAATCTTCCTGTAGCGGCAATTGTTTGTCTAAAGTACGTATGAACCTTTTGTGTGTCTTGACGTACTTCCTTGAGCAATCCTTCAATATAAGTAGATTGCAGCTTAGCTAGTTGACGATATTCTAATATTTTTGAGACAACCTCATGTTCACTAGCAAGCTTTTCAAGTACTTCAGCATCCGTAGAATATCCTGTTTTTGTCTTTTTGATAACTGGAAGCTGAAGTTTATCAAATAAAATTTCTCCTAATTGCTTTGGTGAATTAATGTTAAATTCAGTTCCCGCTAAAGTATAGATTTGTTTTATAATTTTATCTAATTTAATTTGAATTTCCTCACCATGTATTTTTAGACCATTGGTATCAATTTTCACACCTTGTATTTCCATATGTGCTAATACTTCTGCAACTGGTAGTTCCATATTATAAAATAATTCAACTAATTCATTTTCTTCTAGATTCGCTTTCATTAGCGGAGTAAGTTTTTGAATAAGTAAAACTTTACGGCACAGAAATTCACTTAAAGTTGATAACTCTGGAACTTGGAACTTTGCTCCTTTTCCATAAAAGCTATCGTCATTCTTCATTGCCGATAGTCCATATTTTAGTGATAATCCACTAATTGTATGGTTTTTAGTTTCTGTTGGATCCAACAAATAAGCTGTTAAATAAATATCGAAGGAAACTCCTTTTATCTCAATATCGTGCCAAAACAATGCGACTTTTGTTTTATGATAATCATATATCCACTTTTCATGTTTTTCGTCAGCTAACCATTCTCTTAATGCAGTGGCCTCTTCAGATTGTAAGAGCTCAAAAGGCACATAATAGGACTGGTTATCAGCATACAATGACAAACCTAAAACTTCTGCTTGATGGGGATTTTCACCAATAATTTCAAAATGAATCGATTTAATAGCTGGAAGCTTGTCTACGATTAATGAAACATTTTGTTGGTCCACAATTTGATAATTAATTTCTTCTTGCTCTTGTTGGTTATTTAATCCGTCCGATCCATCCATCTTTTCTAATAGAGACTTAAACTCTAACTTTTCAAACATTGTAATGACAGCCTCTTGATCAAAACCATCAAATTGAAGTTGCTCAATTGATTTTTCTAATGGTACTTCTCTATAAATTGTGGCCAATTCTTTGCTCATTTTTGCCTGATCTGCATTCAATTGAACTTTTTCCTTCATTTTGCCTTTTAATTCATCCGAATGTGCAAGTACTTCCTCTACACTGCCATATTGATGAAGTAGTTTTAATGCGGTTTTCTCACCTACACCAGGAATACCCGGGATATTGTCTGAAGAATCCCCCATTAATCCCTTCATATCTATAATTTGTAGGGGAGTTAAATTATATTTTTCTCTTATTTTATCTGGATCAAAACGATCTACTTCACTGATTCCTTTTCTAGTTAGTGCAATGGTTACGTTATTTGAAGCAAGCTGAAGTAAATCCTTATCTCCAGTAACTACAAGGACTTGTTTGTTGTTTTCCTCAGCTAATTTCGTCATTGTACCAATAATATCATCAGCTTCATAACCTTCCAGTTCAAATTGATTAATATTAAATGCTTGAAGTAATTCCTTCATCAGTGGGAACTGTTCAGAAAGCTCCGGAGGTGTTTTAGCTCTCCCACCTTTATATTCTTTGTATTCTTTATGTCTAAATGTTACTTTACCAGCATCAAAAGCAACTAAAAAATGTGTAGGTTTTTCTTCCTCTATTAAACGAAGCAACATCGTTGTCACGCCGTAAACTGCATTGGTATGCATCCCTTTTGAGTTGTTAAGCAAAGGTAATGCATAAAAAGCGCGATTTGCGATACTGTTCCCATCAATTAAAATTAACTTATCCATCGCGAGCTCTCCTCATTTTTATTACTATCATAGCATAATGTAAAATAAACGGGTAATTAGGGGCGATAAAAATGAATAGATCCTTCTCACCTAAAAATAAGAAAGTGATTTTTTTCGATTTGAACAATACTCTCATTGATCACCACAGGTCTTTTAAGGTTAGCTTTTTGGAAGCACTCGACGAGTTTACCTCTCGATGGGATCCGGATGCAAATAACTGGGAACCAAAAAAGGTGTATACAAACTATATGAAAGAACTCAAGAATGCAAAACAAGATAAGAGAAAATACTATTTACCTAGGAACAAGTTGCAGCACCATTGTTTACAGCAAGCTTTAAAACCGTACCCCTTAGATGTAAATTTAAGTTTTTCAGAGCATTTTTTTAACACCATTCAGGAAAACAGACCTAGGAACGTTCAATTATTTCCAGATGTTTTACCGCCCTTAGCAACTTTATCTAATAAATATAAATTAGCCATCATTAGTAATGGAAGAAAAAATGATTATGATCATCTCAACATTAAAGAATATATTCCTGAAGACAGAGTATTCACCTCTAAAATGTTTGGTCATCATAAACCACACCCAACTATTTTTAAAAATGCGCTTAAAAAAATGGATTTGAGTCCTGAACAAAGTGTAATGGTAGGGAATTCCTGGAAAAATGATGTGTGTGGTGCTTTAGATATAGGAATGGATGCCATATGGATTGTGAGAAAACCAAGAAAGGGAAGTCGTCGAAGAGCTGACAAAAATGGCGTGACTTATATCCAAAGTTTAAAGCAATTAGTTTCTGTATTTGAAATATAAGAATATCAAAAAAGGTGAACTTGCAGAAAAGAAGCTTAGTTGGATTAAAAAAGTGATGTATATTCAATAATGGAATTCCTAGATTCAAAAAAGCATAAAGCAAGTTTACAACTGTTGCTTTATGCTTTTCTTTTATTTATATTCTAATTTAAATCTGGACGCGTTCCTTTGACTAAGTACACGACACTTTCTCCAATATTTGTGGCGTGATCAGCCATACGTTCTAAATATCGGCTTACAAAGCATAAATTTAATACTTGATTTACATTTTTAGGATCATCAGCCATCATTACAAATAATTCACGTAAAATTTCACTATGCAATTGATCCACTTCATCATCCATTTTTGCCATTTTGTAAGACAAGTCAACGTTTTCTTCTATATAAGCTGTAATACTATCATTCGTCATCAATTGCACTACTTCTGCCATTCTAGGAATA
Source organism: Chengkuizengella marina (assembly GCF_009910845.1). GTDB lineage: Bacteria > Bacillota > Bacilli > Paenibacillales > KCTC-33759 > Chengkuizengella > Chengkuizengella marina. The sequence goes on along the minus strand of NZ_SIJB01000012.1, from coordinate 133,109 downwards.
TCAACGAGTGGTTTAATAAATTGCTGCTTACCGTTTCTTACTGTAACCTTTGCAATATCAACCGCTAGGTCAGCCATTCTCTCCAAATCAGCAGCCATTTTAAACGCAATTAAAATCCTCCTTAAATCTGAAGCGACTGGTTGTTGTGTAGCAATTAAACGGGATCCTATATCGTCAACTTTTTCTTCCAACTTATTAACTTCTTTATCGGAATCAATAACTTTTTTAGCTAATTCTAGATCACATTCTTTAAGGGAATTTACGGATTCCAATATTGCTATTTTTACTAAGTCCCCCATGTCAATTAATACTTGTCTCAATTGTTGTAATTCTGAATCAAATTGTTGTCGGTTTGCTAACATTAATATCCCTCCTATATACATATTTTGATTTACCACACCTATTTTCCTTCTTTTTTATCCAAATCGACCTGTGATATAATCTTCTGTTTTCTTCTCTGAAGGATTTGAGAACAGCATTGATGTATCAGAAAACTCAATGACTTCTCCATTTAAGAAAAATGCCGTTTGATCTGATACTCTTGCAGCTTGTTGCATATTATGCGTAACGATGATGATCGTGTAGTCTTCTTTAAGCTCTTGAATTAATTCTTCTATTTTCAATGTTGAGATTGGATCTAAAGCTGATGTTGGTTCATCCATTAATAAAATTCTAGGATTGATTGCTAATGCACGTGCAATACACAAACGTTGCTGTTGTCCCCCTGATAAACCATAAGCAGATTTTTTTAAGTCATCTTTTACCTCGTCCCAAAGAGCAGCTCCACGCAAACTATTTTCCACAATTTCATCTAACTCTTTTTTATTGCGTATCCCATGAATTTTAGGGCCGTAAGCAACATTTTCATAGATTGATTTTGGGAAAGGATTAGGTTGTTGAAACACCATACCGATTTCTTTTCTTAATAACTCTACATTCACAGTTGGATTATAAATATTAGTCCCATTGATAGACACTGCTCCAGAAATCTTTACTGAATCAATCATATCATTCATACGGTTCAACGTTCTAAGCAGTGTTGATTTCCCACAGCCTGATGGACCGATAAATGCAGTAATTGATTTTTCATTTATATTCATAGACACATTTTTTAATGCGTGAAATTCTCCATAGTATAAGTCAAGGTCTTTTATTTGTACGATTGACATGAACAGTTCCCCCTAGTTTTTCTTTTGATACTTATTTCTTAAAAAGATAGCTATTGCATTCATGCTTAATAACATGAATAACAACACGATAATACCTGCAGCTGCAACATGATGAAATTCTTCTTGAGGTAAATTTGCCCAAGTATATATTTGAATTGGCATGACCGTAAACTTGTCAAACACTCCACTAGGTAATGTGGTAATATAAGCCACTGCTCCAACAACAATAAGCGGTGCCGTTTCACCAACTGCTCTTGAAAATGATAAAATTGAACCTGTCATTATCCCAGGCAAAGCTGAAGGTAGTACCACACGAATGATGGTTTGCCAACGATTTGCACCTAATGCAAAAGAAGCATTTCTTTGCGTTACTGGTATGGCTTTAATTGCTTCCTGTGATGCAACAATGATGATAGGTAAAATAAGAAGTGTCATGGTCAAGGAACCTGCAAGTACACTTTTACCAAATCCAAAAACTCTCACAAAAATAGTTAAACCTAATAATCCATATACAATAGATGGAACCCCTGCCAAATTGGCAATATTCGTTTGAATAAAACGATTAAACCAATTTTTTTTAGCATATTCCTCTAAATAAATGGCTGTTGAAACCCCAATAATAAAACTTAAAGGTGCTGTAATACTCATCATCCAAAGCGTACCAGCGATCGCTGCTTTAATACCAGATTTCTCCGCTTTTCTAGATGCGTTATTGGTAAGGAATTCCCAATTTAACCATCCAAGTCCGTCAGATAGAATTTGTATCAATAACATTCCAAGTGCTATAACACCAAACAATGTAGAGGATAAAAATAAAGCATGAAAAATGGTATTTTTTCTTTTTCGTCTTCTCATTTGTCTCTCAGCATCTAATTGCTTCATTCGTATTCCTCCCTAAACTTCCTTGAAATATACCCTGCAAGTATATTCATAAGCAATGTAATGACAAACAAAGTAATACCAACAGCATATATCGTTCTATATTCAACACTTCCATAAGCAGTATCACCTTGACTTGTTGTTACAATGTAGGCTGTCATAGTTTGTATGCTTTTTAAAAAATCAAAATCTATATTCGGTAAAGCACCAGCCGCTAACGTAACAATCATCGTTTCCCCAATGGCTCTAGAAAGCCCTAATACGAAGGAAGCAACTATACCGGAAAATGCAGCAGGTACAACTACTTTTAATGCAACTTCTAACTTAGTAGAACCCATGGCATAGGCTGCATAACGTAATGAATTCGGAACTGCATTCATTGCATCTTCACTTAAAGAAGATATCATCGGAATAATCATAATACCAACTACAATACCTGCACTTAGTGCATTAAATAAATCCGTTTGAGGTATGACTAATTTAATAATTGGAGTTATAAATGTTAAAGCAAAAAATCCATAAACAATGGTCGGAATTCCTGCTAAAATTTCTAAAATCGGTTTTAAAAAATTTCTAACTTTCTTAGGTGCGTATTCACTTAAATAAATGGCACTGCCAAATCCTATAGGTAATGCAACAATACTCGCAACTAATGTAATCATAAACGTACCCATTATTAAAGGTAGAATACCAAATTTGGGATCTGCAAATAATGGCGTCCATTCCGTGCCCGTTAAAAATTCAATGATTGAAACAGCCTGGAAAAATCCAGCTGATTCTGTAATTAGTATGACGACGATTCCAATGGTTGTTAAAACAGATATTCCTGCAATGATAGCCAAAATAATGGGCATCAAACGATCTAATGAATTGTTCCCTTTTTTCTTTTGCATAAAGCTGTTGTGTTCTTTTCCTAGTTTAAATTGCTTCATTCTTGCCATATGCGTGACTTCCCCCTAATCAAATTTCTAAAAAAATTCATAACCGTGACATATCCTAAATTCAATTTTAAGATACGCCACGGCTTTCATATAAATATAAGTACATAGTAGATAAATCAACAACTTAAGAAATAATAATTATAAAATTAAGGAAGCATGCTTAAATTTTCTTCGTACATTTCTGCTGGTAATGCTACATATCCTACTTCCTCAGCTAATGCTTGCCCTTCTTCACTCATATAATATTTAAGAAATTCTTGTATTTCAGGTTGACTTAGTGAACTTTTTACAGGATAAATATAAATTGGACGAGATAAAGGTTTATATGTTCCATCTTTGATTGTCTCTACTGATGGAGCAACTGCTACCGCACTTTCATCAACTTTAATAGATACTGCAGCTAATTTGTTTTGGTTTTCTACATAATAAGAGAATCCAAAGTACCCCATTGCATATTTATCTCTAGATACACCTGTAACTAATACATTGTCATCTTCAGAAGGTGTATAGTCTTTTCGAGATTCATTTTTAGTGCCATTAATTGCTCCTGTAAAGTATTCAAAAGTTCCTGAAGCAGGTCCTGGACCATATAATTTAATAGGTTCATTTGGCCATTCTGCTCGAACATCGCTCCACTTCGTTACTGTACTTCCACCTTCCCAAATCTGTTTTAATTCATCCACTGTCATTTCAGTAGCCCAATCATTTTCAGGGTTGATAACGACTGTAATTCCATCAAATGCCACTGGCATTTCTACTGCTTCTTTTCCCTCAGCTTTTAAAGCATCAACTTCTTTATCCTTAATTTGACGAGATGCGTCAGCAATTTCAATTTCACCAGCGATTAATGCTTTAAAACCATTAGAACTTCCAGATAAGTTAACTGTTACATTTACATCATTGTATAAAGCCATAAATTCTTCAGCTACTGCTTGAGAAATTGGGAACACTGTAGAAGATCCATCAATATTAATTTCACCAGATAATTCCATTGAAGATCCTTCTTGTTCTTTGGCACCCTCAGTTGTTGGTGTTTCCTTTGATTCAGTACCACATGCTGCTAATGAAAATAACAATACAAATGCTGCTAAAATAATTGACCCCTTGCGTAACCAAGAATTAAACAAGTCTGACCACTCCTTAAATTTGAATAGTGTAATTTATTTTTGTCTCTCACAATGGATATATTACTAGGAGATTGTTTTCGCTATTTAATAGTTTTGTAAAAGGAGTGTAAATTTTAAAGTCAAATTAACATCAAATCTGATATATTACTACAAAATGAGGTAAAAAATCGATCCTATTATAATTATTTTGTCCAAAAAAAGGTATTTTTGTAATAAAAAGATGAAAACTATCAAAATAGTATCTTACTGTCTACTTCATTACGAAAGTATGTTATGGTATAAGTCTGTTGACCTTAGTACTCAATTTTGTAATATTTCGTTCATATGTTGATCACAATTATGTGATTTATTTCACATATTATGTCGTAAAATATACTTAACCGTTATTTATTATATTTTCAACGTTATGATAAAAATAGTTTTAAACTTAAAATTTAATTTCTTCTTTCCATTTATGTTATAAAATAAAACTTTTAAGAATAGGGTGAAAACAAATGGACAACAACAAAACAAATATAAATAAATCTCATAAACAAGAAAAAAAATTAATTATTTTATGTATTGTAGTAGCCATTATCATGTCACTATCAATTATTAGCCGTTTCTTCTAAATATAAATCTGCTCATTGATAAAACAATAGATTGTAATTAGATTGTTCTCAATGAAACATTGTACTAGTAAAGGAGTGATTTTATGTTATCAGTATATGACCCCGTCATTTTTAGTAGATTATTAACTTCTTTAACATTGGCATTCCATATTATTTTTGCCACCATAGGTGTTGGTGTTCCTGTCATGATTGCATTAGCTGAATGGATAGGGATTAAACGAAATGATCCACATTATTTATTACTTGCTCGTCGCTGGGCTAGAGGTTTCACAATTACAGTTGCAGTTGGAGTTGTAACAGGGACTGCTATCGGATTGCAACTTAGTTTATTGTGGCCAAAGTTCATGCAAGTAGCAGGTCAATCTATTGCACTACCTTTATTTATGGAAACTTTTGCTTTTTTCTTTGAAGCTATCTTTTTAGGTATCTATTTATATACTTGGGATCGTTTCAAAAACAGAATGACACACTTTTATTTGTTAATTCCAGTTGTCATTGGGTCATCTGCTTCTGCTTTTTTCATTACAATTGTAAATGCATTTATGAATGCTCCACAAGGGTTTGATGTTGATGCTTTAACTGGAAAAATCATAAATGTACAACCACTTGTAGCTATGTTTAATCCAGCTACACCTACAAAAGTAGCACACGTTCTTATATCTGCTTATTTAACATCTGCCTTTGTTTTGGCTGGTATTGCAGCAATATCCTTACTGCGAGGAAGAAAACATGTTTATTATAAAAAAGCACTTAAATTAACGATGGTATCTGCGCTTATCTTTTCCATAGGTACAGCTATTATTGGCGATTTATCTGGTAAATATTTAGCTGAATATCAACCTGAAAAATTAGCCGCAGCGGAGTGGCATTTTGAAACAACAGATCAAGCCCCACTCGTCATTGGTGGAATTCTTACAGAGAATAATGAAATTAAATATGGACTCAAAATACCACTTGCTTTAAGTATTCTGGCTCATGGTTCTCCAAATGCTGAAGTGATAGGAATCAATGATCTTCCAAAGGATGAAATACCCCCTTTATGGATACATTATATGTTTGATCTTATGGCAATAATTGGAGTTACTCTGATGCTCATTGCTTTAACTTACGTAGTGGGACAAAGATTAGGAAAATGGAATGTTCATAACAAAGGATTATTAAGACTAATTGTTTTGGGTGGACCACTCGCCATGTTAGCGATTGAATTTGGTTGGATTTTTGCAGAAGTAGGGAGACAACCTTGGATTTTACGAGGTTATATGAAAACAACAGATGCAGCTACCACTTCAGGACATGTAGATACCATGCTTTTAGTCTTCACTATTTTATATATTATATTAGCTTTTACATGTGTCAAAGTGATTCGAAAAATGTTCAAGAATTATCCTGCTGAAGAAGAAATCGCTTCGAGGGGAGGAAATGTGTAATGAGTTATGAACTATTAGGAATTACCGTACTTTGGATTTTCCTTTATGGTTATTTAATTGTTGCTTCCATTGATTTTGGTGCTGGTTTTTTCAGTTACTATAGTGAAATCACAGGCAACAAACAATTAATTCAACCCATGATTGAAAGATACCTTTCTCCCGTATGGGAAGTGACAAACGTCTTTCTAATCTTTTTCATGGTCGGATTAATTGGCTTCTTTCCAGACACAGCTTATTATTATGGCACATCTTTGCTTATACCAGGAAGTATTGCTGTCATATTATTAGCCATTCGTGGTTCGTATTATGCATTTAGTACGTATGGCACAAAAAATAACCGATTTTATTTGTTTCTATATGGAGCAAGTGGTTGGCTGATCCCTGCTGCTTTATCTACAGTACTAATTATATCTGAAGGCGGCTTTATTAAAGTCATCAATGGAGAAGTACAATTTCAATATATGGCACTTTTTACAAGTCCTTATGCTTGGACAGTTGTTGGTTTAGCATTAATTAGTGTATTATACATTTCCTCTATGTTTTTAACTTATTACGCTTATAAAGCAAAAGACCATAAAGCATTTGAAATTGTCCGTAAATATGCACTTGCCTGGAGTCTCCCAACCATTGTTGCAAGTTTACTCGTTTTTTTCTCCATTCGTAATCATAATGTTGAACATTTTGAAAGAATGGTTGATTTGTCTTGGATGTTTGTTATTTCTTTTCTTTGTTTTTTAGTTGCCGTATATTTTGTTTGGAAGAGAGTAAAATTAGGCTGGGCTTTCGTTTTTGTGATGTTCCAATTTGCATTTGCATTTTTTGGGTATGGAGCTTCTCATTTACCTTATATTTTATATCCTTATATTAATATTCATGAACATTTCACAAATGAAACGATGGCCATTGCACTTGTGACTGTATTTATTCTTGGTTTGTTATTGTTAGTTCCTTCATTATATTTATTAATGCGTTTATTCTTATTCGATATAAAATACGTTCAAGGAAATAAAAATTCATAAAAAGTGATGCTTAAGGAAGGCCGTCTAAATGCATACCACCTCTATGTGGTAAACGTCGGCACCAGTTCATCCATAAACTGGCGGTTTTCCTAAACAAAATTTAAATGGAAAGTCATAATTTCCTGACATTTAAGAAAGGATGATCAAAATGGATCAATTTTTAATCACATATGCACCACCTCTAGTTGTGGCTGTTTGTTTATTTTTAGGATTTTGGTGGGGAGCAAAGGGGAATACGAATGTGGAAGAAAGTGATAATCAGATTTCTAAATAGATATTGAAACTAAATAAAAAAAACTGTCAATTTTTTTGACAGTTTTTTTCTTTCTATTTATCTCCATTCCACTCTAGATGAAACCTCTGTAGGTATTCTTCCATAAACTGATGACGCTCTTCTGCTATGGTCCTAGCTGTTTTTGTATTCATTAAATCTTTTAACTTAAACAATTTCTCATAAAAATGATTAATAGGGGTTGCTTTCTTTTCACGATAATTTGTTTGATTTATGTTTGTCCTAGGCTTCACATTAGGATCATGCATAATGCTTCCTTTAGCTCCAGAGTAAGCAAAGGTTCTGGCAATTCCTATTGCTCCAATCGCATCTAACCGATCAGCATCTTGTACTACTTTTCCTTCCAAAGTAGTCATTGGGGGTCGACTCCCACCCTTAAAGGACATGGTTGAGATGATCTCCATCACGTGAATGATAGTATCACCTTCTACTGATTGAAGTTGTAACCAATCCTTCACTTTTTTCAATCCTAATTCTTCGGATTCATTTAATTTTTCATCCGCTATATCATGCAGCAAAGCAGCCAAGGTGCAGATAAACACATCCGCACCTTCATCTTCCGCTATTCTTTTCGATAATTCTGTAACTCTATGAACATGCCACCAATCATGCCCACTTGCATCATTTCCCAACATATCTTTTGCAAATTGTGATGCCATCTCTATAATGACTTGTTTTTTTACACCCACCACATATCACCTAAAGGTTCTTTTAATAATACTTGCTGTAAATTCATAACGGCTTTACTAAAGCCTTCATCAATAGACATTAAACCATCTTCGTGTTCAATGCTCACTACATAATCATAACCAACTAAACGTAATGTGCTTATAATGTCTGACCATGTTTTTAGATCATGTCCAAATCCAACTGTTCTAAATTGCCAAGCTCGATCAAGCATGTTTGAGTAAGATTGCATATCTGTTAATCCATATCGGTTTACATTATTTTGATCTATTGTTGTATCTTTTGCATGAAAATGATGTATCGCATTATTTTTCCCTAATATTTTTATAGATTCCACTGGATCTATACCTTGCCACCACATATGACTTGGATCTAAGTTCGCTCCAATCACTTCACCCACAGCTTCTCTTAATCGAAGCAACGTTGCAGGAGTGTGAACTGAAAATCCGCCATGAAGTTCTAAACCAATTTTCACATTCCAATCACTCGCATATTGACCTATTTCTGTCCAATAAGGTATGATCTTTTCTTCCCATTGCCATTTCAAAATTTCTTGAAAATCATTTGGCCACGGTGCTACGGGCCAATTAGGATATTTAGCACCCTCATGATCACCAGGACAACCTGAAAATGTATTGACTACTGGGACTTTCAATTTATGAGCTAAATCAATTGTTCTAATTAGATCATTATGATAGCCTTTAGCAATGTCTTTTTGTGGATGAAGTGTATTACCATGAACACTTAAAGCTGAAATTTCTATCCCTCTGGAAGAAACAAGTTGTTTAAAATCATTCAATTTTTGTTCATCTTTTAGCAAAACATCAGGATCACAATGAGCCTTCCCAGGATATCCACCAGAACCTATTTCAATTGCTTCAAGCCCCTTAGCTTGAATAATGTCTAAAGTTTCTTCAAGTGATTTTTGTGCAAATAATACTGAAAAAACACCAAGCTTCATCCTTTACACTCTCCTTTTTCTTTTCATATCTAGCTCATCACCAAAGATGTGATGAAGTGGAACAAATAGAAGTAATCACATACTATTCAAAATAAACGGCTTTTCCTGTTTTTGAAGATTCATATATCGCTTCTAAAATTTCTGACACAACAAGGGCTTGTTTAGGTTTAACTATAGGCTCTGTATCATAAAGAATACTATCAATCCACAATCTCATTTCTAAGTCTGCATCACTTTCTTCTTTTCCATCATAAAATGCAACTCCTCCGACATTCGTTTGAATTTGATTTGTAAATAATTTTCCACGACTTTCACCATTAATGCGAAGTCCATCCTTCATATCTGCCCCGCCTTCAGTTCCTGCAAGCGTGCATTTTGCTTCACCTTCATCTAAGGAATTTAATGCCCAGCTTGATTCTAATATAATCGTTGCTCCATTTTCCATTTTAATCATTCCAAAGGCAGAATCTTCTACAGTAAACTCATTTGGATCCCAAGGTCCCCATGCATTCGCTGCGTTTTCCCGTTTAGATAGTTTATGGAAAGCTGTTCCTAATACGACTTTTGGCTTATAATTATCCATCATCCATAGTGTTAAATCCAGTGCATGAGTACCAATGTCGATTAATGGACCTCCTCCTTGTTTTTCTTCATCTAAGAAGACACCCCAAGTAGGTACCGCACGTCGACGAATAGCGTGAGCTTTGGCAAAATAAATTTCACCTAATTCACCTTCTCTACAAGCTTGATTCAAATATTGACTATCTGCTCTAAAACGGTTTTGGTAACTGATCGTAAGCTTTTTATCTGATATTTTGGAAGCCTCATACATTCGTCTGGCATCTGCAGCTGTTTTTGCCATTGGTTTCTCACAGTTTACATGTTTACCTGCTTTAAGGGCTGCAATTGCAATATCTGCGTGGGAATCATTTGGAGTACAAATGTGAACAACTTCAATGGATGTTTCATTTAATAACTCATTGTAATCAGAAAAAATTCTAGCCCCTTCAATACCGAATTTTTTAGCAGCTTGCTCAGCATTAGAAATATTAACATCACAAAATGCTGTTAATTCAACCGTTTTCAATTTGGAGAGTGAGGGCAAATGTTTTCCAGTTGCTATTCCTCCACATCCAATAATTCCGACTTTTAGTTTCTTGTTCATCCAACTTCCCTCCATTTTTAATCATGATATACTTTATTCAATTTTGTGTTATATTATTAAATGTATGTCATTTTGATTCCTATACTCAAGCTATTTTAACTCATAATAGTTTGGAATCTAACAAAATTATACACGATGAAAAGAGAAAATAATATTACCATAATAGTTTTACTTTTATGCAATTTTGGGATATTGGAGGATTGAAGCTAATGATAATAAATGAGAAAATTTCATTTGAAAACCCTTTATTATCTTTAAAAACATTTCAAAGTAAGAGAGTAAATCATAACATGATTACCTGGCACTATCATAAAGAAGTGGAAATAATAGCAGTGTTAAGTGGACAATTAGAAGTTCATGTTGGAGAAGTTGTATATTTGTTGGAATCTGGAGATGTTATTTTAATTGGTTCAAATGAGCTTCACCGAGATCGGATGATAAAAGAAGGTTTAGAATATATTGTACTACAGTTTGATATTGAACAATATTTCGATTACAGCATAATGCCATATATCAAATATTTTGCAGGAACAAATGATCCGTTAAGTCATCTCAATTATATTTTCGAAAATAATGTATTAGCAAAGAATGAAATATTTGATGCTGTATCAGAAATATATAATGAATCTCAGAGTAAAAAAACTGGATATGAGATTGCAGTAACTCTTTTTATCCATAAAATTATGCTGGTATTATTACGAAATGATACTAATAAAACACTCAATGTTCAGCACAATGCAGATTTTCTTCGCCTCAAGCCAGTACTTGATTATGTTGATTCTCATTTAATGGATAAAATCAGCATTGCAACTGCAGCACAAATGGTGAATATGAGTTATTATCACTTTGTTAAATTTTTTAAAAATACAATCCAAATGACATTTATAGAATACGTTAATTATAAAAAAATTAAAAAAGCTGAAAGAATGTTATTAACGAGAGAAGATAGTATCACGCAAATTGGCGAGAGTATCAATATGAATAACATGGCTCATTTTTATAAAATTTTCAAAAAGTACAATCACTGTTCACCAAACGAATTCCGTAAAAAAATGCTGAATTGGAAATCAAATGAATAAAATCCATTTTATTAATTATTTTTTACAACTAATTTATAACCGACACCACGAATAGATTCAATTTTAACTGAATTTTGACCTAACTCAAGCTTTTTACGAAGTGAACTCACATGAACATCTACTGTGCGTTGCCCTCCTATGTAATCAAACCCCCAAACAATGTTCATTAGATCATCTCTTGTAATTACTTTACCTTGTCTTTCTACCATATGCAGTAATACTTCAAATTCCTTGGGACGTAATGAAATACTTTCCTCATTTAATAAAACTTCATATTGATCAGGGTAAATTTTTAGATCCCCAAGTATAATTACATTTTCATCAGTTGTTTCATCAACCTGTGTTTCCTCAGAAAGAGACCTTCTTAAAACAGCGGATACTCTTGCCAACAATTCAGCTACTCCAAATGGTTTCGTAATATAATCATCCGCTCCAAGTTTTAGTCCTTGTACAATTTCATCTTCAGCTGTTTTCGCTGTTAAAAAAATAATCGGTGTTTTCACTTTTTGTTCTCTTATTTTTGTAAGTATTTCAAATCCGTTTAAGCCAGGCAGCATAATATCTAAAATAATTAAGTCAAAAAATTGCTGAAGTGCATATTGCAATCCAACTCTTCCATCCTCAGCTACCTTCGTTTCAAACCCTGCTTGAGAGAGATTATATGATAATAGTCTCGATAATGTAGGTTCGTCTTCAATGACTAACACTTTTTTCGACATACTAAATTGTCCCCTCTTAAATATATTGGGTGTTCATTTATTAAAAAGTTTTAATCTTCCTCTAACAACTATATTAGTTTATCATCCAATTATTAAATCTATGTAAACTATTTGTAAATTATTGTACAAGCGGTAAATCAATGATAAAAGTAGTTCCACTCCCAACGTCGCTTTCCACCTTGATCTCTCCTTTATGCAAATCAACAATATGTTTTACAATAGATAATCCTAACCCTGTTCCTCCAGAGATGCGGGAACGAGCTTTATCCACTCTATAAAAACGTTCAAATATTCGTGGTAAATCTTTTTTTGGAATCCCTATCCCAGTATCTGAAATCTCTATTCGAATTTTCTCATCATTTACATCTTCAGAAAGATTTAAATACGCTACACTAATTTGAATATGCCCTCCCTCAGGAGTATAGTTAATAGCATTGGATAATAAGTTAATAAATACTTGCCTCAATCTATCCTCATCTGCCTCCATGTATAAATCTTGATTTACATTTAGAGAAATATGAATTTGTTTTTCATTAGATTGTGCCTCTAACATTTGTACTGTTTTCTGTACAAATTCCTTCATAGCAATTGGAGAATAATCGAGTGGAATTGCCTTTGATTCAATTTTAGATAAGTCTAATATATCACTAATCAACCGATTTAAACGATCACTTTCATCATAAATGATTTTCAAAAATGATTTTGCAGTCTCCTTGTCATCTAAAGCTCCAGATAAAAGTGTTTCTGAAAAACCTTTTACAGCCGCAATAGGTGTTTTCAACTCATGTGAGACATTTGCAGCAAAATCACTTCTCATCTTTTCTAATTTACGGATCGCTGTAATATCATGCATTACAATTAATATTCCTGACCATTGTCTATGATCTTGGTGCAGTGGAACTAGATTCATTTCTATTGTTCGTTGCTCTGGATAATAGAAGGTTAACTCTTCACGAATATGCTGCTTTTTCTGAATACAGGTTTGTATCAATGTAATTAATTCCTGATTTTGTTTTGTATCCATGTATCGTTTTCCTAATATTTCATTCTCCTTTATACCAAGTATATTTTCAGATGTCCGATTCAATAATACAATTTTGCCATGACGGTCGATCATAATAACGCCACTAATTAAATGTTCTAAAACCGTTTTAAGTCTGATCTCATTTTCTGATATCCGATTCATTTGATACTGTAAACTTGAAGCCATTTTATTTATAGCTTTTCCTAATCGACCTATTTCGTCTTTGTTATATATTTTTACTTTAGATTGATAATTACCACGTGTAATTTGCTGTGCTACCATCATTATATTTTCTAAAGGTTTTGTTAATCCACGAGTAATTAAATAACTGATTACTGCGGTTACAATTAATAAAAAGAAAATCCCAATGATATAATAAGTCCATAATTCATTTGTTTTGTATTCCACTTCATCTAGATTTATCGCTAAACGCAAGTATCCAATAGGGTTATTATTATTGTTAAAAGGAGAAGCAACATATAACATATTATGTTTTATTGTTTCACTGTATCTAATGGCAGTTCCATACTCTCCATTCTCACTAATCGATAATATTTCTTCTCTAAATAAATGATTATCCATTTGCTGAGGATCGAAATCTGACTCTCCTACAACATTTCCTTCAAGATCAATAAATGTGATTCTAGCTTGAGTTGACTTACTGAGTTCTTCAGCACCTTCACTAAAATAAGCAATCAATTCTTGATCATTCACAGTGTTTCTCCAAGTCAATGTGTTTTGGATTACTTTAATCTCCTGGAGTAATTGATCCTTCAAAAATTGCAGCTGAGAATCCTTTAATTTCTCAACTGTAAAAAAACCTGCCCCTAGTGCAGTTACTGCCAACAAAGCAATTATAATTAATGTTAATCTTACCCGTAATTTGACCATCAGAAACCCCTATCTTTCTATATCCCAAAACAAAGAAAATTACATTATTTTACTTTTAATATAAAAAAGAAATCCTAGTATCAAAAGATACTGGGATATTATTTTATTATAAACTATTTTGTTCTAAAATACTGATTCTTTAAATTGAGCTAATTTTTCAAGTGATGATTTTTCAACGTCTGCATGTAAGCTATTTCCATGAGCATCCATTGTCACAATGGCTGCAAACCCTTCTACTTGTAAATGCCACATCGCTTCAGGAATCCCGAATTCTAAAAAGTCTACACTATCTACTTTTTTTATGGATTCAGCATAATATTGAGCAGCACCACCGATGGCATTTAAGTAAACTCCACCATGTTCTTTTAAAGCTGATAAAGTTTTTGCTCCCATACCGCCTTTTCCGATAACTGCACGAATACCAAATTTTTTAATGATATCACCTTGATAAGGTTCTTCACGAATACTCGTGGTTGGACCAGCTGCTTTTACAACGTATTCATTATCTACTTTAGCCATTACAGGACCACAATGATAAATAATACCGCCATTAAGATCTACAGGAGATTCGCTCTCCATTAAGTACTTGTGTAATGCATCTCGCCCAGTATGAATGGCCCCATTAATAATAACCACATCACCAACTTTTAAGTCGCGAATTTGTTCCTCAGTAATTGGAGCTTGTAAAACGACTTTTTTTTGATCAGATGAATGATTTCCTTTATCAGATACTACTTTATTTTGGTTTGCATCATTTGTCTTATCATCACTACCTTTATCATAAATCCATTCATTAATTTCCCCAGAAGTAGAATCTATCAAAACACCTAAACGGCGAAATGCCCAGCAATTATAAGCTACTGATACAAAAAAACTAGCAGGTAAACGATTCATTACCCCTACTTTACAACCTAGCAGAGTCACTTCCCCTCCAAATCCCATCGTTCCGATACCTAACTTATTTGCATTTTTCATAACGTATTCTTCTAGCTTTTGCAAATCAGGATTTGGATTTATATCATACACTTCACGGAAAAGTTGTTTCTTTGCAAGTTCATATCCGGTTGTACGGTCACCACCAATTCCTACACCAATGAATCCAGCACTACATCCTTGTCCTTGTGCTTGATAAACAGAATGCAGAATACACTTTCGAATACCGTCAAGATCTCGACCAGCTTTACCTAAGCCTTCAAGTTCCATCGGTAAACTGTATTGAATATTTTTATTTTCACAACCTCCACCTTTTAATATTAAACGAATATCAATGTCATTTTTTTCCCATTGTTCGAAGTGGATAACTGGCGTTCCTTCTCCAATATTATCACCACTGTTTTCACCTGTAAGTGAATCTACAGAATTTGGACGAAGTTTACTGTTTTGTGTCGCTCTATTTATAGCTGAAAGAATGTCTTTTTTCATTTCAATTTGATTGGCTCCCACAGGTGTATGCACTATAAAAGTAGGCATCCCTGTATCCTGACAAATCGGTGAAATATTAGTTTCAGCCATACTAATGTTATTCGAAATAGTAGATAGAGATAAAGATGCTCTCGTTCCCTCATTCTCTTTAGATTTTGCTCTCTTGATTGCTTTTCGTACATCTACAGGTAAATTTGTTGATGTTTCTACGATTAATTGATAAACGCTTTTTTCAAAATGTTTCATGGTATAGAAATACTCCCCCCCGTATAAAGCTATGTTATTTAAAAGTGCATCTTCATTTTTCATACTAGAAAGATGATTGCATATGTATTAACACAAAATTCACTTTCAATATTATATCATAAAAGTAAACATTTCATTATTATTCAACTAAGAAGCATATTCTTGTTCATGAAATATTTATTATTTTCAAAAAAAATAACCATACAGTTTGTTGTATGGTTATTTTTCCAATTTAACAAAATACTCTGTGTGGGAAGAATCGCTTGAAAGGGATTAAGACGGCTAGAATGATCACCAGCAGTATAAATAAAACCAGTACTACAACAACAATACCTACGATGAAAAACATAATATACACTCACCTCCCCAACCATTTCTATTATAGTATATGTCTTATACAGCAATTAGATTGGACTATTCCCCCGATGTAAATGACTATTTTAATTACCTGTTTACGAACATTTGTTTTATTCACTTATAATTATTGTGATATAATACTGCTAACAAATATGGTTCTGATTTCATATCCTATAGGATCAGAATAGAAAGTTGGGTATTTTATATGATGGAAAACAGCCATTTTTTAGCTTATTTATATCGGCTACGATACATTAAAAGATGGAGTCTAATGCGAAATGTAGTAAATGAAAATGTTGCTGAGCACTCCTATCATGTTTCACTTATCACACACGTATTATGCTCTATAGCAAATGAAGTATTTGATAAAAACATAAATACAGAAAAAGCTGTTTGTATAGCTTTGTTTCATGATGCAACTGAAGTTTTTACTGGGGACATACCAACCCCTGTCAAACATCATAATGATCAAATCTTAAATAGTTTTAGAGAAATTGAAGAATTAGCATCAGATCGACTTATGAATACTGTTCCAGATGTGTTAAAACCAAAGTATGAAACTTTAATACAAAACAGTGAATCTGATCAAGAATTAATGAAATATGTAAAAGCGGCTGATGAGATTGATGCTTATTTAAAATGTATTTCTGAATTCTCTGCTGGTAACAGGGAATTTGCAACAGCCAAAAAAGATATTGAATTAAGTTTGAAAAACAAAAATATGCCTGAAGTTGATTTCTTTCTAAACTCACTTGCACCAAGTTTTGAAAAAACATTAGATGAATTAAGTCTGTTCAGCAGAAATAAAGGTATCCAAAATAGTGAATATAATTCTTAGAAAATAATTTAGTCCAGAATTATACATTTAAATAACTAAGCCCTTTCATCTATATTGAAAGGGTTTAGTTTTTTCGATTTTTTCCGAGTAACATGATCCTATTCAAAAAGGAGATTTAACACTGCAACTACCTCACCACTATTTCAGTGAGATAATATATACAATGTTAGAAAATAGATTCGTATGGAATAGTACATTGATGAAAGTACCCAATTTCATTTGTAAACCTCACTTTTATAAAAAATAGTGAGGTTTACATGAGGTATATAAAAGAGGGCAGGAAGTAGAATATTCCTTAAATCTTCTATTTACTTCATCAATAACATTTTCTTACTGCTGCAATTAAAATAATCACTAATAAAATAAATAACACTAATACAACAACTAAAATTCCTCCCATTCATTTCACCTCCTATCATGAAGAGATACTATATACTATGTTCAAACCTTTCCTTTGGTATAAACAAGTATCCTTAGACATGTACACATTATTAGCAGTTGAGATAATCACACATGCAAAAGCCTCACTACTTTAAATAATAGTGAGGTTTTTCACTAGAGGTAAAACGAGCGCATCGATGATAGAATATCATTAAACCTTCTCTTTATTTATCAATAACATTTTCTTACTGCTGCAATTAAAATAATCACTAATAGAATAAATAACACTAGTACAATACCTACAGATCCTCCCATTGATTTCACCTCCTATCAATAAGAGATTAATATATACTATGCTCAAACCTTTCATCTGGTATAGACAAGTATCCATAGATAGATACACATTTTATCGCTTAGTATTGAACTTAGAAAATAAAAATTTTTACTGATTAGCGAGTCTTTTAAAGTCAAAAAAACACCAAAAGTACTTTATAGTACTTTCGGTGTTTTTTTATAATTGTTATTCAAATTACAACAGACCAGGATTGTACATTAAAACAATAATGATGAGTACAGCAATTGCATTAATGAAACTAAATATTTTTGCTTTTTTAACATCCTTATCAATCGCACTCCGATCCCTTACACGTTTTAATGGTTTTGAGATCATTCCCGTCATAGCAAACATAATTAGTATCAACAACACTACAACAATCATCCAAACGATGGAATATCCTTCATATTGACTTATTAAATAACCACCTGTCAAAAATGAAATAATTAATATGTACATTCCTATACGATTAATAAAGACAGATACTTTTGCTAACCCTTCATTTCCATTTTTTAAAGATAGGATAAGAAACGGAAGTATGATATAAGCAATTAATAATAAACCTACTATTGTATGAAGTTGTGCCCACATATGAATAACCCTCCATCTATTTAATTAAATAAACCTTCACCCATAGGTGATTTTAGCATAAAAAGAGTATGGAATAAATCCATACTCTTTTTATCCTATCATGTTTAACCGTTGTCTACAACACTGATCACTTTACGAACAGACTCTGCTGACTTATCTAAAGCTGTTTTTTCTTCTTCTGTCAATTCTAATTCGATAATTTTTTCAATTCCATCTCCACCAAGGATCGTTGGAACCCCAATAAATAAATTATCATATCCATATTCACCTTCAAGAAATGCAATAGAAGGCAATACACGTTTTTTATCTTTTAATATGGCTTCTGTCATTTGAACTAGAGAAGCAGCAGGTGCATAATATGCACTTCCATTTCCTAGTAAACCTACGATCTCTCCTCCACCTGTACGCGTACGTTTTACAATGGCTTCAATGCGATCAGCTGGCATTAATTTATCAATGGGTATCCCTGCTACATTCGTGTAACGTACTAGTGGTACCATATCATCCCCATGACCGCCTAATACAAAACCGTGAACATCTTCAATGGAAACATTTAATTCTTGAGAAATAAAAGTAAAGTAACGTGCAGTATCTAAAACACCTGATTGGCCAATTACACGATTTTTAGGGAACTCAAGCGTATTAAATGCTACATATGTCATAGCATCTACTGGATTACTTAAAATGATTACATATGAATCTGGGCAATATTTTTTTACATTCTCACATACAGATTTCATGATACCTGCATTCGTATTTACTAAATCATCTCTACTCATACCAGGTTTACGTGCAATTCCTGCTGTAATAATGACCACATCAGCACCTTCAGCATCTTCATAACTTGAAGTACCAATAATGTTGCTATCAAAGCCTTGTACTGGACTTGCCTCTAACATATCTAGCGCTTTACCTTTTGTCGGATTCTCTAGGCCAGGAATATCAATTAATACTACGTCACCCAATTCTTTTTGAGCTAACATAAGTGCAGTAGTTGCTCCAGTAAATCCAGCTCCTACAACTGCAATTTTTTTTCTTTGAATTGCCATTTAAGATTCTCCTCTTTTAAGTAATTTTTATTTTTTTACTCTTTAAAGTCCCCTCACTTCAATCAGTGAGGGGATTTTCATTAAAACTATTTTATTTTTAAGCCATGTGTTTGATAATTTCATCTGCAAATTCAGAACATTTCACTTTTGTAGCATTTTCCATTAATCTTTCAAAATCATATGTTACTGTTTTGTTAGAAATTGCTGTTTCCATCCCTTTGTAAATTAAATTAGCAGCTTCATTCCAACCTAAATGTTCAAGCATTAGTACACCTGATAGAATGACAGAACCTGGGTTAACTACATCTAAACCAGCGTATTTTGGAGCTGTTCCGTGAGTTGCTTCAAAGATTGCATGTCCAGTAACATAATTGATATTTGCACCAGGAGCAATACCAATTCCACCTACCTGAGCAGCTAAAGCATCAGATAAATAGTCACCATTTAAGTTCAAAGTAGCTATAACTTCAAAATCTTTCGGACGAGTAAGTACTTGTTGTAGTGCAATATCTGCAATTGCATCCTTTACTAGTATCTTACCAGCAGCAAGGGCTTCATCTTGAGCTTTATCAGCAGCCTCTTTGCCTTCAGCTTCTTGGATTCGATCATATTGCCCCCAAGTAAATACTTTATCACCGAATTCTTCTTCAGCTAATTCATAACCCCAGTTTTTAAATGCACCTTCAGTAAATTTCATAATGTTTCCTTTATGTACTAAGGTTACACTTTTACGTCCATGTTTAATCGCATATTCGATTGCACCCTTGACAAGACGTTTTGTCCCTTCAGAAGAAACGGGTTTAATTCCAATACCTGAAGTTTCAGGAAAACGAATTTTGTTTACTCCCATTTCATTCTGTAAAAATTGAATGACTTTTTTTACTTCTTCAGATCCTTGTTGATATTCAATTCCTGCATAAATATCTTCTGTATTCTCTCGGAAAATAACCATATCAACCAATTCAGGTTGCTTAACTGGTGAAGGAACACCATCAAAATAACGTACTGGACGAAGACAAGTATATAAATCTAATTCTTGTCGAAGTGCAACGTTTAAAGAACGAATTCCTCCTCCGATAGGTGTCGTTAAAGGTCCTTTAATTGCAACAATATATTCCCTTATTGCAGTTAAAGTATCTTCTGGCAACCACTCATTAAATTTATTAAAAGCTTTCTCACCTGCAAAAACTTCATACCAAGCAATTTCTTTTTCACCGTTATAGGCTTTTTCTACTGCAGCATCTAATACTCGTTTTGAAGCTGCCCATATATCAGGACCTGTCCCATCTCCTTCAATAAAAGGAATAATTGGTTTATTAGGAACTTGCAATTGTCCATTCTGAATTGTAATTTTCTCACCGTTTGTTGGTAAATCGTAATTGTTGAATTGTACCATGTATATAGGTACCTCCTTCATTCTGCTAAAGTTTTTTTAAGAACTTATATTATCTGTTTTCTATATCGACATATGGTTGGCTAGATGGTCCAATATATTCAGCGCGAGGGCGAATTAAACGATTGTTGTCTAATTGCTCTAAAATGTGAGCAGTCCAACCAGATACACGACTAAATGCAAAAATAGGTGTAAATAAATCACGGGGAATCTGTAAGGATGTATACACAGAAGCTGAATAAAAATCAGTATTTGGTTTTAATCCTTTTTTCTCGGTAATCATTTTTTCAATGATAGTTGACATATCATACCACTTCATCTCGCCAGTGATTTTACCTAATTCATAGGACATTTTTTGTAAATGTTTAGCTCTAGGGTCACCTGTTTTATAAACACGATGTCCAAATCCCATGATTTTTTCTTTATTTTCTAATTTCTTTTCAATGTACGGTTCAGCATTTTCAATGGTACCTATTTCTTCTAACATCACCATTACTGCTTCATTTGCTCCACCATGAAGAGGTCCTTTCAATGTACCGATGGCTGATGTAACTCCAGAATAAACATCTGATAATGTTGCAACCGTCACACGAGAAGCAAAAGTTGAAGCATTTAATTCATGATCAGCATGTAAAATTAAGGCTTTGTCTAAAGCTTCTATCGCAATAGGATCTGGTTCATCACCTGTAAGTGTGTATAAGAAGTTATAACAAAGGGATGCATCTTTTTTAGGTTGAATTGGTTCTTTTCCTTCTCTAATTCTTGCAAAAGCAGAAATGATTGTCGGAATTTTGGCTTGAAGACGAATTGCTTTTCTTATGTTTGCTTCCTTACTCATATCCTCTGCTTCTTCATCATACAATGCTAAACTTGAAACAGCTGTACGAAGTGCAGCCATCGCGTTAGCATCTTTAGGAAATAGTCTGATTTGATCTAAAACTTCATTCGGAATTACCATATTTTCAACTATTTGTTTTTTGAATTCTGTTAATTCTGTTTGATTTGGCAATTTACCATACCATAATAAATAAACAACTTCTTCAAAAGTACCTTTTTCAGCTAAATCATCAATGTTAATACCACGATATGTTAATACACCATCAATAATGGAGCTTACTGAAGAAGTAGTAGCCACGATACCTTCTAAACCTTTTGTAGGTGCTGTCATTATATACTCTCCTTTATTTAAAGATATAAATTACTTGAATTGATTATCCAAATATTTAACTCTTTTAGTTTAATAGTCATTCACATTAATGATAAAGGATTTCATACAAATTGTGAACTCATCTGGACATAAAACTTCATTATCATTATTATAAAGATTATTTTATTCCATACTGAATTCACATTCATCCTGTTTTTATATGTACTTAAAAACATATTCTAAAAACGGATGATGGTTCCTTTGGACATTAGCTTTTTTATAAAATACAAAATCCATGCCTTAAAAAAACCTCTTGTCATTGGTAAAACAAGCAAAAAGCCTATAGTATCCGTTAAAAATCCTGGAGTAAGTAAAAGTAATCCACCTGAAAATATACATATACCGTCTAAAATAGAACCTGCTGGTACACGGCCAGATGACATTTCAATTCTAGCCTGATTCATGACCTTGGACCCTTCGCTTCTTGCTAAAAAAGCACCTATAAATCCAGTAAGTAAAATTAAAATAAACGTTTCAAATCCACCGATTAATCCTCCCACTGTGATTAATCCCCAAATTTCTATTGCAGGTACAACGATCATAATGACAACGAGTAAACGAAACATAATAACACTCCTTTCATTTTACTTTGTCAATTACAGCTCCTTTTGTCAAACGTTCATATAACTCTGGTGCTACTTCATCCAAACGAACCGTTCTCCATTCTGCGTTTAACCATACGTGTACTGTTTTTCCAGTAACTAAAAGGTCATCACCTTTTTTAACTTCAACTTCAAAAATGATTTTTTTATTCGTAAATTCAACCACTTTCGTATAAATATCAATAACATCATCATATTTAGCAGGTTTTCTAAAGCTCATTTGTACATCAACAACGGGAAGGTATAGACCTAATTTTTCTATTTCGCTATAACTATAACCCATCTCTCTTACATATTCTGTCCTTCCTATTTCAAACCAATTCAAATAATTCCCATGGTGTACTACACCCATTTGATCTGTTTCTTGATATCTTACCCTTACTGAGTGCTTTAGCCATTCTGTTGTCTCCACTATGTACCCCTCCTACTTTATCCATATTTTTATTTTAACATAATAAAAAGAGCTAGTCAGATTTGGCTGACAAAGCTCTTAGAAAGTAAAGTTTAATCTATATGATTGTGATTAAAGAGGTTATAATGTTTCTGATTTCCCAGAATAAATGAAGCCTTGTTCACTATATACAGAAACATCCATGCCATCTTTTAATATGTCTAGAGCATTCTGTACATTTACAATAACAGGAATACCTAGTTCAACTCCTACTACTGCTGCATGTGAAGTAAGACCACCTGTCTCAGTTATAATTGCTGATGCTTTTTGCATCGCTGGAATATAATCCTTATCGGTTCCAATTGTCACTAATATACATCCTTCTGAAACCTTTTCTTTGGCTTCTTCTGGTGTACGGGCTGCAACAACTTTACCTGTTACACTATAACTACCTATTCCTTGACCTTTAGCAATCATTTCGCCAATGTGGTGGATTTTAATTAAGTTTGTTGTGCCTGAACGCCCAATTGGAACTCCTGCTGTGATCACTACTAAATCTCCGAATTGAACATACCCTGCTCTCAAACCACTATTTACTGCTAATTCAAACATTTTATCTGTAGACTCTGCCTGCTCTCCTTTAACTGGATTCACTCCCCAAACTAACGATAAGCGACGCATAACCACTTCATCAGGAGTTACTGCAATAATTGGAGACTTCGGACGATATTTGGAAACCATTCGAGCTGTATAACCACTTTGTGTGGAAGTGAAAATAGCTTTTGCATTTAAATCTAAAGCTGAGTTCGCAACGGATTGACTGATGGATTCAGTAACCGTTATTTGTTGAATACTCGATTGTTTTAAGAAGATTTCACGGTATTCAAGTGCAGATTCTGCTTTTTCTGCAATTCGAGCCATTGTCTGTACTGATTCCAAAGGATATTTCCCTTGAGCTGTTTCTCCAGATAACATGATAGCATCCGTTCCATCAAAAATCGCATTGGCAACATCACTCGCTTCTGCTCTAGTTGGGCGAGGGTTACGCTGCATAGAATCAAGCATTTGTGTGGCCGTAATCACTGGTTTCCCTGATTGGTTACATTTATCAATCATTCGTTTTTGAACTAATGGTACTTCTTCAGCTGGAATTTCAACTCCAAGATCTCCACGTGCCACCATTAAACCATCGGATACTTCTAAAATTTCATCAAGATTGTCTACACCTTCTTGATTCTCAATTTTTGAAATGATATGAATATGCTGTGCATTATAACGTTGTAATAAATCCCGAATTTCTAATACATCACTTGCTTTTCGCACAAATGAAGCTGCAATAAAGTCTACCCCTTGCTCAATTCCAAAAATAATATCATTGGTATCCTTTTCAGTTATACCAGGTAAAGAAATCTTTACCCCAGGTACATTTACACCTTTTCTACTGCCAAGCAAGCCACCATTCACAATTTGACATTTAATTTCAGTATTTTGGACTTCCACAACTTTCAAACCAATTAATCCATCATCAATTAATATCGTAGATCCGATTTGAACTTCTTCGGGAAGTTTGTCATAAGTAATAGCTACACGATTTTGATCACCTTGAATTTCTTCTGTAGTTAAGGTAATAAATTCGTTGGCAACAAGTTGAACCTTATCTTCCTTTAATTTCCCTGTTCTAATTTCAGGTCCTTTTGTATCTAATAAGATGGCAACAGTCTTACCTAACTCTTCACTAGCTTTTCTGATATTTGTGATGCGATTTCCATGTTCTTCAAAATCACCATGAGAGAAATTTAATCTTCCCACATTCAACCCTGCTTGGATTAGCTTTTTAGTTTTTTCCAATGTTTCACTTGCTGGTCCTAAAGTACATACAATTTTTGTTTTACGCATGTTTCTACTCCTCCTAGTCCAAACTAATATACTTCCTCAGGCACAGTAAAACTCCCTATTTTCCTAAATTTGTTGTATCTATCTTCTTTTATCTCAAATTCATCCAACCCATTAAGTTGTAGTAGATGTTTCAATATGGTTTCTTTTATCATCTCAGCTTGGTATTTAACGTCCTTATGAGCTCCCCCTTTTGGTTCAGGAATGATATCATCAGCTACTCCAAAGTTATGAATATGATTTGCTGTTATTCTCATGGACTCTGCTGCAAGAAGAGACTTGGAAGCATCTTTGTAAAGGATAGAAGCAGCAGCTTCAGGGCTGCTCACTGAATAAATGGCGTTTTCTAACATAAGCACTCTATTTCCCACACCTAATGCCAGAGCTCCACCACTACCACCTTCACCAATAACAATACAAATTATAGGTACTTCAAAACCAGCCATTTCCAATAAATTCTTAGCTATAGCTTCTGCCTGACCTCTTTCTTCTGCAGCACCACCTGGATAAGCACCAGGGGTATCAATAAATGTAATAATGGGTCTTTTAAATTTATTTGCTTGTTTCATTAAACGCAATCCTTTACGGAATCCTTCAGGGTGAGGCATTCCAAAATTACGTGCTATATTATCCTTAGTGTCTTTTCCTTTCTGATGACCAACAATAGTAACTGGTTGTCCATTCAACTTAGCAATTCCACCAACAATCGCTAAATCATCCCCATACGTACGATCACCATGCAATTCTATAAAATCATCAAATATGTGTTGAACATAATCTAAAGTGGTAGGACGCAAAGGATGCCTTGCTATTAGTATCTTTTGAGAGACTGTTAAATTAGAAAAAATCTCTTCCTCCAAGTCCGTATATCTTTGTTCAAGGCGATTGATTTCTTCTGATATATCAATTTCTTTTTCAATACCAAATTTACGTATCTCATTAATTTTTTCACGTAATTCTATAAGAGGTTTTTCAAATGGCAGTTCATTCGCCATATTCGTTTTCCTCCTTTGTTAAATGTAAATCCAATAATTTAATTAACGTGTTTCTCATTTGATCACGTGGCACAACTTTGTCCAGCTGTCCATGTTTTAAATTAAATTCAGCTGTTTGAAAGGTTTCTGGTAATTTTTGCCTAATCGTCTGCTCGATCACTCTTCTACCAGTAAATCCAAAAGCAGCACCTGGTTCTGCGATAATGTAATCTCCTAACATCGCAAAGCTCGCAGGAACGCCTCCAAAAGTTGGATCTGTAATAATGGAAATATACAATCCACCTTGATCACTAAATTTTTGGATTGCTGCGCTTGTTTTGGCCATTTGCATTAGACTTAAAATACTTTCTTCCATCCTAGCACCACCAGATGTAGAAAAAATAAGCAGTGGATAGTTTTTATTCATTGCAGTTTCAATCGCTCTAGTTACTTTTTCACCAACAACAGATCCCATGCTTCCGCCAAAAAATTCAAAGCTCATCCCTGCCACTACCACAGGAAAACCTCCAATGGTTCCTTCTCCTGTGATGATGGAATCTTTAAAACCAGTTTTATCCTGATGTTTTGCTATCTTTTCTTTATATCCTGGAAAATCTAATGGATCTTCAGAAATCATATCACTGTCAAATTCAAATATTCTTCCATCATCTAATGTGATTTGAAATCTTTCTTGGGCATTTAATCTAAAATGATAACCACAACCTGAACAAACTTTTAAATTTTTTTCTAACTCTTTATTAAATTGAATAGTTCCACATTTTGGACACTTGTTCATCAATCCTTCTGGAATATTGTCTCGCTTAGAGTTTTCAGAAGGGATTGTTGCATATTTTCTTTTTTTATTAAATAGATCTTTAAACACTATTACACCTCACAAGGCGTTTTATTTTTACACGCTTCATTTTTATAAGGTTAAACTAACATGTATGTATTGCAGCTTGGTTATGTATGAAGCAGGGTACTTAGTACCTCTTGTACTTCTTCCACTTCTCCCTCAGGGACCAATATTTCAAATTGATTTTTGGATAATCCGCTTGATTTTATTTTTACAAAAAAACCTTCGGTTGTCAGGTTATCCTTTAATCGCTCAGCCATTTTTTCAGTGGGTGCAATATAAATTACTGTCCACATGAATGAAGAACCTCCTGAATTTGTTTGTAAGTTATAGATTAAAGTTTCTTGATAAACCTTATCCTTCCCCATAACAAAGCTTATCCTAGATTTTACGAATTGTAAAGTGATGAAAAGTGATCAATAAGTGATTTGTTTTATGATACCCAATTATCTTACTTTTACTGTTCCTTTCCCTAATATTGCTTCTATAGATGTAAAAAGATCTTGTGAAGGTTTTATATTGTATGATTCATTTAATGCTACAATCTTATGGGGTTGTTCATAAAATAATATGACCTCAAGAGACCCTGAATGTTTTTTCAGCAATTTTTTTAATCTCACTAGTTTTTCAACACTTTGATTCATTTCCATGATCTTAATGTATACTTGCTGTTTATTATTCAGTTTACTTTTTTCCTTTTTCTCAGCATGCTTTTGTATAGAACTTTCTTTAACAACAATTTCTTTGTTGATTTCATCAATGGGAACAACACGCTGTGCCAATAGCTTTACTGATTCATCTTGATGTTGTAGTTTTCCATCAAGATATACAATTTTCCCTTTTTCGATGTTTTTCCCATATATTTTCCATGTTTCGGGAAAAATAACGGCTTCAATTTTAGCAACACGATCTTCTATTTCCATAAAAGCCATTTGCTGACCTTTCTTTGTTAAAATCATTCTAAATGATGAAATCATACCTACTACTCGAACAACGGTATTTTCCTTCATCTCCCCCAATAGATGGATTTCATTTATAGTTAATTTGGCAATTTCATCTTGGTATGCATCAAGGGGATGGCCAGAAACGAATAAACCCAACATTTCTTTTTCTTGTTCTAACCTTTGTATTTCTGTAAAGGCTAAAACATCTGGATAATCTATTGTCCAGTTCATTTCCTCCGTTAGTCCAAATAGATGGATTTGTAAATCCTCTCTTTCCTTTTTCCATTTCACAGCTGCATCCATCGTTTCATCCAACATAGCTAGCAATTGGGCACGATGACCAGGAAGCAAGTCAAAAGCTCCACTTAATATAAGCGATTCAACAACTCTTGTATTACATGCTTTAGAGTCCACTTTTTGACAAAAATCCAACAAGTTTTCAAATGGCGAAATTTGTCTTTCCTTGATGATAGATTTCATTGCTGTTGTTCCAACATTTTTAATGGCAGCCAAACCGAATCGAATAGCACCTTTCCATTGATCATTGAAGTTTAGGTTAGTAACTGGTGTAAACAAAATATCACTTTCATTTACATCTGGCGGTAATACTTTGATATTCATTCTTCTGCATTCATCAATATATTCGGCTAATTTCCCTTGATTTCCAATCACGGAAGTTAACATAGCAGACATAAACTGTACTGGATAATGTGCCTTTAAATAAGCCGTTTGAAATGCTAATACACCATAAGCAGTTGCATGAGCTCTTGGGAATCCATAATCCGCAAAACGAACGATCATATCATAGACTTTATTTGCATCTGTTTCTGGATACCCTTCATTTATACTTCCTGTTACGAAAGCCTCACGTTGTTTATTTAACTCTTCTCTTTTCTTTTTAGATACAGCTCGTCTAAGAAGATCTGCCTCACCCAAACTAAATCCTGCCATCTTTGATGCAATTTGCATAATTTGCTCTTGATACACGATAATGCCATATGTGTCAGATAATATGGATTTGAGAGAGGAGTGAGGGTATTCCACTTCAATTTGCTTATGTTTACCCTGAATATATTTGGGAATAAACTCCATTGGCCCAGGTCGATATAAGGCTAACACGGAAATAATATCCTCAAATTCTGAAGGCTTTAACTCTTTTAGGACACGACGTACACCAGAGGATTCTAATTGAAAGATTCCTGTAGTTTCCCCTTTGCTTAACATCTCATATGTTGTTGCATCATTTACATTTATTTTTTGTAAATCTATTTCTACATCAGCCTGTTGTTTGATCCAATCCAGTGTTCTTTCAATAATAGATAGTGTGCGAAGACCTAAAAAATCCATCTTTAGAAGTCCAATAGATTCTAACTGCTCCATAGGATATTGAGTTAATGGAATTTGATCTGTTCCTTCTTGCAGAGGAACGTAATTTGTTAAAGGTTCTTTAGATATAACAACACCCGCTGCATGAGTAGAAGCATGTCTAGGAAAACCTTCTACTTTAGATGCCATATTTAAAAGTTCATAAATTTTCTCGTTTTTTTCATAAGTACTTTTTAGATCAGGATTATAAGAAATGGCTTTATCAATGGTAATGCCAAGCTGATTCGGAATCATTTTTGCTGTTTTATCCACTTCCTGATATGGAAAGTTTAGCACTCTTCCAACATCTCTTACAGCGGCTTTTGCTGCCATTGTACCAAAAGTGATAATTTGGGCTACATGTTCTGACCCATATTTTTGTACAACATAATCAATCACTTCTTCTCGTCTCTCATCACTAAAATCAATATCAATATCTGGCATAGAAATTCTTTCAGGATTTAAAAACCTTTCAAATAGGAGTTGGTAACGTATCGGATCGACGTCCGTTATATTTAATACATAGGCGACTAAACTACCAGCTGAAGATCCTCTTCCTGGTCCAGTCATAATGTTTTTTTCATGTGCAAAACGAATAAAGTCCCAAACGATTAAAAAATAATCCGAATACCCCATATTTTGAATGACACGAAGTTCGTAATCTAGTCTTTCCCTCACTTCTGTCTGAAACGATAAATCCTGCCACTCTTGTAAGGCTCTATATCTTTTTAGTAAACCTTTTTCACAAAGCTCTTTCAAATAAGTATGTGAGTTAAATTCCTCTGGTATTGGTGCATATTGGGGTAAAATAGACGTTCCTAATGATAGCTGCAGATTACATTTGTCTTCAATAATTTTTGTATTACGAATTGCTTCAGGTACAAATGAAAATAAATCATTCATCTCAGATTGACTTTTTAAATACAGTTGATCTGTTTGAAACTTCATTCTATGTGAATCCTCTATCGTTTTACCAGTGCCGATACAAATTAAAACATCCTGTACAGAATAGTCCTCTTGTTGAATATAATGGACATCATTTGTTGCTACTAATTGTATTCCGGTTTCACGACTTAGTTTGATCATGTTATTCATCACTTTTTTCTGTTCATAAATACCATGGTCCTGCAGCTCTAAATAAAAATCGTCTCCAAATATACTTTGATAACGTTTGGCTGCCTTTTTAGCTATATCCCACTCTTCATGAAGTAAATGTTGAGAAACTTCTCCTCCTAAACAAGCGCTTAAACATATGAGTCCCTCTGCATGTTGTTTTAAATATCGCTCATCAATTCTAGGTTTATAGTGATGTCCTTTGAGATGTGCGATCGAACAAATTTTCATTAAGTTTTTATAACCTTTTTCATTTTTGCATAACAATATTAGATGATATATCGGACTCTCTTTTCTAGATTTTTTTTCATGCAAAGATTCAGCCGTGAAATATACCTCACAACCAATGATGGGTTTTATATTGTTTTTTAGACACGATTTATAAAAAGGGAGAGCTCCATACATCACGCCATGATCAGTTAATGCAAGTGCACTCATGGATAAATCAGAAGCTTTTTTCGTTAATTGATCGATTCGAGCTGCTCCATCCAATAAACTATATTCACTATGTACGTGAAGATGAGTAAAGCTTTCCATTTCTCCTACCGCTCCTTATAATCATCTCAAAGCTAGTTATTTAACTTCATTTTACCATAAAAAAGCCCTTCAGATAAAACATATGTTCGAAAAAAGATCGGTATGTGATTTGTCATAAAAAAATGTCTAACATTTTGTAAATCTTCTTTACTCTATTTTAGCATAATTCATTAAACTCACCCCATACATTAATATAGAGGGCTTGTATTGTTTCAACTTAAATTAAATGGAAAGTTTTTCTTTCCTGTTTAATAGAAAGGAAGTATCACAATGGGGAATTTATTAACTAAAATGATTACAGATTATATGATTGCTTTTGGGGTTGTACTTGGTGCTAGTTTATTAGCTGGAATAGCTGCTACACTTACGTTGCAGCCACCATCTTTTACAATGCAAGAAGTTGCAAAAAACGTGAAAATATGGGCAGTTGTTGTGGCTATAGGAGGAACCATTGATCCACTTCGTCTGATAGAAAGTAACGTCGTGGACGGTCATCTTTCACCTGCAATTAAACAAATATTGCAAATTATTAGTGCCTTTATAGGTGCTCAATCAGGTACAACTCTGATGCTTTGGTTAAGCAATGGAGGAAATTCCTCTTGAGAGTTCCATCGATCACAAGATTTTTAAAGTATATGCAAGCCATTGCTCTCATCGTATCCGGTATGATCATTGGAGCTGCTGTTTACATGATTATATACCAACACAATATGCAAGAGATGTTTAAAATCAACGAGACGATCCGTCAAGAAAATAAAGATTTACTGTCAAAAATTGAAGGTTTAGAAAAGTATAAAGATTCAAATACAGTTATTCATTCCATTATCATTAAAATTCAAGAGGATAAAGATAAAGAACCACTAGATGATCTTATAAAAAATGATATAAAAAATGAAGTAAGTGACGATCTAAAAGTATTAAAAGGGAAGCAAGTTTCGATCATTTATAAAGACCCTGATTATGTTAAACAATTGTATGGTAGAAAAACTTACATTAATGTTCATGAAAGGGATTATGTTGTTGAAATACAATATATGTTCGTTGTTTACGGCGAAGTTACCTTTTGGATCACGGTTGAAGAATTTAATCCAGATTCATAAGATAAGTCAAGGATAGTTATAAATTGAGTTGTACCTGCTTTTTTTGATACAATAGTTGTCATATAGTAAAAAAAGTTAGTAATAGAAGATGGAGATGAACAAATGAATTTTCTCAATTACTTACCCTACATTATTGTATTAGTATCAGCATGGCTTTCCTTTTATTTCAGTATGAAGGCAAGGCGTACAAAGGATGCCAAACAACAAGGACTAATGAGATCACGTATGAACATGAGTATAGGAGTTACGTTATTAACTATTTCATGTATACAGCTATTTCTATTTGAGTTCACTTGGCCTCGTATCATTGTAGGTATTGTATTCTTGTTGTTAGGTTTAGCTAATATATATGGTGGCATCCGAAATCATGTACACATTATGAAGTTTACGAATCAATAATTTGTGCCGTTAACATCGCTTTACAGATTAAGTCCACTTCGTGAAAAATCTGTACTTCCACTTTTGCAAATTTTCGACTGACTTCTATAATTCCAGGACATATTTTTATATGACTATCAATTTGCAAAGGTCTTACAAAATAAGTAGAGATATTATCTAATACATAATCTCCTTTTTTAACATCACTGATGACCTGATAGGCTGATTTTGTCATCAAAGTGGTAAGTACTCCTTCAGATACGGTACCTAGTTGACTTGTCATCTGAGGGGTAATTTCACCATGAAGCTCTAATTCCCCTTTATTGTTGCGTACTTGTTCAAATCCCGACCATATGAGATTTTCAAAGGTTTCTCCCATTTGAGGTTGTTTTTGAAGATGCTGCAACGCATGTAAAACATCTTTCCTACTTATTACTCCAAGTAATTTTCGATGGTGATCCACTACTGGTAATAGTTCTATTCCTTCCCAAACCATCATATGGGCAGCAGAAGTGATAGAGGTTTGAAGATTTACAGTAATAGGATTCCTAGTCATATATTTATCTAAGGTTTGATTTCTTTGAGCACCAATCATATCTTTAGAAGTGATCATTCCTGTTACACGATTCCACTCATCCACAATTGGGAATCTGCTATGTCCAGATTTTTCAGCAATTTCTTGCATGTCCTTCACTGTATGATTACTTTTCAAAACATAAACATCTGATTTTTTTACATAGATCATATCTTCAACTAACATGATTTTCTTTTTGATTAATCGATCATAAATCGCTCGATTAATCATAGAAGCTACCGTAAATGAATCATAACTAGAAGAAATTAAAGGTAGTTCCTTTTGATCTGCTAGCTTCTTTACATCACTTTTGGCATCAAATCCCCCAGTAATCAACACGCCTGCACCGTGTTCCAAAGCAATCTTATGTACTTGATCTCTATTTCCCACAATTAATAAGCTGTCTGGATCAACATATCTCATCATGGCTTCCAATTTCATGGCACCAATTACAAATTTATTCAGGGGCTTATCCAATCCTTGGGCACCCCCCAATACACTTCCATCAACAATACTTACAACATCAGCAAAGGTAAGTTGATCAATGTTCATTCGGTTCTTCTTTTCAATTCTTATGGTGCCTATTCTTTCTCTTGTACTTACTAAGCCTTGAATCTCAGCATCTTTTATAGCTCGGTATGCCGTTCCTTCACTGACTTCTAAACTTTTTGCGATTTGTCTAACGGAAATTTTTGCACCAATTTCTAAACTCTCTATATGTTCTAAAATTTGTTCATGTTTTGTTTTATTTGAATTTTCTACATTTTTCAATAATCATCACACCTCAAAATCAATTCATTTTTAGGATATATTTAACTAAAAAGATGCTTTACATATAGTATATATAAAAATCTCCCATTGGTCATCTTTTCTTAAGTGATCCTAACTAAAGAGTAAATCCATAAAAAATCTCTTATTCCATTCAACAGAATAAGAGATTTCCATTTCACATTGCTTTGTATCCAAGCATCAAAAAACTTTTTTATATATCATCTCATCATTTTTCTTTTATTTCCGTAAACCAACTGTTCTCTTTTCCAACGTTGATATTGTTTTACTCTTCTCATCTCTTTTTTTGTTTCCTCGTCTACCCCTAACACTTCATGCAAATGCGCAGCTATAATTAGCAGTACCATTCCAATCCAAACTACTGCAAAAATCGTTGGTAAAGTCCAACCTTGACCTACCTCTAGCCTAGGAATCGCAAAAATTAATAATCCTACGGCTAAACTCAAACTAAATATCGGTTTGATCCCTTTCAATCTAACCAGCTCCTTCAAATTCGTACAACCCTATATTAAATTTTATGAAAGAATGGGTTAAATAGACCCGATATTAAAATGTTATTTCTATAACTTGGAACAACTAGATTATGAAGTTGATCCTTGTAACGGTTCATTAATAATTTTGTGAACATCTTGAACAATTACACTTATACGTTGTTCTGTTTCAAATAATTTAGATAAAAGTGGATTTAGTTGCAGTACTTCATACATTTTTTGAATTTTTTCCATTTCTTCTTCAGAAGGCTGTTCACCAGACATCATTTTTTGTTGTAATTCATTCTGAATATTTGTAAAATCTTGCAGCATCTTACTTGCTTCCTCGTTTTTATCAATTTCTACTCTAGCTTCATTTAATTGTTTTACTTCATCACTTTCTTTTAACGCTTTTGCTAATTCATGAGCTTTATCATAAATATTCATCTCATTCATCTCTCCTCTAAAATATCAGACTAATAATAAGATATGATCAATACAAATTGTACTAATCCAATTATTCCTCCTAATACAGCACCTAACCATGTAATTGCCCTAAATTCTTTTCCAGAAACACTTAAAACAATTTCTTCTACTCGTTCTATTGGAAATTTCTCAACCTCTGATTGTACTAAATAAGGCAGCTCAATTGCTTCAACAATCTGTTCTACATTTTTACTAAGTTGATTCAACAAAAAATTCAACATAACCGGAATTTGCTTTAAGATCCATTGTTTATTACTTTGTAATAAAGGTTTTAACGGTTTTTCCATTAACCTGTTCAACCATTTCTCCCATTTTAAAAGCGCATTCGTTTTTTCAGTTAACCAGCTTAATTGATCTTCATGTTGTGAAAATTGATCAATCCACTCTGATAGATTTTTCTTCTCCAAGTCGCTAATTTTATGATAAAGAAACTGATATAATGAATTGTTTATTGTTGGGGAATCAAGCTGTTCCAATACTACTGTTCTTATCTTTGATGTTATTTTTTGTTCGTCCATAAACAATCCTGCTAAAGTCCCCATCAATCCACCTGCTTGTTCCATTAACTGACCTGTTAAATTTTTCAGAATCCTTTCTCCTCGCTCCGTTTGAAGCTCCTTTCCAATTTCATACAATATATAATCTGCAGCAGTTTGTGCCCAATTCTCCTTTTGCTCATCATTCCAATTCGGAATAATATCAACAAGTGACTTTGAAGACCAATTTTTCTCTATCCATAACCATTCTATTCCTTTATTCGTTAAAGAATATGTCCATTCTATACTTTTTCCCTTCCACTCTTCCACCTGCTCTTTAGTCCAGAAACGCAGCGCAATATCCTCCAAGTGTATCTCTTGCTCCAACAAATCATCAAACCATTGATTACACTTTTTTTCTGCTTTTCTTTTAAACTCCTCACTACTTACTAATCCACTCAAACCTTCTGGGGTCACAAGGTAATCACCAACTACTCTACCAAGTGATGCTGCTATTTCATCTTTTCTTTTGGGGATCAACCCAGGAGTGAAGGGAATTTTTCTCTTGAACAGATATACTGCTTTTCGTGGATAAAACAACATTTTTATCGCTAAGAAATTTGTTAATCCACCGATACAGGCTCCAACAATAATACTTACAAGTAACAACACTAGTGTATTCATAGATATTCCCCCCAATTTTCTACATTTCAGCATAAACCTAACTACATTCAATCACCAAGGGTTTTATGTCCTCATATGATAACTTATATTCCTGTAACGAATCATTAGTGTTTTAGAAGGGGATTGATCATGATTGATAAAATTATCACAATTTATATACAAAATAAAACTTCATTGTTTCATGACCAATATTTAATTTTGCTTAGTGAATCTTTGATGAAAAAAGGAAAGATACCAGCAAACCAACCAATTAATCTTAAATTTGGGTCAAAAAATTTATATGTAAAAGTCCTACCGTCAAAACGTACCAATGCGTTAATTATCAATGAACACCTAGCTAGACAGTTAGGTCTGCATCATAAATCTAAATTAAGAATCCAGTACAGTTCTTCTACACTTACCATAGGTCCTTTTATAGGTGTTTTACTTAGCCATCGCACAAAACAGTCTCATTCAAAACCATTTGGATCAAATACAATTTTTTGTCAGGAACTTTCTGATGCTAGTAAACTTCAAGGCGCGTTTGTTTGTTTTTTTACTCCCAAAGATATTCACGTTGATTCTAACAAAATCGATGGATGGACATATTACGGCGGTTGGAGTAAGAGAATTTTACCCATTCCAAATACCATTTATAATCGCTTAAGCACACGTAAACAAGAGAACAAATCAAGCGTACAACATTTTATGAAAGAAGTAAAATCCAAATATCATACTCAAATATTTAATGAAAAATTTTTAGATAAGACAGAAGTTTATGATGCTTTATCTAAAAGTAAAAACCTACAAAAATATTTACCAGAGTCTTATTTGTTAAAAAACTATTCCATGTTGAAAATGATGTGCAGCAAGTATACTACAGTTTTTTTGAAACCATCACAAGGTA
The DNA here is from genome assembly GCF_009910845.1 of Chengkuizengella marina. Taxonomy (GTDB): domain Bacteria; phylum Bacillota; class Bacilli; order Paenibacillales; family KCTC-33759; genus Chengkuizengella; species Chengkuizengella marina. The sequence continues at coordinate 96,782 of NZ_SIJB01000012.1, read as the reverse complement.
GTTTAGGAAGAGGTATCATCCGAATCACAAGGCAGTCTAACGGCGCTTATCTGTGCCATTTTGCAAGTGTAAATGGATCACATTCAGAGAAGTTTAGTAATTTGAAAAAAGTATATGCAAAAATATCTGGAAAATTAAAATCGAAGAAATACCAAATTCAACAAGGAATTTCTTTAATAAAAGTGAACCATCGTCCCATAGATTTTCGTGCATTAGTACAAAAAAATATAAATGGAGAATGGGAGATTACTTCCATCGTAGGACGTATCGCAAGCAATAACCATTTTGTCTCCAACTTAGCTCGAGGTGGGACTCTAAGTTCAGTTAAAGAAGCTTTATTGAAATCTAACTTACCAAAACATGAAGTGAGAAACACGATCCATAGACTCAACCATTCAGCTTTAAAAATTGTTGAAGGATTAGAAGAACAGATTCCAAATCATTTTGCTGAACTGGGTGTTGATTTATCCATTGATGTGCATGGGAAGGTATGGATGATTGAAGTCAATTCAAAACCCTCAAAAAGTGATCATACTTCACTGAATGAAAATAAGATCCGACCTTCTGTAAAAAAAATCATTCAATATGCACGTTATTTAACTTTTGAATGAGGTGAAAAAAATGAACTTCAATAGTTTGGGTATCATGGTCAGTGATTTGAATACAGCTCTTTCCGACGGTAGTCAAAATTTCTATAAACGATTATGTGTATTTGGTTTAAAACTTAAAATCACAGTGTTAATTTTTGCACTTCATCAAATTCAATGGGAAAAAAATCAACTAACGGGAGTTGTATATAAAAATAAAAAGTGGATCACAAAAACTTTCCCTATACCTACCCTCATTTATGATCGTTGTTTCATAGATAGCCAAGAGCAATTTTTACTATATCGTAAACAATTATTGATGATTAAAAATAACAAAAAGGTTCAATTTTTAGGAAATAGATTAATGGATAAATGGAGTGTATATGATGTACTAAAATCCAAACCTTATATAAAAAATGTTTTACCAAAAACAGAATTATATAAAAACACAGGAACTATAAAACAATGGTTAGATAGCCAAAATGAATTTATTCTAAAACCTATCAATGGAAGTCATGGAAAAGCGATACTTCATATTAAAAAAAATAATCATAATGATTACGTCATTAGAGGCCGTGATAAAAACAATGTACCGCTTGATGTTACTTACGAAAAATATACTTCTCTGGCAAATAGCATACAACAATTCATTCAAAAACGAAAATATGTTATTCAACAATATTTACAATTAAAAACAAAATCAGATACTTCATTTGATATTAGAGCATTAGTGCAGAAAAACGGAAGTGGTCATTGGCAGTTTACTGGAATGGCTGTAAGATGTGGTCAACCAGGCAGTCTAACATCCAATCTTCATGGTGGTGGTTTTGTTAGGGAAGTCCGTCCCTTTCTTATAAATGAATTTGGAGAAACAAAAACGGTGCAAATCATGAACAGTATCCATAAAATTGTAGAACAACTGCCAGCCGTATTGGAAACTCACTTTGGACGTTTAAGTGAACTTGGGATTGATTTAGGTGTTGATTCATTAGCGAAAGTCTGGTTACTTGAAGCCAATTCAAAACCTGGCAGATCCATATTTAATCATTTAAAAGATAAAAATTTAAAAAATAGATCGATTCAGCTTCCAATATATTATGCAAACTATTTGCTTTACCGACAACTAGGAGGGTAATTAATGAGTGTGACAACAAGTATGATTCATTTTACAGATAAAAAAGATAATACCATTTATGTGTCTAATGCTTTGATGCACAGTTTAAGGTTAGACAGACACAGGCCAATGAAATTAAGACTGGGTGAAAAAAAAGTAAACATTCATATTAAAAGAATAAAAAGAAGAGGAAAGCATTTATATATTCCTAACTCTATTCGGAATGCAATTCAACTACCTAGAAAAGGGCAGAGCTATGTTATCCAAAATAAACAAGATGAAATAAAGCTTGGACCATTAATCGGAATTTTATGCCATGCTCCTAATCGAACAATGCAAATGCCATTTGGTGATAGATCCTATGCAGCAAAACAATATTTAAAAATAGGTTCTAAACAAGCATTTTATTTTGCATTTACCCTATCTGACGTGAATTGGAAGGATGAAACAGTCACAGCGTTTTTTATCGACTCCCATAATCGATGGAAAAAGAAAACTGTTCCTTTACCTGACGTAGTCTATAATCGATTAACTAGCAGAGTGGTGCAAAAATCACAATCAATGCAAACTTTAAGAGATCGTTTCAAAAAGCATGATATACCTATATTCAACTGGGATTTTTTTGATAAGTGGGATATATATCACCTATTGCAAGGTACAATAGAGGGCCAACAGCATGTTCCAGAAACAACGATCAACCCTTCTTCTCAAGATATCAAAAACATGCTGGATAAACATCGATTTATATACCTAAAGCCAACAAAAGGAAGTTTGGGTATTGGTATATTCAGAATCACTTACCATCCCAGCAATGGATATTTTGTAAGGTTTAGAAAAAACAAAAAAAATCAATTGTTACGCTTTTCAAGTTTTTCAAGTCTAATGAAATTTTTTAAAAGAAAAAGTTTTAAAGATTATATATTGCAACAAGGAATTCGATTAATTGAAATTGATAATCGCCCTATAGATTTTCGCTTCCATCTAAATAAAGATGGAAATAATGATTGGGCTGTTGCCGGAATTGCTGCAAAAAAAGCAGGACGAGGAAGTGTTACGACTCATGTTAAATCGGGTGGGCAAGTCATGGAAACATTAGATACACTTAAACAAGTATTTAAAGGCTCTCGCAGCAGTGAAATTTACGAAGAGGCAAAACGTGTAACTACTCGTTTAGCAAACACGATTGAACGTAAACATCCACATTTAATAGGTGAACTAGGATTTGATATTGGAATTGATAAAGATGGTAGAGTTTGGATGTTTGAAGCCAATTCTATCCCTGGTCGTTCTATTTTTAAACATCCTTCGTTAAAAGCACGTAGTTCAAGTCAACTTAAATATATTTTTGATTACTGTGTCTATTTAAGCAAACAGCGAACTACAGGAAGGAATTTATAACAATGAAAGAAGCAAAAAGGAAAACAACCAAAAAAGTGAAAAGCAAAGTAGTAGAAGCAGCACCTATCATTGGTATATTAACATTACCTAATAAAAACAACGATTTCCTCGGAAATAAACAAAATTTTATTGATATTATTACAAAAGGTCAGCAAAATAATCAAAATGTATATGTCGTTACAACTGCAGATTTAAAATTAAATCAACAACAAATATTTGGATATCAATATGATGGTATCTATAACAGATGGAGAAGAATAAAAATCCCTTTACCTAAAGTTTTATATAATCGGATTTCTTACCGCAAATACGAAGCACTTCCAAAAACAAGACGTTTAATTTTAAGATGTTTAAAAAATCAAAACGTTCATTTATTTAATCCGTTTTTTTTTAACAAGTGGAGTTTATTTCAATGGTTAAAAAAATCAAATAAAACAAAAAATTATGTTCCTATAACACAAAGATTAAAAGGTTGGCAAGAAGTAAATACTTTGTTAAAGCAATTTGACACGCTATATATTAAACCTGTAAAGGGTAAAGCTGGAAGTGGCATAATGAGAATTAGAACAATGATAGATGAGGGAGAACTTCCGTATGAATTGAAAATCCAAAGAAAGAAATCAATAGGTACCTATCAATTCAAAACCATTCAGGCTTTGCATAAAATGATCAAAAAAAATACAGGACCTGGAAAATACATTGTTCAACAAGGTATTCAGCTAGCAAAAAATTATGATAACCCTTTTGACTTACGTGTACTTATTCAAAAAGATGGAAGTGGATTTTGGAATATAGCAGGTATTGGTGCTAGAGTAGCAGGTGCAAAGAGCATCACAACACATGTACCGAGAGGCGGAAAAATTGATGAGCCTAATATTTTGTTAACTCAATATTTTGGAAAAGAAAAAGCAGATGAATTATTGGAAAAGGTAAGAAAAGTAACTTTAAAAATTTGTAATCAAATAGAAAGCGCATCCTCATATCCATTAGGAGAAATGTCCATGGATCTAGGAATAGATGAAAAAGGAAGGATATGGTTTTTTGAGGCAAACTCTAGACCTATGAAGTTTGATGAACCCCACATTAGAAACCAGTCTCTTACGAATATCATAAAATATAGTCAATTTTTAATGAACAATCAAAAAAGTACACATAAACCAAAGAGGAGGGAGAGAAATTGACAACAAAACCCGTCCTAGGTGTTATGGCTTTATATATAAATTCAAAAAAACAATTTGATGAAAGAAGTTATTTAAAAAAACTCATGGTACAAGGTGAAAAAATGGGAATGAAAATATTTCTCTTTTCACCAGAGAATGTAGATGAGAAAAACAAAAAGATTTATGCCTACTTTTATAATAAAACAAAGTCAAAATGGATTAGAAAATGGACTGATTTCCCTAATATTATTTTTGATAGATGTAGATATCAAGCCACATCTCGATTTAAACAGCTTAAAAGATTTAGAGAAAATAATCCCTATATTATTTATTTGAATCGACCACTATCCAATAAATGGATTGTACACAATAAATTATCTGATAACAATGTCGTAAAGGAGTTTTTACCTGACAGCAGATTAATAACTAAACTAGATGATTTATTACAATTTGTAAATGGTTCTAAGGAAACATTTTTTAAACCGATTAATGGTACAGGAGGAACGGGGATTCTCAAAATACAAAAAACAAAAGACCATAAATATTTAATTCAAGGAAGAAAGCATAATCGTAAAATCATTCCTAAACAACTTCTTAATAAATCTCAACTTCTTGGATTATGTAAAAACTTAAGTACAAAAAAACAATACATGGCACAACAAGGTATTGATATCAAATTAGATAGTGGACGTGTGCATGATTATCGATTATTAATTCAAAAAAACTATATAGGTGAATGGGTTGTTACTGGTTGTGCTGGAAGAATAGGGGCTAAAGGAAGTGTTACTTCAAATCTTCATGGCGGAGGTTCTGCTGTTACTGCCGATCGATTATTAAAATCTTGGTTTAAAGAGCAACAGGTTAAAACTATTAAACAAAATATGGAGCTAATGAGTTATGCAGTTGTAAATGAATTAGAGTCTCAAAATTATGAACTATGTGAGCTTGCTCTGGATATTGCCGTTGATCGTTCAGGGAAAATATGGCTTTTGGAAGTGAATCCTAAACCTGCGAGAAAGGTTTTTTTAAAAATTGGTGAAGAAAAAACGTATACGAATGCTATAGTTAGACCACTGGAGTACGCACTCTGGTTATATAATAAAAACTCATCAATAAGGTCTCGAAGAAGAAATAGATGACTTATAAAGATGCTGTGGAAATACTTCCTATACCACTGAATACGAAGCAGAATGAACTGCTTCTTTTTTAAACCTTAGAAAGAAGGATTGTGATTATTATTTGTTTATTTCTCCACATGCAATTCTAGGTCCAGAATTTCCCGAAGGGTCAGTTAAGTAATCATCCTTGAGCTGATGAATAACAATGGAAGAACCATCATGATCAAGTAAAGAATGTTCTTCCCCTTCTTTAAGGGTGACATTACTCAATACAACTTCCGTATTCACATTACCATCTAGGTTAACAATTATATTCTCCAAATCTCCAGAATGATGGCCTGATGGGTTTTGAAAACCATGCTGCTTATCCATTGGATTAAAATGTCCACCAGCAGTTATAAAATCAGGGTTTTTGCATTCACCAACTTCATGTACATGAAATCCGTGCTCCCCTGCTGTTAGACTATGTACGTTTAATTGTAATTTGACTCCAGACCTATCCTCTTTTAAAAACCCTTTACCAACGTTCTCTCCTTCCTTATTCAAAATTTCAATAGTGATAGCTTCTGTTTCATTTAAACTATTTACTGTTAAGTTTTTATTTTCATAAATATAGACTAATAGGAAAATCATAAATATCCCGCTTAATACAATAATACTCCTCTTGATAAAGAAACTCATGTATAGATCACCTCATTAATTCACAGCATTTCCAAATGAATGCATGGCCATACCCTATCCATCAGAAAAATGTAGACCCACAGAAAATGATGGATTCATATTTTGGTGCGGCCCCTTTTTATTTTTTAGTTCATCAATTATAATTGATTTAAGAGGTGAATAAACATGTTAAAAGAAATTCCTTTAATAGACCATGGATTAGAAAAGTCTTTTGAAAAATATGAGAAAAAATTTAAAGCCTTAGCAGATAAAAAAAGATTACAAATCATGAACATTCTTACTAAACAAGGCTCAACTTGTGTATGTGATTTGATCCCTATCGTTGGAATGCCGCAGTCAAAACTATCCTATCATTTAAAAATTCTTTTAGATGCTAACATAATTATAAAAGAAACAAAAGGAACTTGGAGTTACTATGAAATCAACATGGAAGAAGTTAATCATATTTTATCAGAAGAATTATGCTGTATATTAAAACCTGGAAACTCTAAATAATTCCTAATATTAAGAATTAAAAAAAACAACAAATGAACCAAACCTTAAAGAAGCCCATGGTTGTTTTTATTAAAAACAAGCAACTGGCTTCTTTAAGGTTATATTGAATATAATCTATTTCTTTACTATCCCTTTCATAAACTCCAAAACTTCCTTATCTATTCGTCCAATACCTAAGTCCCGTTCCTCAAAATTTTCTGTATGTATAAATGTTTTAAAAGCACGATTTAAGTGTTCATCGCTCACTTCTTTTGTAGAAAGATAATCTAGTTGAGATAATATAGATATTAATTGTTCTTTTACCTCTCCTTTTATTTTTAGAACATGATTAGATTTTGTTTTTGAAAAATATAATTGTTGTAACTTATGCAGACGGATTAATTCTTTAATGGGCTCTGGGTGATCATCTACACGTAAATCAATATATCTATCATTAAAACCTCCATAACCACCTTGTTCCTTTACAATTAATAATGCTGCTGACTGTTTGCCTCGACTATCTCCTCCAGCATTTTGTCCTGCATCTAACGCAGATAACAATCTCTCAGAAAGTTGACCATCACTGTTTTTAAATGTTTCCACCATCATTTCAACCGTTTTGGCACTTACAAGGATATTTCCTTGAGCTGCAAAATTTGGACCAGCGATCCCTCCCGCCCAATGATAACAATCACTTCCAGTAAAAGTAGCTGAATTCCCATTCGCATCAACAATTCCTACTTGCCTGGATTGTTTTTCAATGTCCTTTTCAACTAATACATCCATCGTTTCTTGAGCACTTTTTCCGCCAGCCATTAACTCCAAACCTTCAGGACCATAAGATGTATTTGCATAGGATTGCGTTGCAACTGCCCCTACACCCGCTTTTGCCCATGGAACCACCGCTCCTACGCCCAGAAATTTTGATTGTACCGCAATGCCCAATTCCTTTGTTTTTGGATCAAAACCAACAATTGAAAACGTTGCTACGGTCTGATTTTTGTTTATCAATTTGATTACTCCTTTTCTTGGTAGAATATAATCTAACACTATAGTAAATTGTGTATTGAACTTGATTGTTTTTTATACTTATATCATAACGATTTTTTATAAAAAATGTGAAAAAATAATAAAAAAAAAAATTCCCTACCAGCTTGTGAAAGTCAGTGGAGATTGTACTATATGAATATTTAAATTTTGAAACGTTCTATCAAAATAATAAGTCATTATTTCACCTCCAATCGAAATCTATTTATGTTAATTTATGTGGTAAGAAATCTATTCGATTGGACTTAAATACCAATATAGCAAAATTGTGTTCTATCCTACACCCTATACTTATACCTTGCTATAATAATTCGCTATCTTAAGCCAGTGGGTATTTTACTCATTTCTGTACTGTTTTTTCACACCACTCCAATCCACTTGCAGCTAATTCCATTACATTTGTTTTAGATCACCAGGAGCAACATAAAAAATACCAGTTGCTACCTCTAATGCTAGAGATAAAACTGGTAAGAATTTAGCTCCTAATCCAACTTGGTGTATGGCAATTTTTCAAAAGCTAAAAAGTTATGGATGTGAACAAATAATCCAAAGAATTGCATATTGGAACGTCCTGAGTTTGAAAAGTTAATGAAGCAAAAACTTTAAAGACGTTATTGTGTATCTCACTCGATTTGGAAGAAAAAAACTCTTTATCATTTTTGGAAAAATGTAAGGAGATAACTATGTTTTTTATTTTTCCAGTTGAATACTGAATGTTAATGAAGTTGAAATATAAGTTTCTGCTTTAGGTTCAGTAATTACCGGAGCGTAGAACATACCCTCGCTTGGGTAATGAAGTTGATAATGAATGACAGCTTCATTATTAACAAAGTCCACAGATGTAATTTCTATAGAATAGCCTGTATTTGGTTTTTCTCCCCAAGATAAAGTAACTTTATCTACTTCTTCATTAACTGTCTCTACTTTAAAGGTAACTTTTTCATCAGGGGTAGTTGAATTTACTTCTACGTTTACGCCATTAGCAGAAGCATTAGAATTAAAAGATGGCAAAGATAATATCATTGCTAAAGCTATGGCAGCAATGCCAATTTTTTTGAATTTCATAACTTTTCTCCTCTTTTCTTATCGTTTATTTTCAAGCACAATAAGAAGCTTAACAAATAAATGTAAAGAAAGTATGAAATAAATGTAAAAAATTATAAAATAATGAAATGTCTTCTTTTATCTTTCATTAATAATTACATCCAAGTATTTTATCAACCTATGAAGAATGAGAGATTAGATGAATATTTTATACCGTAAATTCAAAACCTTGCTTATTTAATAACATGGTTCTTTATTGTTAAGGAGGGTGGATATGTTGGAATAATATTATTCACCCTTTACGAACTTATATAATTTATAAATAGGATAGAGCACATTTTCAAACAAGCAAGTCACTTGTCTATACCAAATGATTTGTTGGAACATAGAATATATTACCTCCTAGTAATAGGAGGGTGTGCGCTCATATATATCTCTCTACGGTGTAAACCTCACTATTTAACTAGTGGGGTTTTAATCTATGAAAAATGTGTACATGCACTAGAACACCAGTCCAGTCAAAATAGATTTTATAAACATAGAGTATAGTACATCATATTGAAAGGAGGGGGTAACATGAGTGGACACAGTGGTTCTGGAGCTGCAATTGTATTAGTATTATTTATACTTTTAGTTATCATTCTTGTTGCTTCATGGGGAAGCAGTAGTTGGAATGCAACGCGTTTAATGTATCTAGCAGTTTTAGAATATGCGCAATGGTAAAAATATACCAAACTCCATCAGTATTACAATCAAAAGTATTTACTGATGACTGATTGTAGAATGTAAGTTTAAGTGCAAAGACTTCTCAGGATCATCATTGGCATAAAGTTAGCAACGTATAAATAGGTGTAACTCCTTCCAAATACTTTATATCATTTTCATTTTCTCTAATCAATCGTTTCTATACCTGTTATCATGATAAATACACTGTTTGAAATAAAGTTTAATCATACTTCCATCCATCAATGTCTTTTATTTCAGCCCTAAATCCTCAATCGTTTCTCTATTAATCCACCTATCTATTCCCTAACCACAGAAAAATACTCCTCTTTTAGAAGCAAATTTTATTAATCTATCTATCTTTAAAGGAGCATTTCAATAACCCAATATATTATCTAAAACACCTGTTTTTTATCACTTTCAAATATCATAAACAATTATGAAATTATAAGATTTGACCAATTTCCATAGCTAAACTATTATCTACATTAGACTTTGTTTTTTTAATTTTTTTACCTTTTTTATTTTTTTCTTTAGTTTATTTTTTGGATACTTTGGTACTTACTAAGTTAGTAAGCACCTCTTTTTTATTATGTGTATTTTTTCTTTTAAAAGGCGAATCATAATCACGTGTATTTATAATTTTTATGTTTTGAGTATTACCGTCAGGACTTTCTATATACCCACCTCTTACAAGTCCGTTTAATACTGAACGGACTGTTTTTTCGTCTTTGCCTGTTTTGATTTCAAGTTCTCGAATGGTTGGCATTCTTTTTTTTATTGAATGAGGGAAGTTATATAGGATACGTAATATTTTTCTTTCAAGGTCTGTTAGCATTCAGGACACCCCCACAATCTCTTGAAACTTAATCCACTTATATTCATCGTCATAATCTAATTTTATTTGTCTTAATTTAGTATCAAATTTGGTTACTGTCCCAGTTTTAAACGCATTCTGACCAAAAGCTCTGAACAACTCAATTGTGATTTGTGATTTACTTAACATAGACTCAGATAACTGTTGAGATATAATATTGACTTCTTCCTCTTCAAGTACTGGTTTCGTTTTTCTATTTCTTTCTTTTTGATAATAGTTCATGAGTTCTTTATGTTCAGGTAGCATCATGCGACTGGCTTCCCATATCATATTTGAACCAGGTGTTAGTTTATTTACTTTCATATTATTCACCCCTTATAGAACATTTGTTCTTATTATATAAGAGGTACAAGAGAATACGCAAGAGCACAAATTTTAAAAATAGTTACACGTCCAATCAAAACACATTTGAATTGAATAAATTAATAAAAAATGAAAAGGAAGTGATTTCATGGGAGTTTTTGATAGAACAGTCTGTGACTGTTGTGTTTGCCCTATGCAATGTGTCTTGAAACAGTTGGAGGGGTTAGATGTTGGCTTTGCTACACTAGTTAGTTCATCTACTGTTGGATCAGCTCCATTATTAGAAAAGGTAGAAGATTTCATTGCATTTACAACAGAAGGAATGTACGCCATTTGTGAGGTTAATGCTGTAGCAGTTGCTTCTGAAAATTTCCCACCTATTAATTTAAAACCACTACACAAGGACAAAAAAGGGGAATGTAGCTGTTGTGAAGATCCTACTACAAACTTACTCAAGACGTTGATAGGGCAAACGGTGAGTATTGAAGCCTTGGTTGATCCATCTGTATTTATAGCACCGTTACCAGGTGTAATATTTGCAGTAGGGGAAGGTATTGTCCTATTTGATACAACACTTGTAAATCCAATGACTGGAGAGTTAGTCCCTGTACGATCTGCTGTATCTACATGTAAAATAACTAGAGTAATAACTTCTTGAGAACATAAATATCACCCATCGTCCATTTATATATAGAGCAGTGAGGGATTGTACTCACTTCTCTACTGTATTCTTCACACTTCTGATAACAGCAATTTAATATATCCAAAACAAACCCCAATTAACTTCAGAAAAAACAGAAGACTTGGCTAACTCACTTTCAATATGATGTAAACCCTCACTATTATACAGTGGGGTTTTAAACTATGAAAAATGTGTACTTACGCTAAGACACCCGTCCAGTCAAAGTAGATTTCTGAACATAGTAAATATTACATCATAGGAGGGATTAACATGAGCGGACAAAATGGTTCTGCTACTGGAGCAGGAATTATTCTAGTACTATTCATTCTTTTAGTTATTATTTTAATTGCTGCAAGTGGATGTTTCGAGATATAGTGAAACCCTTTTAGAGCACCAGAAACTGAACCCGATTTGAATTTGTTAAGACGGCTTGAGGACTTATGGTAGGTTAATGTCCCCTGAGGCATTTGCACAAGGAGAATGTATGGCAATAGTTGAACCGTTTTGAAGTACTTGCCTGTTGCTACCCGCTAGAGATAAAACTGGTAAAAACTTAACTCCTAATCCTAATCTACTAATACAACGATAATAAGGACGATTGTATCATGCGACTAGCTTCCCACATCATATTAATCCAGGTGTTAGTTTATTTTCTTTCATTTCACTTACCCCATATAGGACATTTGTTCTTTTACGAGTTTTTATGTAATAAGTATTGATTATGATTACACTTTGTGCATCTGTATCCATCATTCCAACGCTTGTACATTAAGTATTCCGCACAAGCCTCTTCGGTACCAAACTCTTTTTGAAACCAATTTAGGACATAGATTCTACTTTACCCATGGTTTCATTTCTTTGAACTTATGTTTGATATCTTCTTTATACCACACATATGTTCTTATTATGAAAAAATCATCCAAAAGCTAGTTTAAAAATGTGTACTTGCACTAGGTAACTAGTCCACACAAAATATATTCCTGAGCATAATATATAAGAGATAGGAGGTGATAAATCATGGGATTGACAATAGGAGATATTCCAGGAGGAACAATTAACCCAATCGCACCAGAATTTTCGTGGGGTATGTCAATGGGGGTAATATTAGTACTTTTTATTCTATTAGTCATTTTATTATTTAAATAGATTGATAAATGAATATGTATGGCATAAGAGATTAGAAATTCAATAGATTATCGACTTTATTTATGAAAGAGTGATAAAGCGATTGAAAATATGGATACGAGATTGAAATCCTCAAGGATTTCACTGGACCTTTTCAATCTTGTATCTTTTTGTAAGTGGTTTACGGTTTGACCTACTCTAAAGTATGAGTAGCCGAAAAAGAGCTTGAAGGTGATTTTTAAAAAACTATTCTCATCAGTAATAATGGAAATTTAAAAGTTACTTGAAATATATGATTAGTAACTTAGAGTAAATAGTAGGGGGAAATGAAGATGATTACGATTAAGCGTTTATCAAACTGTTCTTTTCAAGATGCAGTAACTGCATGGAATAAAGGATATACTAGTGACTATTTTGATAATCAAGTGACAATCGAATCTTTTTTAAACGTATTTGTATCAGAAGGATTATCCACTGATTTATCGATTTTGGCATATAAAGAAGATGAACCCATAGGACTTGTATGTAGTGGGATTCGAATAATCAATGGGAGGAAAATTGCTTGGAATGGAGTGACTGGTGTAGCACCTGAATTTAGGGGTAAAGGAATAGGTAAAAGAATGATAGAAGAAACATTTACCATTTATAAAGAAAATAAAGTGGAAGTTGCTACGTTAGAAGCCATTAAGCAAAATGAAAAGGCAATCAAGTTGTATAAGAAGATGGGTTATGAGATAAACGATCAACTGTTGATGTATGAAAGTAGTGAATCTTTTCAACCCAATCCATTCAAAAGGGATTTTTCAAAATATAAAATTTTAAAAATAAACCCTAGCGAAATTCAGCATATTGCATTTCACAAAAATAGATTATCATGGCAAACACAGTGGCAAAGTGTAAAGTCAGGAGATGGGTTGATTGTTTTAGATAAATCAGGAAAACAGATAGGGTACGCCTTGTATAAACATAATTATAATGATAACGGTTCCCATGTTTCAACAACACTCTATCAATGTGAAATATTACAGAATCGAAATGATGAGCAAGTCATTGTTGCATATTTATTATCTCAATGTTTCTCTCCATTTGATCGAAAATTAAAGCGAATGGCCATGAATATATCTCATACAAATCAAAGTGTAATTTCTTTACTAAACGAAACTGGATTTGAAAAGAAAATAGAAAATGTATATATGGAGAAAATATTTCAAAATAGCTACTCTTATTTTTCTAAATATCTGTAAACAAAGTATCTTAGTTGTTCTATCACTCGTCTTTTTAATTAGTACAGCTCAATTTAATGTTTTTGCAAATGAAGAAAAAAATAGGGAAAAAGTTAAAGTAGGTAAAACTGAGGTAGTAGTTTATGATGATGGTAGAGTTAAAGCTGTTAAAAATCCTGAAAAACTAACTAAAAAAGTACGTAAAAAGATTCTTAAGAAAATGCGTTTTACTGAAGAAATTAATAATCTTTCAGAAAATTTACAAAATGAGATTTTAATAGATGATGGGGTTAAAGTAGACGTATATATAAAAGATATGCAAGAAACTGAATATTTTGTGTCTTATGAATATAAGTGGAAATGGAATGATAAAAAATATTTCGCCCATTTAGAAAAAATTGAGCTGCTTGACGATAACTAACTCCAATAAAGCTAGATTAATGTCAGAAACCTTTTACCTAAAAGGCGAATCATAATCTCTAGTAGATATAATCTTTATATTTTGTGTATTTCCGTCTTACATTCTATATATCCACCTACAACAAGTCCGTTTAATACTGAACGGACTGTTTTCTTGTAGTCATTCTACGTTTTGAATGAGAAAAGTTATACAGTATACGTAATAATTTTGGTTCTAAATTAATAAAAATTGTAGTTTTATTTGCCTAATCCCAAAATGATAGACTTTTTTTGGGATTAGTAAAATATTATATTTTTATAAAACCTCCAACTTTTTAAGGTCAGCGGTTTCTTCTCATTTTAATAGAGAATCCTAATCACTTAGAATTTGATACTTGTTGAAAAAGAAATGCCGCATCAACTTGACAAGTAGATAAAATACATTGTTCTGAAGGGCTAGATACTATTACGATACCTTCCCCAACCTGATTTACAGTGCCTTCACAACGTCGTTGACCTTCACAAGGAAATATTACCTCAACAGATTTTTCTTTTTCAAATTTATTAGTGGCAGATTCTTCTATACAAGCACATTCTCCTTTAACATCTTTTTTAATAGGTTTTAGATTAATTGTTTTTGAGGGACTAACAAAAATACCAGTAATTCGACTTATGGGAATACAGATTGGTGTACCCCCCAGTGTTCCAATTACGTTAAAGTCCTCCACATCCGATATTTTTACTCCTCCAAGAAAAGCTGAGATGGTACATATGTTTACTTCACAATCTATAAGTTGTTCACAGACACTCTTCATCGGACAGACGCAACAATCGCAGAACGTTCTATTAAAATAATAGGTCATTCTTTCACCTCCAATCGAAATATATTTATGTTATTCTATGTGACTAGAAAACCATTCGATTGGACTTAATTACCAACATAGCAAAATTGTGTTCTATCCTACTACCTATACTTATACCTTACATTTAGTATAAAAAAATCTATTATACAAGATATGTAATTCCTCTCTTTCCATGTGAGTAATCATCAGGACACCCCCACAATATCACTCATATTCATTCTCAATCTCTAATTTAATTTGTTTTAATTGAGTATTGAATTTAGTCACTGTTCCAGTCTTAAACGCATTCTGACCAAAAGCTCTAACAACTCGACTGTGATTTGTGATTTGCTTAACATAGAATCTGATAACTGCTCTGATATAACATTAACTTCTTCCTCTGCAAGTTGGGTTTAGTTTTTCTGTCTCGCTCATATTGATAATCATTTATGCGTTCTTTATGTTCAGGTAGTATTATTCTGCTTGCTTCCCACATCATATTTGAACCAGGTGTTAGTTTATTTTCTTTCATTTCACTCACCTCTTATTAGAATATTTGTTCTTATTATTTAAGGGGTACAGAGGATACGCAAGAGTACAATTTTAGAGAATAGTTACACGTCCAGTCAAATCAACTTTTCAACTCATACATTAATAAAAAATGAAGGACGTGATTTCATGGGTGTTTTTGATGAATCAATATGTGATTGTTGTGTTTGCCCGATGCAATGTGTTTTGGAGCAGTTAATTGGAATACCAAACCTAGCCATCAGAACTCGTAATCTTTCATCTGTAGATTTTTCGTTACAGTTGATCGAGTTGAAAATTTTATTGCTTTTACTGATATGGGGAATATTCCAATTTGTAATATTTCCAGGATTTGCATTAGTGGTACAGTAAATCCAGTAAATAAATTACCACAAATCCGTAAAAGTGTTGGTGAATGTGCGTGTTGTGAGGATCCAATGACGAACTTGCTAAATTCTATGAAAGGTGAGATTGTGACAATTGAGTCTATTACTCTTGAAAGTCTACCTGTAGTTAGAATATTAGATGTTGGGGAAGGCATTGTTATAGGTGAATCTCAAGTTGCCGATTTTATAGACGTGTTTTCAACCTGTGCAATAACAAGAATTATTCCTCAATAATCCCCACCAACTACCTAGTCAGTGATGATATATACTTACTTAGCTTTAAAATTATACTCTAATACTGCTTTTTCAATCGTTGCTTTGATTTCATCTTTGTAAATTCAATTCCTAAATCACCTAGTATTGAACTCACATAAGCATAAGCAGCATCTAACTTTGGTAAAATACTTTTTCAGCATAAGAAAAAGCTTCCTCTGAAATTTTTAGAAGAAGCTCTCTCTGTTCTTCAATCCCTGGAGCAATAAGAGTGTCTATGTTTCCCATTGCTTTACCTGGGTCTTTTCAAGATACTTCAATATGCAAAGCAATAAGTGATTATAAAAATTCTACTGCGGCAGGTATCACTGCTTTGTTTATAAAAATAGCACAGTATTTTTTTGGATTATTTGATTGATAACCTATTGAAGGATCGTATTATTTCATTGGTTTATTTTCTGAATATTTAAGTTAAATAATCGATTTCAATGATTTCCCATTTACAAAACAAATAAAAAAGGGAGACGGGGACAAATTCTCTGTCCTGTCTCCCACTAGTGTGTGAAAATAACTTAGATTATTCTTTTGTTACCAAGAACGCACTATATTCTGTAACACCATTTGATTCTACATAAACCGCTAATACCCAATCTCCGTTAGGAAGTGGGATGCCACCTTGTACTGTACCGTCCCATGAAAATTCATGAAGTGGAGCTGGTACATTTTCAAAAGCTCCTAACGTATCGATGAATCCACCAATAGTACCAGTACTTGCATCGAATGCATACAAGTCATACTGCAGCACCTCAGCGCCACCTGGCAAGTAAGAGCCCGCGCTGTACATATCATCTGATGCATTTTCCATGAACGCACCTGTTACACGAGGGTAATCTGGCTCCCCAACAAACAATATCGTTGGAAGGTCAAAAATTTGTTCTCCATCACTGACTTCAATGGTTCCTTCATAGTACCCTGGTGCTAATTTTGAGGTATCTACCTGTACATGAAAATTCACTTCTTGTGTTGAACCTGGTTGTACTTTCAGGTTATTACTTAGCATCACTTTTATACCGTCTGGATTTCCATGCATTGTTACATCAAAGCTGTATGTTTTTCTTTCATCTGAAAGATTTTGAATTTCAAAGAATTGTTTTTCTACTAGTTTCCCATTATCTTTTATAAATTTCCCAAAGGAATGACTACCAGGAGCAACCAGTGTCATGGCATCTAATGCATCGACCACGCGTATACTACCGGCGCCTTGGGTATTGTGAGCAAAATCTTCTCCACTTGCTGGATCCACAAGGTTTTCAGCCGTATTCATTAACGCCGCTTTAACATCTTCTGTATCCCAATGAGGGTTTTTCTGTAATAATAACGCTGCAGCACCCGCTACATGTGGCGAAGCCATACTTGTTCCTTGTGAGGAAGCATAACTATTTCCAGGGTACGTACTTACAATATCAACACCAGGAGCCGAAACATCCGGCTTGATCATCCATGAAAGCGCTACCGGGCCACGAGAAGAGAAATCCGCAACCACTTCAGGTGATGTCGATACATATTCAAAATCTAAAGTAACCGTGTTGTTTCCAGCCTCTAATTCTGCAAGCATTATTAGACCTTCTGCATTAGTGATTTTCACTGTTGGTACATCCATACCTGGAATAACAAAAGGAATTTCACCTGGCGAATGGTTAAAAATAATGGCTCCAACCGCACCTGCAGCTTTAGCGTTAGCGGCTTTGTCTACAAAGGCATAGGCTCCGCGGCTAATTAAAGCGATTTTTCCTTCTGCATCAACTTCCGCAAACTCTTCTGCGCTTCCTAAACCAGCAAACACAAACTCATATTCATTACCGTCTAATACCTCTATATCTTCAACTTTTTCATAGCCTAATACCTTATCACTTTCATACTCTACGCCACCAGTTGTTGTAACATCAATATCATAATTATCAAACGGCAATTGCGTTGCTCCAACGGAGATGGCTTCACGAGAAGTTCCTGGAGATCCAACAGTCCAGTTGTCTGGTCCTGAGTTTCCATTAGATGTAACGGCTACGACTCCTTCCGCCATTGCCCAATCTAAAGCAATCGATGTAGCCCAGTCCGGGTTATTCAACGAGTTACCTAGAGATAAGTTCATCACGTCTGCTCCATCTTGAACCGCTCTCTCAATCCCAGCAACCACATCCTCTGTTGTTCCCCCATCTGGTCCTAATACACGATAGCCTAGAAGTGATGCATCCGGAGCCACTCCTTTAATCACTCCGTTAGCAGCTACCGTACCGGATACATGTGTCCCGTGAGATTGAGTAGGACCTTCTTGAGGGTCATTGTCATCATCTACAAAGTCCCATCCTTTGTAGTCTCCAAACGCATGTACTAAATCAGGATGAGTGTAATCAACCCCTGTATCGATGACAGCGACCGTTACTCCTTCACCGGTAAATCCAGCTTCCCAAGCATCATTAGCTCCTATGAAAGGTGCACTTTTGACCATTTCTGGACTAAACAATTCAGCAGAAAGCTCTTCCACTGAAATCTCTCCTGCTGTGTAGTTCACATTTGGATAAACTGCTTTAACACCAGGAATGGTTGCAAGTTTCATAATATCTGTTCCAGCTAATTCTACTGAAAAACCAGAGAAGACATAGTCATATTCGCGGTTTACTTCCGCCTGCTCCACTGCTTGTTCAAGTGCATTTATCACTTTTTGTCTTTCAGCCTTTAAATTGTCTTTCGATTGATTTTTTCCTTTTTGCTTTGCCTCTACAATCGACTCAGCTTCCAGTTCTACAATGACTGTCGTCGGCCCGCTTGGAGATAGTTCGATATCTCCAAACAATTCAGCTACAGGCAATTCCTTAACCGTGATTTGTGAGGTATTGTCTGTTTGAGCAGTTGCTCCCATACCAAAAGTAGATAACAATAACACCATGGCAATAAAACTCATAAATACTTTCGATACTCGTTTTTTCATTCCTCAAATCATCTCCCTAATTATTTAGAATAGTTAGAATATGCTCTCCCATAGCCTCGTATCAAAAACATGTATAAGGGCGTTTTCCAAAACATTTCTAACAATCTATTATTTCTACAAACGCTCTCATTTTCCCTCTAGTAAAATAGTACTAAGTGGTTATAATTTAGGAAGAAAAAAGTAAACTTGTTTCAACTTTTTTATTTGTCATACAAATGTATTATTTATGTAACACATTTGTATGACATTATTTTTGTAATATGATAATTGAAATGAGATAATCTAACTCTTTTCAAAAAGAACTAATAAACGGTGAGATAAATAGCTAAAAAACATTTGAGTCAATTATTCCATTTTCACCCAAATGTATAATATCACTAAATTTATTAACTATGTTGAACTATTTTCATTATTACTCACCTCTTAGAACATTTGTTCTTATTATATAAGAGGTACAGGAAAATACGCAAGGTTACAATTATTAAAATAGTTACACGTCCAGTCAAAATATTCTTACTCCTCATACAATATTAAAAACTTATAAGGACGTGATTTCATGGGTGTTTTTGATGAATCTAAGTGTGATTGTTGTGTGTGCCCGATGCAGTGTGTGTTGGAGCAGTTAATAGGACGAGACGATATTCTTTTATATACTACTGTGAATATTAATGGTGTGGCTACTATTACTAGTGTTAAAGACTTTATCGTATCTACAACAGTTGGCGACTTTCCAATTCACTTTAGTTCAGTTAACAGATTCCATCAATCAACCTATTACCATAAAATTAAAACCAATTAAGAAAAGTAAAGGTGAATGTGCTTGCTGTGAAGATCCAATGACAAATTTAGGAAATTCAATGAAAGGAGACATTGTTAATATTGGTTTTTTGACCCCTGGTGGTGGCGTTTTTCTAGATGAAATAATCAATGTAGGTGAAGGGATTGTCATAGGTAGATTTCCAGATGATATGTCTTTCACTGAGATTTATTCTACTTGTACAATAACAAGAATTACTCCATTTAACCAACAACAAATTAATGATTCTTCTCGGACATCTAATTCACGTCAATTTAATAGAAACACACCCCACTAGCTACCTAAAACAAGCTAGTGGGATTTTACTCATTTTTGTACTATATTCTTAGCACCACTCCATAACCCACTAACTGCTAACCCCATTACAATACCAACGAGTATAGCTTGCTTTGGATCACCTGGAGCCACATAAAAAATACCAGTTGTTATCCCCAATACGAGAGAAAAAACTGGTAATAATTTAGCCCCTAATCATTCCCTAACCACAGAAAAATACTCCTCTTCTAGAAGCAGATTTTATTAACCTACCTATCTTTAAGGGAGCATTTCAATAACCTAATATAGATTATTTGTATTTATCTAAAACACCTGTTTTCTATCACTTTCAAATTTCAAAATTTCTATAGCTTCTCGAAAACGCTGAGAATGATTAACTTCTCTTTCTCTTAAAAATTTTAAGCTGTCTTGTAAATCCACGTCATCAGTTAAATCTATTAACCATTGATAAGTAGCTCGTGCTTTTTGGTAAATATTTTTGTAAAATATTAGGTGTTTGATATAATAGAGGTACCATTCCAAACCCCTTTAATTATACATTTCCAAAACTAAATTTTTATGGGCAAATGGTCTCATTAGGGACGAGACCGAACCACTGACTATATAATAGTTGGTGGATTTTTTTGTTCCAATAAATATTTACCAAATATTTATTTTAAAGTATAATTAAGGAAGTCACTTAACAGAGGAGTGTGTATACTGTGAAAAAAATAATTTTAACCTTTTTATTTGTAATAATAATGATCTCATCAACAAGTTGTAGTAATAATATCAACCCAGAAGATTTGTTTTTCACTCAAACAGGGTGGACCGAAACTGATACTAAAAGAATTTTTTGGTTAGGTATCCTTCCAAATGAAAGTTTAGGAATTACTGAAACACCTGGAATTGATTCTGTCATTCCATATGACATAAATCCACTTAATGAAGAAGAATTTGAATTTAAAACTGTATCTTCCGAATATGATAGAACACCTCCTTTTTTCTTAAACTCTGAAGATATTGGACTTCCTTCAAAAATAAATGTAGAGGATAACTATGTCTTTGTTTTTATTACTGACAAAAATAAAGACATCAATATTGATCAATACATGCTAACATTAAATAACAAATTTAAAGGAATTGAAGAGTTAACTTATATAACAAATTCATTCGAATAAAGCCATTATTAAGATAAACTAAAGCATCACAGTTTTAAACATAAATTTTCAAATATAAACCCCTAATGAGATCACAATTTTAATGTGTTCATTAGGGGTTTAGTTTAATCAATTTAGAATTTCGCTGTTACATTATTTCTAGATCCCAAGTTGTAAACTTTATAATAATCATAATTTCCAGATGCGAATGACATGCTCCAAATATTAGAAGTTGATGAACTGGATGTAGCCGAAAGAGAAATTGAATATCCATATACACTTGTTCCTGCTTGAGCAGTAAATGTATTACTTTTTGTTTGATGTTGCTCCATACTGGATGGTGGATAAAATGTCGGACCTGATACACTATTAATGTCTTTTCCATTTGAATATAAGTAACTACCGTATTTTGCTCCTCCTATATGGTCATAAACCCCCACACGAGTGTATTCATCGGGTCCACCATTATTTCCAGATATTTTTTCATAAACTTTTTTAGAAAATTTATACTCTGTTTCAAGTGCTCGACCTGGAGAAGATTTAGACGAACCAGTTAATGGTCCCCAAGTAGTTTTAATATCTAAACTATTTGATACACTTCCTGAACTCTCGACTCCTAAACCACTAGCAGCAAATTTTGTTTCAAATTTCACCCCAGAACTAGTAGATAATGTAAATTTAGAAGTAACCCCTTTTATAGCATTTAATTCAGCTAATCTTACCCAATCATTGTAATATACAGTGCTTTTGACTCTGTAAATATCACCTACACCACAAATAAGACATAAAGCAGAAACCACATCTCCTTTTTTAGACTTTTTAAGTTGAGTAGTTTCATTCTTATTTTTAAATAAGTTAAAATCTAATTCTCCAAGTAAACTTTCTTCTTTATTATATTCAAGCATATGGGTTAATTGATCAGGATGAATCTCATTTTTCTTGTTTATGTAAAATTGAGTAAATTCATAAAATCCAGTGTAGTCACTAGTACTTAGGATCATAGTATAATCAATACTGTAAAAAGGTTCTTTTTTGTTTTTCTCTTTTATTTCTTTTGAAGGTTTAAGTTTAATTCCATTTAAATCTTCTAAACTTTCTACTGTTTTAACAAGGACTTGTTCATCTGTTTGAGTGTTAAATATCTGTAATTGAATGAGACTATTATCATTAATTAATTTATTCTCAACTTCAGAAATGTTTATTAAATTATCATTTTTAGAAGCTGATTCTTCTTTTTTACTTTTCTCTTCTTTACTTTTATCCTTTTTCACTTTAAATTTGAGATTTTTCTCACCTTTTTCTAACTCTAGAATAATCAAATCATTTTCTTCATCACTAATTTCAATTTTTTTGCTAGTCATTTTAATTTCATCATCTTGACTAGCATTAATTTCACTAGAAATACTCGTGCTGACAATACCAAAGATAAAGGTAAATGCAAGCATTAATACAAACATTTTTCTTGCTAATGTTGTCATAATATTACCTCTTTTCTATTATTTTAGAATATATTAAAAAATATTCCATGTATAATATTACTAGAATATTTAAATTCATACAATGAGTTTATAATAGAAATATGAAGAATATAATCAAATATTGACTAATAATAGCGAAAAAAGTATTTTTATATATTAGGAAGATGGACAAATGTCAGACATCTTTTATATAAACGGTGAATGATAATCTCTAGTAGATATGATTTTAATATTTTGAGTATTACCGTCCTTACATTCTATATATCCACCTTTAACAAGTCCGTTTAATACTGAACGGACTGTTTTCTCGTCTTTACCTGTTTTGATTTCAAGTTCTCTAATGGTTGGCATTCTTTTTTTTATTGAATGAGGGAAGTTATATAGGATACGTAATACTTTTCTTTCAAGGTCTGTTAACATTAGGACACCCCCACAATCTCATCAAACTTTATCCACTCATATTCATCGTCATAATCTAATTTAATTTGTGTTAATTGGGTATCGAATTTAGCTACTGTTCCAGTCTTAAATGCATTCTTACCAAAAGCTCTGAACAACTCAATTGTGATTTCAGATTTACTCAACATGGAATCTGATAACTGCTCTGATATAACATTAACTTCTTCCTCTGCTAGTTCAGGCTTCGTCTTTCTATTTCTTTCTTTTTGATAATAGTTCATGAGTTCTTTATGTTCAGGTAGCATCATGCGACTGGCTTCCCACATCATATTTGAACCAGGTGTTAGTTTATTTTCTTTCATTTCACTCACCTCTTATTAGAACATTTGTTCTTATTATATAAGAGGTACAGGAGGATACGCAAGAGTACAATTTAACATATCCAAAACTATTTGCACCAGAAGTTTGTATGGCAATAGTTGAACCGTTTTGAAGTACTTGCCTTATGTATTAATTTCATAAAATATAAATATTTGATAACCCCCACCAGCTACCTAAAGAAAGCCAGTGGGGATTTTACATATTTATTTCTCTACTGTATTCTTCACACCAGTGATAACAGCACAATTTAATATTTCCAAAACAAACACCCAATCAAAACACTAATAAAGGCATATGATGGATTAAGAGAATAAATAAAACTAGAACTAATGCATCTGTAGTAAATTTACTCTACGCAAACCTCACTATTTATTGTAGTGGGGTTTTAAACTATGAAAAATGTGTACTTGCCTTAAGATACCAGTCCAATCACAATAGATTTTATTTTCATAGAATATAGTACATCAAATATAGAAAGGAGGGGGTATGATGAGTTCTTATGGAAAAAGTTCTGCTACTGGTGCAGCTATAGTACTGGTACTATTTATACTCTTAGTTATTATTTTAATTGCTGCAAGTGGACGTTCGAGATATGGCTCAGGGGGGTCATTTGGAACAATTGATATCACAAATCCTGAAGATCTATTACCATTGATCGAACGGTTAAATTTAATTAATGAACTATTGGCTTTAGCTGCAAGGACTGAACAAGCATAACGGGCTTTAGCCCAGCAATAGATGCAAGCGTTTTAGGTTTGAACATAGAATATATTGGCACCTACTAATTTCTCATAAAATCTCTCTAAGGGAACCTCACTATTAAACTATGAAAAAATGTGTACTAGCTCAAGGACACCAGTCCAAACAAGGTAGATTCTCCCATCATAGTATATAGTACATCAAATAGAAAGGAGGGATGATTCTATGGCATCTAAAAAAGCATCCAAAAAAGGATTTAGTAGAATAGCTGCCATTACCCTAGTACTCTTTATTCTTCTCGTTATCATATTAGTCGCTGCAATAGGACGTTCGAGATATGGCTCGGGGGGTTCAATTGATTTTACAAATCCAGAAGATTTAATAGAATTCACTAGAGACCTAGATACATTTAGTGAGATGGAGGCATTTGCTGCAAGACTTGAAGCATTTCGGCAGGGTACTATACAAAGCCCATTGCAGCAGTTTGGATGATTAACATAGTATATAGTACATTCACGGTAGTAGTATTGATATTGTATTAGTACTCTTTGTTCTTTTAGTTATCATTCTTGTTGCTAGTTATTCTGCTCTTGAAATTATAAAGGGCAGGATAATTTAAGTGAAGTTATAGAGACATAATTAGATTAATAACCCCCACCAGCTACACTATGAGCCAGTGAGGATCTATTCATTTCTGTACTATATTCTTAGCACCACTCCATAATCCACTGGCAGCTAACCCCATCACAATTCCAACGAGTATTGCTTGTTTTGGATCACCTGGAGCCACATAAAAAATACCAGTTGCTATCCCTAATGCTAGAGAAAAAACTGGTAATAATTTAGCCCCTAATCCTAATTGTTTTGTGAGTTGAACTAGTGCAACGATGATAGGAACGATTGCAATATCATATACTTGAAAATCCATATTTTATTTTCCACCTTCCGTTTTATTATTTTCACTTAATCTATCTAACATAACAAAGAACAACCATGGGAAATCAAAATTACATCATGTGGTTTTTCCTCTACTTTCTTTTTCCACTCATCAACATCATGTAGCAATTCTCATTTAAGTTTTCAATAGATTGATGTACCATATCTATCTGCCATTTTTTTTAGCTTCATTAACACTTCCTCCCTCGATAAACAATCATAGTATTCTATAACTACATCTTGTAATAATTGTTCACTAGGTCTGTTTTCCTTTGAGGGTCTAAAATAGGATGACCAATTATAGCTTTAGTAGGGTCTAGTCCAAACTTAAAACAGATATAAGTGATTACCTATACATCACGTTTATAAGATTCTTCATTATTAATACATCCTCGTTTATACGAATAACAGAGTTCAACTCCTGCAGCTATGTCATTTGCATCATCACCAAATAATTGATTATCCAAAGGTTTTTGATATTGCACATGCCAAGCCTTTTCAGGTGTATCTGTAAGCAAAGGAATACACTCGTAAATTCCAGTATCATCAACGAAAATATGAGCAGACGTCTTTTCGTGCCTTTAGTAAGGTATTTCTTCGTGATGGGATATTTCATTTTGAAACTTGTCCAACGTTTCCACTAGAATCAACATAAGTTCCCCAAACGGATCTACCTAAACCATCAGCATAGTTTGCTGATTTTCTTCTATTAATCCACCTATCTATTCCCTAACCACAGAAAAATACTCCTCTTCTAGAAGCAGATTTTATTAACCTACCTATCTTTAAGGGAGCATTTCAATAACCCAATATGATTATTTGTATTTATCTAAAACACCTGTTTTCTATCACTTTCAAATTTCAAAATTTCTACAGCTTCACGAAAACGCTGAGAATGAATAACTTCTCTTTCTCTTAAAAATTTTAAGCTGTCTTGTAAATCCACGTCATCAGTTAAATCTATTAACCATTGATAAGTAGCTCGTGCTTTTTCCTCAGCTGCAATGTCCTCATATAAATCTGCAATGGGATCTCCTTTGGCTTGAATGTATGTTGCTGTAAAAGGATTACCTGAAGCATCTTTATAAAATATGGCTCTGTCATGTGCTACATAATGAGAACCTAATCCCGCAGCCTCTAACTGCTGTGGCGTACAATCTTTTGTTAACTTATAAAACATGGTGGCAATCATCTCTAGGTGTGCAAACTCTTCCGTTCCTATATCTGTTAATAATCCAATCACTTTATCAGGAATGGAGTATCTCTGGTTCAAATAACGTAAAGCTGCAGCCAATTCACCATCAGCCCCACCATAAGCTTCCAATAAGTATTTTGCCATTCTTGGATCACACTTACTTACACGTACTGGATACTGTAATTTTTTTTCATAAATCCACATAATATATCCTCCTAAATATACCTAATAATTCAAATTTAAACAAAAAAATTCTCTAAACTTGCCAAGGCCAAGGAGTTTTTGGCCATTCCCAAGGATATTTTGAAAAACTACGTCCAAATTCATATAGTGGACCGTAGCATTTTTCGTATTCTTTATAAAGAATTTGCCTTTCTTGAGAATATTGATTTAGCTGTGCAACAGCCTGTTGATCAAACGGATGTGTATCTAAATATATTGAGAGATCTAATAGAACAAAATCAATCTCTTGTAAACGCCTTAAGCATTTATAATAATTATCATCCATTTTTAAATTTTCATTTTCTTTCAACTATTCTCTCTCCCTTCATTCAAAAGATTGATTATTTATCTTCTGATTCTCTCCATACTTATTTGTATAACCACTTGGTATATCTGGATATGGACTATAAAAAATAGGCCACAAAGTACCACGATTTAAAGCTTCGTTGGAATTGTATTGTGGCATATTCATCCGTTGAAATCCTACATATAGTTCAGGGGGCGTTGAATAAGTTTTTACTCTTATAGGCGGACAAGGATCAAATGGACTAATATATGGGTAATATCTTTTTGTTTGTGTATACATTTTACTCCTCCTTCTCATTTGTTTACCTTTTATCTTATGATATTCGCCTATAAAAGGTATGGGCATTCCCCCATAAAAAATAAAAAATATCACAAAAAACGAAAGAAAACTCGCCGATTGGTAAAAAAACGCCCCTGATTTTCATCAGAGACGTTAACTTGATAATTCACTCTTCATTTTATATGACTTTTAATCAAACTTAATTTTTATTCTTATTAATCCTTCATCACGCATCGCTTGATATAAAATCACTACTAATGGACCTAGGAACAAACCTGCAAGCCCCATTAATTTGAAACCAATATATAAACTGATTAAAGCAGATAATGCACCTATACCAATGGACTTACCTAAAATTTTAGGTTCTACTATACGTCTAAATACTGTTATCGCTAGGAATAAAATAACCAATCCTATTCCGACAAAAATATTGCCAATAATAAAATTATATACTGCCCAAGGCATAATAAATGAACCTGTACCTAAAATCGGTAATAAATCGACAAAAATAATTAATAACGCAATCACTAATGCATAATCCACACCCAATATTAATAAACCAGTTAACGCAACAATGTAAGTTAAACTACTTAAAATAACCTGTGCTCGTATAAATCCAAAGATGGAGCTACGTAAATTCATTAATACATTATCTACATTGTCTCTCCATTTTTCATCAAAAATGGATAAGAAGGATTTTTTCATCATAGGTAAACTAAAACTAAATAAATATACTGCTACTGAAAACACGATATAATCTATAAATAAATCAAAAAATATATTTGGAAATTTACTTGCGATAGTTGAGATTTGAGTAATAACTTTTGGTATTGTGGTTGTCAAAACATCAATACCTTTATTAATCCACGTCGTATATTGATCTTCAAAACCTGGAGGGATTAATGTTATAATTTCCATCTCAAAATAATCCCTGAGATTATCATAAAACTTTTCATCTGTAAACAATGTAGATACTTTATTAATAAACTGCATAAATTCAGAATATACCTTCATTACAAGCAAATAGCTTACACCTATTAGTGATAGTGTAAATAAAGTGGATGTAGTAATAGCTGATGTTAAACGATTAAACCTGGCATATTTGATTAGCAGTTGATTCAATGGTTCTAGAAAAATCGCAATCAAAGCCGCTAATAAAAACGGGAAGCCAATCGTAAAAAGTGCATATAAAAATGCAAGACCGATTAGTAATACAAGTATTGTTCTAAATGACATAACTGCACCTTCTTTTTATCCGTTTATTCTTGCTTTTCTTTTTTTAAAATCAATATTTTTATAATAGGCATCTTTAATTAATAAGTTTGGACCGCAACAGTTCGCCTCGGAGCAAAAACAATTTACGGTTTGATTCATCGGATGCATCATCCATTTATTAAACACTTCCTCAAGTTTCTGTTCTTGTATATTCCCAACTGTTGATAAATTCGAAAAATCTGTAACATACATATTACCGCTGAATAAGTCTATGTTTAAACGATTACGACCATCTGGATCATTGCGTACAGTAACATTATGTTCATTTTGTAACTTTGTTAAAAGTTTGCGATCATAAATATCATCACTGCAAAAATAAAAAGGTAAAGTTCCAAGCAACATCCAGATATTTTTATTTCTTCCTTCAAGTAATCTTTGAATGGCATCTCTGATTTGATTCAAGGATAATAAGGTTAAATTTTGCGCAAAAGAACTTGGATACATTGGATGAACCTCATGCCTTTGACAACCCATTTCATCTATAAGCTTATGTATGGGAACTATTTTTTCATGTGTTCGAGTATTGAGCATTGATTCTGCTGAAATAAATAATCCACCTTTACTTAACTTAAGTGAGTTATTGATCATTTGCTCATATAACTTTTCAGCTACAGCTATGCTAGTTGGACGATCAGTTCTAGCAAATCCTATTTCATAAAAATCTTTCACATTTTCATAGTTAAAAGAAATGTGCATCACATCTAAGAATGGAGCGATCAACTCATATCGTGCATAATCTAACGTAAGGTTAGAATTAATTTGAGTTTTTACCCCTCGTTCTCTTGCATATTTTAGTATTGGTAAAATGTATTCTTTTACGGTTTGAAGTTGATAAAAGGGTTCTCCTCCTGTAATACTAATTGTCTTTAGATGTTCTACTTCATTTAATTTTTCCAAAATCAAGCTTAATGGTATTTTCCCCTCTTCTTTAAATGTTAATGAATCTCCTACTGCACAATGCTCACAACGCATATTACAAAGATTGGAAATGGTTAATTCTATACTCGTAAGAACATGTTTCCCATGTTTTTTTAATGAATGAATTGGGTCCCAAGGATCTTCTTCCTTTGTGTTTAATCTTTTTTCAGTTTGATCTATTTTTGATGTTGTTATCATTCTCTGAGCACCTAATTTACTTTAAAATTAATGTATTAATACCATTACCATTGATAAGACTAAATTTTATTATATCACATAACTTTGATATACCCCATATCAATCTAATCCAACTCCAACCATATACAACCAGAAAACTCCTGCTAAAATGAACCTATAATAAGCAAAGGAAGATAACTTTACTTTCTCTAACAACTTTAAAAAGGAAACAACAGCTAACAAAGCAACAATAAAAGAAACGAAAAATCCCACTATAAAAAATGAGAGATCTTCTGTGCTTAATTTATCAAAATTTTTCATCAAATCATATGTACTAGCAGCAACCATCATAGGCACGGCTATTAAAAAAGAAAAGTCTGCTGATGTTCGTAAATTAGCTCCTGATAATAACCCTCCTGCAATCGTAGCACCTGATCTAGAAAAACCAGGCCATAATGCTAAACATTGTGCTAGTCCAATTTGAAACGCTTGACGATACGTTAAATCATCCATCGTGTTTGCTTTCACTAAAGTATGTTTTCGTTCTGCAAATATCATGAACAAACCACCAACAACTAAACCTACCAATACCGTTCTAGGAGTGAATAGATAGTCCTTAATAAAACTATGTAATAAAAAACCTAATAACATAGCAGGTATAATCGCTAAAAAAATATGAACCAAAGTTAAAGTTTTCTGGGATTGTTTTTCATGATTTGGATCTTCCCATCCAACTAACCGTAGTAAACGTCTCCAATAAAGAAGTGCTACAGCTAATATTGCACCTAATTGAATCACAATTTCAAATGTTTCTGCTTTATCCCCTACAAATCCAAGTAAATGGCCTGATAAAATAAGATGCCCTGTAGATGAAACGGGTAAAAACTCTGTTAAACCCTCTACTATTCCTTGTATAACTGCAATCCAAATATCTGTCATATTAAACTCCTCCATACAATGCAATAAGATATCATGTATTCATTTAGTAAAAACCAATTTTCACTAAATCACAATCAAAATTTATGATATCTTGTACCACTAATGTATTCTAAAAAAGGCAGCGATATGCGATTGAAACTTCCTTTCACTTCATTGCAAGTTTTGAAAAAAAAACGTACGCAAAACAAAACAAAAGCTCCAATGATACCTCTTTTGTTGAATATTTAAAATTTTTTAAAGTTATAAAAAAACAAAAAACCACTTTTTGAAATCAATCATTGATCAAAAAGCGGTCTATTACTTACAGTGAAGTTGATTTTCATTTTAATTTATTTTTCAATCCATCTCAATTCTCTACTTCTTGTAATCTCATCTGGATTTTGAACTTGGTGCATTAAGATATCTCTTAAAAATTCCGGTAAATAGAACTTTATTTCCCTTCCTTCTTTTAAAGAATAATATCCAATGCCAAATGTAAACATATCTATCGTTCCTACTAAATATTCTTCTTCATCTACTAATCGCTTTTCACCTATCCATATATTGACAACTTTCTGATCAGTAAATTCAACCTTCATCCCATCAAAGTTTAGTATACCTAACACTTCTCCTCTAAAACCAAAACCACGAATCGGTTTTTGTTGAAATTCAAGTAATAGAGCTTGTTCACAAGCTTCTCTTATTTTCTTCCCTTTTAACCACATTCGACAAGGGTTAATTGGAGATGGACAAATTTCGAGCAATATTTCCCGGGTAATCTCTCCCATTGTTAAACTCTTCAATATTTGACCTGAGTTAACAATCCCTATTTGAGCTCCTGTCCATGATCTAAGACCTTGAGCTAATAAGTTTCCTAATGAGGATTCTTCATCCCACTTAATCTCCAAATCTCTCTCTATTTGTGTGATTGGCTCACTTAATTTTTTAACACCGATTTGTTTATATTTGTCAATCGTTTCTTGGATTTTTTTGTCATTTGGATAATTAGAAACATTAATAACTCTTGCAGTTCCTTTCACTATGTGACTATTATCTAAATCATATTCTAACTCTACAACACCAACATATTGACCTAATTTACCCGCTGCACAAATCATAGTATTACCTATATAAATTGGTTCTTCAAGCAAGTGATGTGTATGTGCTCCTAGTACGCAATCGATTCCTTGAATCTCATTTGCCATTTTTTTATCCGTAGGTAAACCTAGATGTGATACGACTACGATAATATCTACTTGTGACCGAAGTTTTCCTACTAAAGTTTGAATCACTGCTAAAGGTTCTCTTACATCTAATCCTAACAACTCATAAAAAAGAGAAAAATCAATCGTAACACCAATAAGTCCAACTTTTAATTTATCTTTTATTATGATTGAATAGGGTTTTAACCAATTTGGAATATTTCCAGTCTTTTTATCATATATGTTACTGCCTAAAACTTGAAAGTCAGCGTGTCTTTCATATAAGTCAGATAAAATACCAGGTTCAAAAGTTAATCCCTCATTGTTGCCTAATGTGACAATGTCATACCCTGTATGGTTTAAAACTTCTATA
Organism: Chengkuizengella marina; assembly: GCF_009910845.1. Lineage (GTDB taxonomy): Bacteria > Bacillota > Bacilli > Paenibacillales > KCTC-33759 > Chengkuizengella > Chengkuizengella marina. The sequence goes on along the minus strand of NZ_SIJB01000012.1, from coordinate 64,881 downwards.
TTAGCTAAACCGTAACTTCCTTCTGTTTCAATGCGCATACGATCCATGTGATCTCCGCAGTCTATCTTTAGTAATTGTTCTTTAGGGAGTTTATTTTCGAATTCACGAAATACTGTTGCAATTTTGGGCATGTTTTCAAATAAACTATGAATATCATTCGTGTGTAAAATAGTTAACTTGTGAACTTCAGTATTCATATGATCCCCCCTTAAATCGATAATTTCTTGATATAAATTCATGTTTATACCATAAACGTGACTAGGATTACTATTTCTTTTTTAAATATTGATTTTTCAATTCATTTTCATCGAGTTTATTTTTAAAACCAAATGATGATTCATCTCCTAATTGTTTATCTCGTATAAAAAACATTTTCACTATACTTTTCACATTAAGGCAATCACTGCTGCCGTCAGGCACATATAATCGTATTGGATTTCCTTTTTTTAAGGGTTTTCCATTTTGCTCATATAATATAGCTGCTGAATCCAATTCAATCCATGGAATAATGGCTTGAAACTCATCCATAGCTTCAACTTTTAGATGTGTTGGTTTAGTTGTTTCTTCCGTCCATGATTCATACCAAGTTACTAAGTCAAATGCTTTTCCATCTATGCCTGGGACTCTTTCATTTATTGAAAAATGTTTTGCTGCCATTTTTTGCATCTGTTCAACAGACAAAGTAAGCACTTCTGTTTCATCTTCATAAATATGTATATTCATTTATAAAACTCCTATCAAATAAAATCATTAGCCTTCATTACTTTATTGAATTATTATACCATAGTCTTTTTGACATCTAATGGATATTTATATATTTAAGATGTAAATTTTTTTAAAAAATTACTTAAAATGTGATTTTATTTTAAATGTTAAATGAATTTTTCTTTACAATTTAAATAAATTTGTACTATTGTAAATAATATATAATATAACTACAAAAAGTTGTGATCCCAGTCCTTTATCTGGTTAGAAAGTCATTTACTTATTTTTGGTCTGTCAAAAAGGAGATATTTCATGAATCAATATCATATTACATACGAAAGCATTAGTGTAGAGGAGGTTACAAACAAAGTTAATCACCCAAATCATGGTGCTTCAATCTCATTTATTGGAACGACAAGAGAATTCACACATGGACAGAAAACAGTATTATTGGAATATGAAGCATACATACCAATGGCGCTTAAAACACTTGAACAAATAGGCAAAGAAATTAATGAAAAATGGAACGGCGTTCTAACTGCCATTACCCATCGATTAGGCAAAGTAGAAGTAGGTGAAATCAGTGTAGTCATTGCTGTATCATCTCCCCATAGAGATCATTGTTATGAAGCTAGTCGTTATGCAATAGAACGTTTAAAACAAATCGTTCCAATTTGGAAAAAAGAAATTTGGGAAGATGGATCTGAATGGAAAGGGCATCAACTAGGTCCCTGGAATCCCACAAAACCACTATAATCTAGAGCAATATCATCATTCAATATAATCATACAAAAGACGTGTTTTATTTTTAATAATCACGTCTATTTGCTCATCGAATCTATTATATACAAATAAAAGGTACCATTTAGTTTCAAAATAATGGTATACTGTGAATGTAATAAAACGAAATCAGAAAGGTGAGATGACGATTGAATAAGAAAATGGCTTTATGTTTAATGCTTGTTTGCTTACTTTTTATCCCTCAAAAAGTAAGCGCTTTCTCTAATGATACTATTAGTGCCGAAGGAATATCATACCAACAGCTGTTAGAACATTGGTCACCAAGAGTATATCATGATGTTAATCCCGATTATGATGTAAGAGCAGATTTTATTACTAGATTTGACTTAGATGGAGATTGGAATTCTATCAATCAATGGGAAACGGTAGATAATGAAGCACTAGAAGCTTATGTATACACCTCTGTTTCTGAAACACAAACACATTATTTCCTAGGGTATTATTTTTATCACCCAAGAGATGATGGTCCAGATTGGGGTGTTTTTGGAGACGAAGCGCATGAAAATGATTTAGAAGGAATCATGTTAAGTGTTAAAAAGAATGGTGGAACTGGTGAGTTTGTAGCCATGAACACAATACGACATAGTGATTTTTATCAATATGCCAATGGATCGCTAAGTGAAGGTTACGAAACGATAGATGGTTCTGTCTCCCTCTATAATGGCAGTCATCCAGAAATATTCATCTCATCAAACGGTCAATATGTTTTGAATACAAATCCTCATGGTCATGATATTCAAGCCTATACAGGTGAAGTAAACGTAGGTAATGATGCTATCATTTATGAATATACTGGACAAGCCGAAATACCATCCTTAGTTGCCCCTAAATACGAACATGTATATGGATATGATATGTTATCTCTAGATGAATTTTGGGAGCTAAAAACGAGTTATAATAATACTCCTTTTCGATCTTTCGGCAGTTTTGGCTCTAGTGTAGGAGATGGAGGCGCCAATGCTCCTTGGAACTGGGCTGATACAGATCATAAGGATAATGGCACTGTTGGAATAGGTGTTTTTGTAAGTGATCCTGCTTATTTATTTGATGTTCATTTTAATCAATTAGGGAATTTTTCACATGAGTATATTAATAATCCTTACTGGACACATAAAATCACCTTTAATTGGGTTCAGCCAATCAAAGCAGAAGATTATAACAATGAAAATGATTTATATATCGATATGTGGGTAGATGGCCAAAAATATATCGGTGAAAGAGCATGGAAGAAAAATAATGCCAAGTCTAACGGAACAAAATATTATCCTGCTTGGGGTACTGATGATAATTCCATAAGTTCCATAGATTTTAGCAGCGAATCAAATACAATATACATTGCTAGAAGACCTGATTCTGTTATCAGATTTAAAGTTGCTGACTCAGATGGAACCAGTGCAGATGATAGTCTAGGTGAAATTCAAATCTCACCACAACCTGGTGAAACCATTGAATTGAAAAATGTTAAAACAAGCAACGGTGGAGCATATTTGGATGTTACTATTGAAACAAGATAGTTAATTTAATAGATAAAAATATGAATGATATAATCAAGGATATTCAATTATGAATATCCTTTTTTATTGAATTAATTCTCCCTTCTAACTGCCTACTTTTCACATTAGTTAATATCTTCTGAAATAGGTAAAGGTGTCATGATATTTTCCCCCCGTGATTTGAACCAATTTTTCTCCAAATGTAAAAGTGGGCGGACTTTTCTATTCCTATCACCATAATGTAAAACAAAACCAAATTTATTAATTTATGTTATAGAACAGCTCGATATTAACAATTCAGCATTCAAGGTTTAAATGATCTAATCATCAAATTAATGAAAGGAAGATGAGTCTTGGCACGATATATTCGGGTGGTCTCAGTGTTGATTTGTTCATTTTTATTGTTATTGAGTAATTCAACAATTGATGAAAACCCTCTATTCATTCCAGAAAAATTAATCATACCACCATGCAACAGTGATTCATCACAAATATCCATAGGTATAAATGAAAAAGTGAATCCAAAGGATCATTGGGAATTAAAAACACCTATGTTAACCCCTAAGGATCAAGTTGGATTTGCCACAGTAAATGGAAGAACCTATGTAATTGGAGGATTTACAAGTGATAGATATAAAAGCACCTCCGAAGTAGAGGAATATAATCCAGAAACGGATACATGGAGTAAAAAAGCTAATATGCCTACCGCTAGAGGGAATTTTGGAGTTGCAGTAGTCGATGGGAAAATTTATGCCATTGGAGGAAAAAACGGCACATTCTTAAATACAGTTGAAGTGTATGATCCAGTTTCTGATTCTTGGAGTACAAAAGCCAGTATGCCAACATCTAGGGATAGTTTTGGAGTGGTTGCAGTCAATGGAAAGATATATGCGATTGGCGGATATAATGGCTCCTCTTTAAATCATGTCGAAGAATATGACCCGATCACTGATTCTTGGGAGATAAAAAGGAATATGCCTATAGCCAGAAGAACCCTTGGAATTGCTGCATTTGATGGAAAGATTTATACATTTGGAGGAGCTACAAATACTTCACCTTCTTCAGATATAGTTGAGGAATTTAATCCTCTCACCAATACATGGAGTACAAAAACCAGTATGTATATAGCAAAACACTCTCTTAGTGCTTCTACCATAAATGGAAATATCTATGTGACTGGAAATAAATGTGGCAATGAAAATATCCAAGAAAGATATGATCCATTCACTGATTCTTGGAGCGTAATGAGTGAGGCTCCAGTCAATGTTTCAGAATTTGCTTCTGTCGAATTAAAAAATACCATCTATATGATTAAAGGTTCAATCCATGTTGCTTATCATCCTAATTCTAACCCTGAAATTACCTGGGAGGCAAAAACACCTATGCCTACAGAAAGGGTTTATTCAGGTGTTATTGCTGCAAATAAGAAAATTTATGCAATTGGAGGATATAACGGCAGCTCTTTAAAAACTGTGGAAGCATATGATCCTCTCACCAATACGTGGAGTACTAAAGCCAGTATGCCTACGGCTAGAAACGGTCATGGAGTTGCTGTAGTGGGTGGGAAAATTTATGCGATTGGAGGATATAATGAAAGCTTTTTAAATACAGTTGAAGAATATGATCCACTTACCGATACTTGGAATACAAAAACCAATATGCCTACGGCTAGAAGTGGGTTAAGCATATCCGTTATGAATGGAAAAATTTATGCAGTCGGAGGAACGATCAAGGAAGGTTATTCAAATAAAATTGAAGAATATGATCCACTTACCGATACTTGGACCACAAAAGCAAATATGTCAACGTCTAGAACCCTTTTTGGAATGGCTGTAGTAGATGGAAAAATGATTGTGTTGGGAGGTTATAATGGGAACGTTTTGAATACAGTTGAGGAATACAATCCCTTCACCGATTCTTGGACTATGAAAACCAACATGTCTATAGGAAGACATCATCTTAGAGCGGAATCATTAAATAATAAAATCCTTGCCATAGGGGGATTCGACAATAAAGGTAACAACACAAAAATAATAGAAGAATATGATCCCATGACCGATACGTGGTTACTAAAACCAAGTATTCCTATTGATATTATACAATTTGGTTCTGCTGTTTTGAATGGAACCATCCATATGAGTAGAGGTTCAATCCATCTTGTTTATCATCCTTAATCTCCAAAATAAAGTGGAAAAGTCACCAATACTTTCGAAGAAGAAAAGCGAATAATCATCGGACAACAAAATGAGAGGAGAAATCATCTATGAAAGGATTATCGCTACTTTTTTTATGTTTTTTTTTATTGTTCGTAGTTCATCAACCATTTAAGTATACAAATTTAGAACCAAATGCTTCAGAAACGATTTTCATAAGTGAAAAAGCAGAAGAACCTTTATTTATCACAGGTGAATTAACCGCCCCTTCATCTAAAAATCATAAAGACATTCTATTTCAATATTTAGATTCAAAAAAAGAGCTGCTAAAATTTGAGAATTCATCAAAAGAATCATTTTTCGTAGTTGAACAATTCGTAGATCCATTAGGATATTCGTTCTTTCGTTTACAACAAGTGTATAACAATATTCCAGTTTTTGGTGCAAGGATTACTGCACATGTAGGAAAAAACGGAGTTTTGAATAATATTTCAGGAACCATAATTCCAGATTTAGAAAAAAAATTAAAATTAAAACAAAATGATATAAATACACAGCAAAAAGCCATGAACATTGCAGAAAATCATCTGTGGAGTACTTTAAATCATAAACCTATTTATGAAGATGAACCTAAAGTAGAATTAGTCGTTTACTCAAAGGGAAATGAAGCTAATTACGTCTATATGATCCATTTCGACTTTTATTATCCAGAATTAGGAAATTGGATTTACTTTGTTGATACTCTCACTGGGGATATTCTTTCACAATTTAATCACATCCATTCCGTTCAAGGGGAGAATACCGTAGGGATAGGGATTGGAGGACTTGGACATACAAGAACATTAAATACGGTGTTGTCTTCAGACTCTAAATACTATTTACAAGACAACTCAAGAGGAAAAGGGATTATCACTTATGATGGATTAACGACTAGAGACCCTTTCTTTGTTTTATGGCAAGATCATGATAATATATATGATTCTAACTATGATGCTGCAGCTGTGGATGCCCACTTTTTTACAGGAGTAGTATACGACTATTATAAAGAAGTTTTTGATCGTGACAGTATAGATAACAAAGGCGCTATCATGAGAGTTATTGTTCATGATGGATATAATGGTGCTCGATCAACAGGAGGGGATGCGATATTTTTTGGTGATTACAGTCAAAATGGTATACCTTTGTCTTCTGCATTAGATATCGTTGCTCATGAATATACTCATGGATTAATAGGAATGACTGCTGGTTTATTTCCTACTAATCACTCAGGTGCTATAAATGAGTCTATATCCGATATATTTGCAACATTAATTGAATTTCATGAAAACCAAAATCCAGATTGGTTCATTGGTGAAGACGTTTTTCCACCATATGGTATACGAAACATGAGTGACCCAATTATAGATCATTATTCTAAATATAATGAAGCTACAGGAATACATTACAACGCTGGAATTAGTAATAAGGCAGCCTATTTGATTAGTGAAGGCGGTTATTATTCTGACATTATTATTGACGGCATTGGAAAAGAAAAATTAGGTGATATTTTCTACAGAACGTTAACTCAATATTTAAACATGGGATCTACATTCCAACATTTAAGAACTTCAGTGATTCAATCAGCAAAAGATTTGTATGGTGAAGATAGTAAAGAAGTATCTACAGTGACAGCAGCCTTTGATGCTGTAGGTGTACCTTCATTTACTTGGGTATCTAAGGCACCGATGCCTACTGAAAGAAATCAATTAGGTATTACCGCCTTGGATGGAAAAATATATGCTGTAGGTGGATCACACAATGATAAAGATTTAAATACACATGAAATTTACTATTCTGAAACCAATACTTGGGTATCCAAAGCAAATATGCCCACAGCTCGAAGCGATCTTGGAGTAGTAGCAGTAGATGGAAAAATATATGCTATTGGTGGAAAAGCAGGCAATCTATTTTTAAATACAGTTGAACAATATAACCCTAGGACCAATACTTGGAATACCAAAACGAGCATGCCAACAGCTAGAAGTGGATTTGGGATTGCCATTGTGGATGAAAAAATTTATGTAATTGGGGGTACAAATGGAAATCCATCAAATAAAGTTGAAGTTTATGACCCCAAGACAGATACATGGACTAAAAAAGCTAATATGCCTGCAGCTAGAAAACACCTGCAAGCAGTTGATATGAACGGAAAAATTTATATCATTGGTGGCACACCAATTACCAACTCATTTGATTATATTTATAACGAGTATAACCCTAAAACGGACACATGGCAGATATTTAATCCCAATTTTATACCAAAGTATCATCATAGTGCTTTATCATTAGATAATAAGTTGTATTCATTTGGTGGTGTGAATGATGAAGGAGACATTTTAACCGCGGAAGAATATGAATTAGTCACTATGAATTTAGAATATGATATGCCTATCCCTATGAAAAAATTTGGTTTAGCTAAAATTGATAAGACATTCTATTTAATTGGAGATTCATTTCATTTTACAGCTAGATTTGAATAATAACGATCATTTGTATCTCTTAAAGAGTCGATAAGTGGTATCCTTTCACCTCTCGGCTCTTTTATTTTCTAATTTAATTAGACTGATTTTCAGTTACAACTCAATAGATTGGTGAGCCATATCTATCTACCTTTTTTTAGTGTCAATATCAATTCCTCCTTAGATAAATATTCATAATACTCCTTAATTACATACTCCTAGCATAAGTGGATGATAATTTACCAACAAAAAAAGAACGTACCTCTAAGCCCTTTCTGTTATCCGTTTAATCATAAAATTTTATTTTTAAACTGGTATATATCATTCAAATACTGTTGCTTTTAGGCTTCGAGAGCCAATATACATAGCAATATTTTCTGTTCCTAAAAAAGAAAGACCATTAAGTATGAGTACATACTTATTCATACCAGTATCTGGTTCGTCATCAACTAAAGGAAAGTTTGGAAAATTTGTATATCTTCCTTTAGATCCAGCGGGTACATAATCCATCTCATCATTAATTGTTGCAATGACAATACTATTACGCTGGAGCTCAAATAATAATCCAAAACTTGTAGCCACGTCCATATCCTCAATAGCAACTTGAGATAAAAAATCAAGCGATACCTTTGTTTTCTGTGGGTGTTTGACACACACATCAATAGATACTACAGGAATAGGTGTAGTTACAGACATACCACTTTGAACTAATATAATTGATCCTTCTCCTCCATATGGATCTAATACTGAAACCGTATTATCAACAACAAAAGGACCTTTTTCTAGCCCCATAAACTTACCTCCCAACTCATTAAATAATCTGTTCATCTTATCTTATGAACAATCTAATGGATTTGCTTGGACTCTTATCTATTGGCTGAAATGAAAAAAGCCGTTTAAACTAAAATTTTATTTTCAACTTACGTATTGATTCCAGCATTTGGATTATTATCTAACTAATAAAATAGCTTGTTTTGGATCAACAGGCGAGACATAAAAAAACTAATGGAAAAGTCAATGTAGTTTATATTAATTCCAACTACATATTACACTGGCATTAGTGGATATTCCTTTATATAGTACACACGTCCAATCAAAGCTATACAATTGTGAATACCTTAATAAAAAAAGTAAAAAGGACGTGTTAGTTATGGGATTTTTTAATGAATCCAAGTGTGACTGCTGCGTATGTCCGATGCAGTGTGTTTTGGAACAATTGAAAAGTAATATAATAACTATTGCAACAACGACTGATGTAATAAATGATGTAATGCTTATAGACGTTAATGATTTTATTGCTGTTACCTCAGATGGTAATTTTCCAATATGTAATATTTCTGGTGTTGATTTCTCTGGTGTTAACATTGACATCAAATTAAAACCAATACAAAAAAGCTCGGGAAGATGTTCGTGCTGTGAAGACCCTATTACAAATTTAGCAAAATCTTTGATTGGACAGGAAGTAGACATTGAATTCTTACCTCAAATGGGTCAAGGCACCATTGTTAATGTTGGTGAGGGTATTATTGACTTTCAAGTTTTTGTTATTTCTTCTTGTTTTACCACTAGAATCATAACAAATAGTCAGCAACAGGCTGTTGAAGCATCTAGTGGCTCAATTTTTGGTCGTCCGTTCAAAAGAACCCACCAACAACCTAAGACAGTGGGAAATACACTAATTTCTGCTATTCCTTACCCTGACAAGAGCACAATTTAATATTTACAAAACAAGAATCAAAATACTAATATAAAAATATGATGGATCAAGAGAATAAATAACACTAGAACTATTGCAGCATCTGTAGTAAATCTACTGTAGAAAACCTCACTATTTTATTGTGGGTTTTAATCTATGAAAAAATGTGTACTTGCCCTTGGACACCTGTCAATCAGAGTAGATTATTTATCATAGTATATAGTATGTCAAACAGAAAGGAGGGGTTAACATGAGTGGACACAGTGGTTCTGGAGCTGCGTTAGTTCTAGTCCTTTTCATTCTTTTGGTTATTATTTTAGTTGCTGCAAGTGGACGTTCGAGATATACTACAGGATTTGCTGGGGATACCAGGCAGCCAACTGGTTGTGTATTGCTATAGTATTAGTTCTAGTACTATTCATCCTTTTAGTTATCATTCTTGTTGCTGCAACGTTCGAGATATCAAGCAGTTGCTAACCCCACCCCGACGTAGGGTTTATTATGTGCCATGGGATTTACTTCCGCACTATATTCTTTGCCCCACTCCATAAACCCACTAGCATTGATTCTGATAACTGTTGAGAAATAATATTTACCTCTTTTTCGGTAAGTTTTTGTTTCGTTTTTCTATTTCTATCTTTTGATAATAGTTATTAATTCTTTATGTTCGGGTAGCATCATCCTGCTTGATTCCCACATCGTGTTTGATCCTTCGGTTAGTTTGTTTTCTTTCAATTGCTTCACCGCTATTAGATCCTATTATATAGAGGTACAGGAGATACGCAAGAGCACAGCTCTTGATAACAGGTACACACGTCCAGTCAAAGCCACACAATGATGAATACTCTAATAAAAAACTAAAAGGGCGTGATTTCATGGGTGTTTTTAATAGAACAATCTGTGATTGTTGTGTGTGTCCAATGCAGTGTGTTTTAGAACAATTGGTAGGTGAGACATTATCTTCTATAGGTACTTTTATCAATATCTTAAGTGACGTTACAATAGATGAGGTTACAGATTTTATAGCATTTACATCAGAAGGAAGGATTCCAATATGTCAAATTACATTTATACGACTAGTACCAATTAAGCAACTTAAATTGAAACCAATTCGTAAAAGTAAAGGAGAATGTGCTTGTTGCGAAGATCCGATAACTAATTTGTTAAGTAGCTTTAAAGGGAAAAATGTAACAGTAATACCACTTACACCAGAAGGGTTTATTCTATCTGGAACTGTTATTGATGTAGGTGAAGGAATTGTAAATTTAAATAATTTGTTCTATACATCCACATGTGCAATAACAAAAGTAACTCCTCAATAAAACTTCCCCACCAGCTTTACCAGTGGGGATTTTTCACGCTATTACAAACGGGATTCGATTGCTTTTTTTAGTTTTTACTAATATAAGAGTTTTGTGTAGATTTTGTACTTTTCTCTGCTTTTTCTACTCTTTAGTGTTCCGAGTTTAAGTCCATACTTTTCAGCTAATGTTTTTACTTTACTTTATTCTAATTTTCTTTCTATTAATTAGTGAGTATGAAAGATATAAAACAACTAGATATAGCTACGTTTTGATTTTCTTCTTCCACAATCACAAGTCCTTGCCCTACATCCCCTATTGTTCCTTCCACTGTTTGATCAAAAAGTCTAATAGATACTTCCTTACCTCTTGGTAATGAGTTCGTGAAATTGGTTATGGGGTTTTCGCAACAAACACATTCTCCTTTGTTATTTTTTTGTATTGGTTTTAAATTTACTGTAAATTGTTCATCTTTTAAAGATCTGATAGTAGTTATATTACAAATAGGAATAGTTGCCTTTTGACCACCAAATACCTCACCAGAAACAATAAAATTTTTCACCTCCATAATTGGAAAACAAAGAGAACCACCAAAGGTATTAAAAATAATTTCTTTCCCCGTTAATTGCTCTAAAACACATTGCATTGGACCAACACAACAATCACAGATGGTTTCATCGAATCTACCCATGACATTACCTCCTCTTAAAATATTTTTAAGATAGGTTATGCAATAAACGTATTCTTTGATTGGATGAAAGAACTATTTTTATAAAAAATTATTTTTTTATTGTGCAGATTGTTATCAATAATGAGTTTACTTATTTATCACCCTGCTTCCCTCCCCTAGCACACTAGATGATATTTTCCCAACAAAAAAAGCGCTATATCAGCGCCATACTTGTTAACCGTTTAATCATAAAATTTTATTTTCAAACTGTGATCTATACTATGGTAGCTTTTAGGCTTCTGGATCCGACAAAGATACTTGCACCACTTATATTTGATACCAATGTACATACTACATCATACTTATTTATTCCAGGACTTGGATCGTTATCTACTAAAGGAAGGTTTGGAAAGTTTGTATGTCTTCCTGTAGATCCAGCTGGTACATAGTCCATTTCATCATTGATCAATGCAATACGAGTGCCATTACGTAGGAGCTCAAAGCTCACTTCGAAAGATATAGGGATACCCCCATCTCTTACAGCTATTTGAGCCATTGAATCTAGTAATACCTTTGTTTTCTGTGGTTGTTTGACACATACATCAACGGAAAGCACAACTGTTGGATCATCTAGAAGAAGAATTACTTTTGGATCACCAAAATTGTATGGATCATCTACTGAAACTGTATTATCTACTACAAAAGGTACTTTCTTTAATCCCATAAACGTACCTCCCAACTTCTTAAATTACCCGTTCATCTTATCTTATGATTAATCTAATGAAGTTGCTTGGACTTTTATCTATGGGCTGAAATGTAAAAAGCCAACTGTTATATTTTAATTGATATTTGGGATAATATTATTAAAGCAAGTTGTCTGTATTAGTCCTTATTAAGAGTAATCTTAGTAGGGACTTTCTTTTTATCATCCTGCTTCCCTCCCCTAGCAACAAGTGGATGATATTTTCCATCAAAAAAAGCGCTAATTCAGCGCCCGTCCTGTTAACCGTTTAATCATAAAGTTTTATTTTCAAACTATCGTGAAACTCCTTAAAATACCCCTTATTCCAACATTACTTCATTCTGTTCGCTATACCCTTGACAGACCTCGAGTAATAATAGAACAACATAAGGAGGTAGTAAACTTCTTAATAAATAGCAACCAATGTTCTATCATATAAAGTCGCTGTTGATGATATCATAACAGGTGGATCTGGATCTAACAATTTAGCTTTCACTTGATAACAATTAACTCCTGGATCTGGAGTTTCATCACAAAACGTAAAATTCGGTTGAGTTTGTTGGGTAAAAGCTAAATCAACCCCACCAACAGGAGGGGCTTCAAAGCTAATAATCATCTCATTTCTTGATGTTATTGTTGACCCTATCTGCTCATCATTTCTATAAAGCTTAAATTCAACAGTAGCGTTAGGTTGTGCATTATTAGGTGAAATAGAATCACGTGACTCGAGCACTTCATCAACCGACCAATCCAATTTCACCGGTTTATTTTTATCCAGTACACACACTTTTATCTCTAGAATGACTTTTTCTTCATCAACCTTTAATTTAACGGTATCATCTCTAAAATAACAGATTTTCTCTGTATCTTTTTTTAAAGCCATAAAATACCCTCCCAACTTCTTAAATTATCCGTTCATCTTATCTTTATGAATAATCTAATGTAGTTATGGGTGAAATGTAAAAAAAGAGCGCTGCATGCGCCCTTCCTTTTATCTCATAATATAATAATTCTAAAGATTTGATATATTTTATGGTCAAATTTTGGTCAAAAACGGTCACTTTTTTTAAGAGAATTTTAAATAAAAAAAAATTTAGTACTTTATCACATACAGATAAATAAAAATCACTTAATAAAGGAATCTAAAGCTGACTATAACACAACCGATCTTAAAAAGATGCTCCAAGATCGTGAAATTAAACTTGATAACTACATAATCAAGCTAATAAAACGACATAAAATCAATCAAAAAGAAATGTACTTAAAGTATGAAAATTATAAACATACAACTGATAACATCATTTTCCACCAGCATGATGGTAGATGGCTTCGCACTAATGTAGTTCGTGAATATTTTAAGGAAGTATGTAAAAGAGCAGAAGTTCCTATACTCTCTCCCCATGCGTTACGTCATACCCATGCTGTGCATTTATTAGAAGCTGGCGCAAATATAAAATACGTATCTGAGCGACTAGGACACGCAAGTGTAAAAATCACAGCAGACACGTATTTACATGTAACTAAGAAAATTGAAGATGATGCTTTAACCCTCTATGAGCAAAATGTTCAAATACAAAGGGGGCAAAAAACGGGCATACCCCACTTTCAGATCAGAAAACCCTTGATACATAAAGGTTAACCAATACTTCCTTCCATTTCGAACTTGATCAATCGATTCATTTCAACTGCGTATTCCATCGGAAGTTCCTTAGTAAATGGTTCAATGAATCCCATTACAATCATTTGTGTAGCTTCAGATTCAGTTAATCCTCTACTCATTAAGTAGAATAATTGATCCTCAGAAACCTTAGATACAGTTGCTTCATGTTCTAATGTAATATTATCATTTTTGACTTCGTTATAAGGAATTGTATCTGATGTAGACTCATTATCTAAAATCAAAGTATCACATTGGATATTAGCCTTAGAACCTTCAGAATTCCTTCCAAATGAAGTTAATCCACGATAAGTTACTTTACCACCATGTTTACTGATGGATTTAGAGACAATTGTTGAAGTGGTGTTTGGTGCAAGGTGAGTCATTTTTGCACCTGCATCCTGATGTTGTCCTTTTCCTGCAACAGCAATGGATAATACATTTCCTTTTGCACCTTCACCTTTTAATACAACTGCTGGGTATTTCATTGTTAATTTTGAACCGATGTTACCATCTACCCACTCCATCGTAGCATTTTCTTCTGCTACTGCACGTTTTGTAACTAGGTTATAAATGTTAGGTGCCCAGTTTTGAATCGTTGTATAACGGACACGAGAATCCTTTTTACAAATAATTTCTACAACGGCACTATGAAGTGAGTTAGTACTATAAACAGGTGCCGTACATCCTTCAACATAATGAACGAAACTTCCTTCATCGGCAATAATTAATGTACGTTCAAATTGTCCCATGTTTTCAGAGTTGATGCGGAAGTATGCTTGTAGAGGAACTTCACATTTTACTCCTTTTGGTACATAAATGAAACTACCTCCAGACCATACTGCACTATTTAATGCTGCAAATTTATTATCTGCTGGTGGAATAACTGTTGCAAAATGTTCTTTGAAAATCTCTGGATGTTCCTTTAACGCAGTATCCGTATCCATAAAAATAACACCTTGATCTTCTAATTCTTTTTGCATGCTGTGGTATACAACTTCAGATTCATATTGGGCTGAAACCCCTGCTAAAAATTTTTGCTCTGCTTCAGGAATACCTAATTTATCAAATGTTTCTTTTATTTCTGAAGGAACTTCTTCCCAAGTTTTCCCTTGTTTTTCAGAAGGCTTTACATAATATTGGATGTCATCAAAATTCAATTCATCCATATCACCGCCCCATTTAGGCATTGGCATTTTTTCAAATTGTGCTAATGATTTTAAACGGAAATCTAACATCCACTGGGGTTCATTTTTTTGGCGAGAAATTTCTGTAACAATTTCTGCTGTTAATCCTTTACCTGTTTGGAATATTGCTTTATGTTCATCTCTAAAACCATATTGATATTCTTCCATTTCCGGCATTTTTTTAGCCATTACATTTACCTCCTTAAAATTTTTTAAGCTTAAATGCTAAACCTAACTTTTAATATAACGTGCCACAACTAGTATTTTTTTATAATCTGAGCTACAAAAAGTTGAAATAAGTTTCTAATCTCTACTTTACTTTTTTGGGTATCATCTTATTTATTATTCTCTTCAATGCCTTTTCTCATTGCATTCCAAGCAAGAGTAGCACATTTAATACGTGCAGGGAATTTATTCACCCCTGATAAAGCTTCAATATCTTCATATTCAAACTCAGGTGTTTCACCTTTCATTAAATCAGAAAAATCATCTGCCATTTTTAAAGCTTCATCTAGTTTTTTACCTTTAATCGCAGCTGTCATCATGGAAGCAGAAGCAAGACTAATGGAGCAACCTTCTCCTGAAAATTTAGCGTCATTTACAATTCCATCCGCAATTTGCATTTGTAATGATATACGATCCCCACATGTTGGATTGTTTAAATGAACGGTTACTGCACCTTCATCTAATTCACCACGATTTCTCGGGGTTTTATAATGGTCCATGATCACTCTTCTATATAAATCATCCAATTTCATGACCAAAATACTCCTTTGTTTTTACTAAAGCATCGATCAATCGATCCGCATCTTCTTCTGTATTATATAAATAGAAACTTGCTCTAGCTGTTGCAGAAACATCCAACCACCTCATAAGTGGTTGGCAGCAATGATGTCCAGCTCTTACTGCTACCCCTTCAGAGTCTAACACAGTTGCAACATCATGTGGATGAACATCTCCTAAGTTAAAAGTAATTAAACCTGCTCGATTATTTAGCGGTCCATAGATTTGAATATCTTCGATTTCCTTCATTTTTTCCAAAGCATATGCTGCCAGTTTCTTTTCATGTGCTTCAATTTCGTCTAAACCAATGTCTTGTAAGAAGTCAATCGCAGCACCTAATCCTACTGCACCAGCTATGATTGGAGTACCCCCTTCAAATTTCCAAGGTAGTTCCTTCCAAGTTGATTCATACAAATCAACAAAATCAATCATTTCTCCACCAAATTCAATGGGGTCCATTTTTTCCAACAATTCTTTTTTCCCATAGAGTGCCCCAATTCCGGTTGGTCCACACATCTTGTGAGCAGATAAAGCATAAAAGTCACAATCCAAGTCTTGGACATCCACTTTTTTATGTGGTGTGCTTTGTGCTCCATCAATGGAAATGACTGCACCTTTACGATGAGCAATTTCTGCAATTTCTTTAATCGGATTTACAACCCCTAGAACGTTAGATACATAAGTCATAGCTACAACTTTGGTATTATCTGTAATGACTTCCTCAGCATCTTCTAAACGAATGGAACCATCAGATTGCAGGGGTATATATTTTAAAGTAGCCCCCGTCGCTTTGGCTGCTTGCTGCCATGGAATTAAATTACTGTGATGTTCCATTGGCGTTATTACAATTTCATCACCAGGGTTACATACCTGTCTAGCATAACTTCCAGCCACAAGATTAATGGCTGTAGTTGTTCCTCTTGTAAAAATAATTTCTTGTGTAGACTTGGCATGAATGAATCGGGCAAGTTTTTCCCTAGCCCCTTCATATGCATCCGTTGCTCTAGTTCCTAGCGTATGAACACCACGATGTACATTAGAATTATCGTATTCATAATATTTCTGTAAAGCTTCTATTACAGGAATGGGTTTTTGAGAAGTTGCCGCGCTATCCAAGTATACTAGTGGATGGCCATTGACTTCCTGATTCAATATCGGAAATAATTTTTTTATCTCTAGAGCGTTCATCGTTCAAGTTTTCCTTCAATTAGAGCTTGTAGCTGATCGGCAACTTGCTTAATTGGAATTTGAGATACAACAGGTGCTAAAAATCCATAAATAATTAATCTTTCTGCTGTTTCTTTTGAGATTCCACGAGACATCAAATAATAAATTTGATTTTTATCTACTTGACCAACACTTGCTGCATGACCTGCTGTTACTTCATCTTCATCAATTAATAACATTGGGTTTGCATCACCACGAGCGGTAGGACTTAACATTAATACTTTTTCAGTCTGCTCTCCGTTTGCATTTTTAGCACCATGTTCAATTTTAGTTACTCCATTAATAATCGCAGTTGAATTATCATTCATAACCGCTCTTGTAATCATGTCACTATCTGAGCTCTTACCAAAATGAGTCGCGTTTGTCGTGATGTTTAGTTTTTGATCATTAGTACCAATACATACAATTTTTGCATCGGATGTAGAGCCGTTCCCTTTTAAAATAGAACTTGTATCAGACATACAATTTCCATCATTCATTTCTCCAATAATCCATTCAATACTTCCGTCATTTTCGACAACCGCTCTCCGGTAGCTAAGATCTGTGATCTTGCCATTTAAATTATGAAGTGTTGAAAACTGCACTTTTGCTCCAGGTTTTACAAATACCTCAACGATGCTATTATGAACTAAATCGTTCGCAACTCCCTCAGAAGTTACATGATCTACATACGAGACTGAACTATTACTTTCAGCAACAATTAATACATGTGGTGAAAAAATAGAAGTATCATCTTCATTCAAAAATAAAACTTGTAAAGGAATCTCAACCTGTACATTTTTAGGAACGTATAAAAATACCCCCCCAGACCATAGTGAAGTATGGATTGCTGTTAACTGATTTTCATCCTTCTTCACAGCTTGCATAAAGTATTTCTGTACTAACTCTGAATGTTCTTTAGCAGCTGTTTCTAAGTCTGTAAAAATAACTCCTTGTTTAGTAAGTTCATCAGATAAAGTTTGAAAAACAACATTTGAATTTCGCTGTACTAACAAATTATCTTTTTGATCTTGCAAAGATGTTTGGAATTTTTGAGGTAAATCAGCTAAAGATTTTATAGAATCTGATGATTTATATTTTCCGTAAGAATCAATGCTCCAACGGTTTAAATTTGTTTTTTCTAATTTTGGGTAGTCCAATTGGCCAGCTAATGTCAAAGCTTCTAAACGAAGACTGGATAACCACTCTGGTTCATTTTTGCTTTTTGATAAAGCTTGAACTTCACTTTGGTCAATTGGAAGAATGATTTGAGTTGTCATACAAAATTCCTCCTACTTATTTGAACTCAGGTGCCACTGTATTCATTGGCATTTTAAACTCTTCTTCTTCTTGACCTACAGTTTCATCTTCAATGCCTAATTCTTCTTTAATCCAATCATAACCTTCGCTTTCTAAACGCTCTGCTAATTCTGGACCACCTGATTTAACGATTCGACCTTGCATCATTACATGTACAAAATCTGGTGTAATATAGTCAAGTAAACGTTGATAGTGAGTAATAATTAAAAATCCTCTTTCCTCACTGCGCATATTGTTTACACCATCTGCAACAATTTTCAAAGCATCAATATCAAGACCAGAATCAACTTCATCTAAAATAACAACACTAGGATCTAACATAGCCATTTGTAAAATTTCGTTTCTCTTTTTTTCTCCACCAGAGAAACCTTCATTTAAATAACGGTGCATGAATTCAGGATTCATTTCAAGTTCTCCCATTTTACCTTCCATTTTACGAATGAACTTGATCAATGAAATTTCATCGCCTTCTTCACGTTTGGCATTAATAGCACTACGCAAGAAATCGGCATTCGTTACTCCTGTGATTTCACTTGGATATTGCATTGCTAAAAACACACCCGCTCGTGCTCTTTCGTCAACTTCCATCTCAAGCAAATCTACACCATTTAGTGTTGCTGTTCCTTCCGTTACTTCATATTTTGGGTGTCCCATGATTGCTGAAGCCAAGGTACTTTTACCAGTACCATTTGGTCCCATAATAGCATGGACTTCGCCACCTTTAATTTCAAGATTGATCCCTTTTAAAATCTCTTTGTTTTCGATAGTCGCTTTTAATCCATCGATGACAAACTTTGGTGAATTGCTCATTTCTAATGTTCCCTCCAACATCCTTTTATTTTTAAAATGAAAACTATATAATAATAGTTCTCAAATGATTCTCAATGATTCTCAATGATTAATTTTATTATAACTTAACCACTCATTGCAATAAAGTCTTTTTTTATATTTTTTATACATTTTTGTTTAGAAAGTACTTGTACTTTTCATTTTTATGTAGAAATTAATAAAATTGAAACTTAAATAGTTAACCTATATAATAAAAAATAAGCCCATATAGGAAGGAGTTAGGAATTTTTGGATAAAAAGTTATCTACTAAAGAAAAAATAATCAATGCTTCTCTTGAGTTATTTTCTGAGAAAGGATATAAAGCAACAGCAATAAAAGAAATTGCAGAAAAAGCAGAATTAAAAGAACTAACCGTTTATCGACATTTTGGTAAGAAAATAAAAATTCTTGAGCAGATTAACAACATGGTCACAACTCCTCTTCCACTAATTGTTAATTACCTTGAGAATGAAGCTGTATATAACTTAGAAGAAGATTTATCTAAAATTTTAACTATAATTGAAAGAGAGCTTAATAAAAATAAGCAGATCATCAAATTCATCCTTAGAGAAAAAATTAGCCTTCCAGATAAATATATGAATGGGAAAATTTTAGTCAAATATTTTGATACTATGAAAGAAAAAGGAAAGATTAAATCTTTTGAATCTGATTCAATAAGTTTATTATTTTTTTCAAGTATCCTAACATCTTTTATTTTAAAAGAACGATTTAAAGATGAACAAATTGCATCGTTAATTTCAAGTGATACATACAAAAAAACGATAGTGAGACTTTTTACAGAAGCTCTTTTAATTAAACAATAAAAATTTAACTGGAACAAAAGCTCCCACATCCTTATGGCCTAATTCAGCACATTTATGAGCTGACAACAATAGCATTCTGTCTAAGAGAAAGACTATACCCTTAGTTTTTTCAAACTTACATTTTAACAATTTATATATTCTTACTAAAAAACTACAAGTTAAATGAACTTCTAACTTGTAGCTTTATTTTTAAACTAAATAATACTATATCATGAGGCAAACATCAATTGATTATTATATATTATATTTTTGATTAGTGATACTCTGGAAAGTCTAATTCACTAACATTTCTTTCATGTCTTCTTGAACATTACCTGTGAGTTTTAAATTAAATGCATTTTGTAGTACATTTAATACCCCTTCTGAAATAAACTCAGGTGGTTTAGGTCCTATTCGAACATCTTGAATTCCTAAACTAAATAATCCCAATAAGATTGCTACTGCTTTTTGCTCAAACCACGATAGGACTATGCTTACTGGGAGTTCATTGACATCACATTCAAATGCATTTGCTAATGCAAGTGCTATTTTCACAGTAGAAACTGAATTATTACATTGCCCTAAATCTAAATATCTAGGAATGTCTGTACCAGGTACTGTTCCATAATCCACATCATTAAATCTAAATTTCCCGCAAGATGTTGTTAAAATAACTGTATCATTAGGTAAAGACAGTGCTAACTCACGATAGTATTCTCCACCCGTTCCTGGCGCATCGCAACCTGCAATCACAAAGAAACGTTTTATTTTACCATCCTTTACAGCTTGAATTACTTCTGGAGCCAGTCCAATTACCGTTTCATGATGATAACCAGTGGTTAATGTTTCATCTGAATGGACATTTGCTTCAGGCAATTCAATCGCTTTTTCTATCAAAGGTTGAAAATCATTTCTTTCTATTTTATGAACACCTTCTAAGCCTGCTATATCATAAGAAAAAAATCGATCATCGTAACTTCCTTTAATTGGCATAACACAATTGGTAGTAGCTAAAATAGCACCTGGGAATTTCTCAAACAAACGTCTTTGATCAAACCAAGCCTTTCCAATATTTCCTTTTAAATGAGCATATTTTTTTAAATGAGGATATCCATGAGCAGGTAACATTTCTGAATGAGTATAAATATTTATTCCTTTACCCTCTGTTTGTTTTAACAATTCTTCTAATGCTAACAAATTATGTCCTGTAACTACAATACATTTACCTTCAATTTTATTTTGAGTAACCATCGCAGGCTCAGGAATCCCTAGTCGATCTGTATGTGCTTTATCTAACAGTTCCATTACTTTAATAGCTGCTTTACCTACCTTCATAGCCATATCAATATGTTCTTGTGTATTAAAATTGGAATTTGTTAATGTCATATATAACGCTTCATGTGTTGTTTGATCTACAAAAGAATCTGTATATCCTAGTTGATGAGCATGAGTTCTATATGCTGCAATACCTTTTAAAGCAAAAATAATGGTATCTTGTAAACTTGCAATTGTTTCATTTTTACCACATACACCAATTACATTACATCCACCTGATGGCGTTTGTTCACATTGATGACAGAACATTCCACATCTCTCCCTATCCTTTAGTATGGTATCAATTTACTTTAAAATGACATTCATGTATGTGACAAATGTCACAATAAAAAGGATATAAAAGGAAACTTTACGAAAATTTTATAATAAAATTCACACCACAATTATGTAAAAATTTACAAACGATACTTTTTTCTCATAAATAAACACATATGAAACAATAATAAATAAAGCAAAGAACCTTCATAACCACTGGTGTGTGGTTTATTAGGTTCTTTGGAAATTGGCGTTTTATTTTCTTCACCTACATCATTTTACGAATAGCCTCACGACCTGATGTACCTGCATAAATTCCAAGCTTCTCTGCTCCATAAGTGACAGATTCCATAGGAGCATCTAATAGTTCTTCTAAAGTGCGAACTCCTGTCGCTCTACCTGCTATAATATTTCTATCCTTTAGCTTTTCATTTAATAAAGCGACATCCAATGCACCGCACATAATATATCCTTTATTTGTAGTAACAACTAACAATGTAGTTTTTGGCAGCTTGACTTCTATACCTGTTGCAACCAGATCATCAATTATAATGGGTTCAACTCGAAACATTGGCATGCAACTCCTTACACTTTCTTGATGCTAATATATGTTTAGATTCATAAGACAGTGCGAGGATAAATACCTATTATGTACCCCAAAAACAAATCTCACACCCCAAAAAATGAGGTTGATTCTTTGCAGGTTGTTTTTAACCAAAGTTATTTTTCAACAACTTTAATTGTAATTGTTGCGCTGTAACAGGTGGACTAAAAAAGTAACCCTGTACAATTTTACAACGATTATTATTTAAATAAGATAACTGTTCAGCAGATTCAACACCCTCAGCTATCACTTCAAGATTTAAATGATGTGCCATAGAAATAATTGTGGAAACTATAGCTGCATCATTTGGATTTTTTTTAATATCTCTAACAAATGATCGATCAATTTTCAACTTATGTATTGGAAAGTTCTTTAAATAGTTAAGAGAGCTATATCCTGTCCCAAAATCATCTATACTGATTTGCACCCCTAATTTCTTTAACTTTTGCAAAGTAGTAATTGCTCTATCAATATCTACACTCATACTCTCTGTAATTTCAATATTTAAAAATTGAGGGGCCAACCCCGTTTCTTCTAATACTTGTGTGACCATTTCTACAATATTTGGCTGGAGAAAATGCCTGGTTGAGAGATTAACAGAGATTGGAATTTTAGGAAGTCCTTCATTTTGCCATGCTTTATTTTGTTCACAAGCTGATTTAATCACCCAATTTTCGATATCTATGATCATTCCACTTTCTTCTGCAATCGGAATAAAATGACTTGGAGATACAAGGCCTTTTATAGGATCATTCCAGCGTATTAGTGCTTCAACTCCGACGATTTCATTGTTATCAGTATTTATTTGTGGTTGATAATACAATACAAATTCTCCATTTTCAATCGCACGTCTAATATCATTTTCCAAATTAAATCTTTCCAAGGATGTATTATTCATCGAAGAAGTATATATTTGAACATTGCTCTTACCTTTTTCCTTCACATTATATAATGCAATATCAGCTTGTTTTATCAATAAATCAGCATTTGCATTGTGGTTATATATTGAAATACCAGCACATGCAGAAATGTGAATGTTATGATTTTGGATCGTATATACTTCTTCCATAACTTGAATTAAATGAAATGCTTTTGATTCAAGTTCCTCTGATTTATTTAACCCGATTAAATAAATAGAAAATTTATCCCCTTCTATTCGTGCTACAAAATCATTTTCCGTAATACATCGGTTTAGTCTTTCAGCAATTTGCATTAATAAAATATTACCGAAATCATGACCTAATGAATCATTTATTAATTTAAATCTATCGATATCTATTGTCATTACAGCTAAATTGGTTTTATTCTTTTTAATATGATAAATGACTTCATCTAATTGTTTTTGAAAGAGTCTTCGATTTGGAAGTCCAGTTAAATCATCATAATAAATGAGCTGTTTTATATTGTCTTCTGTTTTTTTTCGCTCCGACTTCATAATTAGATCTAACATTTTTTTAATATTTTTGGTATCCCTTATATAAAAAGATACTAAAATGAGTATTGTAACAATTGAAAATGAAAATAATAACCAAAATCCACCGCTCATGATTGTCCATACATTAACTAGAAAAATATATAATAGAATAATTAGAAATCTCTGTGTATTTATGCTTCTTTCTAGTTCTTTTTTCATGATTACACTGACACTCCTCTATTATTAGGAAATAATATTATAATGAGAAAATTGACAATAAGGTCCCTAAATACTGCCACGTCCATGTTAACAAATACTATTCTCCATAAATCTACAAATTCCTGCTATTTTCCTTACATAATTTGCCTTCAAAATGACGTCATAATTTGAAGGATAAATAAAATAACAACAAATTTTCTAGTTAATGGACAGGGATAAGTTGATTTTTTAAACCATAAATGTTATTTATTAATATGTTAAATAAAACATTTTAGAGAGGTAAATTATGAATTCTGAAAATAACCAACTTACGAATGACAGTACTGAAGTAAAAATAAAACATTCGGGTCTAGGAATCGCATCTTTTATTATTGGTATCCTTTGTATTATATTGGCAGTTGTCATGATTATTTTACTATCCGTATCTGTCAATGATATATACATTTCTGATGAGCCCACAGAAGAGGAAATACTAGAGTTAGTCTCTAGTCAACCTTTATTCATTACATCTATATTAGTTATACTGATACTCTTGTTCATTCAAATCATTGGAGCCATAATCGGAATTGTCTCTCTATTTATTAAAAATAGAAAAAAACTATTCCCTATCCTTGGCACCATATTGAATTTACTTCCTATTTTAGCTACTGTTGTTCTACTCTTACTTTCTATTGTCATAGGAACTTATTCTACCAGTACTTATTCCTCATAAGAAATGACACTAGCTTATCTTTGCTCAAATTAATACTTCCTAAGTAAAATTGTACTTCATTCAAACTCTTTCCCATTGTGGAGAGAGTTTTTTAGGATTTTCCAATGACATCATAAATATAACGTTTAGACATATTGATGCTTAAAAAACTTAATATTTGTCAAGTTCTAGAACATAAACAGAATTATAAGTTATGAGTTAAAAGTCCATCTTTCCATGTTTTTTTATATTCTTGTTCACATAACACCCTGTATGTTGAATATATTGATATAAACAGGAAGGAGGGGTAGAGACGTTGAGTTCATCGTTTATCGTTTCCAGAGAAGATTGGTCATTACATCGAAAAGGGTACCAAGATCAAACTAGACACCAGGAAAAAGTAAGAGAAGCAATAAAACAAAACCTGCCTGATCTCATAACAGATGAAAGCATCATTTTATCTAATGGAAAAAAAATCATTAAAGTGCCTATCAAAAGCTTAGATGAGTATAAATTTCGTTTTAATTACAATAAAAATAAACATGTTGGTCAAGGAGATGGAGAAAGTAAAGTAGGAGATGTCTTAGGTCAAGAGCCAGCTCCATCCAGTGCAGGTAAAGGAGAAGGTGCTGGCAATCAGCCAGGAGAGGATTATTTCGAGGTTGAGATTGATATGGAAGAACTTGAAACGATGCTCTTTAGTCAACTTGAATTACCTTATTTAAAACAAAAAGAAAAAGACTTATTAAAAGTCACAGATATTGAGTTTAATGATATACGTAAAAAAGGCATTATGTCCAATATAGATAAAAAGAGAACCATTTTACAAAATTTAAAACGAAACGCTTCTACAGGTCAACCGGGCATTCACGGCATTTCCCCCGATGATCTTCGTTTTAAAACATGGGATGAAATCACAAAACCACAGTCTAATGCTTTAATCATGGCGATTATGGATACATCTGGATCAATGGGAAGTTTTGAAAAATATATTGCACGCAGCTTTTTCTTTTGGATGACACGTTTCTTAAGAAAAAAATATGAACATGTTGAAATCATCTTTATCGCACATCATACAGAAGCAAAGGAAGTTACAGAAGAGGAATTTTTTACAAAAGGTGAAAGTGGAGGTACCATATGTTCTTCTGCCTATAAAAAAGCACTAGAAATCATTGAGACCAGGTATTCACCACAAAATTACAATATATACCCTATTCATTTTTCTGATGGAGATAATTTAACTTCAGATAATGAAAGGTGTACGAAATTAATAAGTAAATTGTTAGAAAAAAGCAATATGTTTGGTTATGGTGAAGTAAATCAATACAATCGTAGCTCTACATTGATGTCAGCATATCGGAATATACAGCATCCTACTTTCCGCCATTGTATCATTCGTGAAAAAGGAGAAGTTTTCAAAGCATTAAAAAGCTTCTTTTCTAAACCTGAAGTGGGGTGAAAATATTGAATGTTGAAGAAATGAAACAACTTGAAAAAGCAATTGAAAAAATAGTTGAAATCGCCAAAGAGTTTCAGCTTGATTTTTACCCGATGCGTTATGAAATTTGCCCTTCTGATATTATTTACACTTTTGGGGCTTATGGAATGCCAACTCGATTCTCGCACTGGAGTTTTGGAAAAACCTTTCATAAAATGAAGATGCAATATGATTTAGGGCTAAGCAAAATCTATGAGCTTGTCATTAATTCAAACCCTTGTTACGCTTTTTTACTAGATGGAAATTCCTTGATCCAAAACAAATTAATTGTTGCACATGTACTGGCTCATTGTGATTTTTTCAAAAATAATGCACATTTTTCAAATACGAATCGAGATATGATCAATAGCATGTCTTCCACAGCAGAAAGAATACATCAATATGAATATGAACATGGTACTGAAAATGTAGAAAAGTTTATTGATGCCGTTCTTGCCATACAGGAACATGTTGATCCTAGTCTTTTTAGAAAATATAATACAGATCAAAGTAAGAAAGAAATGAAAAACGAAAAAAATACTGAAATAAAAACTGGGTTTGAAGACCTGTGGGATTTAGAAAATCAATCAAAACAAACTAAAAAGAAGGATGAATCTGAAAAACCAGTTTTAAAATTCCCCAACAAACCTGAAAAAGATATTATGTGGTTTATTGAAGAGCATTCTCCTATTTTGGAAGATTGGCAACGTGACATTCTATCCATGTTACGAGAAGAGATGTTATACTTTTGGCCACAGATTCAGACGAAAATCATGAATGAGGGTTGGGCATCATACTGGCACGTTCGCATTTTAAGAGAAATGGATCTAACCTCGGAAGAAACAGTTGAGTTCGCAAAATTAAATTCCTCTGTTGTTCAGCCATCACAACAAACGTTAAATCCTTATTATTTAGGAATAAAGATTTTCGAGGACATTGAAAAGCGTTGGGATAGAAATAAAATATTCGAGGTTCGCGAAATTGATTCAGATACTTCATTTATAAGAAACTATTTAACTAAAGAGCTTGTTGAAGATTTAGACCTTTATATTTTTGAAAAACAAGGTCGGGAATGGAAAATTACTGATAAAACATGGGAAAATATAAGAGATCAACTTGTTTCATCTAGAACCAATGGTGGTTTCCCATATCTTGTAATAGAAAATGGCAATTTCCAAAATAACGGAGAGTTATATATTAAACATGAATATGAAGGACTGGAACTAGATTTAAAATATACTGAACGAACCCTCCCTTATTTAGAGCAATTATGGGGAAAAAACGTTCATTTGGAAACTAAGATAGAAGATAAATCCGTTGTATTTTCATATAAGGAGGGAAAGATGCAAAGAAGATTTTTATAATGAGATGCTCCTTATGGGGCATCTTTTATAGTTTATAAGATAAAAGGAGGAGCTATTTATTTGAAAAAGTTATATAAACAAAGTACAGGGTAACTCCAATAATTAAATTTTTTTAAAAAAACATCACCATATATTGAGCCACACAAGGATTGTGCATTCGATTAGGGCTCAATGATTGATTACCAATCGTTTTAATTCCTGAGCATGTTTCCCAGATAATTTCCCATAATTTTCATATTTAAGATTACTTAAAATATTTACTTCACCATATTCATTAAACCACATTCTATATTTAACAATTCTTTCAGGCATATTTTTATCATATCTATAAAAGAAATTAGCTTTTACTTCTTCTTGTCCAATATTAACCTCTATATTTGGGTTCCACTTTATATCTCCTAATACCTCTTTTAACACATCTAGAGTAGCTGGATCTGTGATCATTTCCTCATCACCATAACTCCCATCTGACTGTACTGTTTGTATATCAACTCTAGAGAGTTGACTTAAATCAAATTTTTTTGGTGCTTGATGATCACATCCTATTTCAGACGGTATCCTTTTTCACCATTCTGATTATAATAAACATGCATCCATGCCCTACCCTTATTTATACACTCTTTACCAACATTTTGAATAAGACGTCTAATACTTTTATTAAAGATATTGTTCCATTCTTCACCATACGCCCCATCATCCGTCTGAATACTTAATGGCTTTGATAACAGATATCCTACTTTTTGATCAGTTAGTTTACGTGAGAAATTATGAACTAATTTATTGTTTGCAACGTTTTCTGCTTCAACCTGTTCACCATCCTCACCGATTACCAGTCTTTCTTTATCCAAAACATCTGATTCACCATTATAATATCGCTCTCCATCAAGCATTAAACAACGTTCACTAGAGCCAAACCACTCATCTATTTCCTGATTAATGATTTGTTCTAATGTCATTGCTGATGCAGCACCATCTTGTAAAATATTCTTTATTGTTTCCATCAATAGTTATCACCGACATTCATTATTTTACTTTTTTACATAAAAAAAGAACGCATTATTGCGCTCTCTGTATTAACCGTTTAATAATAAAATTTTATTTTCAAACTATTTAATTTAAATCACAATTGTTTTAAGACTTCAGAATCTAACTAAAATTTTAGTTCTTAGAATAATTATTCATTAACAATATTTTCTAAGATTTCATTTAACTCTTTCACTTTTTCTGTGGTTTGGTTTGTTTCTTTATAAGGATTTAAACCACGTATTTGATCAGTAAGTTTAACTATCTCTTTTAATTTTTCAATATTATCACTAGAATTATTTGTGCCTTCAATAGCTATTTTATTAGTATGTTCAGTCATATTTTTATATAAATTATATATATTATTGAAGTCATTATCCGAAAGAATTTTCACCTTATCTCTAAATCGGACAGGATAATAAAGATTATTTTCCATTCTATAAGTTTCAGCCATCCCTTTTGTAAAATCTTCACTTACTCCTTTATTGGATATTATACTTTCAATTATCTTTTCATATTGGTATATTTTTGTTGAATAATAATGTGATTGTAATTCATTGGTATATTGTTTAAATATTACTTCATCGGATACAGGCTCACTTAGCTCATTTGAACAACCACTAATAAGAAAAATCATAAAAATTAAAATTAAGGTCTTTTTCATATAAACCACCTTTGTTTTTGAAAGAGGAGTGAAAACTCCTCTTTTTTACTTATACTAAAACGTTACGTCATTATCATCAAATATATCCCAATCATCAATGCCTGTTTGTTTAGTGACTGAATATGAATACCCAGCAGTAAAACCACTGTTAGTAAATTGAAAACTACTTGAACCCGTACTTGAAGTATCAGTCACTGAAAAAGTATGTGTATATTTTGTTGCGTAATGAAACTTCGTATTAAATTTTTTTGGAGTTACCCTAACAACTGCATACGAATCAAAATTGAAAAAAGCGTCTCTAACATTAAATAAATAGATACCATTCAGTCTATTTGTTCCATCTTTTTTAGTAGTGATTCTATCATCTGGTACAGCTACTGTGTAGTAATTTCCTACGTTAGGATCCCACTCTATAGAAACAAGATCAAGTGTACCTATACTAAGTTCGCCTCCAAATGTTTCCCAATTAGATTGTATAGAATACCATCCTTCCGTTCCACGCTTATATGAGAAAATTGATAAGTCTATATCTGCTGGATTCATGCCGGTAATGGAAACTTGTTTATCCTTACCCTTTTTCTTTTTGGCAAATTCAATATCTAATAACTTTAAATTCTCAGTCATTTGTTCATCTGATTGATAATTATCCTTAACAAAATTAAACATGAATCTATCTAATTCTGAATCCGTTAATCCCTTAATTTGCTTACTAAGAGACTTTTGCTCTTTTTTAATTTCTTTTTCAGACATTTTTTGCAATTTTTTAGCTAACTTTACTTCCTCTTTTGAATTATAAGCTTCTTTATCGAATTTGTCTTTCTTAACTATTCCTTCTTCTGCAAAATTTATTTGAGGTGTAGACACTCCTAAAATTAATGCAGTTGCTAGAGTAAATGCTGCTACCTTTTTAAACATAGTTTTGACTCCTTCTTTAGTTGTGTTTTCTGGAATGTTTTGGGCGCCTAACCATTCACAACTTAAGGATACTATAAACAAATAATATTATATATAACTAATCTTGTTTTATTTTGTCATATTTTGTCGAATAAAAAAATAGTAATATTCTTAATTTTTGGATAATTCAATAAATTAAGATAAATTGAATTCTCTTATCTAGTTTTGTTTACATCCTTCACTAAATTAAAACGAAACACCTGATTTTCTCATATCTTTTTCGAGGGCATACCTTGTTGCATCGATTGTGTGATTGTCAGTGTCTTCAAGTTTTGCTTTTGGGTTTCCATCTGATTCAGTCATATAATCAATATTCTCAAACTCCCTAGCAATATTTGGAGTCCGTTTAGGATCAATCACAATTTCCTCTAACTCATCTAACCACTTTTCACCATGTTCAACCGAACCAGGTCCTTTTTTTGCTCCTTTGATTCTTACACCGTGTTCCTTCAAATCATCAATGGATTTTGGTTCTGCAGAATCAGCAATTGTTAAGAAGGTATGATACTGTCTATCTTTTATTTTTATAGCTTTCTTCACGATTTTTGAAATCTTTAAACCGTAAATCTCATCCATTGCATATATTTTTCTTCTGGTTTTATCATAGTGCCAGCGTACAAAAGCAAATGGGTCTACACCATAACCCCAGTCATTTCCTTGACGAATATTATCAAAAACTTTTAACTCTTCATCCGTAATTCTACGGAATGTAAGATTATCAAAAGGTACTATTCCAGAACCTATAGCTTTTCCAAGGTATTCCCATTCTTTTTTCGTTTAACCTCTTCAGCCTCTTCAATAAACACTTTTGAAATGTGAGGGTTATCCAAATAGGTAGAGTGGTAAACATACGTATTAGATGAAATATTCACTTTAGTTTCATATTTTTTGTTCACCCATGACTGTTTTCTTTTAGGTGGATTATAGGAATAGTAAAACGCATAAAAAAGACCATTTGGAAGTTCTGCACGTAATACAGAGTTTTCAATGGTAGTAACTTCTTCTTCGGTTTTAAATTCTGCTAACTCCTCAATCCACATAAGTTAAAAATATCATCAATAAATATACAAATATAGGTTTCAATATGTATTTCATAATTCACCAATCCTTTTAATAATAAATCGGTTTTAATAAGCAACCTCAATAGCAAAGACATAATTAGAATCACCTAGTACAACTCTTTCATCTATTGAAGATATCCAATTTGCAGATAACTTGTAGAAGTAAATCCCTTCTTTTTCTGGAACCAAAAACGAATGATTCACCATCTCTATGTCCGTAGCTTTATGACCCTCAATAAGCTGTAAAACCAAATTACTTGGTTGAGGAAAGTATTCAAATTTTATTTTTAGAACTTTATTTGGGGAGACGATGGTCTTAGCTTTGTCCATTAGTGTATCTTCTGGTGAAGCGTAATCGGTACATCCATTCACCCAACAATATGAACTTTGATAGACAGGAATATCTGTTTCTTCAAAATAAACTGTCGGTTGAGGTGGTTTATCACCCTTTAATTGTATATCCTTTTGAGAACACCCAAGTAATAAAAATATTAAAAACAATAATACAGCCAAAAACTTTATTTCTTTTCTCACCATTATTCACCTCAACCTATTAGACGCTTGAAAGGAAAGGTTTGTTTCAGCTAATTTAGAGAAGATTAAGAGATTTTCGCAAAGGGATCAAAAGTTTTCTATACAATAAGAAGAACGCAGATATCAGAAGATATCTCAATAGAATATATCGTAGAAAAATGAAGCAGTTCATTCGAAGTGAGAAATATGACAAAATCTGCGATCCTATTAGAACATCGGGAGAGAATCTCATAGATTCCGCTATCCTTTTTACATTACATGAGAGATTACTATAAATCCATTCATAGCGAGTAAACAATAATAACACCATCCGCCTTTTTCTTCAAAGGTGGATGGTGCCCATAATCTTTTTATATCTCTGTTTAGTTAAAATAAAATTTCAATTTCTGATTCTGTTTTAACTTCTTCTATCCACAATTGGTATTGTTCTCTGGTTTTTACTTTTGATAACTCTTCTTTGATTTCTTCTTGTTTTTCCTCAAGAGTAGGTGTTTTTTCCTCTTTTTTATCTGTTACTTTAATAATATGGAATCCAAAATTACTTTGTACGATTTCACTAATTTCACCAGTGGATAAATTAAAAGCGGCTTCCTCAAATTCAGGTACCATCACACCTCGTCCGAAGAAACCTAAATCTCCTCCATTCGAACCACTTCCTGGGTCTATTGAATGCTCTATAGCTAACTCTGAGAAATCTGTACCATCGTTAATTTGTTGCAAGATAGACTCTGCTTCTTCTTTCGTTTCTACTAATATATGTGAGGCTTTCACTTGCTCCTCTTCTGTATATGTAGATAAATTTGCTTCATAATAAGTTGCAATTTCTTCATCTGTTATTTCAATTTTTGACTCAAATAATTTCTCAATTTGAAGTTGGAATGGAATCATATCTTCTACTATTTTTTGATAGTCTTCCAGAGACATTCCGTAACGAAGTAAATAAGCTTCCACTTCTTCATCAGAACCAAATGAAGCTTTAAAACGTTCAATTTCTTTGGATACACTATCTGCTATTTCTTCGTCTGTCACATTCAACCCTTCTATTGCTAATTGTTGGGCTACTAAAGTTTGATCAATAAGTTGTTGAACCAATGCATCAGTTTTTTCTTTTCCTAGTTGTTGAACCATCAAATCAAATAGCTTGTCTTTATCAACTTTTTCACCATTCACTTTAACAATATAATCAGAGTCTGCTGATTCTGATTGTTCATTTACCTGAGATTCAGAGCTCATAATAGATATTGCTTTCTTTTCACCATTCCATTGTACACTTGTTCCTGTAGATTCTCCTACAACTCTTAAGGGTACATAAGTAAAATTATTTACTAATTCCGGGGGGCTTAACAATTCGATCATTTCTCCATTTACAGTAAATTGATTATTATTGAGTGACAATTCAACGGTTAAACCGTCATTTTTCCCAATGACCATTTTTGTATCTTGATTCCATTTTACATTTAATCCCAACTCACTAAACAAAGCCCTAAAAGGAACAAATGTAATCCCATCTTTTATAAATGGTCCTTGCTCAAATTGTATTTGCTCTCCGTCAATCCATACTTCTATCTTTGATTCTTCTGCTAATGCCGTCGCAGAAAATATAAAAGATAGAATAAACAAGATTGAAAATATAGTTCTTTTTTTCAAAATTAACTCCTCCTTATTCTTTTTCATTTGAATTTGATTCATAGACTAATACTTTAATAAAAAGTATCGCACATTTTTTGATAGTTTAAAAGTCATTCCTCCGCCATCATTTTTAAAGCCTCATTTCGTGTTGTTAAGAATTTACGCATATACCTTTTTAAAAAGATAATATCAGCTAGTTTTCCAACTAAACCAAAAGGAGCAGTATAATCAAAAATATCAATCATATGTGTTCCACCCTGATAAGATATAAACTTATGAGTATGTTTAAATCGCTTAAAGGCACCACTTACTTGCTCATCCACAAATAAATTTGGAGAATCA
Source organism: Chengkuizengella marina (assembly GCF_009910845.1). Taxonomy (GTDB): domain Bacteria; phylum Bacillota; class Bacilli; order Paenibacillales; family KCTC-33759; genus Chengkuizengella; species Chengkuizengella marina. The sequence continues at coordinate 31,471 of NZ_SIJB01000012.1, read as the reverse complement.
AACTCAGTAATTTTTGCTGTTAATCTTTGACGTATACCGAAATGCACGGCTTCCCAAGTGACTGACTCATGTAATTCAATCATACCACTTGACCTACCTGCAACGACCCTTTCTTTAGTCTGGGTTGTAGTTTTAACATGCACCTCAATACTTCGAGCAAGATCAAAGCAAACTTTCGGAGGTGCATTAATAAACATTGAAATCTTAATGATAGGCATATTCATCCACTCCTAACCAGTGAATTGCTTTGAAAAAATTATAAAATAAAGTGGAGATGTACTATATTATATAATAGTAGATTCCCATTAGAAAACTCACGATTGGTTGCTGATCAACCGTGAGTTTTATATTGGTAAAGCGATTGGCTCTGGTGTTGTTTCTTTTGATAATCTTACATTCCCTAGATTTACTGATGAAGAGTTTAATACCTTTGATGACATATGGTGTAGACCCATTAGCTTTTGTAGGCACTAACACATATTACCTTAAAAAAGGTTTTAATGTCTCTTTTATTATGTCTTACAGTTTTCAATTTTTCTGCTAGTCATATTACAACTTTAGATGATAGAACTTCTGGTTGTAGAACCTATCCACCTTTTTGGTATTATTAAGCGTAAAAAAACAAGACATCATAACTGGTCAAGGCCAGGATAAAAAACGAAGACGAAAGTATGATTTGTAAATAAATTTGTTTAATAGAATACAGGAAGGCTCAACCTTTCAAATGAGCAAGTCAAAATAATCTGCTCACTTACCATTTAAATGCATCGCTGCCCCCTACTACAGGTAAAATAACTTTGCTCTTTTGTGGAAATAACGTTAATTTATTACCTGCTGGTGGACGTAATGTATATTCATAATCACTTGCAATAAAAACAATACCAATACGATGACCTTCTTCAAATACATAATCGTCTGGCTGCATATCCCAAGTAAAAGTATAATTCTTATTTGGATCTAAAGGTTTTGACTTATTTACATCATTTATATTTTGCGGATCCATCCACCCACGTGTAACGATCTTTGACGTAGTTTTACTATAGTCAACTAGTAGGGCGGTAAGATTTGATACAGGCTGATCTAAACTTGCAAGTATACTCACTTCTGGTGTACCACTAATTCTAACACGATCAATCAGTTCATTTGTCATGAACACAATTCGATTAGGATTACTTTCCTCAGGATTAGAAACCAATACTTCAGCTTGTATCATCGGATCATCAATTAAAGTCATTGCATTCTTTTGATTGTTTGAAGTAGATTGAAGACTTACCGTTCCTACTTGAATGCTAGAATTGTGATTTAAATAAAGCGTTGTAGATTTAGCCCCTTCAGCTGGCCAATTGTCTTCAATCTCCCATGAGGAATCTTCGCGCTGGATATCCACCATGGGTTCATCCATTATTCCATTATCTATATCATAAAGCCAGTAATCAAACCACTTATGTAATGTTTCATACCATTCATTTTCCCGTATACTTTTTGGATTCTTATGCCCTTCTTGATGCAACCAAAGTTTACGTGGAACATCATTTTTACCTAAAGCATCCCACCATTGAGAAAATTGTTTTGTTTTAACATTCCAATCATTTAAACCATGAACAACAAAAACGCTAGCCTTTATATTTTTTACTTCATTTAAATAATTTCGATGATCCCAAAATTCATTATAGTCTCCTGTTATTCTATCTTGAGAATTCTTCAATCCATCCACAACTTCATTACATAATTCAGAATTTTCCCTTGTAAGTATCGCATTAGCTAAAATATCTGTATCTTCTCCTTGATAACCCCCTGGTGCCACAACAGCACCGTTGGCACGATAATAATCATACCAGCTGCTTATTGCTGCAATAGGCACAATTGTTTTTAAACCTTCTATGCCTGTTACAGCAACACCATTATCTAATGTGCCATTATAAGACATTCCGATCATTCCAACATCACCTGTTGTCCAATTAGCAAGTACAGGCTCTCCATTTTCAGAAAAAGCATTAGCACGACCATTCAACCAATCGATTACGGAACTGGCAGCCAGAACTTCATTTTTATCACCTATTGAAGGACAACCATCTGATCGGACTGTTCCAATACTTTCAGCAATAACTACAGCATATCCGTGTGGTACGAAGTAATCATCATAAAGACCTGGGAAATCCGAACTACTAAAAGGTTTACCTTTAGCTTTCCCATTCTCATCAACAGCATTTAATTCAACGTTCACATCATGAAAAGTTAGTGGGTTTAACCCATACATATACGGTGTAATTTCATAAATAACAGGAACCTTAAGTCCATCATCTGTCTCCTTAGGTCTGATAATACTCGCGTGAATCCGATCAACATGACCATCATTGTCACTATCAATTGTCGTCTCAATAAATACAGATTCAACAATAGCGTCACTATAAGAGTAAGCAGGCTGAGTCTTGCGATCTTTAACTTGAATTTCTACATTATCATTATCCCTATTATTTATAGTTTTTTTGCTCTCTTTGTCTTTTTGAATATTTAAATCTGCTACTGCCTGTTCTTGATCTTTTTGTGGTTGATCATTTCCATTCGTATATAAGCTTTGATAAGATAGTAACATTACGAATAATATCAGTACTATGGCACTAAAAATCATTACAAGACTTTTTTTTCTCATATAAATGACTCCTCTTTCTAAAAATATATTAAAATTTTTTGGAAGCTAACATAAGAAAAAGATTCATAATTAAATCTTGAAATATTTAAACATAATAACCAAATTATGTTAATCATATCATACTCAATTCATTCAAACCATTCAAAATATCATAAATGAATTGAAAAAATAAAACACTTATTTATAATATCAAGGTAACTTTATACGAAAATAATATTATAGCATTTCTCCTTTTCTTACTAAATCCTTACAGATAGATTTTCTATCCAATAATAAGTATGCTTATTATTAGAAGGTATTCGAAAATGCATTTTTTAAACATTTCAGTTTAGTAATAAAACATAAGGGTGATATTCAATGATTGCAAAGGATAAACAAATACTTATTGTGACTGCTGTTGAAGCAGAAAAAGAAGCAATATTAAAAGGTCTTCATAATACAAACAATATTCATGTAATTGCAGCTGGTGTTGGTCCTTCATCAGCAGCTGCTAACACAACTAGAGCCATATGTTCATCAAAATATGATGTAGTCATCAGCATGGGAATTGGTGGAGGATTTGCTGATGTTGTTGAGGTTGGTTCGATCGTGATTGCAAATGAAATCATTGCTGCTGATTTAGGTGTTGAAACTGCTGAAGGTTTTTGTAGGTTAGATGAACTTGGTTTTGGCTCTACTCTCTTGAAAGTGGATATTAACCTCATGAACAAAGTATATCAAGCACTTAAAACTACAGAACTTATTGTCCATATAGGCCCTATATTAACACTATCAACCGTTACAGGTACTTCTGAAACGGCATTAAAACTTACTAATCGGATAAAGGGAGCAGCTGTTGAAGCAATGGAAGGTTTTGGAGTTGCAACTGCTGCACATGAATTAAACATTCCCTTTTTAGAGATACGCTCAATTTCAAACCCTGTTGGACCAAGAGATAGAGAAGCATGGCGTATGAAAGAGGCATTTGAAGGTCTTACTAAAACAAGTACAATTCTACAGGAGGTGTTCAATTGAACATATATTTTTCACCTTGTCCTAATGATACATTTATATTCCATGCATGGGTACACGGTCTCATTCCTGATGCACCCAAACTTAATGTTACCTATGCCGATATCGACATTACCAACAAAATTGTTCTCTCCAATGATGATAATAAGCCTAATATTTTAAAAATATCTTATGCGGCTCTACCATGGGCTCTCCCAGAATATGCACTTTTGCCATGTGGAGGTGCGCTAGGAAGAGGTTGTGGACCGCTTTTACTTACTAATAAAAAAGAAAGTGTGGAAGATCCAACTTCTTTATCAGGTAAATGTGTAGCTGTTCCTAGTGAAAAGTCAACAGCATATTTATTATTTAGACTATGGGCTGCTGAACACGTACAAGGTGGAGTAGGTGAAATTATTGTCATGCCTTTTCATAAAATTATGCCAGCTGTTCGTGATGGAAAAGTGGATGCTGGTTTAGTTATACATGAAGCACGTTTTACTTATCCATCCTATGGATTATCAATGATAGTCGATTTAGGAGATTGGTGGGAATCAGACACAGATCTACCTATTCCACTTGGAGCTATCATTGCACATAAATCCTTGAACCTTGAAGCTATAACTTCTTGGATTCGTGCCTCTGTTCAATATGCATGGAAACATCCAGATGCTTCAAAAGATTATGTCATGACACACGCACAAGAAATGTCCCCAGAAATTGCTAAAGCACATATAAATTTATATGTAAATGAATTCAGTGCTAATCTTGGGGATAAAGGATATGAAGCCATCCATTCTTTACTTAATAGAGCAGCAGAACATGAATTAGTTCCAAAGTTAAATTTAAACCAGTTAAAATAAACTCCTTTGAAAATAAAAGGAACATTTAAAAACAAAATTGAAAAACGTTGGAATGATTACCAACGTTTTTTTATATGGAACAACATTACCTCTCCCTTTAAAGAATAAAAATAACTTTTTTATATAAAAAAGTTATTTTCACTCTTATATATAATAATATGGTAAAATCAGGATGATCATTATTCTAGGTTTTACTTTGTGAAAAGTAAAACCACAATCTTCTTTATGTTGAGGAGGAATCTAAATAAATGGAAGTAAGATCAAAAATTCCGGTTGGTAGCTATGAAGAAACAAAGATGTTTCAAAGTGATTTAAATGGCATAATAACACTTCAAAAAAAATATATGAAAGATCGTGTGGTGTATATTCCAGAACCAAACAAAGGAATCTATATTTTATTTAATGCAGAGGATATTCAAGAAGTACTTGTGACAAAACAAAAATATTTTGAAAAAGGAACAACTGCAAATCTATTAAAAAGCTTATTAGGGGAAGGGCTTGTGACTAGTAAAGGTCATAAGCATCGAAAAGATCGTAAATTAATGCAACCCATGTTTCAATCCATTGAACATTTTGCCCCTCATATGATAAAACATACCGTTTCTCTATTAGAAAATTGGGAGGACGGACAGCAGAGAGATGTATCAAGAGAAATGAACGAGGTCACCTTAAACATCATTACTGACACTATGTTTGGAACCAAAGCTGATAAAAATCTTTTAGGTGATTTACGCGCCTCTTTAAAAAATTTTGCAAGGTTCATTATGAAAAATACAGGGAATACACAAGTTGATGAAAAAGAAATTATGGACTTCCGTCAAAACATACAACTATTAAATCAGGTTGTATTATCTATAATAGAAAAAAGGAAGAGTGAAAATATAGATAATTACCACGATTTATTATCTCTTTTATTAAAAACTAGGGATGAAAGTAATAATCAATTGACAAATGAAGAAATTAAAGATCAAGTGATGACCATTTTTGTTGCAGGACACGGTACAACCGCAAATATGTTATCTTGGATATGGTTTTTAGTTTCTCAACATCCAGAAGTTGAACAAAAACTTTATGAAGAGATTGATACGGTTCTTGCAGGCAAACCCCCGAAGATTCATGATCTTAAAAACCTACAATATACAGATCTCATCATACAAGAATCACTCAGATTTTATCCAGTAGTATACCAATTACGAAGAAAAGTCGTAGAAGAAGTAAAAATTGGAAATCACCTGTTTAAAAAGGGAGACGAAATCTTATTAAGCCAATATGCATTACACAGAAGCCCACTTTATTATGATAGGGCAGATGAATTTATTCCAGAAAGATTTTTAGATGATAACATTAAAAACAACCCAAAATTTTCATATTTCCCCTTTGGAGGTGGGGCAAGAGTATGTATTGGAAATCACTTTGCTTTGCAGGAAGCAGCACTTATATTAGTGACCATTGCTCAACAATATAAATTACTACTCCATAACCCTACCAAGGTTGAAGTAGAACCATTAATCACATTAAGTCCAAAAAATGGATTAGAGATGACTTTAAAAAGACGTGAATAGAATTAGAATCAACCTTTTAAAATACAATAAATCTCTTAAAAAATATCATCGTTATTCATTCATACATGGGAACTTTCCTTTAAATAAAAGTTCCCTTTCTTAATAAAGAATACTTAACCATATGTTTTAAAAAATAAATTACCCAAACAATATTGGATTATCTCATAAAAAACAATTTTACTTTCACTGTTCTCTTAATAATTTCAAAAATATTTCCATTGCTTTTGTTTGAAAAGGAACGGTCCTAGTTACAATAGAGAACTTTCTTCGAACGGGTAAACCTTCATACTCTATCACATGTAATGTACCAGAAGATAATTCCCTTTGAATTGCCCATTTTGAAAGCAATGAAATGCCAATTCCTGATTCTACTGATTCCTTTATAATTTGTGTACTCCCAAACTCCATTTTATTAGTAGGATTTAATGTTAATGTTTTAAACATTTTATCTGCCGCTTCTCTTGTACCAGATCCTTCCTCTCTTATGATCCATGTTTCCGATTCCAGTTCTTGTTTCGTTATGTTTTTTTGACGTGAAAATGGATGATTTGCAGCAACCGCAACATACATTAAGTCTTCTGCAAATGGTTCTATATTTAAACTTTGGTGATTGAACTCACCTTCTACGATACCAATTTCTAGTTCATTTTTAATGATAAGGTTTACAATTCTTTTTGAATTTCTAATCGTAATAGAAGGTTTAATAAGTGGATAATCCTCAAGCATATTTGAAATCATTTGGGGTAATACATATTCACCAAAAGAATAACTTGCACCTATAAATAAATTTCCGCTTGCTTTATTCATTAAATCATCTACTAAATATTGCATCCTAGTATAATGTCCCAATATTTCCTTTGCATGATGATATACGATTTCTCCTGCCATATTTAATCGAACAAATTTATTGCTCCGTTCTAATAATCTTGTCCCTATCTGCTGTTCAAGGGCTTGAATGTATTGGCTAACAGCAGGCTGAGTCATATGTAGTTCTTCCGCTGCACGGGAAAAATTCTCCTTCTCTACAACTGTAGTAAAAACAAGTAATTGATGATCCATGGATAACCACGACCTCTCTTTTTGTTGTTTCTATTGTATCATAAGTAAATCATTATTATAAATATTATTATGATTTATTTTTCTTATTCAATAGGATGATTTATGCTAAATTTAAGAAATATGATTAGAGAGGTTCTCTCATGAATGAAAACGTTTTAAAAAAGTCACATTCCATTAATGTTAAACCGCTTTTTTACTGGACTGGTGGAGTCATGTTTACTTTCATCATTGCTCTTTTAAGTTTTCAAGTAGCTAAATTTCCCGGATTTCAATACATAGGACCTTTAGCAACTGCCATTATCATTTCCATCTTTTATCGACAAATTATTGGTTATCCTGAAAAAATTAAATCAGGGATTATTTTTTCAGCAAAAATTTTATTACGACTTGCCATAATTCTATATGGCTTAAAGTTAAATATAGACATTATATTCAAACAAGGACTAGGTTTAGTTGGTTTCGCAATCTTTTCTATTGTTGTATCAATCGTATTGACGCTTGTCATTGCTAAATGGCTAAAGGCAGATTTAAACTTATCGTTGTTAGTTGGTGTTGGAACCGGGGTTTGTGGTGCAGCAGCCATTGCTGCCGTCTCTCCTATTCTAAAATCTAGAGAAGAAGATACTGCAATCAGTATAGGCATCATTGCTTTAATTGGTACTATATTTTCCATCATTTATGTATTGTTAATTCCCGTTTTACCTCTTACACCTGATCAATTTGGGATTTGGGCAGGAGTAAGTTTACATGAATTAGCAAATGTTGCTACTGCTGCTGCACCTGCTGGTGAGGAGGTGTTAGCCATTGCATTACTGGCTAAACTTGGACGTGTATTCTTACTTGTTCCTTTATGTTTTATTCTAATTTTCTGGAAAAAGAGAAAACAATCAGGGGGGACAGAAGATACGAAAATTCATTTCCCATGGTTCCTAGTTGGCTTTATAGCAATGAGTTTAGTTGGAAGCTATGTGATTGGTAACATCATTGTAATTCCTAATGAAATCATAAGTAATATATCAATCTTTACAACCTTTTTGTTAACGATGGCTATGGCAGGTTTAGGCTTACATGTAAACCTAAATGCACTCCGTTCAAAAGCTATGCGCCCATTTATAGCGATGGTCATCACATCCGTTCTGTTATCTGTTTTTACATTCTTCATCGTTTAAATATAACGAATGTAAACCATGAACAAAGGGACTGATATTGAGAAATTCATCTCTTTTCAGTCCCTCTTAACATATTTTTGAATGATAATAATTACAACCTTAGTCCTATTAGGTTATGATTAAGACCTAGCAACTTTAACAACTGCAACTTCAACATCCAGTCGATCGTTAGTATCTTGCTCTAATAAAGCTACATTAAATATATATTCCCCTGGTCTCTTAAAAGTGCCAATAATATTAGCACATGTGTTCAGAATAACATCATCAAATCTACTGGCTCCTACTTCATTAAATAAAATTGGAGTTCCATCACTAAATACAAAATCTATATCATCAACTTGGTTACGATCACCCAAAGTTACTAAAACATAAGTGTCCTTATCTGTTGGGGTAGTTGTAAAAGCACAAACTTGAATAAATTCTTGTATATTAACTTGTGCATTTACGGGTTCCTTAAGACGAACGCAAAAAGCCAATTTTAATACACCTCCTACATATCATTGAACGAATTTTATCTTTTATTTATCGTTCATCATATCGTATGAACAATTTATTGAATTTGATTGTATGTATATCCGTAGACAGTCGTACAAATTTATAAGATAACTTGACACTTTGATCGAAAGTCAGTATTTAGCTTTATTTTGATAAAAAAATCCATTCTCAATTTAGAGAATGGAGTGAAAGGAGTATGTTCATAATCACTACTATGTATTAATCAATTTCCAATAATTCAAGAATTACCTTTAAATTATGGCTAGTATCCATATAAGCATATCGACCACCATCAAATTCACCTTTTTGAACAAGGGGCATATTTTGATTTTCTAAGACTTTTATTTTCTCAAATAATCCTTTAACTTCAAAAGCGATATGATGTACACCCTCACCTTTTTCATCTAAAAACTCCCGCCATGTACTAGGATTTTCATCAGGTTGAATTAATTCCAATTGAAGAGATCCCATATCGAAAAAAGCTAATCTTGCCCTTGCTTTAGTTGAGCTGCCTTTATATTCTGTTTGTGCTTTATCTGCTGCATCTGTCCAAAATGCCTCAGGTTTATCTACACCGAAAAAATCTGCAAACATTTGTGACGTCTTCTCAACATCTTTAACGATGATTCCAATTTGTGTAATCACATTTGTATTTAACATGTTTTTGCTCATACTTACCTTCCTTCTCATCATATAATTAAACAATCCTTACTCTGATTGTATATTTTATTATAAAATATATTTTACAGTTCAGAAGCTACTTTTTTATTATCCTTTAACCTCAAAATTACAAACATTGCTCTGTGATCTGAAAGCTTAGTATTTGTTACAGTATCATAAGATAAAACCTCTATCTCATCATTCACAAAGAAATAATCTATTCGCCATAAAAATCGACCATCTCTTTCCCAAGTATTAGTTAAAAATTTATCATAGTATTTAATAGTATCTTCCAATTGGCCGCTTATATTTTCTAATCCTCCCATGAATTTAGTCGTATTAAAATCACCTGTAACTATGATTGGATTACCCTCAGCCTGTGCCATATAATCTTCAATTTCTCTAAAGCCTTTAGTTCTCAATATATGCCTTACTTTAGCATAATCCCAAAAAATAGATGTAAAAATACTATTACCGAGGTCAACATGCGGTCTAATATGAACATCAATAACCGTTGTTTCTTGTCCCTCTATATCAAGTTTAGCCATTAATACTTGTGTCGTTTCAGATAATTCATGATCTATGATCGGATATTTACTAATAATCACATATTGATTACTTGTTAATATTTCATAATCAGGAAAATGGGACTTTATCTCGTCAAATCTATCTATAAAATAAGGCACCCAATTATCTGAGTATTCGTATTCTTGTAGTATATATATATCTTGATCCATACTTACTAGAAATTCATACAGCCCATCATATTCATCTCGCATATCCCAAAGATCTGTATTCCATCCCATTACTTTTATAGCCGTATCATCAACATCTTTCTGTACCTGTAATGCATAAGGATTAATATCCGTTTTAGGTATAATGATAAACAATAAAATAATTGAACTAAAAATAAAAAATAATTTCTTCTTTTCTTTAATAGATAAAATCAATATGATGATTGGCAATACAAATAAGAATATTGATGGAACACTTGCCGCAACATTCCACCAGTATATTTTTCCAATAATAAACCATTCAAATATTAACGCTGTAATTATTAAAAGTATAGAAATATAATGCTTCCAATTTAATTTCATATTTATTCATTCTCCTAAACTAATCATATTATTTAAACTTCACTTAAACGAATTTATCGTTCACTATACCAGATATCATTCATACAGTTAGTATATAAAGGTAAATAACTCAAAGGGGAGTCAATTTTTTTATATAATCAAAACCAACCTTCCAAAGATTTTCACTTAAAACTTCTTTAAGAGACTCTATAAAAAAATCTATCTGTTTTTTGTTTATAATTAAGCTAGGTGTAATCAATAACTGAGATGAATCGTGTGGAGGTGTAAAAGTTAATATATTATGTTTTTTGAACAATAAAGTAATGATAGCTCCAGTTATAAATTTATCAATCGTCTCCCCACCACGATTTGAGAATAACTTTACCATTTTTTTGGTCTTAGACTTAAACTTAATACATGTTAACAATCCAATACCACTTACATATTCAACAATGTCTGGAAATTCATTTTTCACTTCCTCAAGACGTTTCAATAAATATTCTCCCATCTCCTCAGAATTAGAGACTAAATTTTCGTCATTGATGATATGCATGGTTTCCATGGCAGATACAATTTCTTCACCATAGCCATTATACGTAGTAGAATGAAGAGTTGCTTCATTCATTTTTGAGTAAGCCTTGTTAAAAATCCATGGTTTAGTAATAAAAGCAGCAAATGTAGCTTTTCCTCCACCAAAAGCTTTTGAGAAGGAACAAATATCTGGAGATACTTCAAAGTGCTCAAACGCAAACATCTTCCCAGTTCTTCCAAACCCTGTATAAATTTCATCAAAAATTAATACAATATCATATTGATCACAGAGTTCACGCACCTCTTTAAAATAGTTTTTATCAGGTATAACTACTCCTTCTGTTCTAATCGCTTCTACAATAAAAGTTCCAACTCTAGTAGCTCCCTTGCTATTCATATTCTCTTCTATTACTCTTCTTAAATCGTTAATATCACCATATTTCACCATCGTACAATTCTCAAGTTGATTAAAATGATGATTTTGATGTTTTTCAGAGCCTGATACTGTTAATGTAGCATGAGTTTTTCCATGAAATGAAATATCTGTATATACGATAAGTTCTCTCCCTGGTCCTGCATATTTTTCTGCTAGTTTCATAGCTCCTTCATTTGCCTCTGCACCGCTATTACAGAAAAATACCACCTCTAAATCTTCTGGAAAAACAAGGGATAGATTGTGACAAAGTGCTGCTTGATATGGGGAAGGGAAAAATTTCCACGTCTCTAAACCTTCTCTTTCAGCCCACTTTCTTCTTGCATTAATGATTCTAGGATGATTATGTCCCACAACTAATACACCCACATGACCTGTCATATCTAAAACTTCTCTTCCATCATTCAACGTAATATACATTCCATTTGCCCTTACTGGTATCACATCTGCAAATCCTAACATGGAGAGCATTTTCCCCAAATTATGACCTATATGTTTTTTAAAAAGTTTAAGATTCTCTTTTTCATTAAGTTGATCAGCATCTTCCATTGTCATTAATTTCAAACCTTGGATCGTTTGCATATACAACCTCCAGATAGTTAATCATTAGAAAAAATACTTTGCATATTTTAATACACCTTGATTCCAAACTGCGTTATTACTAAGTCCCGCTGTATTATATTTTTTCTGATTTCTTAAATACCAATGATAGTTTCGAATTAATGCGTCCTTATTTGAATATTTGGGATTATAACCTAATTGTTTTTCTGCTTTTTCGATGGACACATAATAATTTCTATTTAATTTTTTATATAGTCTTTTATAAAAAGGAGACAATTTTAATTTTTCTAAAATAGATAAAATAATAATCATAGGAAACACCGGAATTGAAATAATTTTTTTGTTATACCCTGCCTCATGAAGAACAGCTTGATAGTCCTCTTTAATATTTGTAAATTCTTTAGCCCCGATATTAAATAGATCATTTGCATTTTGTTTGTCTACTGACATGGATAAACATATCGCTTGACAAAGATCTTCTACATCTAATAGTTGATATTTATTTTTACCTGCACCCAACATTGGAAAGTTACGTTTTTCACTCGCCCACTCATATAAAATTCCAAATGTCCCTAATCGATGGGGTCCTAAAAATGATCTAGGTCGCAATATGGTGATACACTTTCCTTTCGCACGCCACTGCAAACATCGTTTTTCTGCTTCAATCTTCCCTTTATTATAAGGATCATATGGTTTGACCTCATCATTTTCAAAAATGGGTGCTTTTTCAGGTACACCATAAACCGAAGTAGATGAAATATAAATAAACCTCTCTACATTTCCAATTTCAAACGAACAATTTAATAGATTTGAAGTTCCGTTGATAATAATGTCAAATATTTCAGACTCTTTATAAGAAGGGGATGCCGACGCACAATGCACTACGATGTCAATATCTTTGATTACTTTTTCAACGTCTTTTTTACTTCTAATATCACCTTTATTAGTCTTATGTTTAGATGTTTGATCTTCAGGTTGTGCAACATCCAATAGGTGTAATTCATAATCATTCCTATAGTGATCTTCAAGATATTGTATTAAGTTTTTACCTAATACCCCATTACTCCCAGTTATTAATACCTTTTTCTTCATTCCATCAACTCCCGTACCTGTATTTTAATCGAAATTTTTTGCTTAGTAGGAACTGTACAAGTCCTCTAACAAATCCCCAAAAAACCACAGCTGTTACCGTCCAATGTACACCAATAAAAAACAAAGTGAATATAACTCCCTTTTCCTTCATAACAAAACAATATTGACCAATATCAGTTAAAATAAAAATAAATAAACAACCCCAGAAGAATAAGAGTGAATATAGTTCTAGAATCGATAGGGGTAATAATACAGTACTTAATCCAACAAATAACATCCCTAATCCCCTAAGTGGAGTTTCAAATCCTTTTGTGAATTTCTTTCTTGAGAAATAAAACGGGACTCTTTGTAAAGCACGTTCATGCATTTTTCTCATCAAATTACCCAACTGATCTTCTTCATCGTGGTATCCCATAACTTTACTTGTAAGTAGCAATCGATAATTCTGATTAAGTCGATGCCCAAATTCGATATCTTCTGAATTATTTAATTCCTTATTAAATCCTCCAAGTTCATTGAATACAGATTTTTTTACAGCTCCAAGGGAAAAGAATCCTGCTGTCACATATCCTTCTGAACTTTTTCTCCAAAAATAGTTTTGCAGCGTACGGTATTCTTCAATTAAGCTATCATTAAACATAGCTTCTTTAGCATAAATACCACACACACTGCCTAGTGAAGGATCTTTACTAAATTGATTAACCGTATTTTCAATCGCATCCTCAAACAAGGCAACATCACTATCTAAAAAAAATACGATTTCTCCTGCTGAGTTTTCAACGCCTGTATTTCTTGCTGAAGAAACACCTTTATTCTTCGTTTCAATAATTTTACACGGATACTTTTCTGCTATCTCTACAGAGTGATCCGTACTGCCATCATCGACAAAAATAATTTCTATATTTTTATAAGTTTGTTTCTGTAGGGCTTCTAAACAGTTATGTAATGTCTTTTCATAGTTATAATTAGGAATCACTACTGAAACCAATACATGATTACTCATTTTCTCCTCCTTCACATCTTTGTTTTCCTGAAAATTATTAAAAGTATCTTACGAAAAGTTGATATAGATAAATTTTCTTAAAGTTTAACTTTTGAAAAACGTTGTTCGTATTCATAAGCATTATGATCAATACTTAATCCGATCAGTTTGTATTTGATAAATAAAATAATTAGTGAGAGAAATAAAACAGTGTCCTTTTTATACTTTTTAATCATATATTTTAAATTGACTAAAGATTTCATTTTCATTTCCTTAATGTCAAAGTTACTCGGATGTAAAAGATGAAAGTTCACAATGTGATCATCTTTCTTAAAAGGGAGTTTCTCTCTGAATAATCTAATACCTAAATCAATATCCTCTTGCCCCCATTCTTTAAATGATTCATCAAACATACCTACTTTTTCGATATCTTTTTTTTCAACTGAAATATTTCCAGTTAAAAAGTTTAACCACTTAAATATTTTCCCAGGATCAATAAAAGCTGTGTTAGAATCTTCTTTATTTACAATTCTTGATTTTAAAGTTTCCATCACATGACTTAAATCATTTTCATTTCCTAACTCATTAATTTCATTTTCAGAGAAAAAAACATCTGGTCTTTCTCCATACAAAATGCATTTTTCCGAATGACCATCAATATGCATTTGTACAAAACCTGGACAAGGTACTCTATCATCATCCAAGAATATAATAATTTCTCCTTTTGCTTGTTTAATCCCAAGGTTTCTAGCAACTGCTCTGCCCACATTTGTTTCACAAACAATTTTGATAGGTGAAAATGAAAAGTGAATTTGGTTAAATCTATTCATTGTACTTTGATTACATCCATCAAAGACGATAATGACTTCTACTTGATGATTTACTTGCGGTTCTAGTGCCTGTAAAACTAATTTCAATCTTGATAACTTATCTTTTGTGGAGATTACAATGCTTGCTCTCATTGTATTAAAAACCCCTCCTCTACACTCATTGATAATAACTAATTTTTAACAAACCTTTTTTCATACGTCTGAGCATCGTGAGTAATACTTAAACCTAACACCTTATATCGCATGTATAACCAAACCAAGGGTGCTAATAAAGCAAAATTATTTTTATATTTTTTAATCATATACCTTAAGTTTTTTAAAGATTTTTTTCTCATTTCTTTAATATTAAAATTACTATCATGTAGAAGATGATAGTTCACGATTCTACCATCTCTCTTATATGGAAGCTTTTCTTTATATAATCTAATTCCTAAATCAATATCTTCTTGTCCCCACTCTTTAAAATGCTCATCAAATAAACCAGCTTTTACTAAATACTTTTTTTCAACGGAAATATTACCTGTTAAAAAATTTAACCACTTAAATAAATTTGCTGGATCAATTGGAGATGTAGTAGGCTCTGCATTATTCTCAACTATTCTTGATTGGATTGAGTTCATCATTTGGTCAATATTGTCAACATAAGGTAATTGTTCTATTTCGTTCTCAGTGAAAAATACATCTTGTCTATCCCCGTATAAAATACACTTTTGTGAATGTCCATCAATATGCATTTGTACAAAATCTGAACAAGGCACTCTATCATCATCCAAGAATATGATGATTTCTCCTTTTGTCTTATTAATCCCAAGATTTCTAGCAGCTGCTCTCCCAACGTTTGTTTCACATATGATGTTAACAGGTGAGAATGAAAAGTTTATTTGATGATATTGATCTATCATCTTTTCATTGCATCCATCAAATACGATGATCACTTCTATTTCATCATTAACTTGTGATTCTAAGGCGTGTAAGACCAATTTTAATCTTGACAACTTATCCTTTGTGGAAATTACGATACTTGCTTTCATTGTATTTTCCCCTATTCTATAAGATATTGGAATCACTTACTTATCGTTGTTTTCTTCTCTCTCATTACATTTTTGTTTATATTTAAACCTACTAGCCTATGTTTTAAATAAAAAAGAAAAAGAATCCATTGTATATAACTTCTCTTATACTTTCTAATCATATATTTCAAATTTTTATTAGACTGCTCTACTTTTTCCTTTACATTAAAATTACTATCATGTAGAAGATGATAATTTACGAGAGAGTTATCTTTTTTAAATTTCAAACCTATGTTGGATAAACGTATGCCTAAATCCAGATCCTCATGTCCCCATCCTTTAAACTTTTCATCAAAAAATCCTATTTGTTCTAAATATTTCTTTTTTATAGAAACGTTACCCGTGTAGAAACTTAACCAATTCAACATGTTAATATGATGAATTGAAACTCCTTTCTGCAATTGTTTTTTTGTCACTTTTGATTTTAAAATTTGAATATCATCCCGTAGAAGACCTTGGTCAAATAGGTCTTTGATTTCACTTTCTAACATAAAAACATCTTTTCTTTCCCCGAGTAAAACGCATTTCTCATTTTGATGACCATAAATATGTTTATTAACAAAATCTTGATCAGGTACTCTATCATCATCCACAAAAATAATAATATCTCCAGATGCTCTTTGAATCCCTAAATTTCTAGCAGCTGCCCTGCCCACATTATGTTCACAAACAATTGGAATAGGTGAAAATGAAAAACATGTTTTATTGAATTGATCCAACGTATCCTCGTTACATCCATCAAAAACAATAATCACTTCCACATCATCATTTATTTGTTTTTCTAAAGCCTGTAATACCAATCTCAATCTGTATAATTTATCTTTAGTAGGTATAACAATACTTGCTTTCATTTACTCCCTCCCTGTAATCAAATATATAAACTCAAAACCTCTTTCATTTCTAAAAATAAGAGTTTACAAGTTCCTGCTGTTAACTCTTTCTATACTCTTTCTTTTAAGAGAAAACATACTTCTATTTCTATTAAAATATTGAACCTTTATAAGCAAAATAAACATCCCTATCAATACGATTTGTGTAATCAAGGAAGATACCATCGCTCCTGTTACTCCATATATTTTAGTTAAAAAGTAACATGTTCCTAATAATACAGGTAAAGGAATCCCTTGCACTAGTAAGCATATCCATGCTCCTTTTTTCCCTTCTACAGTAAATACCGAATTAAAAATCCAATAAATAAAATGGAAACCTGTACTGAGGGAAACAATTAGAACATATAACCAATTAAATGGATAGTCTCTCCCATACATAAACAGCAGAATCATACACAAAACTGCGTTTGCAATAATAGCAAGGGGAAGCAATATAGGGATTAAACGTACTATCCGTTTGTAAATTTTTATTTTATCCATTTGCGCAATTGTAGGTAGAAAGACAACAGCAAAAATCTCATGAAACATCATATTAAAGAATATTCTGACATTTACATGATAAGCAGAATATATCCCAACATCATAGCTAGAAACAAAATGGTTTACGATAAATAAATCAACTGAAAATAACAATGTTGATAATGTCCAACTAACCATATTTATAGCCCCATATCCATATAGAAGCTTTGATATTTTTAAAGAAAATCCAAACCTTTTTTCTTCAATATCTTTAAAGGATAGTATCGCAAATATACAGTGATTAATAATTAAAGCACCTATAAAAAGATATATATTTCCTGATTTTAGGCTGGATATTACGATAATTACAAAAAATACGGATGTTCCAATTAATTTAGTAATTCCTAGTGTAAAAAACTTTTTTTCTGCTCTTAATACTGCATCCATAACCATAGACAAGTTGATAAACACTGCTAATGCTACACTGAATATCCAATTTGTAGTTGATATATTTGTAAGACCTGAAAAAAAATCAGTAAATATCAAATATATCAATACAAAAAATCCAGTAAGAAAGATGTTCCATACAAAAACAGAGCCTAAGAGCTTTTGGACATCATTTTTATCCAATGTGGGGATGTATTTTATAATGGATAAATTTACACCTAGAAGAATGGGGATGATTAAAAAATACGCAACATTTTGTATGATTGTTATTTCTCCAATAGCAACTACACCATAATACCTTGTTACAATAATCAAGCTTAAAGCATTCAAAATAGCTGCAATAAATCTAAAAATGAATATGGTGCCTAAATTGCTGATAAAACGTTTAACTTCATCGTTGCTAGTTATACTTTTAATTCTTGGCAAAACAATACTCAAAAAAATTTTATTCATGTCTATCTTCCGATCCGCTAATAAATACAATATTCATATTTACAGCTCCAAAATAGCACTTTCTAAAAGAATTGAATTAACAATCATAATATCATTAGAAAAATAATAGAATGATCTCCCTAAGGCACTAATTCAGGACGTTCGCCATCTCCTGTTTGATTCAATAAATATTGATATCTTAGTAGTGACTGAAATCGTTACCAACATGTACACAGAATTATAAAATGAGTATTGTACAATACTCATTATGTTTATAGCTCCAAAATAGCACTTCCTAAACTAATTGAAATATGTACTAACAACCATAATATCATGATAAAAATAATAGGCTTGTCCCTAAGCAATACTAAATCTGGACTTTCACCATGCTCTGTTTGATTTGTTAAATATTGATATCTTAATATACCGTATAGTACGATTGGAATCGTTACCAACATGTACCTAGAATTAACATCGTATATAATGTAAAACGAATACGAGATAATAGTACACGCTGTTAACATGGGCAATATCTCATTTATTAAAGCGATAGAATAATCATTTAAATTTTTTCTATGTTTTTTTGAATTTTCTGCTAATCTTATAATCTCTTTTTTCCTTTTATTTAAACCTAAAAACATAGTTAAAAATGCTATGCTAAGTATTAGCCAAATGGAAATATCTACACCTAAGGCTAAAAACCCTGAAATAGACCTGAGCACAAATCCAATGGAAATAATCAATACATCTACAATAACAATATCTTTTAATTTAAATGAATAAAATAAATTTAGAAGAAAGTATGAACTAATTATGATGCCAAAATATAGATTTAGTTGAAATGAAAATAACAGAGTAAATGAACTTAATACTAAAAATACTAAAAAGGCGTGTCTAATTTTAATTTTTCCCGATGGAAGAGGTCTTAATCTTTTCACCGGATGCAGACTATCTTTTTTTATGTCAGCAATATCATTTACAATATACACTGAACTAGAAATACAACAAAACAAAAAAAAGGCCAGAAACGAAACTAAAACCATATTCAAATTTACATCTTTCATTGCAAGTAACAAACCTGAAAATACAAACAAATTTTTAGGCCATTGATGAATTCTTAGAAGTTGAATAAAATGCTTGATTACACTCAATGTAACGATATCATAGTTTTTTTCTATCTCTTGATCAATTTGTAAAATACCATCACGATCCCTTCTAAGCAAAACTACACCTCCATTTTTTATATTCCCCCTTATATTTTTTCAACTTTCTGAATAATTATAAATTTAAAAAATATTATAATAATTCAGAAGCTTCCAAAATATATTGTTATTTTACAGCAAATTACTTTTTATAGCAATAATTTTCACAAAATACCATTAAATCAGTATATTTTCATCTTAAATTTTTCAAGTACTTCTAAATTTTGTAAATTATAATTATTCATAATTGGTTATGACTTGAAAAATATGATGAACATTAATACTTTCTTTTCCATAAAAAAAACCCAGTAATTAGATTTCTATCCAAATCTAATTACTGGGAGAAAATAAACTCTTTAGATTCTCACATGATTATCCAATGAGATATCTACTTTTATTCCCTAATATTTTTTTAGCTGGAATTAAACACATTAAACTAATCACTGTAATGAATACTGTGGATATAATGATTAAAAAGAAGTTATATATATCATTCAATCCATTTAAGTTAACATAAATCTCAATAATTTTAAAATATATCCCTGATATGTAGGCATGTATAAAAAAGAGACCAAAACTATATTGTGCTAATTTATCAAATTTCTTTTCTATCCTACTATCATATTTATATAAATAAAACATGATTAAAAATGCTAACACTATTTTGTTTGAATAAATGAATATATCTGTTAATGGTCCTAAATCATTGTAATGAGTTATGGTCCCTACTGTGAATAAAACAGTAAATAAACACAATATAATGAATTTATATTTATCAATAAATGATAATATTTTTTCCTTATTTTTACTCAAATACATTCCAGCAATATACGAAAAAAAATAATGTAAAAAACTCTGGATAACGTTATCAAAATTCTTTAACGTTAAAATTGAAATGATAAATGAAACAATGAATACATAATTGAAATATTCCCAATCTATCAACTTTATTAAAATAGGAGAAATAACATAAAAAATAAATATCATAGGGATAAACCATAAAGGACCTAAATGAGAACCCGTAATATATAAATAGAATACTTGAAAAAACTTGGAGTAATCCAAAATAAACTCATGTCTTGGAACACCACCTAAAGATGTTACTAAAAGGATGGCAGGTATAGATATTATAATGTATGGTGTTAGCACATATTTAACCTTTGACTTTAAATATTTGGAATATTTATATTTAAAAGATAAATGATGAAATAAAAGGCCAGCAATAAAAACAAAAAGAACGGTACCTTCTCTAAATAAATTGGAAAAAATAGAATATACGATCATTCCAGATTGACTAAAAGGCTCAATCACATGACTTGCTATGACAAAGATAATAGCAACAGCCCTGAAATTATTTACATAATTAAGATACAAAAGGTCCACTTCCCCTAGGATACGAATGACTTATTTTTTCACTTTAAATGTCTCTATCAATTGTTCACACATATTCACAATCTCAAATTTTAATTCCTCATTATGCATAGCAAACTCAATTGTTGTTTTAATAAAACCTAATTTTTCTCCAACATCATATCTTTTTCCATCAAATTCATATGCAAAAACTCGTTGTATTTTATTTAAATTAGAAATAGCATCTGTAAGTTGAATTTCTCCACCTGCTCCAATATTTTGTTGTTCCAAAAACATGAATACTTCTGGTGTGAGAATATAACGACCCATGATTGCCAAGTTAGATGGAGCCGTTCCTTTATCTGGTTTTTCTATAAAATCTCTAACCTGATAACGCCTGCCTAATTGATCTATTGGATTAACAATACCGTATCGATAAGTTTCTTCATCAGGTACTTGTTGGACACCGATCATTGGAGCTAACGTTTTTTCATATTCATTAATTAGTTGACGAAGACAAGGCACACTAGATTTTACAATATCATCCCCTAATAAAACGGCAAATGGTTCATCTCCAATAAATGTACGAGCACACCAAATTGCATGACCTAGTCCTTTTGGCTCTTTTTGTCTAATATAATGAATATTCGCTAATCTTGAAGATTGTTGAACTTTTTCAAGTAAATCCACTTTCCCTTTCTGTTCTAATCTTTGTTCTAATTCAAATGCATGATCAAAATGATCCTCAATAGCTCGCTTCCCTTTCCCTGTAACAATCATAATATCTTCAATGCCCGAAGCTACGGCTTCTTCAACGATATACTGAATTGTTGGTTTATCTACTATTGGCAACATTTCTTTTGGCATGGCTTTGGTTGCAGGTAAAAAACGAGTTCCTAAACCAGCGGCAGGTATAATTGCTTTTTTAACTTTTTTCATTTACTGTTAAACCTCCCTCTATAAAACTAAATATTTATTAATAGATTTATAGATTCAACTTGTTGTTGAGTTAATGGTCCAAATTCCATTGCTTTTGCAATTTCAATGACTTGTGCTGCAGTCTTAAAACCTGGAATAGGAATATTTTGCCCACTTATTGCCCAGTTCCAGGCTAATGCACCCTGCACTAAAGTTCTCCCATCACTTTTCAAAATTTCTTTAATTGCCTCTAATTTTTCCAAAAATTCCGGTGCTGGTTTTCCTTCCTTAAAATAAGGAATCCAATCAAAGCCACTGCCCCTTACATCATCTGGGGTAAACTTTGTATTTTCATTGAATTTTCCGCTTAACATTCCCATTGCTAATGGAGTACTATTAATACTTGTTAAATTCTGCTCTTCACATAATTTAATAACTTCTTTGTTGTATCCAAACACATTCACTGGATGTAATATAGAAGATCCATTTGAATTTTCTGCGAAGTACTGAGCACACTTCAAGTCGCCGGTACTCCATCCATATGTACGAATAGTACCTTCCTTCTGGAGTTGATTCAAAGTTTCAATTACGATATCAACCTTCTCTTGAGGTAATGACCAGAGGTGAATTTGATATACATCAATAAAATCTGTTTGCAAACGTTTTAATGATTTTTCACAAGCTTTTCGAATATATTCTGGTGTTATGTTTTGTCCAGTAATTTCACGTTTTTCCTCATCATAAGTAAATCCAAATTTAGTGGCGATAACGACTTTATCTCTATATTCTTTTAAAGCTCTACCAAGAACTCGTTCACTGTGCCCTATACCATAAACATCAGAGGTGTCGAAATAATTAATATTACGCTCTATGGCTTCATGAATAGCCAATATAGATTCTTCATCGTTTACCTCACCCCAACCATCCTGCTTTCCTTCAAGTAAAAATGGTCCTCCTATTGCCCAACACCCTAAACCTAACAAACTAATTTCAATACCTGTTTTTCCTAATTCTCTTTTCATCTGTGTTTGCATATTAAAATCCTCCATTTTTAAAATTTTAATAATAAAATAGACAAAACAACCTATCGTTTGGTAGTTAAAGTTCAAGGTCATCATCTCTCTAGAAGATAGTTATTATTGTTCCATATGGATAATAATAACTTACTTTTTCCCAATCCCACCTAAAAAGACGTTTAAACAACTAGTCAGGTCCTTCTCAATTTCTTTGTTAGTGTAAAACTTAACACTCATTGCAAAACCAATCATCATATAATAAAAAGAAAGTGCAACATCTGAGGCATCTTTCTGAATAAACTCTTGCTTTTTAATACCTTCTTCAACGATCTTTTCAATTTCTTTCATCATACCCTTTTCTGTTTCTTCCGTTTTTTCATGTATGTAGTCCTTCAAATATTCAGGTGGATAATAATAATAACGATCCCAGAACTCCATCTGTACATTATCTTTACAGTTTTTCACATAACGATTAAAAATAAATTTCAGCTTATCTTGGGATTGTATATCTTTGTTGAACGTTGTTAATTCCTTTATGAATGCTGAATTATCAACTAATATCTTATTATAAACAGCAGAAAATATATCCTCCTTTCCAGCATAATGAGAATATAAGGAAGCTTTTTTTATACCTACTGCACTTGCAATATCTTCCATACTAGTCTCGTAATACCCTTTATTTGCAAATAAACCTAAAGATTCTTTTAAAATTTTATTTTTAGTCATATAACCTCTCACTCTCTATACCAACCAAACGTTAGGTAGTATATTATCAAAAATTGTATTTTTTTGCAACCCCTTTTTTACTTAGGAGCTTTAACCTCACCATGCCAAGACACAAAGCCACCTCGCAAATGGATCATGTTTTGAATTTTTTTCCTTTTTAATATACGTGCTGCTTTTTTACTCCGAAAGCCACTTCTGCAATATAACATGACTGTTTTATCCTGAGGAATTTCATCCAGTCTATTTCGAATTTGTGAAAGAGGAATATTCACTGCATCCTTAATGTACCCTGTTTTTAATTCATATGGTTCACGAACATCAATGAGAACCTTGTCTGATTTGTTTTTCAAAGCTTCGGAAAAGTCCGTTGTACTTAATGTTTTTAAACCTTTCACTGGCATCTGCTGATATATAAACCAAAATAACAATCCAAATACGATTCCTGAAAATATAATTGAGGTATCCATTTGACATCCTTTCTAAGAAGTTGCCTATACAAGGCTCATCTTCAACCAATAAAATCAATTATTAGTATTGTGCTATTTATATTAGTTTCTGTCAATCTTTTTTCATGGTATAATAAAGTGCATTTCATTCATATTTAAACATCGGAGGAGCAATCATGTTAAATACTCGTTTCTTTACATATAGCATAAGCGCAATAGTGAGCTGTTCCATAATACTTACAGGCTGCGAAAATACTTTAATACCTTCTAGTACAAACGCACCAGATGTACAAACTAAAAAAGAAGTAGATAAACTTCCTCACGAATTAGAAACCAATGAAATTGAGAGCATATTTTTTAGTGATGAAGAGATGGTTTTATCTCCTAAATCCACATTTTCACTCGAGCTTTATTCCATAACAACAGAGCATACAGAAATAGAAATTAACCCAATGGATATTACTTATGATATTCAACCAACAAACCTTGCTTCCATCGATGATAGAGGCTTACTTTCCCTATCAAATGAAGCAAAAACGGGAAATCAAATTGATGTTTATGCAAATTATGAAGGATTTACAACACAAATCACCATAACTGTAAAGTACAGTTTAGAGAATACCATAGTCGCATCAAATAGTGAAATTCCTAAAATTACAAATCAAGAAAGTACCGCTGTTTTAGTAAATAAACAAAGAAGCTTAGAAGATAACTATATACCGACTGACCTTGTTCAGCCTAATATTCCTTTCTCCTTTACAGGAGAAAGTGAAAAAAAATGGTTGCGAGAAGAGGCTGCTAGAGCACTGGAACAATTATTTGATCAAGCAAAACAAGAGAATATTCAGTTAAATGGGGTTTCTGGATACCGTTCTTATCAAACCCAAAAATCAATATTTAATTGGAATGTACAGGAACAAGGAGAAGAACAGGCACGAAGATATAGTGCATACCCTGGAACAAGTGAGCATCAAACTGGACTTGCCATTGATGTTTCTAGCCCCAGTGTAAATAACGTTTTAGAAGAAAGCTTAGGATCTACGAAGGAAGGACAGTGGTTAGCAGAGCATGCTGCTGAATTCGGTTTTATTATTCGTTATCCCCAAGATAAAGAACACATTACAGGATATGCTTATGAACCATGGCATTTAAGATACGTAGGAAAAGAAATAGCTAGTGAAATAATGGGTCACAACATTACACTAGAAGAGTATTTTGATGAAAGTACACCAGTAATTACAGAGTAACTGCCTAGAATAAACTAAATTCAAAAGCATATTCATAATATTGAAGTCTTAATTTGCGAATGATATAACTTTTAAATAAAAAAAATCACTAACATGTGTCAATGTAGTGATTTTTTGTCTATTACATTATTATTTGTCTTCTTTATCTAGTTTAAAACGGCTAATATTTTGATCCATTGTATTAGCTAGTTCACTTTGTTTATTTATAGTATTTACCATATCTTTAAACTGTGCTACCTGCTGATGTGTTGAAGAGGCAATTTCTTGTATGCTTGCCGTGGTTTGTTCAGAAATTGCACTGATATCTGTCATATGATTACTTACATTTTCACTTTGATTTTTAATGTGATTCGCACTGTCTAATACAATGGCCATCTGTTTATTCATATCTAGAAACATATTGTTAATCTGAATAAAGATTTGATAAGCTGATTTAAATGTATCTCTGCCCTTTGCTGTACTTTCATTTGAGGATTGAAGTGATTGTTGAAATTCCAATGTTTTTTCTTCATTTTTGATAACTACTTCCATTACACCATTTGCTACTTTTGTTGTTTCAGTAGATAATTCACGAATTTCATCTGCAATAACAGCAAATCCTTTACCAAACTCTCCTGCTCTCGCTGCTTCAATAGAAGCATTTAAAGATAATATGTTAGTATTTCTAGATATTTTAACAATTTCCTCTGAATATTTCCTAACTTGTTTAAGCTCTTGATTTAGTGCTTCAAATGAACTGATCAATTGTATATTTGAATCCTCTACTAACTCAAGCTGCCCCTCCGTTTCATTTAACTCTCCAGTTGCGTTACTTACCTTTGTATATGTCTCATCTAAAGCTAATTTAAATTTATTAATAACATCTATAATCTCTCTCACTGACTGATCTAACTCACCTATATTCACTAATGAATTCTCCGAATAACTTGCTTGCTCAGCAATCCCTTTTGATATTTCATCTACATTTTTTGCGATGACTTTTGTAGATCCATAGTTTTCAGTCATTGCATCATCAACAACTTTTACGTTTAAATTCATTGAAACAATTGACTGTTTGACATCTTTAATCATATTTTTAAAGTTGTCTAAGATCTGATTTGTACTTTTTGTTAAAATACCTAATTCATCCTTGGAAATAGACATCTTTTCTAAGGTTAAATTTCCTTCTGAAATACCTTGATTTAACTTCAAGATCTGTTTCAACCTGCCCATTATATTTTGATATATGATATAACCTAGTATTATAGATACAATAACCGATATTACGAAAATAGTTAAATTGTTAATCACAGAATTATTTTTTTCTTGCTTAACAATTTCTTGTGAAGCTAGTACATGTTGAAAATCAACCGTATATAATTCATTTGATTTTTTTATGATTTGATTTATTTTAGGTGAAATAATCTGATAGACAGCTTGGTATGCACTATAATCTCCATCTATAAAGCTGCTGTTTAAAGTGGGTTGATTCTCCACTATAGTTGTCCAGCTTTGATTCATTTCTTTAATTAATTCAGTTTCATCTTCTTCTTTAGAATTTAAACTAATTTCTAAAATAATTCCTTCGATTTTTTCATATCTACCTTTTAATTCAGACTCTGGATTTATTTTTTGGGATATTTTTGAACTAGAAAGTAATATAAATTGATTTAGCTCAACTAAATCATCTTTCAATATCTGTGTTAATTCCATATTTTTTAGTTTCTCATCATATATTTTCTGCATCGTATTTTCTATATTATTTAATGAAAACATAGACATTGTTGTACTGAGTACAATCAAAAATAACATACAAACAAAGGTGAAAATTAGTTTAATTTTAAAACTAATTTGATTTGTTAAGTGATGAAATATTTTTAATTTTTTGACTAAATTTTTCATAAAATCTCCTCTCTACTCTACTTCACACTTTTCCATTATTTAATTTCCATATGTAAATTGAATATGTAAAATGACACTCTGATAACAATTATAATATGAAGTTCACAAAAATGATATAATCTATTTAAAAGAAAAAAATCACCTTTTGGTGATTTTTAGAAGAGAATGTCGTTATTTGTGGTGTTTTTATGTATTATTTTATTATTCATTTTCTAATTTAAAACGTTTAATATTTTGATTCATTTTATTAGCTAATTCACTTTGTTCATCTATAGAATCGACGATATCTTTATATTGAGCCACCTGTTGATTCGTAGAAGAAGCTATTTCCTGAATACCAGCCGAAGTTTCTTCTGAAATAGCCGTTATATCTGACATATTATTATTTACTTCTTCGCTTTGCTTCTTAATAACATTTACCCTTTCCAGCACTTCATTCATTTGATAACTCATTTGTGTAAACATTTCGTTTATTTCCATAAAATTATCATAGGTTGCTTTAAATGTAGTTCTGCCTTCAGAAGTTTTTTTATTTGATATAAGCAGAGACTCTTGAAACTGTTTTGTTTTTTCTTCATTTTTAGCCACTACCTCCATTACCCCATTTGCAACTTTTGTTGTTTCTGAAGATAGCTCTCGGATTTCGTCCGCAATAACAGCAAATCCTTTTCCAAATTCTCCTGCTCTAGAAGCTTCAATAGATGCATTCAAAGATAATATATTAGTATTTCGAGATATTTTAACAATCTGTTCTGAAAACTTACGTATTTGTACAAGCTCTTGATTTAAATCTTCAAAGGAAGAGATTAGGTCAAAATTAGAGTCTTCAACTAATTTTATTTGTCCCATCGTTTCATTTAAATCCACTGTACCATTCTCAATCTTTCCATATGTATGTTCTAATGAAATTTTAAACTTCTCTATAATATCGATAATATCTGTTACAGACTGATCAAGCTCAGATATATTTACTAAAGAACCTTCTGAATAACTAGCTTGTTCTGAAATTCCTTTTGAAATCTCGTCTACATTTTTAGCAATGATTTCTGTTGAACTATAATTTTCAGAAATTGCAAGATTTACATTTTTCACATTATTATTCATTAAATGAATAGAGTGACCTACATCTGAAATCATCATTTTTAAATTATCTAAAATTTGATTCGTACTTTTAGCTAGTAACCCAAGTTCGTCTTTTGAGATATTCAATTTCGATGCTGTTAAATCACCTTTAGATAATTGATAATTGTAAGAAACTAAGCGATGAAGACGTTTTACAACACTACTATAAATCCACCAACCTAATAACAAGGAAATAATAATAGCTGTAACTATAACAATCATATTATTTTTAAGTGCAAGATTTTGTGAATTTTCTATCGTATTTTGTGAATTTAAAACTTCATTGTACTTCAAATCATACAACGTTGAAGAATTGTTAACGATACCATTCAAGCTTCTTAAAGAAGATTGATATGCTTTATTGAACTTCGCAGGATCCCCTTCTATTATTGCATTAAGAATATTATTCTTATAATTTAAAAAGCTATTCCAATCCTTAACTAATAAATCAGCAATAGCTAATTGCTTATCCCCACTAGCAAGTTCCTCTTGCTGAAATACAATGATTTCGATTTCATTCATTTTATCAGTAATTCTCTTTTCATAACTGTTTGCTAAACTTGGACTATTTGATGCCGTCATGATCAATTGATTAAATTCTAATATTTTCGTCGTTAAGCTTTGCAATTCATTCATGGACCCAATTTTATTTTCATATGAATCTTCGACCGTTCCCTTGATACTATTAAGGGAAGTATTTAATATAAAAGCCAGAGTTAACAAAGTAATAAACATAAATAGGAATAATATAATTAGTTTCAATCTTAGATTAATTATATTTGATAAAGCGTTGACTTTGCTCGCGATCTTAATAAACATAACGTTCCCCCTTCCTTGTAAAAACTACCATCATTATATCATCTATAAGGAAATTATGTCCATGAAGACACAGGTTGCTTTGAATAGTATAAAAGTACTAATTTGCTTTTCTATAATAAATGATCTTAACTGCTAATCGCAGTTAAGATCATAGAAATATTAACTTCAATAAGTTAAATATGTTCACATATACCCATACTAGCTCTAACCTTTAACAGAACCCTCTGTTAATCCTGAAATAAACTGCCTGCTAAAAGGAATAAAAATAGCAAGAAGTGGCAGCGTTGTAATAAATGCGCCTGTTACAACTAATGCTGTATCGCGGTTATATGCATTCTGTAATCCTCGAACAGCTAGCTGTAATGTTTGTACAGATTGGTCTTTCAATACAATCGATGGCCATACAAAATCATTCCAAATCGCCATAAATGTGATAATAGCTAATGTAGCTAATCCAGGTTTGATAATCGGTAATACAATTCGATAATACGTTTGAAAATTTCTAGCTCCGTCCATTTTAGCTGATTCAATTAGTTCCGGATGTATAGCTGTTTCAATAAACTGCTTCATTAAAAACACACCAAAAGCTCCTACTAAAAATGGGATGATAACCGCATACAAACTATTGATCCAATCAAATTTACTTACGATGATATAGAGTGGGATCGGACTAGCTGGTGGTAACAATAAAGTACTTACGATGATGATAAAGACAAAATTTCTCCCTTTAAATTGTAATCTGGCAAGTGCAAATGCCGCAAGTGAACAAAAAAATAACTGGGATATCGTAATTGTTCCTGCAACGATTAAAGTGTTAAATAGAGCCGCAATAAAATCTGCATTTTCCCAAGCATTTTGAATGTTTGCAATAAATTGATCACCTGGAATGATTTTTGGTGGGAACTTATTGGCTGCCGCCGTTGTATTTGTGCTTATGACAAACATCCAATAAAATGGGAATATTGAAATTAATGATGAAATAAGAAGAAACAGATAAGATATAAAACGACCTGCTCTGTTTTTCATGATTCCTCACATCCCTTCTAATCCTTAATAACTTTCGTAGTAATGAACCAATTCAACAATGCAAACATGACCACAATGACAAACATGACCCAAGAAATTGCTGCAGAGTATCCTATATTGTATTTGGTTCCAAATGCGGTTTCATATAAGTATAGGAACATGGTTAAACCTTGATTCGCAGAACCACCTCTTAAATCTAAAAAAACCAATGGTTCTATAAATAATGACATACCTCCGATAGAGGACATGATAATCGTAAAGAGAATAATGGGACGAAGCTGTGGAATTGTGATATAGAAAAACTGCTGGATTTTATTTGCTCCATCTATTGTTGCAGCTTCATATAAATCCTTGCCAATCGTTTGTAATCCTGCCATGTAAATGATCGTATTATAACCAATCCATCTCCAATTCACCATTGTAGCTATAGCAAAATGAGTTAAAATTCGATTATTTTTCCAATCTAATCCTTCCGTACCTAAAATAAAGTTAATTAAACCAAAATCTCTAGAGAATAAAGAGTTAAAAATAATCGTTACTGCTAAAATGGACGTGATAAATGGCATAAAAATGGCCATTCGAAACAAATCTTTCATTTTCACAAAAGCTTGGTTTAATACATAAGCAAGCACTAATGCGATAAATAATTGAGGTATAGTAGAAATAATCCATATAGAAAAAGTATTCACTACTGCTTTAATAAATGTTGGATCATCCGTTAATAACCATACATAGTTTTGTAAGCCAATAAACTCAGGCTCAGCCCCAAATAATTTCCAACTAAATAAAGAGATATACAAGTTATAAAAAATCGGAAATATACCAAACGTTAAAAATAAAATAAAAAACGGAGCTACATATAAATAACCTGATAATGCATCCTTGCGTGCTTGTAAGCCAGATTTGAAACGAGGTTTATTATTGGATTTTGTACGTATTTTTGTATGCACTTCCATGGGAAATCCTCCTTCCATTCATTGGGTAAAATTATCTACTGAATATAAAATTTTTGTATATGTATAATTAGTAAGCTGAAGAGAATTATTTCTAAAATAAAAACCTAGTTCTAAATTATAATTTGAAAATTCAGTTACTTTTGAAGATGAATCGTTTTAAAATTAAAAATTGTCCCATTCCATTATAAGCGCTGACCATTAAAATTGATCAGCGCATTCAATTGATTAATTATGTTATTTTTTAAAATTCATATTATTATTATCTTAGTTCTCGATCTACACGTTCAATAGCCGCATCCCACTCTGCTTGTGGATCTGCATCATTGTTTTCAACATTGTTAATTGCATCTTTAACTGCAGTGTTCACTGTTTGATGATCAGGACCAAAGTATACTGGAACCACTTTCTCTGCAGCTTCTGCATAAATTTGTCCTACTGGAGCGCCTTGGAAGTACTCATCTGTCCAGTCTTGAATTTCTGGC
Source organism: Chengkuizengella marina (assembly GCF_009910845.1). Classification (GTDB taxonomy): domain Bacteria; phylum Bacillota; class Bacilli; order Paenibacillales; family KCTC-33759; genus Chengkuizengella; species Chengkuizengella marina. The sequence continues at coordinate 29 of NZ_SIJB01000012.1, read as the reverse complement.
TTATCGTAAATTCCAGGTGTAGAAGGGAA
>NZ_SIJB01000011.1 GCF_009910845.1 Chengkuizengella marina | reverse complement strand
TTGGTAAGTATTATTGTAAAATATTAGGTGTTTGATATAATAGAGTTACCATTCCAAACCCCTTTAAATATGCATTTCCAAAACTAAATTTTTATGGGCAAATGGTCTCATTAGGGATGAGACCGAACCACTGACTTTATGTCGGTGGTTTTTATTTGTAAAAAAAAGGGATATTCAAAAATAAAGAATTATTACAATAAATAATCTAGGGAGTTAATTGTGTTTAAAAAATATTAATCATATTAAAAACATTGATAGATCTATCTATATAGAAATTAATTCTATAATTTTCTGAATTTTACAACATTATTTCCAGGTATATACAAATTAAAGTAAATATTATACTATATGTAAGGTATATTAAATTAAATTCTAGTAAAGGAGTCTAGTTGTGAAAAAAAATAAATTTGTTTATACGGGCTTTGTAATTGTTGCAACAATAATAATAACGATTTTTATAATGAATACTCTAGACAATAATCCTAAAGAAATTAAGAATGAAAATGAAGTTAACAATGAAAATTATGATAAAATAAATGACTTTATAAAAAATGATTTTTATGTGGAAGGTTATGAGGAATTACTTCAAGGGGATAGTTATTTAGTTGGAGTACCTGATTCAGTAAATGGAATTGAAGCTAACAAAAGTAACAATTTATATCAAACTAGTAGAAACTTCATATATGTAAATTCAAATAAATCAGTGATCATATTGTTGACTACTAGTAAGAATGATACATATAAGACTTCAGAGTGGGTAGCTGCAAATGGATATTTTCCAGAAAGGTTTAATTCGGAAAATAGTCCTTATGGATTTAAAGAGAATTTACCTGAAACTTCAATTTTTTCATATGTTATCGCTGATAAGGGTTATATGTTAACAATGACTGCTTTTTCTCAAGAAGATACCAAAGATGGTAGTCTAGCTCTAGAGGAACTTTCATCGTTCACTCAAGAGTTAACTAATAAATTAAAAACACTCACCAAAGGAGAGGACAAAAAATGAAAATAGGTAAAATGGCAACTTCGTTAGTATGTGCTTTAGCTTTAAGTGCTTCTTTAGTTAACTTTAATGCTGAAGCAAAGTCACAACTGTCACATGAATCACCTTCACAAACATTAAATGGTGAAATTGTAGAAACTGATTGGCGTTATGATTACAAAGATGAATCAACTGCAAACAAAGAAACAATTAAAAAAAGTTCTTCATTTGTGTCTTGGTATGCTGAAGGCATTGATGGTACTTTTGATATGGATTATGCTGGTTCTATAAGAACAGATAGGGATAAAATTTTCTATAGAACATCAGTGAGTATTCCTTCTAATACTTCATGGACATATACTTGGTCAGAAACAGTAAGTGAAAAAAATTATTCGGAACATAATTTTGATGCAAGTATTTCAGGTAGTGGACAGTTTTGGGTATTTGCAGAAGTAGAAGCCGAAGTTGGATATGCATATAGAGATGGAGTAGAGAAAACTATACAGAGAAACACAAAAGAAGAAATTAAAATTGACAGTGCAGGAACTTATGAACTTACTTGGTACTTTATTTCTGATAGATATGATATGACAGCAGATTGGTATTATTATACTATAGATGATCCATCAACTAGAAAAAGACAGTATGATAGAGTAATAGGTGAAGTAATAGTTCCTACAAAATATCTTCATTTAGATGTAGATAAATTATAGAGTACTCATTAATCTAAAGTTATTAGGTCAATTCAATATTAGGCAGTTTGATGGTCTGAATTCGGTATTGTACTGAATTCAGACTTTTTAGTTTTGCCTTAATTCGTTTGTGATTATAATAAAAATCGGTGGCTTCTTCTCATTTAAAAGGAGAATCACAATCCTTTGTTATTATAATTTTTTTAATGACTTTAATAGTTAGTAGTTATTTATTACTATTACACTATTTACATTAGTTATAAATTGTGAAAAGATATAAACCTACTTACAAATTATAGGGATGGTAATTATATGAGGATATTTTATATTTTTATACTTATGCTACTATTGATAGGTTGCACTGAAGACACAACATTAAAATCTACAAACGAAGAAGTCAATACCACAAATCATCAAGAGGAAAAGCACCTTATAAATGCAACAATAAATGATGTGGTGGATGGAGATACAATCAAAGTTAATCTAAATGGTAAGCAAGAAACAATTCGATTGCTTTTAGTAGATACTCCAGAAACTGTTCATCCAAACAAACCGATTCAACCTTTTGGACCTGAAGCCTCACAATTTGCAAATGATACACTTCCAGTAGGTAAAAAAGTTCAAGTTGAAATAGATGTATCTGAAAGAGATAAATATGGTAGATTATTAGCTTATCTTTGGGTTGATGGAAAAATGTTTAATGAGTTGTTACTAGAAAGAGGACTTGCTAGAGTCGCTTATATCTATCCACCAAATGTAAAGTATGTAGATCAGTTTAAGGAAATCCAAACAAAAGCTCAAGAAGAAAGTGTAGGTATATGGAGCATAGAGAATTATGTCCAAGAGGATGGATTTATAGATAGTGAAATAGAGAAAAATGAACCAATTCAAGAGGATTCACCAGTTCAAATTACAGAAGTAAATTTAGAGGAAGAATACATAACAATTATTAATAATGATAGTTATGATATGGATATGACTGGATGGAGTGTACTAAGTGTAGAAGGAGAGCAACATTTTAACTTCCCTGACTCATACACCATCCAAGCTGGAGAAGCAATTACAATTTGGTCAGGTGATTTTTCCAGAGGTATAAAGTCGGTTGATCTATATTGGACAGAGCAAAATATTTGGAATAACAGCGGTGATCCAGCTCAATTGATTAATGCAGATCATGTCATAGTTGATGTGAAAGGATAAATAAATTAAAAATATATACAGATAGGGGGTTAAAATTTTTAATCCCCCCTTTTATTTATAAGTTCTAGCTAAATATAATTACAAACTAATGAGGTGAAGAAGTTTGAAGCGTCGTTATTGGTGGATATTAATAATTATAGTCTTAATTGGTAGTTTGGTGTTTTTTATGGACAAAGGAAAAACTGGAGCTTTTGTAGTCGTTGTTGAAGTTAATGAAAAATCAATCGTTGTTAAAAATCAAAATAATGAACTCACAACTGTTAGTGTTCCTGAATCAACTATTGAATTAATAAAAGAAGATACTGAATATTATGTGTCTTATGGATTTAAGTGGAAATGGAATGATAAAGAATATTTCGCCCATTTAGAAAAGATTGAGCTTCTTGACGATAACTAACTCCAATAAAGCTAGATTAATGTCAGTAACCTTTCACCTAAAAGGTGAATCATAATCCCTAGTCATTATAATCTTTATATTTTGTGTGTTTCCGTCCTTACATTCAATATATCCGCCTCTAACAAGTCCGTTTAATACAGAACGGACTGTTTTCTCGTCTTTACCTGTTTTGATTTCAAGTTCTCGAATGGTTGGCATTCTTTTTTTTATTGAATTAGGGAAGTTATACAGGATGCGCAATACTTTTCTTTCTAAATCAGTGAGCATTAGGACACCCCCACAATCTCATGAAACTTAATCCACTCATATTCATCGTCAAAATCTAATTTTATTTGTCTTAATTGGGTATCAAATTTGGTTACTATCCCAGTTTTAAACGCATTCTGACCAAAAGCTCTGAACAATTCAACTGTAATTTTTGATTTACTTAACATGGAATCTGATAACTGTTGAGATATAATACTAACTTCTTCTTCTGCTAGCTCAGGTTTCATCTTTATATCTCTTTCTTTTTGATAATCATTTATACGTTCTTTATGTTCAGGTAGTATCATGCGACTAGCTTCCCACATCATATTAGAGCCAGGTGTTAGTTTATTTTCTTTCATTTTACTCACCTCTTATTAGAACATTTGTTCTTATTATATAAGAGGTACAGGAGGATATGCAAGAGCACAATTTTTGAAAATAGTTACACGTCCAGTCAAAACAACTTATCAACTCATACAATAACTAAACTATTAAAATGAAAGGACGTGTTAATATGGGCGTTTTTGATAATTCCATATGTGACTGTTGTGTATGCCCGATGCAGTGTGTTTTGGAACAATTAGTTGGAGAAGATGTACAAATTATCACACTCATCAGAGCTTCTTTACAACCAGAACCTCTATTTGATGTCAAAGATTTTATTGCATTCTCTGAGGTAGGAGATTTTCCAGTTTGTAATATCAGTGGTGTTGCATATCCTGCAACATTAACAAATAAGTTAAAGTTAAAATCTACTCAAAAAAATACAGGTAAATGTGTCTGCTGTGAAAATCCTATAACGCGGCGACTAAATGAAATGATGCGTCAGGAAGTAGAAATTGAATTTTTATTTCAATTACAACCTATTGTTGCAGGTACTATATTTAAAGTTGGAGAAGGAATTGTTCTACTTGATCAAGGGGGCAGTGAACTTGATTTAGCTATTTCCACATGTTCAATTACAAGAATTATTCCTCAGTAACCCCACCAGCTACACTATGAGCCAGTGGGGATTTCACTCATTTCTCTACTATATTCTTTGCACCACTCCATAATCCACTAGCAGCTAATCCCATAACAATACCAACTAAAATAGCTTGCTTTGGATCACCTGGAGCTACATAAAAAATACCAGTTGCTACCCCTAAAACTAGAGAAAAAACTGGTTGATACTTAGCACTTAACCCTATTTGTTTTGCTAACTGAACTAAAGCAACTATAATCGGTACGATTGCAATATCATATACTTGAAAATCCATTTTAAATTCCACCTTTCAATCTAGTTAATATAACAGCTAACTGCTCACGTGTGATTGGTTCAGCCGGTCTGAAAGT
>NZ_SIJB01000010.1 GCF_009910845.1 Chengkuizengella marina | reverse complement strand
TCCAACACTATTGCTTAAATTAGTAGATTTTAGATTTGTAGACTTTGGATCTATAGATTTCAAATTAGAAGAATTTAAATTAGATTCGTTCTCGACAATTTCTTCTTCAGGAACATAAACCTTATATGTACCCTGATCAATCATTTTATATCCTTCTCGTTCTTGTGCATGTACCTCTGTTGAAGAGAACATACTGAATAAAATTAAAACAACAAGAAGCATCAAACCAATCATAAAATGAAACAACGTATTTTTTTTGAATACTACCATACCCATTTCCTCCCCATTTAATTTAATTTTCTTCCATTTGTTTTACATTCACCCCCCTCTCTATATGAAAGCCCTTACATCTTTTCAAATATTTATAGATAAACTACCATACTATCATTATGATTTAAGTTCTTCCCTTTTAATTAATAGACTAGATTAAGAAAAAGATTGACTATGACTTAAAATATAGTAGTTTGTTATAACTAACATTTTACGACATGCTGTATGATTATTCAACAAAATATTCATACTTTTTTGAAACTTCCAAAAGTTATATGTTATCTCTTCTAAAATAATAGGAAAAGGGAATCGGCATATATCCCCCTTTTCTATACCTATACATTTCTCTTGAATATTTAATATTCCGCCTTTTCACCCTACTTGAAGGAATAAACTACTTAATTTAGAAGCTTTTATTTTAACTTCTGCCCTCTTCATGTAGTTTTGAACCTTTCCTAACTTTTAAAAATCCAGCGATCTCTTCATAACTAAAACACTTTCCAAAATGAAGTTCATAACATTCTCTTTCACTTAACGTTGATAAAGCATCCTATATTTGATATCGCTGAAACTCTGATAATGTGCGATTGGCTTCCCACATCATATTGGAACTAGATGTTAGTTTATTTTCTTTCATTGCTTTCACCCTAAATAGAACATATATTCTAATTATGCACTTTGCTCAAAAATGGAAAAACCATCTACGAACATATGTGTGATACAATGAAGATATCCGACACTAATCTAATTAAGATATAGTCATTGAAATGATCAAAGGAGACTTTAGAATGCCAATGTATAATAAGTTAGTTCGAGATCATATACCAGATATAATTAGCAATAATGGGAAGCAATTTCAAATAAGGGTATTGAATAAAAATGAATATTTTACAGAACTACGTTTAAAATTGAAAGAAGAATTAGATGAATATCTTAATACAAATACAAATGAACATGCAATAGAAGAATTAGCTGATATGTTAGAGATTATATATACCTTAGCAAATGAACATGGTATTTCATTAGATGTACTTGAGAATATAAGAAAAGAGAAAGTAAGAAAACGAGGAGGATTTAAAGAAAAAATATTTTTAATAGATGTACAAGATGACTAATGACACCTCAATTACTGTGAAGAGTAGCTTCTCTCATTAATGTATATTTTATCTACTATTATCGTAGGAATGAAACCATGGCTAGAATAGAATCTATGTCCTTAATTGAATTTCAAAAAGAATTTGGTACTGAAGAAGCTTGTGCCGAATACTTGTTGTATAAGCGCTGAAATGACGGATACACATGCCCAAAGCGTAATCATCTTCAATACTATTACATAAAAACTCGGAAACTTTATCCTGTTGTTTATTATCCTGCTTCCCTCCCCTAGCACACAAAAGAACGTATTTCTACGCCCTTCTGTTAACCGTTTAAATATAAAATTTTTTTTTTAAACTTGTATTTAGCATTCAAATACTGTTGCTTTAAGGCTTCTTGAAGCAACAAAAATATTGGTTACATTAGATGTTGCAACCCTTGTAATTTTGAGATCATACGTATTGATTCCAGCACTTGGACAATTATCTAAAACAGGAAAGTTTGGAAAATTTGTATGTCTTTGCAAGCTTGGTGACGCATAATCCATCTCATTATTGATGGTGGCCATGGCTGTACCATTACGCAGGATTTCATAGGTTACTTCAAATGTTGTAGGATTTTCCTGAGTTTCTATAGCAATTTGAGCCATTGAATCCAGTGATACTTGTGTTTTCTGTGGTTGTGTGACACACACATCTACAGTAGCAACAATTTCAAAGTCACCATCAGCAGCAAGAGTAATTGCATCAGTTCCTCCATATGGATTCAATACTGAGAAAGTCTGAGCTACAACAAAAGGTCCTTTTTTTAATCCCATCACATTTTCCCCCTCTCTTCGAAATTTATCTTTCATTCTATCTTATGAACTATACAATGAATTTGATTGGACTGATGGTCTGTAGACATTTACACAAAAAGCCAAGGAACTTTATTAGCTCCTTGGTAGAGGTAATTCAATGGGTGCTTGCTGCATCTTAAAGTCTTAAAGTAAATGTATTTACAGTATATATTACGCTATCCATCTTCCCTTTGATTGTGTGGATACGGATATTTGGAATAAAAAGGAAGTGTTAACTTATCAATCTCTATTCTATTATCTTCCCCTAGCACAATGGATGATATTTTCCCAACAAAAAAAAGACGTATTTCTACGCCCTTCTTGATATTCTTATTCATGTTTCTACCATTGTGGATCTGGATCAACTAATGTAATTGCTGTTAAAATTTTTTTGTTTTATTCATAATTAAATGAACCTTTTAATAAATATTTCATCCTAGCTCCCTCCCCTAGCCTATCTTGGATAATTATACCCACAAAAAAAGAGTGCCTACATGCACCCTTCCTTTTATCTTATAGTATAATAATGCTAAGGATTTGATATATTTTATGGTCAAATTCTGGTCAAAAAACGGTCACTTTTTTTAAGAGAATTTTAAATAAAAAATTAAAATTAGTGCTTTTTCGCTTTTTTAATCTTTTTCCACTTGAAAAAAATAGATTTTGCTTGATAAAGTAATTTTTGGAGAATTATGTAATATATTGGGTTTTGTCCTTAAAACTTTACTTAATAACCTACAAAAAACTCTTTTACGCTTTTTAAAAGCCTCAATAATCCTTCATTAATGATATGGATATATAATTTAAAATCAATCGTAATTTTAAGCTCATTTTTCATTATCAATCCCCTCCTTTTGTTTAAAGCCTATGTAGTACCGTTTGTCCACTAGTACGGTTTTATTCATATAAATACGTATAAATTTTATAGTACTTGTCCAACATGACTATCAAGGAAAGGATGATAGTTATGTTTGGATTAGGAAAACCAAGAACGAAATTAGGAAAATACATTGATAAGAAAAAGATTTCTCAAAAGTCCATAAGTGAAAATTCGGGTTTAGACAAAAAGACAACTAGTCTCAAAAATGTGCTCTGACGAATACCACAAGCCAAACAGAAGTACAAAACACAGGGTAGTATCAGGACTGAAGAAAAAAGGTGAGGAAGTAGATGAATCGGATTTTTGGTAAGTATTATTGTAAAACATTAGGAGTTTGATCTAATAAAATAGAACTACGTACCAGTTCATTGAATCACTGACTTAGGTTGGTGGTTTTTTATTATTATGTTTGTTCTAATTTAAACTAAGCATATCCAAAAAATATGAACTTAAATATGGGGGAGTTAGATTCAATTGCATTATGAAAATATTCCTTTTTGGTTGCTGATTACACATAATTCTATTTTATTTATAACAATCATAACTGCAGCATTTTCCCTTTATAAAAAAAGGCGGTTGTTTTATCACGTATTACTTTTGTTTGCACAACTATTCTCCCTTTTGTAATGGTAATTGAAGCTTTAGGTAGAGGTCCAGGAATAAACGAATTAGAATATATATTGATCATGTTAAAATCAGGTTCTAAACTATCGATCTATATTGCTTTATGTCACTTATTAATAATAGTTTTCTGGATTGTATTTATTTCTATTTTAATTAGGGGAAAAATAAACTTAAAAGGTGAATCATAATAATCCCTAGTACATATAATTTTTATGTTTTGAGTATTACCATCTGGGCATTCTATATACCCACCCCTAACAAGTCCGTTTAATGCTGAACAGTCTGTTTCTTCATCTTTACCTGTTGACTTTAATAGTTGGTAGTGTTTTATTGGACTTTTCTTTTACACTATTTACTTAATTTCAAATTGTGAAAAGATAAACCTACTTACAAAATTATAGGGATGGGAATTATATGAGGATATTTTATATTTTTATACTTATGCTACTATTGGTAGGCTGCACTGAAACCACAACATTAAAATCTACAAACGAAGAAGTAAATACCATAAATCATCAAGAGGAAAAGTAACTTATAAATGCAACAATAAATAATGTGGTGGATGGAGATACAATCAAAGTTAATCTAAATGGTAAGCAAGAAACAATTCGATTGCTCTTAGTAGATACTCCAGAAACAGTACACCAAAACAAACCTATACAACCTTTTGGACCTGAAGCCTCACAATTTGCAAAACCTGATGGATCAGAAGTATAGATTGAAATAGATGTATCTGAACGTGATAAATAAGGTAGGTTACTAGCATATCTCTGGTAGATGGAAAAATGTTTAATGAGATGTTACTAGGAAGAGGACTTGCTAGAGTCGCTTATATCTATCCACCAAATGTAAAGTATGTAGATCAGTTTAAGGAAATTCAAACAAAAGCTCAAGAAGTAAGTGTTAGGTATATGGAGTATAGAGAATTATGTACAAGATGATGGATTTATAGATAATAAAATAGAGAAAATTGAGGCAATTGTATAGGATTCATTTGTTCAAAATACAGAAGTAAATTTAGAGGAAGAATACATAACTATTATAAATAATGATAGTTATGATATGGATATGACTGGATGGAGTGTATTAAGTGTAGAAGGAGAGCAACGTTTTGATTTCCCTGATTCATACACCATTAAAGCTGGAGAAACAATTACAATTTGGTCAGGTGATTTCTCCAGGGGTATATGGTCTGTTGATCTATATTGGACGGAGCAAAACATTTGGAATAACAACGGTGATCCAGCTCAATTGATTAATGCAGATCATGTCATAGTTGATGTGGAAGAATAAATAAATTGAAAATATATACAGATAGGGGTTAAAATTTTTAATCCCCCCTTTTATTTATAAGTTCTAGCTAAATATAATTACAAACTAATGAGGTGAAGAAGTTTGAAGCGTCGTTATTGGTGGATATTAATAATTATAGTGTTGGTTGGTAGTTTTTTGTTTGCCACTTGCAAAGGAACAACTGGGGCTTTTGTAACGGTTGTTGAAGTCAAAGAAAATTCAATTGTTGTTAAAAATCAAGATAATGAATTAACAACAGTTCGTGTTCCTGAATCAACTATTCAATTAATAAAAATAGATACTGAGTATTTTGTGGTTTATGAATGGCGGTTTTCGAAAGATAAAAAGTATTTTTCAAAATTAGAAAGAATTGAACCAATAGAATAAAATGAAACTAATAATCTCATATTGGAGTAACTATTACGATTCGGCTCTTTAGAGAACTAGATTAATGTCAGACATCTTTTATCTATAAGGAGAATCATAATCTCTAGTCATTATAATCTTTATATTTTGTGTGTTTCCATCTTTACATTCTATATATCCACCTTTAACAAGTCCGTTTAATACTGAACGGACTGTTTTTTCGTCTTTGCCTGTTTTGATTTCGAGTTCTCGAATGGTTGGCATTCTTTTTTTTATTGAATGAGGGAAGTTATAGAGAATACGTAATACTTTTCTTTCAAGGTCTGTTAGCATCAGGACACCCCCACAATCTCACCAAACTTGATCCACTCATATTCATGCTCATGCTCTAATTTAATTTGTCTTCATATATATATTACATCATAGTATAGAAAGGAGGGATTAATATGAGTTCACATAGTTCTGGTTCTGGAGCTGCATTAGTTTTAGTGTTATTTATATTACTTGTAATAATATTATTAGCTTCAACTAAACCTTATTTCTGTTCTGCTCCTCAACGTCGTGATATATCAATCCCAGCCGGGTGTGAATTACGGCTGTAGATAAAAAAGGCAAAGTATAAACCGTTGATTCGTCGGAGAAGGAAACGATTATCTTATGTGTAACCCTGAAAGTTGTACTTGCCTTAGGACACCGGTCCAGACAAAATAGATTTTCCTTTAATAGTATATAGTACATCATAGTATAGAAAGGAGGGCTTAACATGAGTTCACATAGTTCTGCTACTGGTGCAGCTATTGTATTAGTACTATTCATTCTACTTGTAATAATATTATTAGCTTCTTGGAATGGTTTTAAAGTCCTCAATAGATGTAGAAATTTTTAACACTAGTAATAGTAGTCACACCTTTAACGTTCACAAATGTAAACCTCACTATTTATTAGTGGGGCTTTAATCTATGAAAAATGTGTACTTGCCCTAGGATACCCGTCCAATCAAAGTAGATTTTCCTTTCATAGTATGTATTACAACATATTGAAAGGAGGGATTAAGATGAGTGCAGCTATAGTTTTGGTTTTATTTATTCTGTTAGTTATTATTTTAATTGCTGTAAGTTCGCCATATAGATTTAACGTGTTTAGAACGCAGTCGAGTGATGATGATTTACCAGGTTTGTAAGATTTTTAGACACAATAAATACTCCCCTTTAAGTAGCAGAATTTTAATCTTTCTACCTTTAGGGGAGCATATCACATTAAATCTACTTTACTTCTGTACTATATTTTTTGCCCCACTCCATAATCCACTAGCAGCCAGTCCCATTACAATACCAACTAAAATAGCTTGTTTTGGATCACCTGGAGCCACATAAAAAATACCAGTTGCTACCCCTAAAACTAGAGAAAAAACTGGTAATAATTTAGCCCCTAATCCTAATTGTTTTGCTAACTGAACTAAAGCAACAATGATAGGTACGATTGCAAAATCATAAACTTGAAATTCCATAATTAATTTCCACCTTTCTTTTGACTTAATCGATCTAACATAACAAAGAATAACCAAGGAAAATCGTTAATGACTTCCTGTGGTTTTTCTTCTACTTTCTTTTTCCATTCATCAACATCATAGAGCAATTCTTTCTCATTTAAGTTTTCAATAGATTGATGTGCCATATCTATCTGCCATTTTTTTAGCTTCATTAACACTTCCTCCCTCGGTAAACAATCATAGTATTCTATGACTACATCTTGTAATAACTGGTCATATGATTTTTCCATTTTTGATAAAGCATTTTGTGGGTCTGTTTTTCTTTGTGGATCAAGGATATGATGACCAATTATAGCTTTAGTAGGGTCTAGTCCAAACTTATAGCAGATATATGCTATTACCCATACATACCTTTTATAGGCTTCTTCATTATTAATACTTCCTCTTAGATGGGAAAAACAAAGCTCAACACCTGCGGCTATATCATTTGCATCACCAAATATCTGATTATCCAAAGGTTTTTGATATAGCACATGCCATGCCTTTTCTGGTGTATCTGTAAGCAAAGGAATACACTCGTAAATACCTGTGTCATCTACAAAAATATGAGCGGAGGTACCACTAGTAAGGTATTTTTTGACGATTGGATATTTTATTTTGAAAGTCATGCTTTCACTTCCTCCCCGACAACCT
>NZ_SIJB01000001.1 GCF_009910845.1 Chengkuizengella marina | reverse complement strand
GTGACTTTATAGTAACATATTTATTTTTCTTTTTCAAGAAATATTCGATTGATTTATTCATTCTTTCATGAAAAAATAATAAGTAGTATGTAATGATTAAATATGATGAATTTTTATCAAGGGGTAATTTCTAATGAACATTATAAAATTAAAAGATAGACAAGAACTAGATAAGCTAGTCCCATCGATGCCTTGGTACATTGAAAAATTTATCAATCACAAATTACAGGATCTTTCACCGTCTACTTTACTTGAATATGTTAGAGATTATGGAACATTTTTTTCTTGGTTATTAGCTGAAGGACTATCTGATGTTAAAAATATAAAAGAGGTTCCTTTAGAGCACTTAGAAAAACTACATACAGAAAGTATTGATAACTTTAGAGCTTTTTTAGCAACTAGAAAAGAGAATTCCAATGCCAAAATCACAATTACTAGAAAGCTCTCTTCTCTTCGATCCCTTTTCCATTATTTAAGTCAAATAGCAGAAGATGAGAACTTCTATCCTCTATTGAAAAGAAACGTTATGGCTAAAATTGAAATTAAAAGGATGAATAAAGCGAAAGAAATAGCAAATAAATTAGAAGGAAAATTATTACAAGAAAGTGAAATCATCGAGTTTATTGAATATGTTAAATCTGGCTATGAACAGGACATTTCAAAAAATAAACAAGCCCTATATTTTTATCAACTTAACAAAGATAGAGATGTCTGCATTATAAGCCTTATCCTCCATTCTGGCTTACGAGTTTCAGAGGTTGTCAATTTAACCTTAGATGATATTGATTTAAAAAAACAAACTGTTTATGTATATAGAAAAGGAAATCATGATGAAACTTTTAAAACTAGAGTATTTTTTAGAAATCATGCTATTAAGTATATAGAGAATTACTTGTCCAATAGAGATTCAAACTATAAAGCACTTAAGAATGAAAAAGCTTTCTTTCTTACTATTCCAAATGGGGCACAACAAGGTAAAAGAATGTCTAAACGTGCTATTCAAGAAATGGTCATTAAATATGCAAAAAAGTTCGGAAAGCCTTATTTAACTGTTCACAAACTAAGGCATTCTTTCGCAACAGATTATTATTTACAAAATGATCTATATAAAACACAAGAACAATTAGGACATGCTTCTACCGATACGACACAAATTTACGCACATTTAACAGACAAAACAATGGAAAAAGCGATTGATCGTAGAATTATTAAAAATGAAGGTAATAACAATTGACTATTTATAGTTATTATTATATAATAATTATTATAAATAAGTACCAGCTATTACATTTTGGAGAGGAGTTTTTAAAATGAATGAGAACTTAAAAGGATTATTAAACCAACAATTAGCCAACATGAATGTACTTTACACAAAACTTCATCACTATCACTGGTTTGTGAAAGGGGAGCACTTTTTTACATTACATGAGAAATTTGAAGAACTGTATAATGAGGTTACTGGTTATTCAGATGAAATTGCTGAAAATATGTTAGCATCTGGTGCTATTCCAGCCTCAAGTTTAAAAGATTACTTAACACTATCTACCATTGAAGAAGCTGCAGAGGGATTATCATCTAATGAAATGGTTCAATCTGTTATCAATGACTTCTTTCAAATCGGAGTAGAAATGAAACAAGCGATTGAATTGGCTGATCATGAGAATGCGATTAGGATAGCAGATTTACTTGAAGGAATTGTAATAAGTTTAGAAAAACATCAATGGATGTTAAATGCATACTTAGGTAAATAAGATAACTATAAATGTTTAAATGCCTATTCTGAAAAGAATAGGCATTTAAATATAAATCAACTTTTTAAAAAAATATCAATTCAACTATAATTCTTAATCTTATTTATTTTTCTCATTTCCCCGCTTAAAATTCCCTGTAAGTTTAGCTAATATAAGTTGAATTGCATAATCATCCTTACCTTCTATGTTAAATAAAAACTTTTTTGATTCTTTTTCACTTAACGTTTTGATCATTCTGTTATCCCAATAGATCATCGTTTTATTCGCTTTAGTTATCTTATAACTGAATGGGTTTTCCTTTAACCGATCTCTTTTGTCTATATTTCCCATTTTCTTCCTCTCTCTCTAAACCACCAATGTTTCATAAAGGTTATATTAAAACAGAGTGAAATCACTCTTGCTCTATATCGCTCATATTAACTTACTATCATACTAGATTTTAATTCTTCTATTTGTTTTATATGTCTTTGTTCATGAACGCCTATAAATTCCAAGTACTGATCTAAGTTTAAACGACCTAAAAAAGGATGTGACATAGAAAGATTTGACAAAAGGCTATAATCTTCAATTTGATTCAAAATCCCAATCAATTGATTTCTTGACTCACTTAATAATCTCAAAATTTCTTGTTTTGACATATATTGATCAGTTGGTTGAATATGATCAGGGGCTGCCCTTTTAATCGTTCGATCTGTTACAATCTCAAATGATTTGATCGTTGTTGGATTTTGTTTATTTTTTTGTATTACATGATTGAAACCAGCTTGAATTGCGTACTCTGTTAAATATAAATGGTGAAGTATTTGCACTATACTCCAATCGTCATTTGTCAGCTTCTGATTTATTTGTTCATCATTCAGACTCTCTACAGTTTGGATTAACTTTTTTCTAACCTCTGTTACAAATTCCATATTTCCTACACCCCATTTTTATTGTTAAATCTTTATATATATATTCTATGAGATGTATATCATAACCTGCTCAATGAAAAGCTATATTTTCATGGTTCAACAACCATTCTTTTCTCCATAATCCTCCACCATATCCTACTAACTTCCCATTACTGCCCATGACTCTATGACAAGGAACAATAATCACAATTTTGTTTTTATTATTGGCGTTCCCAATTGCTCTTACTGCTTTTTTATTCCCAATTCTTTCTCCTACAGATTTATAAGAGACTGCTTCTCCATAAGGAATATTAGTTAGTTCCTTCCATACTGTATTTTGAAATTCTGTGCCATTTAATTGTAGTTTTACATCAAATTTCGTTCTTGTCCCTGCAAAGTATTCATCCAACTGCTTAAGAGTTTCTTTTAAAACTGATGGAATTTTTAATGAAGTATGCTCATTCTCTTCCTCTACAAAATTAACTTCTATTAATTGATGATCATCACTTTTACATTGTATGAGTCCTACAGGTGAAGAATAGTACTGTATATATTCCCTAGTCATAACATGAGCTCCCTCCTTTATTTAACTATACAATACCTAAGAGGTAAAAGTTTTTAAAATATTGCTTTGTTATTTTTTCTTTCCCCAATGATTCACATATATTAATTTACTTATTTCTTCCCTTTTAGCCCATTTACTTGTTTCCAGTATTGGGGCTTCCGGATATTCATCTGTATATCCAAGAGATAACAATGCCACTGGATCTATGTGAGGTGGAATTTTCATTATTTCTCTAATATCATTTTTTTTGTAAAAACTGACCCAACCTAATGCAATTCCTTCTGCACAAGAAGCAAGCCACATATTTTGTATCGAACAAGCAACAGACATCATATCTGTTTCAGGAATAGAATTTCGGCCAAGTACATGAGTGCCTCCTCTTGTCGGATCACAGGTTACACAAATGGTAATAGGAGCTTCCTTTAATCCTTCCACTTTCAAACTTAAAAAATGATCTTGACGTTCTCCCTCATAATGAATTGCTAAAGCTCGTCTTTCTTTATCTGCTGCCCAGGCTAATTGTTTCTTTATTTTTTGTGAATGAACAATAATAAAATTCCATGGTTGCATAAATCCAACAGATGGAGCATGGTGTCCGGCTTCAATGATTCTTCCAATCACTTCTTCTGGTATGGATTTAGTTAAAAATGAACGAACATCTCTTCTCTTACGAATCACCTTATAAATTGCGTCTCTCTCTTGTTCAGAAAACATCATTTCCCCCCATAAAATGTGATTTACTATATCTTATTCAATATGATGTTCGACGAGTTACAAAACTCTTATTTAATTTATACTTTCGTCTCTTCAGCAAACGATAATATTAAATTTATTTTTAAATTAAAATTTTAATGTTTCTTTCAAATTTTTACATAATTTTTACTTAAAATCCATCATGTAGTAATAAATATGTTATACCATTAACTTATGAAAAAGATATCATAAAGGAGTGGATTACATGAGGATTGCCATTTTTACAGATACTTTTTTCCCAGATATTAACGGAGTTGCTATAACGTTAAGTAAATGGTCAAGTTATTTAGAAAAAAAAGAGATTTCTGTTCGTATCTACGCTCCAAACCATATGGGTAATAAAGATATGAACAATGAAAATATTCAAACATATTACAGCATCCCATTTTCTCTTTATCCTGAATGTAGAATTGCCTTTCCTAATCCTGTTCATATTAAAAAATCAATTCACCAATTTAACCCTACTCTAGTTCATATTGCCACACCTTTCAACATGGGTTTGTTAGGACATCATTATGCTAATAAGTACAACATTCCTATGGTTGCTTCTTATCACACAAATTTTGATCAATACTTATCTTACTATAAAATTCAATGGATGGAACCCATCTTATGGAAATATATATTGTGGTTTCATCAAGATTGTAAAAAGATTTATGTCCCATCACATTCAACAAAAAAATTATTAGAAAAGAAACAGTTGCAAAATATTGAAATTTGGTCACGCGGTATTGACACTGAAGTTTTTCACCCAATAACAAATCGAAACGAAGTATGGCAAACATATGGAATCTCTCCAGAAAAGTTTGTTATTCTATATGTAGGTAGATTAGCCATAGAAAAAGATATTGAAGTTTTAATCAATGCTTACAAATTTTTACCAAAAGAAATTAGAGATCAATGTCAGCTTGTTATTGTAGGTGAAGGCCCACTTTATAAAGAGTTAAAAGAAAAAGGAGCAGACATTTCAACTGAATCTATTACCTTCCTTGGCTTTAAACAAGGATTAGAATTAAGCGATCTTTATGCAGCAGCAGATTTATTCGCATTTCCTTCTGCAACTGAAACGTTTGGAAATGTAATACTAGAAGCAATGGCATCAGGTACACCTGTAATGGGAATAGAAGCAGGAGGTGTGAAGGAAAATATAATTCATGAAAAAACAGGATTGTTAAGCCCTGCTCATGATATGGTAAGCTTTAAAAATAATATTGAACGTATGGTTAAAGAAACAAAATTAAGATCTACTTTAACAAAAAATGCGCTTGCCTATTGCAGACAAAAATCTTGGAGTACGATTTTTGATCGTTTATTAGCTAGTTATTACGATATAGAGGAACAATCAACATTTCAACTGGATCGAATGATCCATTAGGTGAGCCCATTTTTGAAGAAAATTGATTATTTAAAGTCCCACTAATAAATTAGTGGGCGTTTTTTGTTAACAATAAATTAAACTTCTTGTGTTTTAAGTGAAGACTGTTTAAGAATATCAACATAATAATATCTAACAGTAATAATCAACAAACATCCCCCTCCTGTCAAAGGCAACCAAAAAGCAGGTATTACATTAAGACACTGCCAGATATAATCATGGCTAAAGGAACAAACACTTTAACGATTGAAATTGCAACACTAATCACTCTTCCTCTCAATTTGTCTGGAACTAATTTTTGCAACATCGTCATAACTGGGATATCCACAAAAGCAATCACGATTCCATAAGTCAAATGAATCAAGGAATAATAAATCGTATAAAACAGCTTGTATTCAAAGCTAAAAATCAGCAATGGTGCTCCCATTAAGATTATTAATATTGAACTAATAAAAGTTAATACAGTTAATAATTTGTTATATTCCATTAAACGATCATTTAACTTACTTACGACAATAGCTCCTACTAACATCCCTACAGAAATGAAGCTTCAATAACACCAAAGGAAATTGAACTTACTTCAATGACATTCGTTAATATATACGGTACTGGAACTACAACTGAAAATGTGGAAAAAAAGTTGATTAATATAAATAAAATCATCATACCTAACAAACTTTTTTGATTAAAAAGAAAGACGAATCCATCTTTCATATCGCTAAAAATTTTGATCTTCTCACTTTGTTCCTTTTTCTCTTCAACATTAAAATTAAAATTAATAAACAACTCTGACATACCTGACATCATAAAAGAAAGTGCATTAATTAGAATAAATATTTGTATGTCAATAAATGCGTACACTATACCACCTAATACTTGTCCTAAAATAAAAGAAGCCGATAAAATCATTCGAGATACAGCATTCATCTTCATTAAATTCTTTTCTAACACGATATTTGGTTTCACAGACTCAGAACAGACAGAGAATAAAGTGCCAAGTATATTTAGTATCAGTGTTACTGCATAAACCCATATCAAATTAAATTGAACAAAACTAACAATGAACAATACAAGTAATACAATTCCACTAATTAAATCTGTCCCTACAATAATCATCTTTCGATTAAAACGATCTGTTAACACTCCTGCTATTGGACCTAATAGTACAGTAGGCAAAATGGATAATACTAGGTTCGTTGCAAATGAAAGCCCAGAACCTGTTACAGTTAGAATGTATAAACTCATTGCAAATGAATATACAGATGTTCCAAATAATGAAACAAATTGACCCGAACAAAATAAAAAAAAGTTTTTTAAATCTGATTTAGGATCTCTGAACATGTTGAATAGATTACTGTACAAGTTTTTATCCCCCTTTTAAATGACAAGAAAAGTCTTAACAAAAAGTTTAATGCATGGGGATAAGACAACAGCAACAGCAAATTTTTATTATTTTTTTATTTAAAATGCCCATAGGTGGGGTTAACCCCACCTATGGGCATTTTGAGGAGATTCTCGTGGATCAATAACACCTTGAATAA
This sequence comes from Chengkuizengella marina, assembly GCF_009910845.1. Taxonomy (GTDB): domain Bacteria; phylum Bacillota; class Bacilli; order Paenibacillales; family KCTC-33759; genus Chengkuizengella; species Chengkuizengella marina. The sequence goes on along the minus strand of NZ_SIJB01000001.1, from coordinate 126,292 downwards.
TAAGCATTGTAAAATTGACCAAAACCTTATCAAACTAATCCAATTATATTATTTTTAAGATTTGATCATACAGCATTTGTTTTTCCTCATATGGTATCCCTTCCGCTAATCTAGCAGCTGCAATAGGAATCTCCCATTTATGAATATCATCCGTTGAATCTCCAGATAAGAATAAATATGTTTTCAAATATTGACTATAAAACTGTTTCCTTCCAGCTTCATCAAAAAACTTCAATTGTTTTGTAAGATGTTCTGGTATAGTACCGTATTTCAACAATAGAAATGTTCGAGTTACATCTGCCATTTGATGGCCTCTACTTGCATTATTCCAATCAATTATTTTTGGGTTGGAAGGGGTCATCATTACATTATCAGGATGATAATCCCCATGACAAATCACGTTTCCACTCGGTAAATGATGAAGGTAGTTAATGATTTTTTCTTTTTGACAGTCATGAAGTAAATCCGCCCGTTGAATAAAACGTTCTAATATATCTTTTTGATCAGGTAATTCATTGCTACTAGTTTGATGAATAGAATACTGCAATTGTGCCATCTGCCTAGCCATACATTCCATTTTCATAGGTTGACTAGTCATTGTTTGCAACATTGATTTTCCTTCTATTCTCTCATATACAATGCCTTTCCTATCATTCATATCAATTATCTCTATTACAAATGGTACATTTAATCCTTTCTTTTGTACGATTCTACTTTGATTGTATTCAGCGATTATGCTCTGCTCATCTATATTAGTTTTAAATAACTTTAATACTAGATTGTCCCCGTATTCATAAATGTCTGCGGTTCTTCCATGACCTATCAATTTTTGTGTGTTTCTATCATTTTTATTCAAATTACCTCATCCAATCAGTTATTATTTAATATCAGATAGATTTCTAGGGAATTCAGTTTCATCGTGAACCTAACTTTTTCCCTATGTACATATAATTAAATACTTTTTCACCTTCAAAAATATGAATTTCATACTTACCAGGTGTTTTATCAGAATAAATAATTGATTCATCAAATATAGGATCATAATTCAGTTTATTGATCTCTTCTTTAATATTTTTTATTTGAAAGTATTTTCTAAAAGGCTCTTCGATTGTATTATTTTGAACGTGAAAGTTGCTATAGTATATATATGATCCTACTAAATAACTTTTATTTTTCAAATAATGTTGGATTTCTTTCAGTAAAAACGATTCATGATTACTATTATAGGTTGAAGTACCTGTATCGATTAAATAATCTATAGATTTATTTTTGATCGGTATGTTTAAAAAATCTGAACAAATAAATAGGATGTTTTTCCTTATATCATAAGTTTCTAGAATACTCTTTAATACCTGATGTCTTTCATAATCGTGATCAACTGCAATATATAGTGTTTTATTCGGAAGTGAATCATATATATGTCTTAGTGAAAAACCTAATCCAGTTCCTAAATGTAACATTGTTTTGTTTTCAAGATCATCCATATCTATTTTTTTAAAGGTTAAATCAATCGTTTTAAACAAATTATTAATAAATTTGTCATCTGTTTCTTTAATATAGTCAGTTAAAAAATGGTTGAAATTATCCATAACTTGATCTTGTTTTTGGAGATGGTTGGAATGTTCAACTGTGTCAGAGCTAAACAGTATGCCATCTTTAATAATATATTGTTCTTCACATTCACAATGCAACGTGCCATTTAATATTTGATTGGATTGTATATCTCCATTCGATATACTTAATTCTGTGCAACACTTCTTACATTCAAAAAGAGATAACGCTGAAAAGGGTATACCGATTGGTATATAATTATGGTCTTCTGAATGATGTAACCTTATCATTTCATTCTTTAGTTTTTGCTTTGCCTTCTGATATTGATTGATTTTTTTCTCAATTTCATATTTTCCCTCAAACAATCTCTTATAGTATTGATTATTTTGTAATGCTGAAAGTTTACCTAATCTTTTAAATTGAAAAATCTTTTTGATTTCATTTAAAGTAAATTCTAAGTCTTTCAAATAGATTATATCTTGAATATCCTCATAACATTTGTTATCAAACTGATATTGTCCTGTTCTTTTTTCAGGAATGATCAACCCTATATCCATATAATGTCTTACTGTATCAATGCTGACATTATTGTTTTTAGCGAATTCTCCTATTTTCACAATATATCACCTTGGAATCGTATTTTCATCTATTATATCACTCATATACTTTACTGATGTACACATAAAATTTCTATTACTTATATGATATATATTTTTGTTTTTTGAATATTTATTTGAAATGATTCTGAGAAAAGAAAAACCAGGAAATAAAATTTCCTGGTTTTAGTACTCCTCTTATCTTTAATCATTTATTTCTAAAAATAAAGAAGCCCCCATTCCTCCACCTACACAAAGGGAGGCAATCCCTTTTTTCAATTCTCGCCTTTTTAATTCATGTACAAGACTTGTAACGATTCTTGCACCGGTACAACCAATAGGATGTCCTAAACTAATACCACTGCCATTTACATTTGTTCTATTTCGATCTAATCCTAGTTCTTTTTCAACAGTTAGATATTGAGCTGCAAATGCTTCGTTAATTTCAATGAGATCTGCTTCCTCTAAAGACCAATCTACTTTTGCTAAGCCTTTCTGAATTGCAGGTACTGGTCCACGACCCATCAGTTTTGGATCTACTCCAGCTATTTGAAACCCAACAACTCTTGCTAGTGGAGTTAATCCTCTTTCTGAAGCGAGTTCTTCATCCATTAGTACGAGAGCCGCTGCTCCATCATTTAATCCTGACGAATTACCTGCGGTTACGGTTCCATTATCACGAAAAGCTGGTTTTAATTTCATTAGATTTTCTATCGTAATACCTTCACGAGGGTGCTCATCTTTTGAAACTATCGTTTCACGTTTTCGACTCTTGACCTTAATAGGTATAATCTGCGAATCAAAATACCCATTATTTATTGCATGTAGTGCTCTTTGATGACTGAGCAATGATATTTCATCTTGTTCTTCACGTGTTATGTTATGCAAATCTGCTAAATTTTCTGCTGTTTCACCCATCATAATATGATGAATAGGGTCCTCTAATATTTCCCAAACACTATCTGATATTTGCCCATGTTGTAATCTTTTCCCCCATCTATGTTCATGGAGTACATATGGACTTGAGCTCATTGCTTCTACTCCACCAGCGACAACAGTATCTGATAACCCAGTTTGAATTTGTAAAGCAGCCGAAATGATAGCTTGCATTCCAGATGAGCATTGACGTTGGATGGTATAACCCGTAGTTGTGTCTGGAAATCCTGCTATTAAACTAGCAGTTCTAGCAATATTGGGCATATCGGTTCTTTGAATACAATGACCTAAAATAATTTCATTTACATCTTCCTTATCAAGGTTGCTTCTTTTAACCGCTTCCTGTAATACAGGTACTACTAAATCTATAGGACTCAGATCTTTAAATGCACCCCCAAATGTTCCAATAGGTGTTCGTACAGCTGAAACAATGACTACATTTCTCATATTTCTCCTCCCAAAGGTTATGATAGCTTATTGATTAAGTAAAGTTTCCTCTATGATTAAATTAGGTTCTGTTGCAGCCTGGATCTCAGATATAGTACTACCATCTAAAATTTCTACAAGTTTTAATCCATTATCCGTCACATCAAGTACTGCACGCTCTGTAATGATTCTATCCACTACACCTTTACCTGTAAGGGGGAGAGCACATTTATTTACAATTTTATGTTTGCCATTTTTACTAAGATGCTCCATAATCACAATGATTCTTTTTGCACCATGAATTAAGTCCATTGCTCCTCCCATTCCTTTAATCATCTTTCCAGGAATCATCCAGTTTGCTAAATCTCCATTTTTAGAGACCTCCATACCCCCAAGAATAGCGATATCAATATGTCCGCCTCGAATCATTCCGAAAGATTCCGCACTATCAAAAAAAGCAGCACCTTGAATTGCTGTTACCGTTTCTTTTCCAGCGTTGATAAGATCAGGATCAAGTTCATCTTCGGTTGGAAACGGACCAATTCCCAATAATCCGTTTTCGGATTGAAGAACAACCTGCTTATCTTTTTGCAAATAATTTGCAACCAAAGTAGGCATACCAATTCCTAAGTTTACATAGAAACCGCTTTCAATTTCTTGCTCTGCTCTTCTCGCAATGGTCTCACGAATAAGATGTTTATCAGACATGTTCTTCTCTCCTTTATATTTGTTTAATCGTTTTTCTTTCAATCCGTTTTTCTTGATGACCCACAATTATATTTTGCACATAAACACCCGGTGTGTGAATTTGATCAGATTCAATTTGTCCTATTTCTACTAATTCTTCTACTTCAGCAATGGTTATTTTACCTGCTGCAGCGATCATGGGATTAAAGTTTCTAGCCGTTTTATTATAAACTAAGTTCCCCATTTTATCACCTTTTATGGCTCTAATTAAACTGTAGTCTGCGGTTAAAGCGGTCTCTAACAAATATTCTTTTCCATCAAATTCTTTTATTTCCTTACTTTCAGCTATAGATGTCCCAACTCCAGCTGGTGTATAAAAAGCTGGAATCCCTGCTCCACCTGCACGAATTCGTTCCGCTAACGTACCCTGAGGAATAAGTTCAATTTCTATTTCTCCAGCTAATACTTGGCGTTCAAATTCTTTGTTTTCTCCCACGTATGAACCTACCATTTTTTTAATCTGTTTATTTTTCAAAAGCAGTCCTAATCCCCAATCATCAACACCACAATTGTTAGATATTATGGTTAGATCTTTCACTCCTGTTTCAACTAAAGCTAATAATAAATTTTCAGGAATCCCAACTAATCCAAATCCACCTACCATTAGTGTTGAACCATCTTGAATGTTCTTAACTGCATCTTGAAAAGAAGAGTGTATTTGCTTCATTTCATTTGACCTCCTTAGATATCCTCATAAACTTCTTGTAAGAAAATGACTAACTTTATAGCAGATTACATAAATAAGATATGGTTTGTAAAAAAGATTATTCCGGATAAATTTGAACATGATTATTTCGTAAAATATGAGATTACGATACATATACAAACTATTGTTGATTTTTAAAACCCTGTTTTCATTATTATAATTGAAAATTCTACATTTCGAAATATTTATCTCTCTCTACCTTACAAACCCTTAGTGAGAAATTTTTATACCAATCTGTTTTACCTTTATCTTGTGCTATTTTGTGTGCCGAGTTTTCCTTCCATAATTGAATTGCATCTAAAGAATCCCAATAGGATACGGTGATGCCCAAACCCTCATCACGTGCACTTTCTACACCTAAAAACCCCTGTTGTTGAGATGCTAATTCTACCATTTTGTCTGCCATTTTATTATAACCATTGTCACCAACTGTTCGCTGGGAAGAAAAGATTACTGCATAATATGGCGGATGAGGTGTTTTGGCGATTCCACTCATGTATACCCCCCCTAAGTCAGTTTTATTTATTAACCTATCCATCTTATAATTGAAAACTATTTATGCCTTTACTATTTTATTATGTAGTTTAAATATTTATTAAAAGTGGAATAAGCTGCTGATTGAGATTCTCATTTTACTTCATCAAGTATAACACAATCATTTCCAATCATCTTTATAAGTTCCACCTATCTAACTTTAGCTAAATAGAATTATTATTTTAATATGAAAAATTATAAATTTATAGTAATTTCTCCATTGCCTTCACATCAACAAACTTCCCATCTAATAGTCCTTGTTTTTTAAAAATACCAACTTCTCTATATCCCATTTTTGAATAAAGACTTTGACCTAGTTTGTTGAAAGGAAATGTAAAAAGCAATAGTTTATAAAAATCAAATTGTTTTGCCTTCAATTCTAGCTCTGTTAATAGTATTTTCCCAATGCCCTTTCCACGATATGCACGCTCAATATATATTGCGATCTCCCCTACTCCATTATATACACACCTATTATTATATGGGTTAATTGATGCCCAACCAAGAATCTGTTCATTCTTTTCTAGTACTAATACTACATATTTTTCTTCTCGGTTTTTAAACCAATTGTTTATATACTCCATATTTTTGACTTCTGTTTCAAGGGTTGCAATACGATCTTCAATCCCCTGATTGTATATGTTTAATATAGATATTAGATCTGTTAATTCAGCTAATCTTGCTTTCATGTGTAAATCTCCTTTCAAAACACGATTTCCAAAACTAATAAATCAATAATTTTTGATATAATGCATCATATCTTACAATTTTAAGTTTTGTCAATACATATAATTTATAAAAATTGTTGTATTGAAATTTTTCACAACACTTATTTACACATGTTTTTTTTGAAAGAACAATTTTAACATAGGAGGTGTTATAATAGTTGTAATTAAAACCACTACTACAATAACTGCAAATAACTTCTCAGTTAATAAAGCCGCTTCTAACCCTATTGCCGCTATAATTAAAGCCACTTCTCCTCTTGAAACCATTCCTGATCCAATTCCAAATGAACTTCTCCAATTAAAACCAGCAAATTTTGCTCCTACTGCTGAGCCAAGCAATTTAGTTAAGATTGCAATGATACTGAGAATAACAATTAGCCAAATCTGATCTCCTATTCCTATAAACTCAATCGTAACACCTATGGATGTAAAAAATACGGGCACGAAAATGGAATAACTAATCGTTTCTACTTTATCAAATACTTCATGTTTATATTTTGTTAAACTGATTGCAACACCTGCGATATAAGCACCTATAATGCCAGCTACCCCCGCATATTCAGCAAGAAAGGCGTAACTAAAACAAATAATTAATCCTGCAGATATAACAGCTTCGCTCACCTTTAGTGGAGCAAATTTTTTCAACACCCATGGTACTACTTTCCAGGCCAAACCAATAGCTACTATAAAGAAAATCACTTTCTTTATAATCACTTCTCCTAATTGAACATCTCCACCAGCCAAACTCATTAGAAATGCTAAAGAAATAATTACAAGAATATCGTCAATTACCGCTGCTCCTAAAATCGTAGTACCTTCTTTTGATTTTAACTTCCCCATTTCTTTTAATGCTTGAACGGAGATACTTACACTCGTTGCAGAAAGCAATAATCCAAGGAAAACAGCTTCCAATATTGGTAATTCTAAATAAGTTCCTGCAAGAAAACCTGCAGTCAGTGGGATAACAATCCCTAATATTCCTACATATGTAGAGGCTTTTGCCGTTTTTTTAAATTCTTGTACATCCGTTTCAAGCCCTGCAATAAACATTAACAATATAACACCAATTTGACTGATTTCTTCTAATACTTCTGTATTTGTAACAATACCCAACACAGTTGGACCTAATACAATACCAATCAATAATTTACCTAATACTGCTGGTTGCCCTAATCTTACGCTTATATCTCCAGCAATTTTAGAAAATAACAATATAGCTGCTAATTCAATAATAAGCACTTTTTTCTCCCCTTTTTTACAAAGTTCAAAAGCTTCTGGATAGTATTCCTTATACAATAAAAAACATACTATTGTATACGTTGTACATATAACCTTTGATAATAATCAATGTTACATAAAAATACATTGCTTTCGTAGTGATTCCATATGGAATACGGAATGAATGTAACATTGGTTTCATATTTTATATAAAAGTGTTTAAAAAGTTTATAAAGTCTTGTCATGTTATACCCAAAGTTGATTCATCATAAAAACCCTCACTCTTTTGAGTAAGGGTTGTTTATTTTATATTATTGATCAATAGTTAATTTTAATTCACCTATTACACCTGAACTTTTGGTTTCTATATTTCTTGCAGCTAAAAGATTCTTGTGTGATTTAAGTTAGATTAGAGTCATATCATCAAATAAGTGATAATGTAAATCACATTGAAGGAGTTAATCTGATTCTGATCCTTGTTTAATTTTGTTTCACAATCTTTCAGGTGGTGCAATGATTCTTATTATTCTATATCCCTTAGGGTTAAAAACTTCAAGTATTAAGTTAGGAACTAAAGTAATAAGTTTAAATTCCCTAGTTTTTATCTCAACTTTAAATCTATTTTTAGAAAGAGCTAGAATTTTAATTTTAGCTGGTGATTCGCTATCTATATCAAACAAAGGAGTAAATAATTTGATTTTAAAATCCTTTAAAGGTAATTTAATGATGATTTCATTTAAGTTTGGTTTATGAATAAATGCATCTTTACTAGCATTTAACTTTTGAAATATATGAAAAACATTTTTATTCATTTTACTAAAGCCTTTAAACTCACCGATACTAGTCTTCTATCTTCTTCACTTTGTTTTGTATCTAAAGAAGGGGCCGTCAGCAAATATTCACCAAACGCTACCATAGTATTTATAATATTTTCTGGTGCAGTTTTAGTTACAAGAAAGGCATTTGTATCAGGTTGAGCAGAGGCTAAAATCCTCGTTGTAGTTACATTTGCTGAATCTATATTATAAAATTCTGCATCTAGATTAGCATTAACATCATCTATAATCTCTTCTATTCTAATTTCATTCATTTCTAAGTCCAATATATAAAAACCTCCTTCCATACAATAACAGTATATTCAAACTTGTTATCTCTGTTACAAAAATCCGCTCTTATACTAACATTTCAAAAAATATAATAATTAACATATCTAAAATAATTTAATTTTATAACTAGATTATAACCTCATAACCTTACAGTATAAGCATTTAATGAGCGAAATTGAACGGTTGGTAAAAATGCCGCACCTTGAATTTCTCTGACACTAGCAACCAAATAAAACGATTCTTGCAATTCCTCACAAACAGCAGTTAAGTTCGGTGTTGTATTACTTTCAAATTGAACAGGGTCAATATTTTTATTTTCAACCCCAGCTATCACAGTTCCGCTAATTGTTTCAGCTAATCTAGGAGTAACCTCATTGCAATTATCTCCTATCCCATCCAGTAATTGATATTCTAGCGCTATTTTAAAAGGACCGGCTTCAAGTTCGTGTAGAGGTGTGGAAGGCCCCAATAAAAAATTAAGCTCAAAAAAACTATCAACTTTAAAAGAATTATGTTTAAAACATTTTGGGATTTGTAAGTTTAATAGAACTCTTTCTTCACCTGTTTCAGGTAATTCAATAGGTGGATCTCCTGTTTGAGCAAAAAATATATTAGAAGACAAAGTTAACCCTCCCTTCTTTATCTTGTTTTAAATCTATTTAAATAATTGCCATTACAGACAACTATGAATGAACTTAAAGGTCTTTTTGTTTTTGATTAGGGAAAACTGTAACGTTCATTGCCCGAAAAACTACAAATGGTAGAATTACCCCACCCTGTATGTTATTTAAATTTGCTACCAAAGTTAAAGTTTGATTGACTAAACCTTCTGCTACAAACGTAAGGTTTGGTGTAGTGTTGCTTTCAAAATCTACCAACTGTTCTTCCCCATTTTCTGAGGCAAGAATCGCTGTTCCACTAATCGTTTCTGCTAATTTAGGAGTTAGCTCAATACATCCATCTCCAACACCATCAAAAAGTTGATAGTCTAAATCAACCATAAAGGGAACATTTTGTTGAAGTGTTAAATCACTATCTTCTGCTCCTACTAAAAAATTTAATTCAAAGAAAGCATCAATTTTTAATAAATTATTTTTGTAACATTTCGGAATATCCAAAGACAATACTGTTACCACATCTCCGTCCCTTGGTAATATAATGGGTGGATCATCAGTTTGAGCAAAAAACACACGTGTCATTTATATTATTCACCTCCCTCACAAAAGATATTGTATTATATGAGGATGGGAAGCATTTTGCTTGTACGTTTAACTATTTTTCATAATTATACTGTGGAAAGAACTGTAGCATTTATTGACCTGAACTGTGCTGCAGGTACAAAAACTCCACCTTGAGTTTCATTTATATTCGCTACTAAATAAACAGCCTCATTAACTAAAGGGGTTGTAATAACTGTTGCATTAGGTGATGTATTGCTTTCAAATTGAAATAACTGTTTATTTTCTCCTTCAACAACTAATCCTGCTGGAGCTCCAGAGATGGTTTCAGCTAAAATAGGGGTTATTTCATTACAATTTTCCCCAAACCCATCAAGCAATTGATAGTTCAAAGCTAACTTAAAAGGTTCACCTTGCTGTAATGTTTCTCCTGACTGAACTAAAAAATTCAATTCAAAAAAAGTATCAATTTTGAATACACAATGTTTATAACACGCTGGAATAGGTAATCTAAGCAATGTTACAAATTCTCCACTTTCTGGAAGAATAATAGGTTCGACTTCTTGTCTAAAAAATACAGGTACGGTCAAATTAAACGCACCTCCTTAATGTAAAATCAATATATCGTATACAAAAAAAACCATATTTGCTTGTACGTATAACTATTTTTAATCAAAATAGTCATAGCCCTATTAAAACGATATTGATAGAACAATGGGCGACTGTTTCGTTTGTACATCAGAATGTATTCAATTTAAAATGTTTCTGCTGTTGGGATTTCAATTACCGGAGTTTACTTTTATGATATTTGTTTAAAACAGTAAGGAAGGATATTAAAGGAGTTTGTGGATGATGTGACAGCAAGATTTTCCCCTTGGCTTTTGTTACCCATTAGGGGGATTAACCCCCTCGACATCTTCAAATTATAAAATGAACAAGGGGCCCTTAAATTAATTATTCTTTTTAATTTGTGAAATAACCCACTCCAAAGTTACGTCGGACATGGAATTAATTTGTAAATCTACCTCTTCAAATGGCAGTAACTTTGTAATATCGTTAGGAATAGTAACACAATGTAATCCAGCAGCTTTCGCCGCTTGTGCTCCTTTCGGAGAATCTTCAATAGCAACTGCCTCAACAGCGTTTATGCCTAAATCCTTAACGGCCTCTAAATATAATGCTGGATCAGGTTTAACATTTTTCACATCATCCGATGTTTTTAAGATCTCAAAATATTGTTTAATATTAAATTTATTTAAAAAATATTCTACCCACTCACGACTCGAACTTGAAGCAATAGCTAATTCTAAACCCATCTCTTTCGCTTCATTAAAGTAATTTTCAATTCCTGGACGTAATTCCTTCTTTTCCATCACTTGTTTATGTTTTTTACTCGTGATCTCTCTAACTGCTTGAAGATCAACATCTTTAGTTGCATTTGCTAATAAATAATCATATAAAATATGGACTCCATCTGTTCCAATGACTTGACTCCATATTTCAATTGGTAAATCTACACCGTATTCTTTATAAGTTTCCAGATAAACATCAAACCATGGAGTTTCAGTGTCTAGAATCGTTCCATCAAAATCAAATACTATTGCTTTTATCATAAAATATCCTCCTAAGTATGCTAGTTCATTCCTATCCTGAATAAAATACAAATGGTTTAAAGTTGAATATTAAAAAGACGATGAAAATAGTATATCAATTTTAACCCGTCAAGTCATTCTAATATGAAATTTTAGTGAAAAATGAAATTGTAATAATTTCTCAGAAAACGGTTAACCTATGAAAAGATGTTTTGACTATGTTAATTATTAAGCTTTTTTACATATGAGGAGGATATTAAGATGACTGATCTAAGAAATGGATTAAATCAATTATTGGCAAATTTAAACGTGATGTATACAAAGCTACACAATTATCATTGGTTTGTAACAGGTGAACATTTTTTTGAACTGCACAAAGCTTCAGAAGAATTATATGGTGAAGTAGCAACATATATTGATGAGGTAGCAGAAAAAATGCTGGCATGTAAAATGGTTCCAGCTGCTACAATGAAGGAATATTTACAATTGGCTTCCATAGAAGAAGCAAAAAATGGACTAAGCGCGGGTGAAATGGTGCAATCTGTTTCCAATGATCTAACTAAACTCATCGATGATCTCAAAATTGGGATTGAATTAGCTGACCAAGAAAAACATATCTGTATTTCTAATTTACTTCAGGATATTTTATGTGATTTTGAAATGGAATTGTGGAAGCTTTCTGCTTATTCGCAAAAATCTATTTAAGTAAATCAAATTCAACACCCGCTAATAAACGAATCAGCGGGTGTTTTAAAATTACATAAAAACAAAATATCTCAATCAATATATCACATTAGTCCAAATAAAGAATCATTCAATTCTAAATACAGGTCCTTTCGGAACAAAGGGTAAAGAATTCCCTTTCGGTATGATATAGGCATGTTCTCTTGTTATTTTTAATCGATGAATATATCCATCTGTAATAATTAATATCGGTCCCTTTTTAGGGAAATCATCTGTTTCTTGTAACAAATCAATCGCTGGCTGCAGAATTGTGCCACCTCTCCCTTTAACTTGTACTCTTCCTGCAATCTCTTCGGGTGATAAATATCCTGCATCATAAGCCATTGCATCACAAAATACAACTCTAGCAAAAGGAACATCTCTAGATAAACTGTAACTCGAAATAGCGCCTAAGGCTTTTGATAACAATTTTTTATCCATAGACCCACTTGTATCCAATATTACACCAAAAGTTCTCCCATCTTCGTCCCCACCATTTGAAACCCACTTTGGTCTTGGAATGTCTGGTGTAGATGACTGTCTTCTAGAGATTCTTGCATAGGTTCTGATCTTTTCTTGAGGAGAAAAATGTTGATCAAACCATTTTGCTAGTTCCACATCCCATTTTATTGGAGGCTGTCCTAATGCTTTTATTTCTTCAACTAACCCTGCTGGCAATAAACCTCTATTCATCTCTTGATGATATACAAATCCTTGCTGTAAACTATTTTTACAAAAATCATCAATGGTGATTCCATTCCTAGGATCCCAAAAACTTCGATTTCCTTTCTCGATAATATCACCTTGTCCGATTCCTCTAAGAGTGTAAATTTTTTTATATGTGCGGATATCACTGACAATTCGATCATAAATGGATTCAGCTGACAACCCCTTCATATTCTGATCTAATAAGATACCTACTTTGGGAATTTCACCTATCCCCATTTCAACAAGCCAGTGATTTATAACATAATCACAAGCCACATTCCAAAAATAGTGATCTCTACCAAGACATCGTTGTTGATGCATTAAACCTGCGTGTAAAAACTCATGTGCCAATACAAATTTACACTCTTCTTCATCTAGACCAGCAGCAGGGTTGATATAAATTTCTTTTTCTAATACATCTATTGCAGCTATTGATATATCTAACCTTTGACATAACGTTACATCATCTATAATTTTAAAATTTGAAGCTAAAGAACCTAACAATGGATAGTGATTAACAAACCACTTTTTCGCTTTTTCTGGAATCGAATATTTACCACTACCTTCTGATAAAGTATCTTGATACCCTCCTGCAACTTGAATGGCACTAGTCACAGCAATGGATAGCCCTTTCCCAAAACAAGCTTGCCAGTCAATTTCTCCCCCCCATCGATAAGTATACATATGATCTTTAAAAAGCATATCAATTTGATTCTCACCCGCTGTACCCAAATAAATGAATTCTTCAGGCACCCCATTTTCTATAAAAGAATCATACAACTTGTCTTCATTTTTTACAGGAGTTTGAATCTGATATCCTAATGCCCAAGGCGGCTTACCTAGTTTCATATCTAATAGAAACTTAGCAATATACACATCACATGCGATGTTCCAATATTGTTTGTTTTCTTTTTCCTTGAAATGTCCAAAACCTAAATGAAGTAAACAGTGTGCGAGTATATATATCCACTCATCTATTCCTCCCTTTTTATTAGGATTCGTATAAATATTACCTTTTTTTGATACCACTGCCCATCCGTTTGGAGGATATGGAGTATTTTCTTCTCTGAATATATTTGCATGTGTAACAAGTGGAGAAAACATAGGATGATTCTCAATATATAAATTTGCTTTCAGAAAATGCACAGATGCAATATCCACTTTTTGTTTTTTGTCTTTACTCATACCTTGGCCCTTTTCTGTGCAAGCCTGGGCAAATCCCTTACAACTTCTACCATGAACCATTCTGGTAGTGGATCTTCGTCCTTTGAATTGGCTACAACCATTTGAGCCATTTCTAGACTGATTTCACTTAAATCTTTCAACAATGATTTTGCTCGATGTGCATATTTTTGGTGATTTGAAGTCAAATCTTCCTTCCGATTTGGAAGTTCCTTAACAATCTGAGATCTAAATGAAAGACTTAGAAAATAAAGTGTGTCCCTTTCTTCAGGCTCAGTTGGAAATCTAGCGTCTCCATTCATAATATGATTAATTTGATACTTTGTTTTTAAATTTTTATGAAAAGTTTTAAACTGCTGTGCATGTGTAGGACTGATAGAGCCATTAGCCAAGATTTCAATGACTGAGTTAGGAATTTCTTGGCCATGATGACCGTATTCTTTAAGCGCATCACTTAACATATGCCAAGATCTTGGTGTTGAAAAAGGCTCTTCTGTTTTTGGTGGCTGTACCCATAAGTGATCTGGCCTTGTTTGCAAATACTCTAATACATAAGGATGCACTTCTTCTTCATATGCCCAAATAAACCATTGTTTAATACTAACTTCAAGCTGCACATGAAACATTCGATTAATTAATGCAGAAGACATTGGTTTTACAATTGCGCTGTCTTGAGCTCTATTTCCGGCTCCAATGACGACTGATCCCTCAGGAAGCTCATAATCTCCAATTCTTCTTTCATGAATTAAGCTATAAAAAGCTTTTTGAACTTCCTGAGAACACGCATTTAATTCATCCAAAAATAAACAATAAGGCTCTTCTCTAGCTATCATTTTTGGAGGACAGAATCTACTTTTTCCGTTAACAATTTGCGGTACCCCAATAATATCTTCAGGTGCTAGCTGGCTTCCTAACAAGGATACACATTTCAGTCCTACATCATTTGCGAATTTTTCTACTAATGAAGATTTCCCAATTCCAGGTGGCCCCCATATAAAAACAGGTCTAATTACTGCAACATTTAACAATACTTCCATTAATTCATGTTGATTAACTTTGAAGTTTAAATTCATTCATTTCTCCTTTTATAACAAATATTATATATTAAATTTTTTACCATTCTCAATTAAAATTTCACTTTGCATTCACCTTCTGTTCAAACCACTCATGTATAGATATCCCTAATTCTCTAACTTCTCTCATTATTTTTTCTTTCAATTCCTCATCCATATAAAAAGTCATCGGAGTCAAACCAGTATCTATCAATAATCCATCGTACTTTTCTATGACTTTTCCTTTAACAATAAACTTCTTGAGCATATCAATAAAGTCAAAATGAGTCTGTGATTGAACCCCTTGCAGCTGTGATTTTTTTACTTCAACCAATATTTTGTCATCCATTTCAATTTTCATATTGTTAGCTCCAACGTGCTGTAGCAATTCTACAATAATATCATATATCAACGAATCGATCGATGCAGGTGTAGGAAATTGAAATTTAGCCGTTCCATAAGTTGTAACATTCTTTTTATTTTCTAAAACAACTTGCGACTCCCACCCTTCTTCTTGTGCTTCTTCTAACGTCATTTCTTCTCCGTTTTCATTCATAAGAAAAGCTTCAACTTTCTTCTTCCCTTTACTATATATTTTATAAATGCGAGCTAATTTACCATCTTTTTTATAAGGCTGAAACAAAAACAATCCTTCATTTTTATGATATATTACATCTTTTTTGGCTAGCTCTGGATGATCCAATTTATATTGCTGAATCACTTCTTTCTTAATAAAAAACGTGCGTTTTCCCTTGTATTCATCCTCATAATACGCTAATTCATTATTCTTGATTAATTTATGTACATACGTGGTTGAAACGTTTAATATTTTTGCAGCATCTGAAGAAGTTAGATCTTTTTTCTTATAAAACGTCTTGATCCTCTCCACATCCTGGACTTTAAACTTGTATCCCCCATCCCCTCTATGTGTTTCTCTATTAATAGGCTCCAACCTTTTCTCTCTATTTGAATGTTCCATCAGCTTGTAAACTGAAGTTTTACTAATATGAAATGCTTTTGCTACATCTTGAATACTCATGTACTTTTTCAACTTAAATCACTCAACTTTCATTCTTTTTATTCAACTCATTTATTCACATAAGAAGTATATAAATGTTTATATCATTTTTAGAGCTAATTATCATTTTTAAATTATATCATATGAATATAACTTTTTAAATTAAAATCAATATGTATTAACTTTAATAGTTAAATTTAAACAAAACTAATAACCCATTATTTTATATTAGATATTAATTATAAACTTTAATAAAAAATAGACTTATTATAAGTTAATTTGATATAATTAATTTTAATATTTTATATATATGGGTGATATTTTTGAAAATTAAATTAAATGAATTTATGTTAAATAAATTTAATAACCATACTATGATACAGAAAAATAAAAAAGAGATGGTAACTCTATTGTTAAATGAGGAAGGCTATCAGGAGATTTATCAAAAATTCTCACAAAATGAGGATGAGTTTGGGAATTATAATTACAGACATTTGAGTAACATCGAAATGATTTATGTATATATACATATGAGAGGGAAAAGCAGAAAGGAAAAATCCAAAAAAGAGTATGTAAGAGAATTACTTCAATTTTTACATATCATTAAGGAATATGAGGTAGAAGATATAAGAAAATTAAGCCGAAGAAATGTTGAAGGGTATCAGAATCATATCGAAAAAATGTACGATAAAAGCAACACAATAACTAAAAAATTAAATATTGTCAAAAGCTTTTTGAAATGGTGTTATCAGGAGAGGTATTTAAAGAAAGATTTAAACAGAGGATTTTATTCAATTATGGTAGACAAAACCAAAATTGTAGAAAGAGATATATCTATTGAACAAATGAAGCAAGCATTACAATATTACGAAAGGAACCCAAAAGTAAAATCAATCATTTTGCTTTTAGCTACCAGCGGTTTACGACTTGCAGAGATCATAACACCAAACTGGTCTGATTTATATTATGATTCAAAGCGAAACAAGTACTACTTAAAAACGATCACAAAAAGAGATAAAGTTCGCCATGCTCTAATAAAAGATTATGTATTAGAAGAAATAAAAGAATATAGAGGTAGAGTTGGATTCGATTCAGAATTGAATACAAGTGACAACTCCCCCTTCTATCCGAATCGATATGGGAAAAAATATACTTTGTCTAGTTTATCTACAACTCTTTCAAAACAATTGGCTGATGCTGGACTAACAACGGTTCAAGGTGAAAGAGTGACTCCCCATTTTTTAAGACATTTTTTTGCACGAACTGCTTATTCTAATGGGGCACCCTTAGATCATATTGCAGATACATTAGATCATAGTGATCCAAGAATAACAAAACAAAACTATTTGTATAGAGAATTGAAAAAAGAACATGATGTGAGTGAATTTGTAGATTTGTAAATATTGAAGAGTTCAATATAAAACAAAATAATCATTTACTCATTCAATAATTGCATTAAATAAACACCATAATAAAATCCTTCTAGTGTAAATAAATCAGAGTAATTGTTTACATCGCTTTGATCTTCAGGCAGCTGAATAAAGTATCCTCCTTTTTCTCCTGTTAAATTGTTCACAAAATGAAGAACTTGTTTTTGTTCTTCTTCATAGATAGGTAGTTGGTAAATCTCCTTTGCTCTCACCATTCTAAAAGTTGAATATAAATTTACTGCATTCACATCATTCTTAACGGTATAACCTCCGACTTGTTGTGAAAAATATTTTTGTATAGCGTCGGATAATTGGTCAATATCTAAATTTATATTCTGATTCTTTGCACTATTTATAATATAAAATAGCTCTTTTTCACTTTCATGGTCGTTTAATCGATTGCTAATATCTTCAACATTGAAAATGATGTCTAATTTCTTGTCAACACTTCCGTCTAAATTTAATAAATAATCTATAGAGGTAAGATAAAATGTTGTTTGAATATCTTTTTCCGTATGTTCATTGGATAACTGTGTATAGAGCTCTTCAATACTTTCGATAAATTTGGTTAAAGAATTTAATTCATTCACTGATAATGTAAAGAAATACAATTCTTCTAAACTATTCACTCTATCTTTATGGTATCGAGTTAATGTTTCTAAAATCTTATTTTTATTATGAGGCATATTTAATTTTTTTGCAGTTACCATTCCATAATAGTTATCTCGTAAATTAAATTGAATATCTCCTTCATATATCCAGTCAACAGTAAAATTTTTTACATTTTCCTTTACAGCCTGGTTAGCACTATTATCTTTTATAATTTCATTTGCTAAAATCATTTTATAAATCATTTGAAAGTCCACTGTAGAAGATAGGGGCTCAAAGTTATTTAAATATTTACTATCTATTTGTAAATCTACACTCATATATTCACTAGCTTTTTGCAGGTTTAAAATAATTTCATTGTTAACTACAACATTATTTATTTCAGTACTAGACAATGAATTAAAATACTGAAGCCAATATTGTAACCATTCCTGCCTTTCTTCTACAACCTTATTATTTAATTGGTTTAATGGGATCTCTAAATAATTTAAACTTAATATAATAGGTATACCCTTACTAACCAAATTCATTTTCGCTTCATTTAAATCATAAGTAAAATTATTGTTATCCATAAATAATTCCTGCAACTTATTCTCTGTTTTCGCTAATTCTTTTGGATATGTATTTAATACTTGAAAAACCTCCAGTACTAGTGCTGTTGCAGTCAGTTTTTCCTCTAAGCCTTCCTTTTCTGATTCCCAATAAAACAAACCACTATTATCATCCAATTGATTTAATAACCTTTGTACGTGTAGGTTTATACTTTCATTACTAAAATTATCATATATAATTTGTTCGATTAACACCTTTAAATAAGTGTCATAAATAGAGTTATACGAAGATAATGTATCTTTTTTTGCTTCGTAAGTATTTTTAATTAAATGCATATCATTTTGATTAAAAGGTGTTTGTAAAATTTCTTTAGTTTTTAATAACCATGCTGTTTTATATAAATCAAGATTTTCTTTAAACATTTGATATATATTATTATAAAAAAAAGCATAATTTTCATTTTCGTAGTAGCTTCTTTCCAGCAAATTGATATGTAGGTTCTCATTTATTTGTTTAAATTCTTTATTTTGAGACATTTCTTGTAATTCTGATTTTTGTTGAAAGCAACCTGATGTCAATATCGTAATTAACAAAAATAAATAATATATTTTTCTATATTTTGAACTGACTATATTTAACTTCCTCATTTTTATCTCCCTTAGAAAATGGACAGCCCC
Source organism: Chengkuizengella marina (assembly GCF_009910845.1). Classification (GTDB taxonomy): domain Bacteria; phylum Bacillota; class Bacilli; order Paenibacillales; family KCTC-33759; genus Chengkuizengella; species Chengkuizengella marina. The sequence continues at coordinate 107,023 of NZ_SIJB01000001.1, read as the reverse complement.
TGATTAATAGGAGCTGTCCGTGTAAAATTAAATTATAACCATGTACCATCAGAAGCAGTAGGAGTATAAAAACTACTTCCGAATTTAAAAGTTGCTGAGGTAGATTGACTAACGTAAATATCAAAACCTGTTGCAGAAATATTGTTGTAATAATGGTTCATTTGCCAAGTATTATTAACTGAATCAGTCCAAGATGCTGTACTTCCGCTTACAGAAAAACCAGCGGATGCTGGCACAGATACGGATACAGTAACACCCGTAAAACTAATAGAATCAGCAAGAGTAACTTTATCCGCATTAAATGGATTAGAACCTAACCAAGCACCTCGTGAATCTCCAGAGACTTCCGTTGTGCAACAAATATTATAATTAATAGTGCTATCAAACTGAGCATACATAGTACTGCCATTATAAGTCATTGAGTCGTAATCGTTTATATTTGCTGATAACAATGCAGATACATCCGAATCAGAAGATTGCTTTCCTGTGTGTAATTTTCCCTTAATAATAGGAATATATTGATTGATCATTTTAATATATTCAGATTTATCTGTAACTTCTTCAGAAGGAATCATGACAATGTTGCTGTTGGTTTCTTTTAAAACTTTTATATCTTTGTGACTTTTCAAATCTGAAAACTTCATTTCTTTTTCAGCAAATACTGAACCTGCAAAGATAAATATAAAACAAAGCGACAACAGTGATATTTTTTTAAAATTTGAAATCATAAAATACCATCCTTCTTTTTATTTTATATTGAAAGCTGGCCAGCTAACAAACGAAAAATATTGAAGCAGCAACCATTAATATGTATTTATATATCTATAGTACCATAATTTGTAAAGCTTAGTGTTGTTTTTATATAAAATAACACTAAACTTTAGTATTCAAGACATTTTTATATTTTTTTCCTCATCTTTTAGTAAAAAATGAATCTGATAACAAAGTGGTTTGCACCATCAGTAGAAAGAACAATGGAATAACTTAGGTCAATCCCATTCGATTTTAACAATATGAAAACTGACTTTCATATAACTCTCTATAAAAACCATCCTCTTCTATAAGCTGTTCATGAGATCCTTGTTGTACTAAATATCCTTCTTTTAGTACAACAATGTTGTCAGCATTTTTAACTGTATTTAATCGATGTGCAATCACTATACTCGTTCTCCCTTGCATAAGCCGCTTTAAAGAGTTTTGAATTGTAATTTCTGTTATCGAATCAATACTGCTTGTGGCTTCGTCAAGTATAAGAATTGAGGAATTAACTAACATTGCTCTTGCTATAGCAAGAAGCTGCTTTTGTCCTTGACTAATGCCACTTCCATCCTCTTTTAATTTAGTATCATAACCTTCAGACAACGCTTCTATAAAAGAATGTGCTCCTGCTAATTTAGCCGCTTCTATCACTTCCTCATCCTTTGCAGTTAAACGACTATAACGAATATTGTCCCTAATACTTCCCTCAAATAAAAAAGGTTCCTGTAAAACAAAAGCCATCTGTTTTCTTAAACTATTCCGATCTAAATCCATCAATTGATATCCGTCTATCCATATATCTCCTTCAGTCACATCGTAAAAACAAGCGATTAAATTAATAATGGTTGTTTTACCTGCACCTGTAGGTCCTACAATAGCAATTGTTTCTCCAGGTTTTGCAGTGAAACTAATATGTTTTAATACTTCACTGTTGTCATCTTCATAAGAAAAGGATACATTTGAAAAAATAATTTCACCTTGTATGGAAGATATTTCTTTATATGTTTGTTTATCTTGCCTATCTTCTTTTTCCTCTATAATTTCAAATACCCTCTCTGCCCCAGCAATCGCTGATAAAAGTGAATTCCATTGATTTGCTAGTTCATTTAAAGGTCGAATAAATTGACGTGAGTATTCTAAAAAAATTAAAATAATACCTATAGTAACTCCTCCAATATTATATAAGATGAAAATGCCTCCAATACAAGCGATAAAAGCATAATTAAAAAAGTTTAATGTATTCATCAATTTAGGAATAAAACCTGCAATGGTTTGCGCCCAAAAACCCACTTCATAAATCGCTTTATTTTTTTCTTTAAACTCTGAAATGACTCTGTTTTCTTGAGAAAAAACTTTTATGATTTGTTGTCCAGATAAGGTTTCTTCTGTAAATCCATTTAGCACACCCATATTATATTGCTGTTTCTTATATAACTTTGACGTATGCTTTGTAATGATTTTAATACCAATAAACAATATTGGAATAACACTAAAAGTTAATAATGTAAGCAATGGACTTAACCAAATCATGATGGAAACAGTCCCTATTAAGGTGAGAACACTAGAAAAAAATTGAATCATTGAACTATTTAGCATGCTGCTAACATTTTCAATGTCATTTGTTAGTCTACTCATCAACTCACCATGTTGTCTCTTATCAAAAAAAGATAGGGGTAACCTGTGTAATTTTTCAAATAAAACAGATCTCATTTTAAAAATGATGTTTTGTGAGGTTTTAATCATCAATATATTTTGATACCAAACGGTGAAAGAGTGCAAGATATAAATTAAAGCCAAACCCAATAATAACCACAGTAATCCTAATTGATCGAAATTAACGATATAATGATCAATACCTAAACCGACCATTAATGGCCCAAGTAAACCCAATCCAGAACTAATTATAACTAATCCAAATACAATCAAAATTTGATTTTTCCACTCAGACATCAATTTCCATAACTTTTCGAGAGTAGTACTCATATTTTTAGTTGTATTACTTATCTCGGATACCTTTATACTCGTTAATTCTTCGTTTTCTTTCTTTTTTAAGACTTGCCTTGACACTTGAAAAGGTTTTAACATCTCTTTGAACATGAAGGGTCTATTCCTTTCCATTTTGAGACTCATAAATTTTTTGGTATAAAGTACTGCGGTGAATTAATTGATCATGATTTCCTTGATCTGCTATTTCACCTTTCTCCATGACTAAAATATGGTCAGCATTTTTAGCTGTACTAATTTTTTGCGTACTCATCAATGTGGTACATTCCATTTTCTTAATTGACTGCAATAACTTAGCTTCTGTTTGTAAATCCAATGCACTCGTACTATCATCTAACAACAAAATTTTAGGTTTTCTCACTAAGGCTCTAGCAATAGCTATTCTTTGTTTTTGCCCTCCTGATAAATTGACTCCTTTTTGTCCAATTAAAGTATCGTATTGATCTCTAAATTTAATAATATTATCATGAATTTGAGCTGATTTTGTTGCTTCTAAGATCTCTTTATCCTTTGCTAATGGATTACCCCATTTAATATTTTCTTTAATCGTACCTGTAAATAAGTGTGACTCTTGAAGAACAAATCCAATATTATTTCGTAAGTTTTCTACATCAATTTCTTTAATATTAAATCCATCAATGAAAATATCCCCTTCTGAACACTCATATAAACGTGTAATTAATTGAAATATAGTGGATTTACCAGATCCAGTTTCTCCTATGATGGCCACAGTTTCTCCAGACCTAACTTTAAATGAAATATTTTTAACCGCAAGTGTTTGAGCACTAGCGTATTGAAAAGATACATGATCAATTATGATATTACCTTCAATTATATAATCCAAATTTTTAAAAGTATCATGATTAGTACTTATATTTTCCGTTGTTGTGTCCAACACATCAAAAATTCTCTTGGCCGAAGCTTTTGCACGTGATAGTACCATAATAAGCATGGAAAAAATAGAGAGAAAACTGAGAATTCTAGTCGTGTAATTAATTAAAGCAACAATTTCCCCGACAGTTGCTTTATCTGTTTGAATTTGTATGCTGCCAAACCAGAGGAAAGCCATAATAACAAAATTCATTAATAACATATTAATAGGCGTAGAGGATTCAGTTAGACGAAATGCTGATACGGTTTGTCTTTGAAGTTTAGCACTGGCTCCCTGAAATCGTTCTATTTCAAAGTGCTTTCTTAAATATACTTTAATGAGTCTAATGGCTCGGAGATTATCCCTCATAATTTTATTGACTTGATCTAACTTTCCTTGAACAAAAGAAAAAGAATGCGCTGCTTTTTTATAAATCCAAATTAAAAAAAAGAAAACAAACGGAACAGTAATAATAAAAAACATCGCTAGAGGCGCATTCACAAAGAAGGACATCACGATGGCTCCAATAATAAGAAAAGGAGCTTTCATCATAATGCGTAAACCCATAAACACTACCTGCTGAAGCTGTGTTACATCATTTGTTAAACGGGTAACTAAAGAGGAAGATTGAAATTGCTTAAAGACAGATAATGAAAAAGATTGAATGTGTGTGTATAACTTTTCTCTTATATCATAACCAACGTTTTGACTTGTATATGCAGCATAAAATGTATTTATAATTCCAGAAACAAACACTAAAATTGAAGCAGTAACCAATACAATTCCCCAACGTAATACATGATGTATATTCTGCTGCTGGATTCCATCATCAATCATTTTGGCAATAAGAAATGGCTGCAATAATTCTAATCCTAATTCTAAAAACATAAATATCAGTGCAATGACTGCATGTATTCTATAAGTTTTTATAAAGGAAAACAATTTTTTCATGAAGAAGCCTCTCTTTTGTTAAGGTATGAGAAGATTATTAATCTATACGAATTTTTACATTAAGAATATACCAAAAGTTTATTAGTTAATTTTATATATTGAACGTTGAACAGAGGTGTATCCGTTGAGAATCAAAGTTATGACTTATAACATTCATCACTGCAAAGGTAAAGATAAAAAAGTAGATCTTTACAGGATAGCTAATGTAATTGAACATAGTAAAGCAGATGTTATTGGCCTTAATGAAGTAGATAAACATTTTTCAAAAAGAAGCTTATATAAAAATCAAATTCACTGGCTTGCAGAACATCTGAAGTTAAATTATGCTTATAGTCCTTCCATTTCTATCAATTCCAAAAAATCAAGATTTGCTCGACAATATGGAAATGCCCTTCTTTCAAAGTTCCCTATTATATCAAAAAAATCTCATTCTTTTAATTATGTACCTGGACTAGTTGAAAAAAGGTCTCTCCTCGATGCAACGATTCAAATTGATGGACAATTACTTCATTTCTTGGTTACACATTTAAGTCTTAATCGTTATTTTCATAAAAAACAAACTCATTATATTTCAAATTTAATTTATAATACTTCTCTCCCTGTTATACTCATGGGAGATTGGAATATGAAACCTAAATCACAAGCATGGAACAAATTAACCAATCAAGTACAAGATACTTGGCTGGTTGCAGGAAAAGGGCCAGGATACACTTATCCATCCAATCACCCGAAGTTTAGGTTAGATTACATTTTTACATGTACTAGGCTGAAGATTGATAAAATTGAAGTAATGAACAGTGTACCTTTGGCTTCTGATCATTTACCACTGAACGCAATTGTCACTTATACAAAAACATAACAAATGATTTCAACCAGCTAAAATTAGTCTTTTCTTTTTTTATGTATATTTTTTCTCAAAAAGATCATTACCAATAAGAAGAGTAAAATAAAAACAATAAATCCAATAACAATATAGTTTAGGTTTTCATTTTTCTGCAAATCTACCTTTTCACTAGGTTCTGATCCTTCTCCCAACACAGCTAAATCTTGTTTTGCATTTGCAATCCCAGTAGTTCGATCACATATGATCGTAATCAATGCTTCCTCATCATACATATTTGAATAATTTGCATATACAAGGTATTCCGCTCCAACTCTAAACTTAAAGCCACAATCACCTTCACCTTGTCCTGTAGTAATATTAACTTGAGTTTGATCTATTCCTTTATATGTCTTTGTAACATTGAAATTTACGGATTTTGGGCTGTATCCTCCCCGATTTATATCCTTAATTTGATATACTTGCCCTATAAACACAACATCAGATCGATTAACCTCATCCTCTATACTAAACGGTTCAACACAACTACATGCTTGAACAGAAGTAGAGGGTACAATGAAGAATTGCAATCCAACTATAACAGCTATTAAAAATAATGAGAAATTTCTCAATAACTTCCACTCCTTTAAATAGTTGAGCCCCTCATAATAATCAGATATTAATTTTAAAAATGCTACTCCTCTTAATCAATTACCTACTATATTTATAATGCTTTTATATTTTGTGTAACTATAACATTTTATCATAAAATATGATAAATTATAGAAAAGCATTTAGAGAGGAGTAATTTTATATGACGGTACATACTGAAACCTTTATAAATTCTAGTATTGAATTAATTTGGAGAGCTTGGACAGAATCTGATAGAATTACAAAGTGGTTTGCACCAGCCGCAGAAATACAATTAAAGAATTATGGAAAATATGAACTTTACTTTGATCCAACGAACAAAAATAGCATGAGTACGATTGGATGTAAGTTACTAGATTATGAGGAACCTAGTTTTCTAGAGTTTCAATGGAAAGGCCCAGACGAATTCAATGATGTAATGAATGATGAAAAAGAGCTTACCATAGTAAAAATCTCATTATTACCTTATGAAAATGGTACAAAACTAATTTTAGAACATACAGGTTGGGGTACTACAGATGGTTGGATTAAAGCAAAAAATTGGCATATCAAAGCATGGGAGCAAGCTTTAAGCAGTCTAAAATCTAATATGGAATCTGGAGAAGGCATTTTGAGTTGTAATTAATTATTAATATTCATCAATGAGGTGATCAATCCATGAAAATAACGCCACTAATACATATGAGACCAAAACTTCGTTCTTCTATTCGTATCTGGATTGGTTCAAAATTTTATACGTATAAAAGGTATTTAGAGTGGATTAAGCGAAAAACTAAATTTGCAACTCAATATAATGATACTCTATTACCATTCACAGTATTTAGCCATAATACGCCCACGTTAAGGAAACTAAAAGATGTTGATATGTGGATGCAATATAACAAAGTTATAAATTTAAAAATAGCATTAAAAAAGTTGAATCACATTATTATTCATCCAGGAGAAACATTTTCTTATTGGAAACTTATCGGAAAAATAACGAAACAAAAAGGATATGTTGACGGTATGGTTTTACACTATGGTAAATTCCGTACAAGTACCGGTGGAGGATTGTGCCAGTTGTCAAATTTAATCTACTGGATTACACTACATACGCCATTAGTTGTGACTGAACGTCATAGACATAGCTATGATGTATTTCCAGATGCCAAACGAACACAGCCGTTTGGTAGTGGAGCGACATGTGCTTATAACTATCTGGACTTGCAAATCTTTAATCCTACTGAACAACCCTTTCAACTTCATTTGGTTATAGAAGATGATTATTTATTTGGTGAATGGAGAACAACGAACCCACCTATTCATAAATATGTAGTATATGAAAAAGAACATTCAATTACTCAAGAGTATTGGGGAGATTACGTTCGACACAATGTAATTCACCGTAAAGTATATAATTTAAATAATGAATATATTGAGGATCAATATATAACTGAGAATCATGCGATCATGATGTATCAACCTCTATTAAAATAATATTATTAGAAAAGCCGTTATTACTCAGATAATAATAACGGCAGAAATTTAAATTGAACTTTCTCCTGAAAATTTATGTGAATTGTGTCTGTTGAAACCGATTAAATCGTCCAAGCTCCTTTAATAATACCAACTAAAAACCAATCTCCATTATATTCTTCAAACACTAAATTTAAGCTCTGCCAATCCATTCCCTCGTATTGAGGATCGAATCCTGAAAAATAATATTCCACTATATTTGCATTTGGATAGACTTCAAATTGATTTTGGATCATATTACCTTCAGCTAATGTTTCATTGTAACTAACCTCTTCTGAGTTGGCAAAATCAGCACTATAAACAAAATCATTAAAATACTCTGCAGGAGTTAATTCAATTGAGTCACCTGTGCCATCGTAAAATCCCCAAGTATAAACGTTTTTGTCTGTTAAAAAACCGTTTATTTGATCTGTATTAAATACTAAATCAGAAATTACATCCACATAGAGATATGGTGAAAATCTTACTCCTTTATTTGGGTGGACATATGATGATAATTGTGACATGTTTTTAGCTTGTAATAATAATACAACTTCATTTGCTTTATTTAACACAATCTCTTTTGTACTTAATTCAGGATTTTCTTCATCATCTGTTGATTCATCAATATCCTCATTCACAGTTCCCTCTTCATTAGTTTCCTTATTCAAATCTCCATTAGAACATGAGGTTAAAAAAATTAATGTTATAAAGATTATACTTATCATTCTCATCATGAAATCATTCCTTCTTTCTTTTTGTATAACATTATGATTTCTAATATAGTACAAAATTGGAAGTTTAATGTCAATTGAATTCTTGTAAATATTTTTTATACAAAGAGTAATAAGTTAAAGATTTAATAAGTAAAAGCCGTTATTTTTACAACGGCTTTTTGTAAGTTATATATTCAATAAAAATAGTGTTTACAATCTCTTTAATTCATTACATTAATTGAGTGTAATTATGGTTGTTTAATTATTCACTACAATTTGTAGGTGGTGGCGTTACTTCTGAATCAAGCTTAATTTTTTCTGAAACGGTATCTCTAATTACGGATACCACTAATTGAAGTAAATAGTTGATATCACTTTGGGTTTGTTGAAATTGTTGTACAATTGGTAAACTATCCAATTGATCTTGAAGCTCCGTTTGTTCTGCTTCTATTTTTTTAACCATTTCAGGGTTTTCAAATGATTCAAAAGCAACCACTTCTTTTTGTTTCTTCTTGATATCACTGATCATTTTTTGTATTTTTTCATTATTGTCTATTTTTTTCTCTGCTTCCTTATACATTCTTACTTCATCAGTCGTAGAGATTAAACTAGCTAGCTCTTTTGCCTTTTTTAAAATATCTTCTCGTACAACTAATTCAGTAATGGTATATTCAGGCATGCCATGTTCATTGACACGTTGTTTTGCCTCTGACAATATATTCACCCTCCTACCATTTAATAATAACTTTATTGTGGTGTAACCAAATTATACTACTTCTTGAACTACGATGTTCCCACTGACAAACCAAGTCGTTGTTTTATTTATTTTAACATCAACGAAATGACCAATTAAATCCTCCGTACCCTCAAAGTGGACCAATTTATTTGTACGTGTTCTACCACTTAGAAACTTTGCATTATTTTTACTTATACCTTCTACGAGAACTTCAACTGTTTGCCCCTGCAATTTCGCATTTTGTTTATAACTTGACTCTGCTACTGCTTCGTTTAGACGCTTTAGTCGTTGTTTTTTAACTTCTTCAGGTACATCGTCTTTCATTTTAGCAGCTGGGGTTCCTTCTCTAGCTGAATAAATATAGGTATATGCAAAATCATACTCAACTTCTTTTACTAAAGAAACTGTATCTTCAAATTGCTCTTCAGTTTCTCCTGGGAATCCAACAATAAAATCTGAAGTTAAAACAACATCGGGAATTGCTTTTCTAATTTTAGAAACGAGATTCATGTAATGTTCACGAGAATATTTACGACTCATGATTTTCAACATTTCTGTATTTCCAGATTGAACAGGTAAATGAATATGTTCTACTAAATTACCCTTTTTAGCTAATACTTCTATCAAATGATCATCAAAATCTCTAGGGTGAGAAGTTGTGAATCTAACTCTTGGAATATCTATTTTATGAATATCGTCCATTAGATCACCAAAACGATAATTTATATCTTCAAAATCCTTCCCATACGCATTTACATTTTGACCTAACAACGTAATTTCTTTAAATCCTTGGCGTGCTAGATCTCGTACTTCTGCTATGACATCTTCAGGTCTTCGACTTCTCTCTTTCCCTCTTGTATAAGGAACGATACAATACGTACAAAACTTATCACAGCCGTACATAATATTAACCCAAGCTCTCATACCTTCCCTCTTTTTAGGAAGGTTTTCAATGATATCTCCTTCTTTAGACCATACTTCAACAACCATCTCTTTATTGAAATAACAATCTTTTATTAAATGTGGTAACCGATGAATATTGTGTGTTCCAAATATTAAATCTACAAAATTATGTTTTTGTAAAATTCTGTTGATTACGTTTTCTTCCTGTGACATACATCCACAGACCCCTAAAATAAGAGATGGATTTTCCTTCTTAAGATGTTTCAAATTACCTAACTGTCCAAAAACCTTTTCCTCGGCATTTTCACGAATAGCGCATGTATTTAGTAGAATGACATCTGCTTCAGAAGCTTCTTCTGTTGCTTCATAACCTATTTGCTCTAACATGCCCTTCATCGTTTCTGAATCATGTTCATTCATTTGACAGCCATAAGTTCGAATTAAATATTTTTTTCCTATACCAAAGCCTGTCATTTCTTCAGGTATAGAAAAATTATAATGAACCTTTACATCTTCTTTTCCTCTTTTTTTAGCATCACTTAAAGAAGGAGGGTTAAAATATATAGAAAAATCCTTATCGGATTTAACAGACATGTCACAACACCCTTTCAAAAAAAATAAACATCCTTTTTATTATAACACCTACAGTAATTTTTTTAAAGAATACTCGCCGAGTGGTGAGACTTAAAAACAATAAGAAGAAAGGTAGTTGTTACGTTCAAGAATGGACAGGCTCAAAATTCATCTTAATAGTCAATAATTTCAGCAGTATCACATGTATTTATACCAGCTGCATTTGCTTCATCCGTATCAATGTGCATATCTAGTGCATAATTATCAGAAATTCTAGCAATAACATCTTCAAATATTAATGGACGTTCTCCATTTACTCTCACTTTCAAAAATTGCTTGTTTTTAATTCCCCATTTTTGTGCATCACTTGTATGAAAATGTATATGACGTGCGGCAATAATGACTCCTTTATCAAGTTGCACCTCTCCTGCAGGTCCAACAATTTTTATGCCAGGCGAACCCTCAATATCACCAGACTCACGCACTGGTGATTGCACACCTAAATAAAAAGAATCTGTTTTTGATATTTCTAATTGACTTTCTTTTCTGGCTGGACCTAATATACGTACTTTCTCAAAGGAATTTTTAGGACCTTCTATACTGACTGTTTCATTTGCTGCAAATTGACCAGGTTGTGATAAATCTTTCATTATAGTTAGTTCATATTCTTTCCCAAATAAAATTGCGATATGTTCCTGAGATAAATGGATATGACGTGCGGATACTCCAACTGGAACTTGTTTCATAGTGGTTACTTCCTTCCTATTTCAAAAATAAATTATTTTAATATTATATCCAAAAAAAAAATTTGCTTTGATATCAATTCAATAACAATTAATCCATATTGAAAAAATACTGTCAATTTTTAATTATACAAAAAAGCATATGGTGTACACCATATGCTTCACAAAAGTTCATACAATTATCTAAATTCAGCTACTAATTCGTTAAATTCCTCTTCTGATAATTTTAATTCTTGTTTGTTTAAAGCTTCTTCTTTAAAACCTGGTACATGATTTTCATAACTTGTTCTGGTTTTATCTTGATAGATAACACCAGTAAGCATACCATTATTTTCCATCAACTTAGACATAGCCATGATTCGATCGGAAGAATCGTAATTTTCAATATCTTCAACACTTACGATATTTTCTTTAAACCAATCATAAGTGTTTATTTTATTAAATGTTACACAAGGACTAAATACATTAATAAAGGAAAAACCATCATGTTTAATTCCTTCTTCAATAATGTTTGTCATTTCTTTTAAATTACTTGAAAAGGATTGAGCTACGAAAGTGGCACCTGATGAAAGTGCTAACTCTAAAGGCGGTAAAGCAGCTTCCTTAGATCCTTCTGGAGTACTCTTAGTTTTAAAACCAAAAGCACTACGAGGTGAAGTTTGACCTTTCGTAAGACCATAAATTTGATTATCCATAATAATATAAGTGATGTTCATATTTCTACGAATAGCATGAACAGTATGTCCAGTACCAATTGCAAGACCATCGCCATCTCCACCAGCAGCAATGACAGTTAGTTCGCGATTAGCCATTTTTAACCCTTGAGCAATTGGAAGAGAACGTCCATGAATTCCATGAAGTCCATTTGCATTGATATAACCAGATATTCTTCCAGAACATCCTATACCTGATACAACTGCTAAATCATCAGGTTCTAACCCTGTGTTAGCTGCCGCTCTTTGAATTGCAGCTTGGACGGAAAAATCTCCACACCCAGGACACCAATTAGGTTTGATTTTATTTCTAAATTCCTTAAATGTAGCCATCTATTTCAACTCCTTACAAGTTTCATGAATATCAGAAGGTAAAAACGGATTCCCATCATACTTAAGATGGTTCGCAATTTTTTCAGCATATCCAACATTTAGTTTAATTAAAGAAGCTAGTTGACCCGTCGCATTATTTTCAACTACAACAACTTTTTTAGCTTTTTCAATATATGGTTTTATTTCTTCTGTTGGGAATGGATGCATTAAACGGACAGTGACATGATTTGATGATATCCCGTCCTTATCCAATCTGGATCTTGCTTCGTCAATGGTACCACCAGTTGATCCCATACCAACAATTAATAAATCAGGAGTTTCATGTGGAGCGTCCACTAATATCGGATTAGTCACTTGAATGTTTTCCATTTTTCTCAAACGTTTATCCATCATTTTTTGACGATTATCAGCCGCTTCTGAAGGACGCCCTTCTTCATCATGTTCGACACCTGTCACATGATAAATTCCATTTTTGGTTCCTGGAATTGCACGTGGCGAAATTCCATCTTCAGTAATTTCATAACGCTTAAATAATTTTCCGTCTTCACGAGGATCAATTTCACTTACAATTTTTCCTCGGTTAATTTCTATGTTTTCAAAATCTAAATTCTCTGCAGTTTGTTTACCAAGTGATAGCTGTAGGTCCGTTACAACAATTACAGGACATTGATAAATTTCAGCTAAATTAAAAGCCTCTACTGTATCATAGAAACATTCTTCAATCGTGCTAGGAGCAAGTACTATTTTAGGTATCTCACCATGCGTACCATATATAACTGCATTTAAATCACTTTGTTCTTGTTTTGTAGGTAATCCTGTACTTGGTCCACCACGTTGAGTATCAACAATAACAACTGGTGTTTCTGTCATACCTGCCAAACCGATCCCTTCCATCATTAATGAAAGTCCTGGTCCTGCAGATGCTGTTAAGGAACGTACACCACCATAGTTTGCACCAATTGCCATCGTAATTGCAGCGATTTCATCTTCAGTTTGAATGACAGTACCATTATATTTAGGTAATCTTTTAATTAAATATTCCATAACTTCTGAGGCAGGTGTTATTGGATAAGCTGGCATAAATCTACAACCCGCTACCAAAGCTCCTAACCCAATAGCATCATTACCAATCATAAATAAACGTCTCTGTCCATCTGCTGGTTCAATTTGCAATTCAGGCAATGGACCACCAGTTTCGTCCTTAATAAACTCGGCCCCTCTGGATACAGCTTCAATATTTTTATCTACAATAGCTGTTCCCTTACGACCAAATTCTTCTTTAATTACTTCTTTAATTATATCAATAGGCAAATCAAGCAATGCTGCAGATGCACCAGTTGCCACCATGTTTTTCATTAAGGATGTACCAAGTTCTTCAGCAATACCTGTAAATGGTACTGCAAACAATCTAGCTTTGATGCCTTCAGGAACTTTTGGTGAGAATTTTGCGTCTGCAACAATAACTCCACCATCACAAAGTTCATGGGCATTTAAATCTATTGTTTCCTGATCAAATGCAACTAAAATATCTAAATCATCAGAAATAGAACGAATAGGTTTTTTACTAATTCTTATTTTATTGTTAGTATGTCCACCTTTAATACGGGAGGAAAAATGACGATACCCATATAAGTAATAACCAAGACGATTTAATGCTGTAGAAAAAATGCGGTCTGTACTTTCTAGACCTTCCCCTTGTTGTCCACCAATCTTCCATGACAATTGACTAATCACTTAATGCAACTCCTTTAACAAATTCATCCGATAAAAATTTTTATATAATTTTCAAAAAAACTTCACAAATGTTTTAAAATTAGTTTCAATAAATATGTTATGATTTCGAGTTACAAAAAGCAATAGATTTTGACAAAGATTACACATAGTTATTTTAGATCATATCCATACTAATAATAGATCAATCGAAAAAAGAATCTATTTTTACTATAAATAGTAATTAATTTTAAATTATGGTAAATTATTTTCAAAAAAATGGAACCAATTTTTATATAAAAAACCATCAACAATATCTTCAGAATAATGTTTTAATAAAGCTTCCTTCAGTGTAATATAGTTTCCTGTATGACTCAAATCATTCATCCAGAAGTCAATCCCATCAAAATCAGAACCAAACCCTACATGATGTTGCCCACCTATCTCACAAATATATTCAATGTGCTTTAACAAATCACTTATATAAACATCCTCACTAGTATTGACAAAATAAGGGACAAAAGATAACCCAATTCTACCTTTATTTTTTATGATTTCTAAGATTTGATCTTTTTTTAAATTACGAACATGATTACAAATATCATAAACATTTGAATGAGAGGCTATAAAAGGTTTTTGATTTATTCCTATAAAATCCCAAAATGAGTTTTCACTTAAATGAGAAACATCTAGAATAATACCTAAATCATTACATTGTTCAATAAGTTGCTTCCCCTTTAGTGTAAAGCCAGCATTTCTAGGCTCTAATACACCATCCGCCGCCCAATTTCCATAATTCCATGTAATTCCAATACACCGTACCCCTAACTCATATAAAATTCTCAAATAAGATAGATTACCAGACAAAGCATCTACACCCTCTAATGTAATCATAGCGCCAATCTTATTTTTAGATAAAGCAGATTGTAAGTCAGACTTATTTTTGATATGTATAATATGATCATATTTCAAAACCTTTTCGTGAAATATATAAATATATTTTAAAATATGATCTATACTTGGATTTTGAATACTTTCAGAAATATAAATAGCAAAACATTGCATTAAAGTATTGCTCTTAAGTAATCTTGAAATTGTCACATCTAAATAAAGATGATCATCAAATTGAATGTTTTCATTTTCATACATTTTCATCAATACATCACAATGTGCATCAATAACCTTCATTATATGTTCACTCCTCCACATAACAACACTTAGTTATATACCAATACAATAATTATATTTTTGAGCATAAAAAAACCTGTCTACTATGTAAACAGGTACTCCATAATGTTAAGGATTATCTAGGCTCCACAATTAATTTAATTGCTGTCCGATCTTCCCCATCAATTAATATATCTGTAAAGGCAGGAATACAAATCAAGTCAACCCCACTAGGTGCCACAAACCCTCTTGCAATGGCTACAGCTTTTATCGCTTGATTTAGTGCGCCTGCACCAATAGCTTGAAGCTCAGCACTTCCACGCTCACGTAATACACCAGCCAGTGCGCCTGCTACGGAGTTTGGATTGGATTTAGCAGAAACTTTTAATACTTCCATGGACAGTACCTCCTTGGGAATGATTGCCTTGGCTAATACTTTGCATTAGTTATAATATTCGTGAAATTTAAAAAAATTCCTTCTTTTCGCGAAAAGAGATTTAATATCCTCTAAATTCTCATTCGAATATCACTTGATCTTCGGCTAATCTGATGAGGTCTATTTTTTTTGCAAGACCAGTTGATTCATCAATTTCTATGATAGACCCATGAAACTGCCATTTTCCTTCATCTGGTATAAATCTAACTGGCAATTGAGTTTTAAATTTTCTTAAGACAGATAAACGTTCCATACCTAATACACCTTCTTTAGATCCTACCATCCCAATATCTGTTACATAGGCAGTTCCTTGTGGCAATATTTGATTATCGTTCGTTTGTACATGAGTATGTGTTCCTAGAACGACAGATACTTTCCCGTCCAGATACCATCCCATCGCTATTTTTTCAGAAGTTGCTTCAGCATGAAAATCAACTAGTATATTTTTATAATTTTTATGTAATTGATTTAAAATTTCATCTGCTTTTTCAAATGGACAGTCCAATGGAGGTAGGAATGTCCTACCTTGTAAATTAACAATAACTAGTTGTTTTGATTTATTTTTTATGACTGTAAACCCTCTTCCAGGAGTTCCAGAAGGAAAGTTTGCAGGACGAACAATCCTTTCCTCATCATCAATAAAATCAAAAATCTCTTTGTTATCCCAAGTGTGATTTCCCATTGTAATACCATGTACACCCAAATCATAAAAATGGTTAGCTATTTTACGAGTAATACCTCTACCGCCAGCAGCATTTTCACCATTCGCAATAATAATGTCAGGTTGATACTTTTGTTTTACATAGGGTAAAACATCTTCCAATGCTTTTCGTCCAACAGAACCAACAATATCACCAATAAATAATACTTTAATTTTATTTTCCTCCTTTTATGTATATGATTAACAAAACAAAAACCACCCAATGGCAGTCTTTTGAATATGTAAGTCTATTCATCTTCATATCACGATATAACATTTATACTACTTCTTCTGGATAATATAAAAGTGGCTTATGTAAGCCACTTTTATAGATCTTATTTTGCGTATTCAACTGCTCTAGTTTCACGAATAACTGTCACTTTAATGTGACCAGGATATTCTAATTCATTTTCAATTTGAGACGTTATCGTACGTGCAAGTCGATAAGCTTCAGTATCATCAACTTGTTCAGGATGAACCATGACTCTTATTTCTCTACCTGCTTGTATTGCATAGGACTTCTCAACACCTTCAAATGATTCAGAAATCTCTTCTAACTTCTCTAAACGTTTGATATAGGTTTCTAAAGTTTCTCTTCTTGCTCCAGGTCTTGCTGCTGAAAGCGCATCTGCAGCACCAACTAGCATAGAAATTACTGAAGTTGCTTCACAATCGCCATGGTGTGAAGCGATACTGTTAATAACTACAGGATGTTCTTTATATTTTTTCGCAAGTTCTACACCAATTTCAACATGAGACCCTTCAACTTCATGGTCTAACGCTTTTCCAATATCATGTAATAGTCCAGCACGTTTTGCCAAAGTGATATCTTCGCCTAATTCTCCAGCCATTAGACCTGCTAAATAAGCTACCTCTAATGAATGTCTTAATACATTTTGTCCATAACTAGAACGGAATTTTAAACGTCCTAAAATCTTAATTAGATCAGGATGTAAACCGTGAACACCAGCTTCAAATGTAGCTTGTTCACCGTATTCACGAATACGTTCATCCACTTCTTTACGTGACTTTTCGACCATTTCTTCTATACGTGCCGGATGAATTCTTCCATCAGCCACTAATTTTTCTAGTGAAGTTCTGGCAATCTCTCTTCTGATTGGGTCAAATCCGGACAATATAACTGCTTCAGGAGTATCATCGATAATTAAATCAATTCCAGTTAATGTTTCTAAAGCTCTTATATTACGGCCCTCTCGTCCAATGATTCTACCTTTCATTTCTTCGTTTGGAAGTGAAACAACTGAAACTGTCGTTTCAGCAACATGGTCAGCAGCACATCTTTGGATAGAAAGTGAAATGATATCTTTCGCTTTTTTATCCGCTTCTTCTTTCGCCCTTTGCTCAATTTCTTTAATCATCTGTGCTGTTTCATGTCTAGTTTCTTGTTCAACACGATTTAGTATTATATCTTTGGCCTCACTCAACGTAAGATTTGAAATTCGCTCTAATTCAGCAACTTGCTTGTCATGGATTAGTTGAATTTGTGACTGTTTATCATCAATTTGCTTCTCCTTGTTGGCAATTTTTTCTTCTTTACGCTCAAAAGATTCTATTTTTTTATCCAGCGATTCCTCTTTTTGCAACAATCGTCTTTCTAGTCGTTGGACTTCATTTCGACGGTCACGAATGTCTTTTTCAGCTTCGATTCGGATTTTGTGTGCTTCGTCTTTAGCTTCTAATATATTTTCCTTTTTAAGTGCCTCAGCATCTTTTTTAGCATTTAACATGATCTGCTCAGCTGCATGTTCAGCACTAGTGATCTTAGCTTCTGCAAGAGATTTGCGGATAAAATAACCAATCCCGCAGCATATTAAACCAACACCAACAACGAGAACGATAATCCAGATGGAATCCATGATTCATTCACCTCCTCGTTGATAAAACTCCAAGGGTTAGCCTGGGATAATATGGTTTTTTAATCCGTTTTACATTTTCATTTAATCATTCTTTTTTTCATACTTGGCAGAAAGTTGATAATAATTGGCGAAAAAAAATAGGTGAATATACATGAATATTTTATCTTTAATAAAATAAGGTTGTCAAGTAATGAAATGATTTAGAAGATAAATCTATCACTCATTGAATTCTTCTTTCTCAATTTTATCTATAATATTGCGAATTAAAGAATAATCAAATCCTCTTCTCATTAAAAAAGAGCTAATCTTAGATTTTTTTTTGGTGGGCTGTCCACTTTGTAAATCCCATCTTTTTTTGGCTAGTTGATATGCCGCTTTAAATTCCAATTCTTTATCTAATTCCTGTATCACTTGATTCATTGTCACTTTACTGATCCCTTTTTGGGACAACTCTTGTTCAATCCATTTCAACCCTTTTTTTTGATATTTAATGCGATGATTTGCTAAATTCAGTGCATAACTATAATCATCAATATATTTTGTCTTTTCTAATTGATCTAATGTAAGATCAATTAGATTTTCTTCATAACCTTTATCACTTAATTTTTGTTTAAGCTCATATCTTGATTTAACTCTACGTGAAATCATACGAATGGCTTGACGTTGTATGATTTGCAGCTCTTCATCTTCTACAACACGCTTTATCTTTGTTTCATTTATTTCTTCACCTTTAAGTAAACGATGTTTGACAAGTATGTCTTCATGAACAGAAAGTACATATCGATCGTTCACATAAATATTGTATCTATTAAGATTATTTTTTTGCTTTTCAACTAAAGTAATCAATTTCTCTTCAGACCTAGTGCTCATAAAACTTCTCTCCTAATGTTATATGTAGATAAAGCACCTTCAATGAAGGTGCTTCTTAAACACTTTAAAAATTTATATATTTAATGAGGCCGATTAAGATATGGACATCAGTATGGGCACTTTTTTACTCATTTGTAGCTAATGGAGCATTGTTTTCTGCTTTTTCATCTTCATTTTCATTCGGGATAAGATCTTTATCCAGTCTGATTTTTGTTTCGATTTCTTCAGCCAGCTCAACACTTTCCTTTAAAAATTGTTTTGCATTTTCCCTTCCTTGACCTAATCTCTCACCCTCATAAGAATACCATGCTCCACTTTTATTAATAATATCTAGTTCTGTACCAATATCTATGATACTGCCTTCACGTGAAATTCCTTCCCCATACATAATATCAATCTCAGCCTGCTTAAATGGGGGCGCCACTTTGTTTTTCACTACTTTGACACGTGTCCTATTCCCTACCATATCATTTCCCTGTTTAAGGGTTTCAATGCGTCTTACATCAAGTCTAACAGAAGAGTAAAACTTCAGTGCCCTACCTCCAGGAGTTGTTTCTGGATTTCCGAACATCACACCTACTTTTTCACGCAACTGGTTAATGAAAATAGCTATCGTTTTAGATTTGCTAATAGCACCTGATAGTTTTCTCAACGCCTGAGACATTAAACGAGCTTGAAGACCTACATGAGAATCACCCATCTCACCTTCAATTTCTGCTTTAGGAACTAACGCAGCAACAGAATCAACAACGATAATATCAATGGCACCACTACGTACCAATGCTTCTGCAATTTCCAGTGCTTGTTCACCTGTATCAGGTTGTGATAAAAGTAATTCATCGATGTTAACTCCTAGTTTCTTAGCATAAACAGGATCAAGTGCATGCTCAGCATCTATAAATGCTGCTTGTCCACCAGATTTTTGTGCTTCAGCTATAGCATGAAGAGCAACTGTCGTTTTACCGGAAGATTCAGGGCCAAAAACCTCTATAATTCTCCCACGTGGGAAACCACCTATTCCAAGAGCAATGTCTAAGGCAAGAGCTCCACTTGAAACAGTTTCTACCTGTGTACTAGTAGATTCTCCTAATTTCATTACAGAACCTTTTCCAAATTGTTTTTCTATTTGACGTAAAGCCATGTCTAAAGCAGCGCGACGATCTGTCAAAGAACTCACTTCCTTTTTTTATCTTTATAATCATAATGATACCTTGTTTTAGTGTTCTTGCCAAGCATTTTTTCGAACATATATTCGATTTATTTGTTTTAAAAAACCGCAACAAAGAAAAATCTTCGTTACGGTGCTTCCGATATCGTTATTATATATGAAACGCTGAAAAGACACAAGATTATTCATGTAGGAGAAATGTGTTTTTTACTGTCGAAACAAAGACTAAAACAGTATTTTTTGCGCTTGCCTGGGAAATATCGAGTGATTATATTTCCCTTATTTCTTTCCATAATTGATATAAAGCATATTTTGCTGCTCTAAGTTGAACCATTTCACGACTTCCTGGCATTTGCACAGATTTCACCTTTACTGGACGATCCTTTTGTTTTATGCCTATAAATACTAATCCGACGGGTTTCCCTTCAGACTCTGAAGGTCCAGCAACCCCTGTCACTGAGATTGAGAAATCTGTTTTTGTTTGATCATTCAAATTTTCTGCTAACAATTCTGCTGTTTGTGAACTGACTGCTCCCGGTGCACCTTTTCCTTCTAAGACCGCTAAAGGAATATGAAGATACTCGTGTTTAAATTGATTACTATAACAAACAATACCACCTTGATAAACTGAAGAGCTTCCAGCAACGCTTGTAATCAATTCGCTAATCTTTCCACCTGTACAGCTTTCTGCAACAGATAACGTAAGATTCCTAGATCCCATCATATTTATTAATGCTTCTTCAAAGGTGATATTTTCTGATGCATAAAGATATTTACCAACTCTATTGATAATTTCATTCTCTATAGATTTCATTTTTTCAAAGGCTTTCTTTTGAGTTTCAGCTTTTGTCGTAAGTCGAATCATTACTTCTCCTTCTTTAGCATAGGGAGCTATAGAAGGATCTTTTTGTTGCTCCATCAAATCCTTTAAACGGTCCTCAAGTATGGATTCACCAATTCCTGCAAACTTTAAAAACTTTGAATGTAACGGCTGCTCATCTCCAATGATAGATTGCAGCCATGGAACAGCATATCGATCAAACATAGGTTTGAGCTCTTTAGGGGGCCCGGGTAATAATATGTAATGATGATTATTTTCAGTTAAAGCAACTCCAACAGCAAGCCCTGTATCATTCTGCAAAGGTTCACAATCAGAAACTATATAGGCTTGTTTAATATTATTTTCGGTCATTTTAATTCCACGTTTATTAAACAGATCACTCATTTTTTTCAAAGAGGGCTCATGAACTTCAATTGATTTCCCTACAAATTCTGCAAAAATATCTTTGGTTAAATCATCTTGAGTAGGTCCCAAACCTCCACAACAAATTATAAGATCAGCACGATTATTAGCTATTTTTAATGCTTCTGCTATTCTTTCTTTATTATCACCGACTGCGATTTGAAAATAAACATTGATACCTAATTGAGCCAGTTTTTCAGATATATACTTAGCATTGGTATTCACAATCTGTCCTAATAAGATTTCTGTACCTACTGCAATAATCTCAGCTTTCAATAATATCCCCTCCTCTAAACCCGAACAACGTACTATCATCATAATAAAAAACAACAGGCAGTAAAACTAACCTATTGTTTATTTGTTGAAAAATGAATAACTGATTTATTTTTCAGAAAATAATCAATTCCAGAATATACTGTAATAATGACAGCGATCCAACTTGCAACAAGATCAAATGGAAATCCGATAAATGTAAAAGGAAAATTATTAAGCAATAGTGCAATAATAGCTGTAATCTGAGAAGCTGTTTTCCATTTACCCCATTTGCTTGCAGCAACAACTTTTCCATCTAGTAATGCAACTTGCCTTAGCCCTGTAACAGCAAATTCTCGACTAATGATTACAATGGCAATCCAAGCTTCCAATTTCCCCATATCAACTAGTGAAATTAACACAGCTGCAACTAATAACTTGTCAGCTAGAGGATCAAGCAGTTTACCTAAGTTTGTAACAATCTTTCTTTTCCGAGCAATATATCCATCTAAACCATCTGTGCTTGCTGCAATGATAAAAATTAACGTAGCAATAATTTGGCTATAAGTAATTTCAAATTGAGCAAATTCTAAAGGTGGAAAATCTAAATTAACCAATAAAAAAAACATAATGATTGGAACCAAAAAAATCCTGGCCAAAGTTATGCGATTGGCTAAGTTCATAGATTCCCCTCCCCTGTTAGATCATATTCAATAGAGTGAGTGATCCGAACTGGATGCAATTCACCTATGTTTGCTTTTATGTTTGAAACAAACACTTCTCCATCTATTTCTGGAGCGTCATATTGTGAACGGCCAATAAACACATCATTTCGTCCATCATAACGTTCAATTAATACATCTAATACCTTACCAATATGTTTATTATTTTGTTCCTTTGCAACTACCCTTTGAATTTCCATTAAAATGTTAGATCTTCGTTCCTTCACATCATCCGGAACTTGATCGGGCAGTCTTGACGCAGGAGTATCCTCCTCTTGAGAGTATGTAAATACCCCTAATCGATCAAATTTAATTTCTTTAACAAAATCACATAATTTTTCAAAATCCTCTTCCGTCTCTCCAGGAAAACCAACAATAATGGAAGTTCTCAGTGAAATTTCTGGAATTCTTTTTCGGATTTTATTAATTAAAGCTCTGGTATCCGTCTGTCTCCCTGGTCTTCTCATTCTTTTTAGAATTTGATCTTCACTGTGTTGTAAAGGCATATCTATATACTTACAAATTTTAGGATTATTAGCAATGGCTTCAATCAATTCATCTGTAAAGAAACCAGGATAGGCATAGTGTAGTCGAACCCACTGGATTCCTTGTACCTCACTTACTTTATTTAATAATTCAGGCAGCTTAAATTGATCATATAAATCAGTACCATAATTTGTTGAATCCTGGGCAATTAAACTTATTTCTTTAACTCCTTGTTGTGCCAATTGCTTTACTTCAGTAAGAATAGATTCAATGCTCCGACTTCTAAATTTTCCTCGCATAATCGGTATACTACAAAAAGTGCAAGCATTATCACAGCCTTCTGCAATTTTCACATATGCTGTGTATCTAGGCGTTGTTACTTTGCGTGGCAATGCTGATTCATAATTAAAGATAGGATTACCTACAAGTGCAGGTTTTTTACCCTTTAATGCTTCGTCAATGATTTGATTAATATTATCAAAATCACCTGTACCTACTATGCCATCAATTTCTGGCATTTCCACCATCAATTGCTCTTTATATCTTTGTGTTAAACAACCAGACACAATTAATGCTTTAAGATTTGCGGTATTTTTTAGATCAGCAAGATCTAGTATAGTATTGACTGATTCTTCTTTAGCCGCATCTATAAAACCGCATGTATTCACAATAATGACAGTGGCGTCACTTTTGTCATCTGTAATGGAATACCCACGCTCGTGAATTAAACCAGACATGATTTCTGAATCCACTAAATTCTTTTCACAGCCAAGAGTCACTAGGTTGACTTTTTCGCTCATTCAGTAGCGCCTCCAAATATAAGTGCAATTTATTCTTAACAAGTATAATACATGCATATTAGGCTGTCAAAACAAATTAACCCCCTGTTTATCTCATGTTTATAAATTGTAATTCTAGTGCTAAATCAGCTTCATTCAACAATTTGATCACTTTTTGTAAATCATCTTTATTCTTTCCTGTCACACGAATTTGCTCACCTTGTACTTGCGTTTTTACTTTTAATTTTTCATCCTGAATCATTTTTCTAATTTTTTTATTATTTTCTTGATCTATCCCTTGTTTAACCTTAATCTTTTGTCTCACAGTACTTGAAGCTGCAGGTTCTATTTTATCAAATTCTAAATTTTTAATGGAGACGTTTCTTTTGACCATCTTTGTTTTTAAAATATCTAACACGCTTTGCAATTTATAGTCATCATCAGAAATAATGGTAACTTCTTCACCATCTAATGAAATTTCACTTTTACTCCCTTTAAAATCAAATCGGGTTTGAATTTCTCTCTCTGCTTGATGAATAGCATTGCTTAATTCTTGAAAGTCCACCTTAGACACAATATCAAATGAATATTCGGAAGCCATAACACTTCCCCCTTTCCATTATTTCACATCAAATTATAACAGTTAAATACAAAAAAAGGCAAACCATATCAAGTTTACCTAATTAGTATATTGATTTATACTCTAATCGTCAGCGCTTTCATCACTAGGAGGAGTGCCCTCTGAAATTTCTGTATCCTCTTCTTGACTTGAATCAGACTTTTTGAGATTAATTTGAAAATTCCATACGTTCGCAATATCCTGCTCAACTACTTCTCCATTCACAGTAATCGCAGCATTGTTAGCATTGCCTAAACGAATATATAATGATCCTTCATGTTCTAGAGAATATATCTCACCTATTTTATTTGTTTCAAACAATTGTTGATGTATTTCTTCTCCCTCATTATTGTTTTTTTTTATTTGCATCCAAACTCTATTCAATATTTCAACTTCCACTTGAAGTTTATCCACATTTGAAACGACATAGGTATTTGTACTTCCTTCAGATGTTACTAAAGTCACTTCAGGATCGGGGGGAAGCTCAGGTACTGGAGCAGGTTCAGGTTCAACTTCTACTTCAGTAGTGGAATCATCCATTGTCTCTTTTTCAGATTCAGTTAACACTTCTGATTGATTTTTATCGGTTAAGCGTGGTTCATCAAGTAAATTTTGATCTTTTTCCCCGCTTACTAAAAAATAATAAATTAAAGCAAAAATTAAGGCGATAAAACAAATGACTAGAAAAGCTGCAGCCCATTTCGTTATTTTTTCAGTACTTATAAAACTCCTTTTTTTCCTGCGTATATTCCTTACTTTAGTTTCTGGTGCAGTAACAGTAGGTACATCATTCTGATACAATTTCATGACCTGATCTCGATCTACTCCAACTGAATCTGCATAGCTTTTAATAAACGCTTTTACATAAAAATGACCAGGGAGTGCATTGAAGTCACCTGTCTCAATTGCAATTAAATATCTTTTTTGTATTTTAGTTAATTCTTGAAGCTCATCTAAAGATATATCTTTATCAAGTCTAGCTTTTTTAAGTAGATCACCGAGTTCAGACATGTTTCACTCCCCTATAGATTCATAATGTTAAAAGTCACTTAAAGGATTCGTAAAGTGTTCAATTACAATCTCTTCATCAGGATGATTTCTTAATTCAATAATAAAATTAAAATCATCATAATCAAACTGAGATTCTCTAACAAAAATATCCGGATGTTCAATTACTTTTGTTGAAGGCATTCTCATCACTTCCTGCAATAAATGATAGTGCATTTCATTAGATCGTATTGTACTAACAATGCCATCTATAATAAAAATGTTATCAGGATTCAATTCATCTTCTAATAATTGACTACGAACTGTCTGCCTTAATAATGTGGAAGATAAAAAAATCCACCTTTTTTTTGAACAAACACTACCCGCTATAATGGATTCGGTTTTTCCAATTCTTGGCATCCCTCTTAATCCAATGATTTGATTGCCATCTCTTTTAAATATCTCACCTAAAAAATCAACCAATAATCCTAATTCATCACGAGTAAAACGAAATGTCTTAAGGTCATCAGAATCATCTCGTTCAATGAAGCGACCATGTCTAACAGCAAGAATATCAACCAGTTTAGGTGGACGTAATGCAGTTAATGTTATGTTCCCTACATTTTCCATCAAATTTCTTAAAGCAATGATTTTATTGTCATCATTAGTTTCCAATAACATTCCACGATTACTATCCTCTACTCCATTTATGGTTAAAATGTTAAAATTCAACATACCCATAATAGATGCGATATCACCTAATAAGCCAGGCCTGTTTTTATGTATTTTATATTCCATGTACCATTTTTTATATTCCAAAATAAAGCACCTTCCTGTCGATAAAAACTATGAACAAATGATGTAACTTTGATTCATTTGGTGATTTATCTCCTTACATTAGTTTATCAAAAAAAAGAATGCTTTACCATTGTTAAAATTGATTTGTATGAACAAAATTATAAAAAATCCCCCATAATTGGGGGACAAAAATTTATGTTTTATTTTACTAATTTTACCATCAACTTTGCTATTGTTTTTCTTTCTTCATGATCACCTACATCCCATAATTCCTTCAATAATCTTTCTTCTGAATTTTTGGGATCCACTTTTTCATCAAGAAATTCACCAATTTGATAAGCCAGTTTAGAAATAGTGTCTTCACTCATTCCTGCTTTTTTAGCCTGTTCGACCCTATCTGAAAGAAAATGTTTCCATTTATCAAACGTTTCTAATACGGTTGACATATATTCATCCCTCCTCCTTGTTGAATTTAAATCAACAGTTATAATATTTGCAAAGACAAGGAGAAATATGCGGTTAGAGGTTTAGGTTAGCCACCCACCATTTGGACTAATGATTTGTCCAGTAATGTAACTGGATTCTGGTAAAGCTAAAAAATAAACCAAAGAAGCAATTTCATCTGGATGGGCAAATCTTCCGGCAGGTATTTCACTCTGTAAATTACTTTTATCCTCATCATTTAATTTATCAAGCATATTTGTATCGACGGCACCTGGAGCAACCGCGTTCACAGTGATATTGGATGGAGCTAGTTCTTTAGCAAGTGACTTCGTAAATGCATTCATTCCACCTTTTGTGGTTGAATACAGTACTTCGCAGGAGGCACCACTAATCCCCCATATAGAGGATATATTAATAATTCTCCCATGTTTTTGACTAATCATGTAGGGTAAAAAAGTTTTAGTGCATAAAAACATTCCTTTTAAATTGACATTAATGACGTCATCCCAGTCATTTTCATCCACATCTGTTAATAAACCATAATGTGAAACGCCTGCATTATTCACTATAATATCTGGCTGCATATCATGATATGCCAATTTCTCTTTCATACGTTCAATCTGTTGTTTAGATCTTAAATCAGCAGAAATTGTAATAGCTTTTGAGCCATTTGAAATACAAGTTCGAGCAATTTCGTTTGCTGACTCATGAGAATTCAAATAATGAATTACAATATTGATACCTACCTCTGAGAATCGTTTAGCTATTGCAGCTCCAATCCCTCTACTTCCCCCAGTAATAAGCACTGTCATCTCTGAAAATGGTTTCATCCGTTCTCCTCACTTTGAACAATGGATGCTGACATTTTAGTCCAATCAAAATGTGTATTTAATCTGTTATTGACCTGTTCAATTTTTAAATTTTCATAAGTAGTTAAAATATCAAATAAATCAATATCCTTAAATTGGTATCTTGTAAATTCACTTGCAATGGATTCAGGAGAATTTAACATTCTTAAAAAGTTACCTATCTTTTTCTTACGGCTTCTTTCAAAAGCAGCTGGTTCGATACCTTGTTTCATAACTTTATCAATTTCTTCCTTTACTCTGGATAGTAACATTTCTGGTTCTCTTGTTTCACCGCCCATAATGGAAAAAGCAAAATCATATTGTCCATTATATTCATGAGAAAATTGATCAGTTATTAACTTTTCATCGTATAGCTTTTGATAAATGTCAGAACTAGAACCGAATAATACATCCAGTAATACTTTCATTTCACATTCTCTTTGTAACAATCCACTTGATTCATTTTCTAATTCTGATTCCTTAAAACCAAACAAACACTTTGGTAAGGAAACGGGTAAAACCGTAATTTTCTTTACTTCTTTTACTGAAGATGATTCATTTTCAAAATAACGTTTAATATTCCCTTGTTTTTCATAATTTTTGTGGGATTGATTTTCTTTGACAAGTCTCATAATTTGTTCTGGTTCAACGCCTCCAACAATAAATAAATTCATATTACTTGGATGGTAAAAAGTATAATAACATTCAAGCAACTGTTCCTTTGTAATTTTTGATATTGAATCAATTGTACCAGCGATATCAATATGCACAGGGTGAGTATGATACATCGCATCGATTAAACCAAAATAACAACGCCAGTCGGGATTATCCTTGTACATATTAATTTCTTGCCCTATAATTCCCTTTTCCTTTTCAACACTTTCATCTGTAAAGTAAGGATTTTGCACGAAATTTATTAAAGTTTCAATATTTTTCTCAATTTGCTCTGTTGCAGAAAATAAATAAACTGTACGATCAAAACTTGTAAATGCATTTGCTGATGCACCTTGAGACGAAAATTGAGAAAAAACATCACCAGTTGGTTCCTCAAACATTTTGTGCTCTAAAAAATGAGCAATTCCATCAGGCACCTTAACTTTTTGCTTTCCTTCAACCTGAAAATGATTATCTACTGAACCATATTTTGTTGAAAAAGTAGCGAATGTTTTTTTAAATCCGGGTTTTGGTAAAATAAAAACTTTCAAACCGTTATCAAGCTGCTCAAAAAAAATTTTTTCATTTAATTTTTCATAAGGTATAGTTTTCATTTCATTCTTCCCCTTTCTTATCTCGCAAGAAATAAATCGTATCAAGATCAATTTGTTCAGCAAACGTTGAAATTGAAAGTATATCAACATCATTTATTTGTTGAATTAATTCATCACTACTTCTTTCTTTTCCAGACAATATATTGTTAAAATCGAAACCAATCATTTCAAAGGCAGAATCCTGTATTTCCTGAAGTTGATTGGAAATCATCGCTTTAGTATGTGTTAATTCTATATTACTAATTATTCCTTTTTTGAGATCTTCAATTTGTTTTTTTATAATTTCAACCGCTTTATCATAATTATTAATTTCAATCCCTGAATGTATAGTAATAATGCCTTTATGTCCTTCAAATCTTGAAGAAGAATAATAAGCTAAACTTTCCTTCTCTCTAACATTGACAAATAACTTTGAATGAGGAAAAGAGCCTAAAATTCCATTGTACATCAATGCAGTGGGATAATCTTTATCAGCATATGTTACATGAGTTCTTAAACCCATATTTAATTTGCCTTGTGTCACATCTAATTCTTCAATAACAGATTTGATTTGCTTTTGTGAAGTACTGCCCTGATTAGACTTTTGTTCATACTCTGTTTGCTGTTTATCATGAATATTGAAATGATCTTTAACAAATTTTTCAACTTCATCTAATGATGTATCTCCTACTACATAAATATCCATAACAGCATCACGTAACCATCTTTTGTACTCTTCGTACAAAATTGTAGGTGTTATTTCTTTAAGTTCATCAATTTGTCCTAGAGCATACAATCGATAAGGTTCATTTTTACACATTTCTTGAATGCATCTTTCTGCAGCATATCTAATTTTATCATTAATAAGTCCTTCAATACGTTTTTGAACAGTGTTTTTTTCAGCTTCAACATATGACTTACTAAAAGCATCATTTTCTACATACGGATTTGTAATCGTACCACCCAAGAATTGAATAGACTGCTTCAAAAGAGAGTTTTTTTCATTTACAAAATGATCATTAATCACATCCATTTGAAATTTAATAATCTGATGATCTCCTCTTTTAACGACATCAAAACCAAAACCAGCACCATACATATCATCTAATTTTTTTCTAAACTGTTTTGTTTCAGGGTATTTCATTGATCCTCTTCTTAATACAAAAGGAATTAAACCTACTGGAGTTACTGTAGATTCAGATAATGGACAACCTATATAAACAGAAATAGCATAGGTTTTGAATCGTTTCGTAGGTAAAACATGAAGTCTAATATTATTTATTGATGTTCTTTCAAACAAATGATTACTCAAAATTTAACTCCCCCTTAAATTCATGATTCTTGTGAAAAATCTATTCTAAGTGATAAAATTGTATACCACTTAATGCTTATTACTTTATATTTTTTATTTCATAACGCCACATTGTAAAAATAGCTTGCTCAAGCAAACAGATTTCAATCATTGAACAAGCTATTTTTGAACCTTTTACATTATTTAATTATTTAGCAAATATGTGCTGACCTATCTTTTTTACCTGTGGTCTTGACCAAATCCAAGAAGAAGTAGCTGTAGCTGGATTAAAATAATATATACAACCCCCCGTTGGATCCCAACCGTTAATCGCATCCATTACAGCTTTTTTAGAAACTTCATTTGGAGTAAGCCAAATTTGTCCGTCTGCAACAGCTGTGAAAGCTAATGGTTGAAAAATAACACCGGAAATTGTATTTGGAAACTTTTCAGACTCAATTCGATTTAATATTACAGCTGCAACTGCTACTTGACCAACATAAGGCTCTCCTCTTGCTTCACCATGTACCGCGTTTGCCATTAAGTTCAGATCATTTGTGGAATAACCAGAATGATTCGTATATGTAACATTGTTCTGAATTTGTTCTCCCGGTCTCCAAGCTTTTGTAGCTTTCCATAGTTTAAGTTTCGTTTTTGGACCCACAACTCCATCTGCTTTTAACCCAAATTCCCATTGAAACCATTTAACAGATTTTAATGTATTACTTCCAAAGTCACCATCAATTTTACCATTATAAAAACCTAAATGTTTAAGTCTTCCTTGCAGTTCTCTCACATCATTTCCAGCTGATCCATATTTTACAATAGCATCACTAAATGTCTGTTCAGTTTCAATTTTGGAATTGGATTGATAGACGGTGATTAAACCTATAGTCAAGCATAAGGTGATGAGAATCAATCGTTTCTTCAGCATATTTCAAACCTCTCTCATTTTTATAATGAATTACTTTATTCCTTATTATGAGAAAAGTTGAAATTAACTATTCGTTTATGAAGTCTTCTGATTTTGACTTTTACTTTGATTCAATTGATCTAGTGTAATGATTACTTCTCTAGGTTTACTCCCTTCATAAGGGCCTACGTAACCTTTGGCTTCCATAGAATCAATCAATCGAGCAGCTCTTGTATAACCTATTCTCATTTTCCTCTGCAATAGGGATACTGAAGCTTGTTTTGCTTCTATTATAATTTGGACAGCTTGATCAAATAATTCATCTTTTGGCTCAGTATCTTCTTCTTGTTCATTTACTTCTGGAACTATATCTTCGTTATATTCTGCTTTTTTCTGATTTTTTACATAATTTACTACAACTTCAACTTCTTGATCTGAAAGAAATGCACCTTGTATTCTGATTGGTTTGGATAAACCAACAGGTAGGAATAACATATCTCCACGACCAAGTAATTTCTCAGCGCCTACTGAATCCAATATCGTTCTAGAATCAACTTGAGAGGATACACCAAAAGCAATTCTGGATGGAATATTTGCTTTTATTACACCAGTAATAACATTCACAGAAGGTCTCTGAGTAGCAATGATTAAATGAATTCCAGCTGCCCTTGCCATTTGTGCCAACCTACATATAGAATCTTCAACATCGTTTGCAGCAACCATCATTAAATCTGCTAATTCATCAACAATGACTACAATATAAGGTAACGGCTCTCCACTTTCAGTCTGTTTAAGATATTCATTATAACCTTCAATATTACGCGTTCCTGTTGTAGAAAAAAGCTCATACCTATTTTCCATTTCATTAACAATTTTTCTCAGGGCTAGTGAAGCTCTTCTAGGATCTGTCACAACTGGAGCTAACAGATGTGGTATTCCATTATAAACATTTAACTCTACTTTTTTAGGATCAATCATTAAAAATTTTACTTCATTCGGTTTGGCTTTAAATAAAATACTTGTGATAATTCCATTTACACAAACAGATTTTCCCGAACCTGTTGCACCAGCAACTAATAAATGAGGCATCCTTGCAAGATCAGCTATAATAGGTTGTCCAGAAATATCTTTACCTAATGAAATGGATAGTTTAGCATGTGAATCTAAAAATGTTGAACTTTCCATCACTTCTTTTAAAGTAACTACTGCCACTTCCGTATTAGGAACTTCAATTCCAATTGCAGATTTTCCTGGTATAGGAGCTTCCATACGTATATCCTTTGCAGCCAGAGCAAGGGCAATATCATCCGTAAGACTAACTATTCTACTAACCTTTACTCCAATATCTGGTTGTAACTCATATCTAGTAACACTAGGTCCAGGAACTACATCAATAACTCGTGCACTTACCCCAAAACTTTCTAATGTTGCTTCTAATTTTTTTTCATTTGTTCTGAATTGATTTCTTTTTTTACTTTTACCACTGTTTGTTTTGCTTGTTAAGATTTTAATTGAAGGAAGTTGGTATGTATCTGAATACTCTGGACTATTCAAATTCATTTGAGTATTCATTGTTTCGGGATTAACATTAGTATCAGGTTCTATTTGAATCTGATCCTCTAGGTTAATTTTGTCAAACTCACCATTCTGAACTTCCTGTGAAAATTCTCCTTTACTTTCAATGGCAAGCGGTTGTGAATTCAACTTTACTTGAACTTCATTTTCATTTTCAAAATACGGTTCGGATATGTGATTATTTTGGAGATTTTGATTTTCTATCAAAGTCTCATGATATGGTACTTCTAAATTAACCTCTAAATTATCCTCTAGATCATCTTCTTCTATCTCATTATTAGTGGAAGAGGCTTTAGATTTTTTTCTCTGATAGTTGTAGTTTTTAAATAGTAAGCTGAATTTTTTATACTTACTTTTAAAAGGTATTTTCATTCTTTCTGCTTTTTTCTTTAATTTTCTTAACATTTCCACAAATGACATTCCTGTTAAACACATGATTCCAATAATAAATAATGTGATCATAATTAACTGTGAACCTAGGTTATCAAATAATAAATATAATATTGCATAAAGAAAAGCACCAACCATACCACCACCTAAAGAGATTTTGAAAGCCTCAACATTCTCAGCTGCAAACAAATTCTCAGTAAAGTTTTTATAAGGTATGGTTAAAATATCTACACTTTCATACTTACCTTCTGGTTCCATTTTTGATAGCAAGTCCATTTGGAAATAAATAAGAAATCCAAAAATAATTAGTAAAATTCCTGTTTTTTTATAAGACCAGGAAAACGGCCACTCTCGTTTAACCATTACGTATAATCCAATGTATATTAATATTACAGGTAGAATGTAATAAAGCGTTCCAAATAAAAAATAAAATATGTAACTAAATGCATGTCCAACTGCGCCAATCCCTGAAATTGATTCTTTCCCTGCAAGGGATATTACAGAGAGAATGATAAGAATAATTCCGTATATTTCATACTTCATGTTGACTTTAATTGATTTTTTTTTCTTTCTTTTTCTCGCCAAAAAAAACACCCCCAGAATGTTAATTATACCACAATATTCCTAAAAGGTGTTTGTTGAGGTTATTCGAAAATTCCAGCATTATGCATAATTTAACCGAGCTGAAATTTCAACTTTTTGAATACGTAATTATTTTAAGTTTATTTAGACTGAAGTTGAGGTTGAAAATATATAATCTGACCAGGAGAATAAGCCGGATTTAAATAATCTTGAGGATTTGGACTAATTAATCGTACAACTTTTGCTTGATATGCATTCATGGGCTGTACCTGCATAATCACTCCATTTAATTCAATTTCTTGATTGGGTTTATTATTTTCAATCCCATTAAAAATATCATCTAAAGGAACAATGGAATACATAATCATTGAACCATGCCCCCGTTTTTCGCTTTTCTATATTCTTCTATCCGTTCATTTAATTGTTTTGTAGCATCAGACAAACCGCCAACCTTATCAATTAATCCATAACTAACTGCGTCTGGACCAATTACAGTTGTTCCTATATCTCTAGTCAATTCACCTGTTTTAAACATTAACTCTTTAAATTTTTCCTCTGTTATATTAGAGTGCTCCATAACAAATTTAACAACTCTTTCTTGCATTTTATCTAAGTATTCAAACGTTTGAGGAACCCCGATTACTAATCCATTTAAGCGAATTGGATGTATCGTCATCGTTGCGGTTTCTGCAATGATGGAATAATCTGATGATACTGCAATTGGAACACCTATACTATGTCCACCTCCTAATACGATTGTAACAGTGGGTTTTGACATCGTTGCTATCATTTCTGCAATAGCTAAACCTGCCTCCACATCACCACCAACAGTATTTAAAATAATTAGTATCCCTTCCACTTTTGAATTTTGTTCAGCTGCTACTAATTGAGGAATGATATGTTCATATTTTGTTGTCTTATTTTGAGGTGGTAAAACCATGTGGCCTTCAACTTGTCCGATAATGGTCATGCAAAATATGTTTGATTCTTCTTGAAGTGTAGAGTTTTGCCCTAATTGTTGAATGTTTTCCACAGTTGGATTTTTAATTTGTTCATTTGCTGGAACTTCATTTGTTTTTTGATTTCTAGTATTGTACATGATTTCAATCCTTCCATCTTTAAATGAATCCTTCATAGTATGAGTTAGGTGCAAAAATTTATACTTTTCCATCCAAAAATGATCCTAAAAATAAAAAACAAATGAAACCTATTTTGATTAAAACAGTATCTGATGTAATAGGTTTCACAACATTAAAAAGACTCTTTTAAGGATTATAAAAGAGTCTTTTCCATAAATTAAATTTATACTTCCATAATGATTGGTAAAATCATCGGTCTTCTTTTGGTTTGTTCATATAAAAATCGTCCTAGAGCTTCTTTAACATGTGTTTTAAGTGAAGCCCATTCGTTTACATTATCATTCATTAATTTATTTAAAGTTGCTGATACAATCTTATTTGCCTCATCAAGTAAACCTTCTGATTCACGAACGTAGACGAATCCTCTTGAAATGATATCGGGTCCAGATAAAATTTTGCCTTCTTGTTTACTTAAAGTGACCACTATAACAAGAATTCCATCTTGGGATAACAGTTTGCGATCTCTAAGTACAATGTTTCCTACATCCCCTACACCTAATCCATCTATAAGTACATTCCCAGCTGGTACTTTAGAAGCTTTACGAGCAGATCCGTTTTGAATCTCCACTATATCTCCATTATCAACAATAAAAATATTGTCAGCTTCAATTCCAACCGACTCTGCTAATTTACCATGCTGTCTAAGCATACGATATTCTCCATGTATAGGTATAAAATACTTAGGTCTCATCAAATTAAGCATCAACTTAAGTTCTTCTTGGCTCCCATGTCCAGAGACATGCACGCCTGATGAGCTGCCTGGACCATATATAACATTTGCACCAAGTCTAAAAAGTTCATCTACAGTTCGACCTACTAACTTTTCATTTCCTGGAATTGGTGTGGCTGCAATAATGACTGTGTCTCCAGGTAATATATCTATTTTACGATGAGTTGATCTCGCCATACGAGTTAACGCAGACATAGGTTCACCCTGACTACCGGTTGATAGAATAACTACTCGATCTGCAGCTAATTTATTCACTTCATCAGGTTCAATCAACATTCCTTCTGGAACCCTTAAATAACCTAGTTCTGATGCAATACCAACCACATTAACCATACTTCGACCTATCACTGTCAAATAACGGTTTGTGTTTACCGCAGCATCAATGACTTGTTGAATTCGATGAATATTAGAAGCAAATGTTGCAACAACGATTCTTTGATTCGCTTCACGAAAGGCTCTTTCTAATTCAGCACCGACATTTTTTTCTGATCCTGTATATCCAGGACGTTCAGCATTCGTACTGTCAGACAATAAAGCTAACACACCTTTATTTCCAATTTCAGCCATACGATGTAAATCAGCATATTGATCATTTACTGGGGTGTGATCAAATTTAAAGTCACCTGTATGAACAATGACACCTTCAGGAGTATCTAAACATACACCAACAGAGTCTGGAATACTATGGTTTGTTTTAAAGAAAGTTGCCGTCATACTCCCTAATGTAATTTCAGAATCAGCATGAATTAAAACTCTTTTTGTTGAACCTAATAAATTAGCTTCGCGTAATTTATTTTCAACTAATCCTAGAGTCAATTTTGTTCCATAAATTGGAACATTTAACTCCCGCAAAACATATGGCAGTCCACCGATATGATCTTCATGTCCATGTGTAAGAATAATGCCTCTAACTAAATCAATATTTTCCTTTAGGTAAGTCGTATCAGGAATTACAATATCTATGCCGAGCATATCTTCCTCAGGGAATTTCAAACCAGAATCAACTACTACAATATCATTTCCATATTGAACTACATACATATTCTTACCAATTTCACCCGCGCCGCCAAGAGCAAAAATGGTTATTTTATTATTTTTTTTAGACAAAAAATGTCCCTCCTATTATTTTAAATTGACGACGATTTTAATAAAACAAAAACCAAAAAATAACCGCACCCAGTCACTTATAATAATTATACAACATTGAAAGCATGTTATTCAAGTCAACTCATTATGTATAGTGTTACCTAAAACAATAAAATAACCCACAAAAGTGAAGTGAAACTTCTTTGTTAGTCCCCAATTCTTGGATGAAATGGTGCCAGCTTTCACCCATCTCATGGATGTGGTGTGACCTTTGCTGGCTATTACTTTTGCGGGAGCCTAAACCACAGGAGATAGATTTTCAATCCAAAAAAATCTCCAATAGACACATCTAAAACACATTGGAGACGTTTTTATTACTCATTTAACCTTTAGATTTTATCAATCAAATCTCTAATGATGTCTTTGTTTTCATCCGTTGCTTCTATCATAGGTAAACGTACTCCCCCAACATTCAGACCTAACAAACCCAAAGCATATTTAACTAATGATGGACTAGGGCATAAAAATAAACCAGTAAAAATCGAATGACATCGTTGATGTATTTCTCTTGCTTTTTCAGTTTCTCCGTTTTCAAAGGCAGTTAACATAGCATTGATTTCTTTACCAATAATATGACCAGCGACGCTTACTACACCATATGCACCAATAGAAAGCATAGGTAAAGTCAAACTATCATCCCCGCTGTATACTTTAAAATCATGATCAGTGTGGGTAATAATTTGTGAAATTAAATCAAAATCATTATGAGCTTCTTTAGTAGCAACAATATTGGGTACTTGTGCTAATTTAATTATGGCTTGTGCCTCAATAGACACTCCTGCCCTTTTTGGAATATTGTACAGCATAATAGGTAAGCTTGTGGATTGTGCAATTGTTTTAAAATGGTTATACAGACCTTGTTGATTTGGACGATTATAATAAGGTGTAACTAAAAGCACCCCGTCAACACCTATTTTTTCCCCTTTTAATGTCATATCTATGGCATGCTGTGTATTATTACTCCCTGTCCCCGCAATGATTTTACAACGTCCATTCGCAAATTGAATTGTCTTTTGAAATAACTCAACCATTTCTTCATCTGATAAAGTGGGGGACTCTCCTGTAGTTCCACAAACAACTAAACAATCATTCTTCTGCTCCTCAATTAAATAATCTACGAGTTTTTCTGTTTGTTCCCAATCAATTTTCTGATTATGATCAAAAGGAGTCACCATTGCAGTCATCATTCTACCAAAATCCACTTTTATTCCTCCTTTGTTAAATAAACTGCCTAATTATTATAAGGATATTATAATTACTTTAAAGCATAAAAGCTACTATTCAGAAGACTTCTCTCTTTAAAATAGTGTTTATTTGTGTAAATCAAATTTTTTATGAAGTGCCTTTAAAGCTTTATTTACATGATTAGCATGGACTAATACCCAAATTGTCGTATTAGAATCCGCTGATTGTAATATTTGTATATCAGCTTCCGTTAGTGCTTCAACAATTTTTGCCATAATACCCGGAACACCATTGATGCCCCCACCTATGACTGATACCTTTGCACAATTTGATTGATAAAATGGGTCATATCCTAAATTATGCAATGTTGAAATTGCTTTTTCAATTTCATGATCATGAACAGTATACATAACACCTGAAGGTGTAACATTAATTAAATCTACACTAATTTGCTGCTGTGCCATAGACTTAAATACTTTTAATTGAAGATCATATTGTCCTTGACTTGCTGTAATATGAATCTGTGAAACATTAGGAACATGAGTGATTCCTGTTACAAGGCGATCATAAACAACACTTTGTTCCTGTAAAGTTTCATTATTTGTTACTAATGTACCCTCATCTTTAGAAAATGTAGATCTTACTCTTATTGGAATATTAGCATGCATAGCAATTTCTACAGCTCTAGGATGAACAACTTTAGCACCATACTGAGCCATATTACATATTTCAATATAAGATACTTTTTTCAGCGGCTTAGCATCTTCTACAATTCTTGGATCAGCAGTCAGAATTCCTTCTACATCTGTAAAAATATCAACCTTTTCTGCATTTAAAGCTGAAGCAATTGCTGTTGCTGAAGTATCACTACCACCACGACCTAACGTAGTCAGATCACCTTTTTCATTACATCCTTGATAACCTGTAATGATTACAACTTTATTTTGATCAAGCAACTGCAAAATACGCTTTGGTTGTATAGATTTAATCAACGCTTTATTATGTTGATTAGTGGTTAAAACACCTGCTTGTGAACCAGTTAATACTTCAGACGAAATAGAGAGTTGATTTAATAAGCTGCATAATACAGAAGCAGAAATAATTTCACCACATCCCAACAGCAAGTCAGTTTCTTTAGGAGGTAGATGATCGCCATTATTTTTTATTAAATCGATTAATGTATCTGTTGCATAAGGCTCTCCTAATCTTCCCATTGCTGATACAACGACAACCAATTTATAATTTTGTTCATATGCACTTTTAATGTGATCAATTACATGAGATCTAGCAAATTCATTAGATAAAGAAGTTCCACCAAACTTTTGAACTAAAATACTCACTCTCTTTCATACCTCCTTGGTTGTATTAAGGAGCCTTAGCATGAGTAATATATTTATAGTAGTTTCTTCTTTGGTGTATTTAATTTATGATTCCTTTGCAATATATTCTGCAATTTGTACTGCATTCCAAGCTGCACCTTTTAACAAGTTATCAGATACAATCCACATATTCAAACCACGTGGGTTCGCTAAATCCTTACGAATTCGTCCAACAAAAACATCTAATTTACCAGCACTATTTGTTGCCAATGGATATATCTGCTCCTCAGGTTGATCCTCTACTATAATACCTGGTGCCTGTGAAAGTAATGATCTTACTTCCTCAACATCAAAATCTTTATTTAATTCCACATAAACAGACTCAGAATGACCAAATATAACAGGGATTCTCACACATGTTACTGTTATTTCTAATGATTCGTCACCCATTATTTTTTTAGTTTCGTTAATCATTTTCATTTCTTCAAAGGTATATCCATTATCTACAAATGTATCGATTTGAGGGATTGCATTAAAAGCTATTTGATGTTTTACAGGTAAACTTCCAACAGGTAAAATGTCAGGATTCACTTCTTTACCCTCAATAAATTCCTTTGATTGTTTAATCGTTTCATCAATCGCACTTTTTCCTGATCCTGACACTGCTTGATATGTGGATGTAATAATTCTAGAAAAACCATAACGATCATATAACGGTTTTAATGCTGCAACCATTTGAATTGTTGAACAATTTGGGTTTGCTATTACACCTTTATGGTCGTTCAGTTGATCTATATTTACTTCTGGAACAATTAGTGGTGTATCTGGATCCATACGAAAAGCACTTGTATTATCAATGCAAATCGCTCCACTTTCAACCGCATGTGGAACAAGCTCCTTACTTACACTTCCTCCAGCACTAAACAATGCAATATCAATATTTTTAAAACTATTCGAAGTGGCTTCTTCTAATGTAATTTCTTTGTTTTTAAATTCTATCTTTTTTCCAGCTGATCTAGCAGATGATAGTAATTTCAGTTCTTTGATAGGGAATTCTCTTTCTTCCAAAAGTTTAATGATTTGTCCACCAACGGCTCCAGTAGATCCAACAACAGCTACATTAAATAATTTTTGATTTGTCACGTTTATGTTCTCCTCTCAAATTGCAATGAATATTTTAACCATGGAAACGCAGTGTTAACTATCTGGCAAAGGTACATCTCTTGAATATGAAGACTTAAGATTTGAATCTCCTAAAAATATAGCAACTTCATTTATTTAATAGTTAAATAGGATATTGAATGATCATTGGTTGAATTTGCTTCCCATCAATTGCAGATGAACATGCTTCAACAACAAGATCCATATTTGCTACTAAGGAATTAGGTTTCTGATCCGGGTTATCCTGTCCATAAGGTACAAAATATATATTTTTTGTATTATACAATTTTGCAATGTTACTTGCATTTAACCCAAGTCCATCATTAGTTGATATAGCTAACACCAAAGGTCTTAGATTCCGGAGTTGAGCTTTAGCAGCCATGATAACTGGTGAATCTGTCATAGCATTAGCTAATTTACTAGTAGTATTGCCCGTACAAGGAGCGATGACCAATACATCCAATAATTTAGATGGACCAAGTGGTTCTGCTTCAACAATTGTAGAAATAATATCATTTCCTGTGATTTCTTTCAACTTTTTTAACCAATCTTTTGCATTACCAAAACGTGTATCCGTTGTTTTTAAAGTAGATGAAACGATGGGTATCACATTTGCTCCTTCATCTACAAATCTTTTTATTTCAGGTAACACCTCTTCCACCGTACAATGTGATCCAGATAAAGCAAATCCTACTGTTTTACTTTTCCAGTCCATATTAATCATTCCCCCATTCACTAGAATCTTCCGATATCAACTGAATTAAACTTTTGGCTATGATTTGGCCAGCTGTTTTCGGTGCTACAATTCCAGGTAATCCTGGGGCAATCATTGCTTTAATACCTCTTTTTTCTGCAAAACGAAAATCCGTTCCACCAGGTTTTGAGGCAAGATCAATAATAACTGCTCTATGTGGGATATGAGCGATGACCTGAGCTGTGACTATCATAGTTGGAATGGTATTAAATAGCAGGTCAATATCAGTCACTTCATTGGTTAAGTTATTCAAATAAAAAGGATTTAACTGCATTTCAGATGCTCTTGCAAAATGCTCATGCTTTCGTACTCCAATTTTCACATGAGCACCAACTCCCTTTAAAGTCCTTGCTAATGTTATACCGGTTCTACCAAGTCCTAAAACGATACAGTTAGAACCATGAATTGTGATATCCGTATTCTCAATAGCCATCATGATTGCGCCTTCAGCTGTAGGTATAGAATTATATATAGCCACATCATCACGTTCAAAGAGCTCAATGAGTTCAATTTTGTTTTCTTGACATAAGTTTTTAAAGTATGGTTTAGAATATCCAGTGTATATTTTGGCATGTTTGGGAAGGCTTTTTAAATGATTTTTAGTAAGCAGCAATTCTTTTGATGAAAAGATTGAATCTATCTTACCAGTATTATTAGTCACTACTGCGTGAAGAATCAGGACATCAATGGTTTTAAGTATATCTTCCTTCAATTCAGCATATTTTACCCCACCATATTTGGGCTCTAAATTATCAAATCCAATTAAAGTAATAGATGCATCCATTTCTGAAAACTTCTCGATCACCTCTAACTGTCTTGCATCCCCGCCTAAAAATGCTACATGCATTCCTGTTAACATCAACATTAAACTCCTTTCTATACCACCTTCAATAACTCATAATATGCTGGAGAGAATAATTAAGTTACAAACTTAAATAGTCATCTCTGTGTGATTAAAATGGATTAAGCTACATCATAAGGCGAACTATTTTACAATTCAAATATTTAATTTAAATAAAATTAAAAAAATTCAGAATTTTATTTTTTAAGGATTTCAAGAAAAAAAGATAGTTATCAAATATCAAATTTAAAATAAAAAAGGGGATTAAATTAAATGTTAATTAAACGTTTAGGACTTATATTATTATCTGTTGGATTATCCATTGTTACTCTCTTTAACCCTACTGTTAATGACTCTACTGTGTTTGCTGGATACGTTGAAGGTTCCCACAGTATCAAATACAAAAGGATCTTCAACAATTTTAAGTGGTGGTTCTACTGAAAGTGCATTACCACCATTACTTGAAGTGTTAGGGGAAAATGATGATAAGCTCGTTGGACCTGGTTACGAGTATGAGGGTTTCCTATATACATGGGATGAAAGTGGTTATATGGGTACACTCATGATTGATCCAACTTCAAAATATGTTGCTGATTCACAATTAGGATTTGATGGTTATTGGAAATTAATCAGTCCAGTCTATGTAAGTTCAGCAGGTAATCCGATAGATAGATCAATTTCTTATACGTATGACATTACTGAAACTGAATCAGTCCAAATGAGTAAAACATTAGGAACTAAAGGTGGGATTGAATGGGGAGTTAAAGACAAAGCGGGGGTTTATGAGGCTCACGTAAAGGCCTCAATTGAAGTTTCAGAAAGTACAACTAATTCTTTTGGTACATCAACGTCGATAACCACAAGTGAAACAGTAACAGATACCTTTCATTGGGGGCAATCATACAGGAATGAATTTGGAACATCTTATCCACCTTACATTGGAGGTCTCTATCAACTCGTTGGTGATTATTATATCACTCCTGGAGCGCATGTTGATAAATTAGCAGGTGAAATATATGAATGGGGACAAGATTTTGCTAGAGAAATTTCCAAGCCCGGAGCATTAGAATTAGCAAGACTCCCAGCTCCACCGGATTCAATTTTTTCATTGGGTTCCCATGTATCACTACCTTATACCTATTCTGATAATGTTTATAATTTAGTAGAAGTATATGACCCGGCATATTTTGCAAATTAAATAATCTTTATTATAAAAAAAACGATACTACACATAGAAGATGATTTCTGTACAAACAGAAGTCATCTTCTTTAAATCTCATGGATAATTATCCTCTTTGTTAAGATTTAAATCCTGTATGACCAAAACCACCAGATCCTCGTTCCGTAACCGTAAGTTCATCAACTTGAATGAGTTGAATTTCAGGTATTTCTTGAAACACAAGCTGAGCAATTCGATCTTTTGGCTGAATGATATATTGTTCTTTACTGTGATTAATGAGTAAAACTTTTATTTCACCACGATAGTCTGCATCTACAGTCCCAGGAGAATTTAAAACTGTAATTCCATGTTTGTAAGCTAGGCCACTTCTTGGTCGTACCTGTGCTTCTAAATAATTAGGCATGCTAATAGCAATACCAGATGGCACTAATATCCTTTCTCCTGGTTGTATAATTAATGGGGATGCAATGGCTGCAATCAAATCATAACCACTCGAGTAGGTTGTCATTTTTTTAGGTAAATCAAATTCAATTTCAGTAGATACTTTTTTTATTTGTACATTATATGACAAGGCGATCCCTCCTAAATTGTTTAAATACATCTTCCTTTTGACCAACCATAGCCACTGCAAATGGTGTACTAAACATTTTACTGAGCAAACTATTAACATCATCAGTAGTGACAGATTCTATTTTATTAATAATTTCATCTAAAGATAGATGCTTTCCCATCATTAGTTCATTTTTTCCAAGTCTATTCATTCTACTACTTGTACTCTCTAAGCTTAAAATCAAACTACCCTTTAATTGTTCTTTACTTTTTTTAAGTTGTTCAGTTGACATTCCTTTAAGAAGAATGGACTCCAATGTTTTCATTGTAACATCTAACACTGAATTTGTTTGTTTCGGTGCACTCCCCATATAAATTGTAAATAA
Organism: Chengkuizengella marina; assembly: GCF_009910845.1. Classification (GTDB taxonomy): domain Bacteria; phylum Bacillota; class Bacilli; order Paenibacillales; family KCTC-33759; genus Chengkuizengella; species Chengkuizengella marina. Next base: position 63,262 of record NZ_SIJB01000001.1, on the reverse strand, counting down.
ACCACTATCTTCAAAAGCACTGTGGTATGAATAAACTGAGTATGCAAGACCTCGATTTTCTCTGATTTCCTGGAATAATCTAGAACTCATACCTCCACCAATATAATTATTTAACAATGTCATTGTGAATAATTGATGATCTTTTAATGAACAGCCTGGGAGAGTTAAACAAATGTGATTTTGTTCTGTATCTTTATAATGAAATAATTGATCAGCTTCAAATGAAGGAGGAGTAGGACTTAAAGATTGTCCTTGACCTGAAAATTCTCCAAAATATTTTTCTATCTTCTCTAAAATTAAATCATCAATATTTCCCGCTACACTAATTACTGTATTATTTATATGATAATGACTTTTCATATATTGTATCAAATCTTCACTATGCAAATTTTCTAATATACTATTTGTCCCTAATATAGGATAAGCAAGTGGATGATTTTTATAAGCAGCGGTCGTCACTAAATCATGGACTAATTCATCTGGTGTATCATCATACATCGAAATTTCCTCATAGATTACATTTTTCTCTTTGATTAAATCGTTAGGATCCATAGTAGAATTTAAAAACATACTTGAGAGCACTTCTAAAGCTATATCTAAATGTTCATCTAATACTTTTGTGTAATAACATGTATATTCTTTTGAAGTAAATGCATTTACATTTCCACCAATACTATCAAATGTATCTGCAATTTCTGCAGCAGAATATTGATCCGTTCCCTTAAACAACATATGTTCTATAAAATGAGAGATACCGTTATTTTCAAATCCTTCATTTCTAGAACCTGTTTTAACCCAAATACCAAAAGAAACAGATCTGCACGCTGGAATTTTTTCAGTAATTACACGCAAACCGTTTTTTAAGTGATGTTTTTTCACTACATTGCCTCCTACTACCCCATTAAAAATATGTATTTCGAACAAAAGGTCGTTTATTCATTCTATCAAAAATTAAAATGGGTCTCAACTTCATTGATTCTTTTTGAGGAAATTAATTCAGATACTGTTCCAATAACATAACCCTCTTGTTTGATTACTTCTATCATTTCAGGTAGAGCTTTGCTAGAAGATTCAGTAGGATGCATAAGAATAAGTGCTCCTGGTTCCAATCTTGAAGATATTTTTTTTATAATATAATCTGGACCAGGATTTTTCCAATCTATCGTATCAATGGTCCAATGTATGGTTTTCATATTTAATTCATTAGCTAATAACACGGTCTCTTGATCCCAATCCCCTGACGGTGGGGCAAACAACTTGTTGTCTACATTAAAATGTTTCCTTAATAATACTTGCGTTTTTGACATTTCATCCAAAGCTTCTTCTCGGTCTAACTCGCTCATATTTTTATGTGAATAAGCATGATTAGATAATTCATGTCCCAAATCTGCAATTTGTTTTGCAACCTCAATATTATTATTGATCCATTGACCATCTAAAAAAAATGTAGAATGGACACTTTCACTTTCTAATGTTTTTAGTATAGACGGAATATATTCTGTTCCCCAAGATACGTTAACCATAATGGAAACCATTTTTTTGTCAGGGTTTCCTTTAAAAATCGCATTGGGTTCTAAATCTTCAAGTTGAATTTTTGGTTCAATTTCATTATAAACAAATGGAATTTGATTATTATTTAATTTCTTAGCTAAGTAATATGTTTTTTCTATGTTTACTTCTTTTCCATTGTAACCAGGAATCGCTTTCCAAACACGATCAATTCTAGCGTTTATGGGTTCAATGAACTTCATCTCTGCGGATTCTCTTATTTTTTGTAGGAGCAAATCATTTGAGTCTTGAGGTTGATACACTGATAACAAATTATTATTTTCTTTCACACTATTAATGTAATCATTTAAAGCACTAGATTGATTTAAAAGCCAAAATAATATAAAAAATAAAGAAATAGTTATCCAGCCTCTTTTTATGTGCATATCAATATACCCCTTTTTGTACATACTTTGTCCTATCTTATGATATTTTAAATAAAAAAAGTACATATAAAGGATATATCATGTCCCAAGATGTTCTGAGTATATTTAGACATACAAAAAAAGAGACAGAACAATTCTGACTCTTCACTCTATCGTGTAAATTTAAGATTTACTATCTGATACTAACGTTGCCTTGCGAGAAAGATTAATACGTCCCTGTTGGTCAATCTCAGTCACTTTTACTGTAATACTCTCACCCATTTTCACAACATCTTCAACTTTTGCAACTCGCTCAGTGGATAATTGAGAGATGTGAACCAAACCTTCTTTACCTGGTAATACTTCTACAAATGCACCGAACTTCTCGATACGTTTGACTTTACCTAAGTAAGTCTCTCCAACTTCAACTTCTTTGACTATATTTTCAATTGTTTGTTTAGCTTTATCATTCATTTCTTCATTTACAGAGGAAATAAAGATGCGGCCATCTTGCTCAATATCAATTTTCACACCGGTATCTTCAATAATCTTATTAATGATTTTTCCTCCTGCACCAATAACATCACGGATTTTATCCGGATTAATATTTAAAGTTAGGATTTTAGGTGCGTATTGTGACAAGCTTTGATTTGGTTCTTGGATTGTCTCAAGCATTTTATCCAAAATAAACATTCTACCCTCAGTAGCTTGCATTAAAGCTTGTGTTAATATTTCACGATTTATACCCTCAATTTTAATGTCCATCTGTATGGCTGTCATACCATTCTTGGTACCTGCTACCTTAAAATCCATATCTCCAAGATGGTCTTCCATGCCTTGAATATCAGTTAGAATTGAAATATGATCCTGATCTTTAATAAGACCCATTGCAATTCCAGCAACTGGGGCTTTAATTGGTACACCAGCATCCATCATAGCTAAAGTACTTGCACAGATACTTGCTTGTGATGATGATCCATTAGATTCAAGAACTTCTGACACTAATCGTATTGTGTAAGGAAAATCTGTTTCAGGTGGTATCACTTTTTCTAATGCTCTTTCTCCTAGTGCTCCATGACCAATTTCACGTCGACCTGGCGGTCTTAAAGGTCTAGCTTCCCCTACACTAAATGGCGGAAAGTTATAATGGTGCATAAATCTTTTTGATTCTTCAAGGTCAATTCCATCTAAAATTTGAACATCTCCAAGCGCACCTAACGTACATATACTCAAGGCTTGAGTTTGTCCTCTTGTAAATAAACCTGATCCGTGAGTGCGTGGTAAGATGTTGGTATCTGATTCGATTGGACGTATCTCATCTAAAGCTCTACCATCAGGTCTTACTTTCTCATGTGTAATTAACCTTCTTACTTCCTCTTTCACAATAGTGCTGAGAACTTCATTTACATCCTTTAATAAATCAGGTTCCTCTTTATAAATTTCTGTAAAATGTTCTATTGTTTCATTTTTTACAAGATCAATTGCATCTTGACGAGCGTGTTTCTCATGTACTTGTACTGCTTCAACCAAACGTTTAGATGAAAAATCACGAGTAACTTGATTCACTTCATCATTTATACTATGTAATTCTACTGTCATTTTAGGCTTGCCGGCAATTTCAACATACTTTTCTTGCACAGCTACAATTTTTTTGATCTCTTCATGACCAAACATGATCGCTTCTAATACTATATCTTCTGGAACTTCATCTGCTTCACCCTCTACCATCATAATGGCATCATTAGTTCCAGCCACGACTAAATATAAATCACTTTCTTCAATTTGATCTCTGTTAGGGTTAATGATGAATTCTTCATTTATCCTACCAATTACAACTCCTCCGATTGGTCCGTTAAAAGGAATATCAGAGATACTGAGAGCTGCAGAAGTACCGATCATGGCAGTGATCTCAGGTGAAAAATTCTGATCAACACTCATGACCAAGTTCATAATTTGTACTTCATTTCTAAACCCTTCTGCAAAGAGTGGTCTGATCGCTCTATCTGTCAACCTACTAGCTAAAATTGCTTTTTCACTTGGGCGACCTTCTCTTTTAATAAAACCACCTGGTATTTTCCCAACCGCATATAATCTTTCTTCATAATTTACTGTCAATGGAAAAAAATCTAAGTTACTTGGCTCACTAGAGGCAGTGACAGTACATAAAACCACTGTATCTCCATAACTAACCTTTACAGCTGCGTTAGCCTGTTTAGCCAAAACGCCTGTCTCTAAAGTAAGTTTTTCACCATTAATTTCCATATCTATTGTTTTTTTCATATTGTCCCTCCTTGGATGTATCATAGTACATCAAAATTGAATTCTTCATAAATGTTATTATTTCCTTCTTTTTTAATTAAATATCTATTTAAGTGAAATCTTTTAAAGAAATCTTCATTTGAAGATTATTTAAATATTTTTGTAAAGAAAAAAGATATATCTTTCATAAGTTAAAAAAAGCAACCACATTGTTCACAGTTAGCTCAAATTAGCCAAAGGATGAACAACCGGTTGCTTTTTACTTTATTATCTACGTAATCCTAGTTTTTCAATAAGCGTACTGTAACGTTTTACATCGTTTTTCTTTAAATATGCTAACAAACTACGTCGTTGACCAACCATTTTTAACAATCCACGACGGGAATGATGATCTTTTTTATGTGTACGTAAATGATCTGTCAGGTTGTTAATGTTCTCAGTTAGGATAGCAATTTGAACTTCTGGTGATCCTGTATCAGTTTCATGAACTTTAAACTCTTGAATGATTTCTGTTTTACGTTCTGCTGTAAGTGCCATCCGTCTCACCTCCTTATTTATAAAATCGCCAATAGCCCAGAATTCGCTGGTGAAAACGGTATTCCATGCTATGGTTCATATGGTGTAAAGAAAAATATATTCATTCTTCAGTACCGTTGCTAGTATATCACAACTAGTTTTTGAAAGCAAAGAAATATAAAATCAAATTACACTTCTCTTTATTTAGACAAAGTGCTTATGTCTGAGCCTTTTAAAGGTTAATGTCACTTTTTTGAGTGTATTGTTTAGCTTTTTTAACATCCTCTTTAATCTGCTCAACTAGAGCTTCAACAGAATTAAACTTTTTTTCATCTCTTAAATAAGATAAAAACTCAACCTTTATTTCTTCATCATAAATATCCCCTGAGAAATCAAAGATATGAGCCTCTAATGTCGGTGTAATATTTTCTTCATAAAATGTTGGTTTAACACCGATATTTAAAACCCCTGTATATACCTTATCCTTGAATGATAATTTTACAACGTAAACACCTTTTTTGGGAAGTACAAAAGGTTCAGTTACTTCTATGTTAGCTGTTGGGAAGCCAATTGTCCTACCTCTGCCATCCCCATGTACTACAGTTCCAGTTATAAAATAATCACGTCCTGTAAATTGTCTAATACAATCAACATTCCCTAAATGTAATTGCTCTCTTATCAAAGTACTGCTTACTTTTTCCCCATTTAAGTTATATGGTTCAACAATTTTTACATTGATTTTACCATCACATATTTTTTTTAAAGTTTCTACTGTTCCACTTCCTCGGTAACCAAATGTAAAATCGAATCCTACAACGATAGTATGTAATTTTAGTGGGAATAAAAACTTGGTTACAAAATCGTCAGAGCTCACTTTTGAAAAGTCTTTATCAAAATGAACGATATACACATAGTCTAAATCTAAGCTATCAAGAAGTTCCATCTTTTTCTGTAGAGGGACAAGATATCTAGAATACTTTGACTGACCTAATACTTCTCTAGGGTGGGGATTAAAAGTCATAATTGATAATGGTAATTGATTTCTTTTTGCAATGTTTCTTGCATTGTCAATAACATACTGATGTCCTAAATGTATACCATCAAAATCACCAATCGCTAAAATCTGCTGTGATTCAGGTAGATTTGGGATTGGAAACTGCAAAGGATAAGATAAATGGATAATTTTCATCATTGTTCACCTACATTAATTAACGATCCTTAAGATTGATTATCTAAAAAAAGCTTGTTTGGAATCACCATTTGATTGATATGGTCTAATTTATAAATTCCGATAAATACATTGTTTTCTGAATATAACCGAATAAGATCTATTTTTGATTCAGGTTTGGACTTTAAATCTGAAAAATTTAATTTTTTTCCAAAGCGAGCATTTTGCAATTGATTATCTTTTATAATAAAACTTGGAAAATGTTGAACGGATTGATCAATGGATATTAATTTATGATTTAGACCATTGCTATCAACCAATTTTTGAATTTCATCTATGGATAAACATTGATTTAAATCAATGTTTCCAGTTGCCGTTCGAACTAAAGAAAGCATAGTAGCTGGAACGTTTAACTTTCTTCCTATGTCTACACATAATGTTCTTATATATGTTCCTTTAGAGCATAACACTCTAAACTTAATTTCTGGATACTTTAGATCTAAATTAAAATCAAGTAAATCAATCTTATGTATCATAACTGTTCTAGCTTTTCTTTCAACTACTTCACCTTTTCTTGCAAATTCATATAACTTTTTCCCGTTAACTTTTATTGCAGAATACATCGGAGGTATTTGTTGAATTTCTCCTATGAAGGCATCCATCGTATCTTCAATTTGATCTATGGTAACATTCATCTGCTCTTCTAATTGTTTTGTCACATTACCTGTCATGTCTTCAGTATCTGTTGAAATACCTAATTTCAGAACCACCTCATATTCTTTAGGGAGAAGCTGAATGTACTCCACGACTCTGGTAGCCTTTCCAATACATAAAGGTAAAACCCCAGTAACTTCCGGGTCTAACGTACCTGTATGACCAATTTTTTTTATTTTTAATATTCCCCTAACTTTTGCAACAACATCATGTGATGTCCAACCTCTTGGTTTTAAAACAGGTAAAACGCCTTCAACATTCATGAAATTTTTTCTCCAACTCGTGTATTACAATTTTAATGACTGTGTCAACTTTTCCTTCTATCAATGCACCAGAAGCTAATATATGTCCGCCTCCATTAAAAAGTTGAGCTACTTCTGCTACATTAACCTTACCAGCTGAACGAAAACTTACCTTCACTTGATTCTCATTCACTTGTTTGAATAATAATCCTACCTCAACACCATAAATATTTCTTGGAATATTTATGAGTCCCTCTAGATCATCTGAAGAAGCATTGGATTGTTTTATATCTTCAATTGTAACGGTCATCCAAGCAATTTGTTTGTTCTTGGCAAAACTTAAAGTAGAAAGTGATTTCTCCAAAAGTGCAAGATGTGATAAGGTGAATTTCTCTAACAACTCTTCAGCATAATAATTTGCATTTACACCATGTTCTAATAACTTAGATGCCAATTTCATTACTTTTGGTGTCGTATTAGAATATCTGAAGCCACCTGTATCTGTAAGCAAACCAGCATACACACATTCTGCAAGCTCTTTAGTCCAAGGAACACTAAGAAATTCAATAACATCATTTAAAACTTCAGTTGTAGAAGCTGAAGTTTCCTGAATGAAATTGAGAATCCCAAAACCATCATTTGTAGGATGATGATCAATGTTTAAAATTTGAACATCATCCGAAAAAATTTGAACTACTTTACCCATTCTTGAATAATCAGCACAATCAACAGAAATAACATATTTATAAGGTTGCCTTAATTTAAAAGATGAATATTTTTTTATTTGATTTGCTCCTTGTAACAAGTGAAACTTTTTAGGAATTTCATTTTCATTCAACATGACAAATTTCTTGTTTAAATGTTGTAAAATTAACCCCATCGCACAAGTTGAGCTAATTGCATCCCCGTCTGGTTGTACGTGGGATACAACTAAAAAATCATCATGATTTTGTATGAATCTCTGTATATCAGATAAAACACCTTCGTCAAAGAGATCACTCATACATTAGCATCCTTATTCATTTCTCTTAACATCTCTTCAATACGATTGCCATATTCAATGGAAGAGTCAATTTTGAAAATCAATTCTGGTATATGTCTAAGTCTAACTCTTTTCCCTAACTCTGAACGAATATATCCACTCGCTTTAGATAAACCCTGCAAAGAATCATCTTTTTCTTTTTCACTACCAAAAATGCTTAGATACACTTTTGCTTGGGATAAATCATTTGTCACTTCGACAGCTGTAACTGTGACAAAACCAACTCTCGGGTCTTTAATATCCGTTTGGAGAATTAAACTTAGCTCTTTTTTGATCTGCTCTCCAATTCGACCTACTCTTATTTTGGCCATATGATCACCTCTCGACAGTTTCCATTACGAATGCTTCAACAATATCCCCTTCTTTAAGATCACTATAGTTCTCTATAGTTAATCCACACTCATAACCTTGAGCTACCTCTTTTGCATCATCTTTAAAACGTTTAAGGGAATCAAGCTGTCCTTCATGAACTACAATCCCCTCTCGAATTAAACGAACTTCAGCATTACGAGACATTTTACCAGAAGTTACCATGCAACCTGCAATTTTACCAACTTTACTGTTTTTAAATATATTTCTCACTTCTGCATGCCCAATGACAACTTCTTTAAATTCCGGATCTAACATCCCTTTCATGGCACTCTCAATCTCTTCAATTGCGTTATAAATGATACGATGTAAACGTACATCTACTTGTTCTTGTTCCGCAGTTGCGATGGCTCTAGGATCAGGTCTAACATTAAATCCTATTATAATAGCATTTGAAGCAGAAGCCAAAATGATATCTGATTCAGTAATCGCTCCAGCTCCAGTATGAATAATCCTCACCCTTACGCCTTCAACATTGATTTTTTCTAAAGAGCCTTTTAATGCTTCAGCAGATCCTTGAACATCTGCTTTGATTATGACAGGAAGCTCCTTTATTTCTCCTTCTTGAATATGTTTGAATAAATCATCTAAAGTAATACGGTTATTCACATTCATTTCTTGTTGTCTTACTTCGTTTGCTCTCTTATCCGCAATTGCTTTAGCTTTTTTCTCTTCTTCAAAAACGATGAAAGGATCTCCAGCTTGTGGAACTTCAGTTAAACCCGTTAATTCTACTGGAGTAGAGGGACCTGCTACTTTAATTCTTCTTCCCTTATCATTTACCATGGCTCTTACTCGACCAAAACATACACCTGCTACGAAAACATTTCCAATTTCCAAAGTCCCTTGTTGAACAAGTACTCTAGCAACAGGTCCTCTTCCTTTATCAAGCTCAGCTTCAATCACAGTACCTCTTGCTCGTTTATTTGGATTTGCTTTAAGTTCTTCAACTTCTGTTACAAGTAAAATCATTTCTAAAAGCTCATCTAAACCTTCTCCTTGTTTAGCAGATACATTTACGAATATGGTGTCTCCACCCCATTCTTCAGGGACTAGATTATACTCCGTAAGTTCTTGTTTTATTTTATCAGGATTTGCTTCTGGTTTATCTATTTTATTCACAGCAACTATAATTGGAACCTCTGCAGCTTTTGCATGATTAATCGCTTCAACTGTTTGTGGCATAACTCCATCATCCGCGGCTACAACTAAAATCGTGATATCTGTTATTTTTGAACCTCTAGCTCTCATTGTTGTGAAAGCTTCATGGCCAGGGGTATCAAGGAAAGTAATTTTTTTATCGTTTCTTTCTACTTGGTAAGCCCCTATATGTTGTGTAATACCACCTGCTTCTCCTTCAGTAACTTTTGTTTTTCTTATAGCGTCTAAAAGAGTTGTTTTTCCGTGATCTACATGACCCATGATTGTGACAACAGCAGGACGCTCTTCTAAATCTTTTTCATCATCAACTTCCTCAATCTCAAATTCATCTTCTTCAACTGGAAGCCTGAGATCAACTTCAACCTTATAATCATCCGCAATGAGTTGAATCGTATCTAAATCAATCTCTTGGTTAATATTCGCCATAACCCCAAGAAATAATAATTTTTTTATCACTTCAGAAACATCTTTATGCAAAAGTTTAGCTAACTCACCTACAGACATATTTCCTCTAACTATGATTTTTTTAGGTGTATTGTCAACTTTCTCTTTAACTTCTACATTGCTATTTTGATTTCTTTTATTCTTACCTTTATAATTTTTAAATCCTCTAGAATTAGGTTGATTTCTTTTCTGCGAAGGTTTGAAATTTCTTGATGAACTATCATTTCTTTTGTTTTGATAACCATTAGTATTGGTGGAAGCCTGTTTAGTTGGTTGGCTAGGTTGTTTGCTTCTATTCGTCTCTGCTGTTTGTGTTTTTTTCATTACATGTTCCTTTTTATCATTATTTGTGACTTGTTTGTTTTGTTTCTCAGGTTGCTTTGAAGATTTTATCTTATTTTGATGTACAACGGCTTTTTCTGGCGCGTTTGTGGATTTCTTTTCTGCAGCATTTTCTTTAATGTTACGGAAAAATTGTTCCACTTTTTTGATGGATTCATCTTCAATTACACTCATGTGATTATTTACTGGAATATCCATCTTTTTTAAAATTGTAATAATTTCTTTACTACTCATGTTTATGGACTTAGCATATTCATAAACTCTAAATTTTTTACTCAATACTCTTCACCTCACATCTCTTTTTCCATACAATTCATGATCATTTTTACAAAACCATCATCAGTAATTGCAATCACTACACGTTCTGCTTCTCCTAGACTTTGACCTAATTGAGAGCGATTATAATATTGGATAAGTGGAACATGATACGAACTGCACTTATCCTTAAATTTTTTAGAAGTATTTTCTGAAGCATCATTCGCAATAATAACTAATTTTGCTTCATTAGATCTAATCTTGTTTAATACTTTCTCCTCACCTGACAAGCATTTACCAGCTCGTTTTGCAAGACCTATATACGATAATATCTTGTTATTATCCATCATGTTCCTCTAATTTCGTGAAGTTTAATTCTAACTGCTCATATATTTCCTGGTCGACTTGATGTTTTAATGCTCTGTCAAGTGCTTTGTTTTTCATAGCTAATTGTGAGCAATTTATAGTTTTACATAGATAAGCCCCTCTACCAGACTTTTTACCTGTTTTGTCAATGATTACTTCATTTTCTGGGGACCTAACGATTCGTACTAGCTCTTTTTTAGTTTTCATTTCTTGGCAAGCAACACATTTTCTCATAGGAATTTTTCGGTTTCGCATAAAATCACCTTATTTCATGAGAATTTACTCAAATGTTAGAAAATCTTCTTGTGCTAAATCGCTATCTTCTTTTGGTCTACCAAACTGCTCAAATGCTTGAGATTCACTTTTGATATCTATTTTCCATCCAGTTAATTTAGCAGCAAGTCTTGCATTCTGGCCTTTGATTCCTATTGCCAGTGATAATTGAAAATCTGGCACGATTACCCTACACATTTTATCTTCTTCTAATATCTGTACCTCAAGCACTTTAGAAGGACTTAACGCATTCGCAACATATTCACTAATGTCTTCAGACCAATAAACAATATCAATTCTTTCACCTTTTAATTCATCTACTATGGTCTGAACTCGCATTCCTTTTTGTCCTACGCATGCACCAACCGAATCAACCTCGGGATTAGGTGAATACACAGCGATTTTAGATCGATATCCTGCTTCTCTTGCTACAGAACGAATTTCTACAATACCGTCATAGATTTCTGGCACCTCTAGTTCAAATAATCTTTTTAACAAACCAGGATGAGTTCTTGACAGCATAATTAAAGGACCTTTAGTTGAATTTTCCACTTTTGTGATGAAAGCTTTTATACGATCACCTTGTTGAAATTTTTCAGTTGGCATAATTTCATTTAGAGGTAATAATCCTTCTACTCTACCCAAATTAATATATATATTTCTTTGATCCATACGTTCTACGATACCCGTTATGATATCTTCTTCTTTGTCAATGAATTCATTAAAAATAAGTCCTCTTTCAGCTTCTCGAATTCTTTGAGTCACGACCTGTTTAGCTGTTTGTGCTGCTATACGACCAAAATCTCTTGGTGTCACTTCAATTTCAACAATATCATCTAAATGGTAATTAGCATTTATAGATCGTGCAGCATCAATAGAAATTTCCATTCTGGGATCAAGTACTTCTTCTACTACAGTCTTTCGTGCAAATACTTTAATCACACCTGATTGTTGATTAATATCCACTCTTACATTTTGTGCGGTATAATTACGTTTGTAACTTGAAATTAATGCTGCTTCAAGTGCTTCAATTAATACCTCCTTACTAATTCCTTTTTCTCTTTCAATTTCAGTTAGAGCTTCAATAAACTCTGCATTCATTTGGAACTAGTCCCTCCTTTCAAAAACTCAATCCTTATATTTAAAAAAGTACGGCAAGTCTGGCACTTGCTACTTTATTTAGTGGTATTTCATGTGTCTTTTTTACTAGTTTTATTTCCAATATTTCATTTTGAAATGAAATCAGTTTTCCTTCAAATTCCTTTAAACCGTCAATAGATTCATATGTAGTAATAAAAACATTTTTATTCACAGCATTTTCAAAGTCTTTAGTTTTTTTTAGTGGACGTTCAGCCCCAGGTGAAGAGACCTCAAGAATGTAGGCTTCTGATATAGGGTCTGATTCATCTAACTTTTGACTAATATATTCACTGATTCGACCACAATCATCAATATCAATACCTCCGTCTTTATCAACATAAATACGTAGATATTTGTTCTCACCTTCTTTGACATACTCTATATCAACTAATTCATACCCTTCTTCTTCTATAAAGTTTTGAATCATATCTTGAACAAGAACTTTTATTTTACTCACTTTGAACCTTGAACCCCCTAAATCAATACGAAATCCCTTTAAATAAAAGGCAAAGAGTGGGTTTCCCCCACTCTTTTCGAATTCGCTATCTCAATTATGAGTAAATTATATCATATTGTGAAATTCCTTACAAGGTTTGCACTAAAATAATGAAAGTTGGTTCGTTTCAGGTAAACCATTAAAGCAACCGAATCCATTCAATGTTTCTACAACCGTTTTAGATACCTTAGTACGTTGCCTAAAATCTTCAATAGATAAAAACTCGCCGTCTTCCCTAGCTTCAACGATATTTTTAGCAGCGTTCACACCAATTCCTTGAATCGCTGAAAATGGAGGGATTAACGAATCTCCATCTATAATATATCTTTCTGCTTTAGACCGGTACAAATTAATGCCTTTAAATGAAAAGCCACGAGCTGTCATTTCTAAAGCCATTTCTAAAATAGAAATCATGCTTTTTTCTTTTGCTGTTGCTTTAAAACCCAGTTCTTCAATTTCATTTAATCTTTTTAGAATTGCGTTATAACCTTGACAAAAAACATCAACATCAAAATCCTCAGTTCGAACAGAAAAGTAAGTCGCATAAAAAGCAATTGGATAATGGACTTTAAAATATACAGTTCTTACAGCTGAAATTACATATGCAGCCGCATGAGCTTTTGGAAACATATACTCAATTTTTAAACATGAGTCTATATACCATTGTGGAATTTTGTGCTCTTTCATCGTTGCAATCCAATCATCCTTTAAACCTTTTCCTTTACGAACACTTTCTGTAATTTGAAACGCAAGACCTGCCTCCAAACCACCCTTATAAATTAAATATAACATGATGTCATCACGACAACCAATCACTGTTTTAATAGAACACGTATTGTTTTTAATAAGTTCTTGGGCATTTCCTAACCAAACCCCTGTACCGTGTGAGAGACCTGATATTTGCAATAAATCAGCAAACGTTGCAGGTTTTGTTTCCTTTAACATTTGTCTTACAAATTTTGTGCCCATTTCAGGAACACCAAATGTACCTACAGGAGATTTTATTTGCTCAGGTGTAACATTTAAAGCATCTGTTGAGTTAAACACACTCATGATCTTTGGATCATTCATAGGTATAGTGGTTGGGTCTACTTCAGTTAAATCCTGTAACATTCTCATCATGGTAGGATCATCATGTCCTAGAATATCTAGTTTCAATAAATTTGCATCAAAGGCATGATAATCAAAATGAGTTGTTTTCCAATCTGCTGATGTATCATCAGCTGGATATTGAACAGGTGTAATATCTTCAACATCAATATAATCAGGTACAACAACAATTCCTCCTGGATGCTGTCCAGTACTACGTTTTACTCCAGTACACCCCGTGCTTAACCTTACGACTTCAGCATTTCTCCAGCTTTTCAGTTTATCATCTTCATATTTCTTTACGAATCCAAATGCCGTTTTCTCTGCTACAGTACCAATCGTTCCAGCACGAAAAACATTTTCTTCTCCAAAAAGCACCTTTGTGTAATGATGAGCATTAGGCTGATATTCTCCAGAGAAATTCAAGTCAATATCAGGAACTTTATCTCCTTTAAATCCTAAAAAGGTTTCAAATGGAATATCCTGACCATCACCCTTTAATAGCCCATCACATTTAGGACACGGTTTATCTTCAATGTCAAATCCACTGCGAATACTTCCATCGGTGTACCAAATACTATGCTTACACTTTTTACATAAGTAATGAGGAGGCAATGGGTTAACCTCAGAAATTCCTAGCATCATGGCTACTACGGAAGAGCCTACTGACCCTCGTGACCCAACAAGATATCCATCTTGATTAGATTTTTTAACTAATTTTTCCGATATTAAATACAATGCAGCAAAACCAGCGTTAATGATAGGAACAAGTTCCTTCTCCAATCTTTCAGTAACTATTTCTGGTAGTTCCTCACCATAAATTTCCTTTGCCGTTGTATAACAGGTATTTCTTATTTCCTCATCAGCTCCTTCGATGATTGGGAAAAAAGGTTTATTAGGAAACAACTCGATATCTTCAAATCGATCAGCCAATTCATTTGTATTTTTTACGACAACTTCATAGGCTTTTTCTTGACCAAGATGTTCAAATTCCCCTAACATTTCTGTCGTTGTTCTAAATTGAACATCAGGCTTTTCCAAATCTTTTAGTGGGCTAAACCCTGTTATACCATGAATCGTAATATCTCTGTTTATTTTCTCTCTTGGCTGAAGATAGTGAACGTTACCTGTAGCAATAACAGGTTTATTCAATTTTTCTCCTAGATTGCATATTCTTTGATTTGCTTCCTCTAAATGCAAACGATGTGTAACTAAACCTTTGTCTATTAGATGTTGATTCACGCCAACTGGTTGTATTTCTAAAACGTCATAAAATTGTGCTACATCCTCTGCTTCTGCAGGAGATTTATTTAATACTGTTTCAAATAATTCACCTTTTTCACAACCCGAGGAAATGATAAGACCTTCCCTGTGATCAATTAATAAACTTTTTGGAATGGTTGCAACTCTATTAAAATATTCAGTATGTGATAATGAAATTAGTTTATATAAGTTTTTCTTCCCTACTAAATTCTTAGCATAAATACAGCAATGAAAAGGTCTTGTTTTTGAGATATCTAATCCAGCATAATCATTAAGTTGGATTACATTTATAATCTCTCTTTGTTTTAATTCTTTAAGTAGATGGACAAAAATATGTTGTAAAGCAATAGTGTCATCAATTGCTCTATGGTGATTGTCTAAGCTGACCTTTAATTTATCAGCTAATGTATTCAATCTATGGTTTTTAAAGTTTGGAAAAAGAAATCTTGCCATTTCTAAAGTATCAATAACGGGATTATTTACCCGTTCCATATTACATTTTTCACATGCTGCTTGAACAAACCCTATGTCAAATCTAGCATTATGAGCGACCAAAATAGAATCTCCAATAAATTCAATAAATTTAGGAAATACTTGTTCAAGATCTGGTGCATCTACTACCATTTCATCCGTAATATTCGTCAATTGGCTTATATTGTAAGGTATTTTTTCGTGCGGATTTACAAATGAGGTAAATCTGTCTATTTCTTCCCCGTTTTTTATTTTTACACCAGCAATTTCAATGATTTTATGATTCGTTACAGATAAACCTGTGGTTTCTAAATCAAAAATAACATATGTAGCATTTTCTAATGATTGATTTGATGGATTCAGAACAATTGGAATCGAGTCATTAATAACATTTGCCTCTACCCCATAAATCATCTTTATATTATTTTTACTAGCTGTCCAAAAAGCTTCCGGAAATGCCTGTACATTGCCATGATCAGTCACAGCAATCGCTTTATGTCCCCACTTTGCTGCAGTTTTTATATAATCACCAATCGAGGTAATTCCATCCATCGTACTCATATTGCTATGAAGATGAAATTCAACACGTTTTTCTTTTTCATGGTCCATTCGCTCAATATTTGCTGGAACAACAATTTCATTTAAATCTACTGGAATCATCGTTAATTCATGTACAGGAAGAAAGGTATCATATTCAACTTTTCCTCTTAACTTTACCCAAACTCCATCTTTTAACAATGATAATTTCTTTACATCTTCCTTTTTCTTTGTAAATATTTTGACTTTTATCGAATCTGTAAAATCAGTTAAAATAAATTGTGATAAGGTTGTACCTGTTTTCAGTTCCCTCACTTCTAAATTAAGCACTGTTCCTTGGATGACCGTTTTTTTCTCTTCATCCTTAATTTGTTGAATGGGTATAGCTTGTTCATCAATCTTTTTCCCAAGTAAAAGCACTAGTTCACCTTTAGGAGTTTCCTCTTCTATTTCTTTTGGCGCTGAATCCAATATAGCTTGAGTTACAGATCGCTCTTCCTCTTCTAATTTTTCTGTAAATCTATCGTATTCTTCAACTCTATTCACATCAATAGAGAATTGAATAGAAAAATTTCTTGTAAAAAAATCATTAAAAAATTGTTTAATGTTATCATCTAGTTTCTTTTTTCTTGCAAGCTCTATTCCTGTTTCATCTAATAAAAAAACATGGATCGTTTGATCATTCACTTCAACCTTTGCTTTACTAAACCAACCATTTACTGATGTCTGTTCTTTTTGAACCCAATCAAGAAACAGTCCCCAATATTCAGAAACTAGCTCTTGGTTAGAAATGGAACTAGAAAAACAAAAGTTAAACCGAATTTTAGCAATATGGGCAAATTTATTTTGAATTTGTTTACAAAATTGTCTATAAACTTTTTGTGGGATCATTTGATCTTTGACAATATGAATATCCCAATCGTTATGATGGCGATTGCAAATTACTTTTTGGATGTATCCATCAGAAAAATAAGAATTCACGATTTCTTGTGGAATTCCTGCTTGTTTCATCAATAATTCAAATCGTGTTCTTTGTTCATTATTGTTTACACTATTTATATCAATATCGTTCGCCCTCCCAATTGCAACAAGCCAGACATAGATTCTTCATCTTTATATCTGGCTTGTTTGAAACTTTCAAAAATGTTAATGCTACTATATTATAATCTATAAACTAATAGGACTTTCCAAATACAACCGTATGTTTTGCAGGTTCTTCACAAACTAAACATTTTCCTTTATGTTCAGTTACAACAGTAGGAATATTTCTACTTGTTGCACCTGTCTCCTCTTTCACTTGATGTTCGCAGACTTCAGATCCACACCAACCAGCTAATACAAATCCTCTTTGTTTTTCCATAATAGCTTTCATCTCATCTATCGTTTCTACTGAATTGAAATGTGAGTTCATAAAACTTTTTGCGTTATCGTACATCTGTTTTTGAATTTCATCCAGCATTTTAGAAACTTCTTCATTTAACTGATCTTGAGGTACAAACTTCTTTTCCCCTGAAATTCGAGATACAAGAACAACTTGTCCTTTTTCCATATCACGAGGTCCAAGTTCAATTCTAATCGGAACCCCTCTCATTTCATACTCATTAAATTTCCAACCAGGACTTTGATCCGTTCGGGTATCCATGCGTACTCTTACACCTGATTGTTTTAACCCATTCATTAATTCCATACTTTTATTTGTTACTTCTTCTCTTTTGCTTGCTGGACCAATAGGAATTATGATCACTTGAGTTGGAGCTACTTTTGGAGGAACAACTAACCCTTTATCATCCCCATGAACCATAATCATTGCACCAATTAACCTTGTACTTACACCCCAAGATGTGGTATATGCATACTGTTGTTTATTATCACGATCTAAATATTGAATATCAAATGCTTTTGAAAAATTAGTACCTAAATAGTGAGAAGTACCTGCTTGAACTGCTTTTCCATCTTTCATCATCGCTTCAATAGAAAAAGTATCGATAGCCCCAGCAAATTTTTCTGAAGGCGTTTTTTGACCTACTATAACTGGTATACTTAAAAAGTCTTCTACAAATTCACGATAAATATCCAACATTTGCATCGTCTCAGCTCTGGCTTCTTCTTCAGTTTCATGAGCAGTATGTCCTTCCTGCCACAAAAATTCGCTCGTTCTTAAAAATGGAAGTGTACGTTTCTCCCAACGAACTACATTCGCCCATTGATTAATTAATACTGGAAGATCTCTATAGGACTGGATCCATTTAGAATACATATGTCCGATCATCGTTTCAGATGTTGGTCTAATTGCCAAACGTTCTTCTAATTGTTCACCTGCAGCTTCTGTAACCCAAGGTAATTCTGGATTAAATCCTTCAACATGTTCTTTTTCTTTTTGGAAAAAGCTCTCTGGAATAAAAAGTGGAAAATATGCGTTTCGATGCCCGGTTTCTTTAAATTTAGAATCAAGCTCCTTTTGCATCATCTCCCAAATCTCAAACCCTTCAGGTTTAAACACGATACAACCTCTAACTGGAGAATAATCCATTAAATCTGCTTTTTTAATCACATCAATGTACCATCTAGAAAAATCCTCTTGTTGAGGCGTAATTTCTCTCACCATTTTTTTGTCCTTAGACATAACAAACCTCCCGAATGAATTAACCTTTAAACAATCTTAATATATCGTTATAGGTAACTGCAATCATAAGTAACATAAGTACAGCAAAACCTATAAAGTGAACCATGCTCTCCCGATTTGGATCGACAGGTTTACCACGCACAGCTTCAATCCCGAAAAACATTAAGCGGCTTCCGTCCAAAGCTGGGAATGGAAGTAAATTGAAAATCCCTAAATATAAACTAATCATCGCCACGAATAAAACTAAGGTATCTACGCCATAACTAACAGCTTCACCAGTCATTTCAGTAATACGTATAGGCCCCCCTAAATCATCCAATGAAAATTGTAAGGTAACCAACATTTTTAAACTAACAAATATTTGTTCCGTAATGTTCCACATCGTTTTAGAAGCATGTGTTATACCCTCAATAATAGAATCAGGGTTTCTTTTCTCTAGCTGAAGCGCTATTCCAACTCTTCCACTCCCAGTTTCATCAGCTTTCGGTGTCACCTGAAGTTGAAGCTCAGACTGATCCCGAGAAACAATCCAATTCATAGGTTGATCTGCTGATTCTGAGATAAGGGTAAGCAATTTCTCATTATCATCAACGCCAATTTTCTGACCGTTTACTTCAATAATAATGTCCCTTGATTGTAGACCACCCATTTCAGCAGGAGAGTCATTTGTAACTTTTCCCACTTGCCAATAGGTTGGGTTATCAACCGTAATCCCACTCATATATATAAAACCTAAAAATAAGAAAAAAGCAAGAATAAAATTCATTACTGGGCCAGCTACTATGACAAGTGCTCTCTGCGCAATCGTTTTACTTCCAAATTGTCTATTCCATGGAGCTATTTGAGTTTCTTTCCCTTTTGTCTCCATCATCGCTTTTTCATGTACAGCTAAATCTTGCAGTTCACCATCAACATCTAATTTGATATTTAATTTATGCTCAAGATCAATACTATCAACAGTCCCAAGAATCACATCTGTTCTTTGATCTAATTGATCTAAATAAATATGAGTCACCTTTTCATTTTCTATTTTAACCGCAATGGTTTGTCCAGGATTAATTTGAACGATTTCTGGATCCTCACCAGCCATACGTACGTACCCGCCCATAGGCAATAAACGAAATGTATATCGAGTTTCATTTCGTTTTACAGATAATAACTTTGGACCAAATCCGATTGCAAATTCTCTGACTAGAATACCTACTCGCTTAGCAAAGTAGAAATGCCCCCACTCATGAATACCTACTAATAAAAAGAACATGAGAAGAGCAATGATAATCACTTCTATAGTCAATAAATTTCCCTCCCTATTTCACTAGTACGTCAACTCCTAAAAAATTGTGACTAGCTCAATTATCCTACAATCATTTTATTAAACTTTTATAAACAGTATGTCCTAAGATTATCATGATTGCAAATGGAAAAACAAGTTGTTCTTAAATGCTGCTAACTAGAGGAAGGAACGTTACAGGCACTTACTCTAGCCCATTTATCTATTTCCAAAAGTTCGTCTAGTTGTGGAAATACCTTTACATCATGTTTTTCTAAAACTTTATATATTATTTTTTCTATGTGCAAAAATTCAATTTCACCTTTTAAAAACCTAGAAACTGCCACTTCATTTGCAGCATTAAAAACGGTGGTTGCTGATCCACCCCTTTTCCCACAATCAAATGCCATTTTTAAACAAGGAAATCGTTCATAATCCATTTGATTAAAGTTCAGTCTACCAAGTAATGTTAAATCTAAAGGTTCGGTTGAAGTTTTTAATCTTCTTGGATAAGTAAGTGCATATTGAATAGGCACCCTCATATCAGGATTACCTAACTGTGCAATAACACTTCGGTCGTTAAACTCTACAAAAGAGTGTACGATGCTTTCAGGGTGGATAACAACATCAATCTTGTCATAAGCAATATCAAATAACCAATGAGCTTCTATCACCTCTAAACCTTTGTTAACCATGGTCGCTGAATCTATCGTAATTTTAGCCCCCATTGACCAATTTGGATGTGATAGTGCTTCCTCTACCGTTACACCCACCAGTTCTTTTCTTGATCGATCTCTAAAGGAACCACCCGAAGCAGTTAAAGTGACTTTTGATATTTCTGAATGAGATTCTCCATTTAAACACTGAAAAATTGCAGAATGCTCACTGTCTATAGGAAGTAAATCTACTCCATGTATTTGTGTTAATTGTTTAATAATATGTCCCGCAGTTACTAACGTTTCCTTATTAGCTAGACCAATATGTTTCCCAGCTTCAATAGCACTTATTGTTGGCTTTAACCCTTGACTACCAACCAATGCATTTACTATAAAAGTGGCATTCGTGTTTGCTGCAACTTCAATTAAACCTTCATCTCCATAAAACACTTCAATAGAAGAAGAAATGAGGGGTTTTAATTGTTCAGCTAAAGATTTGTTCGCAACTGAAACTTTTTTAGGATGGTATGTATTTATTTGTTCTACAAAAAGAGGTAGGTTTGAACCTGCTGCCAAACTTTCAATTATGAAGTCTTCTTTATACATAGAAATGACATCTAATGTTTGAGTCCCTATGGAACCGGTAGACCCTAGTATCGATATATGTTTACTCAAAAAAACACCTCACAAGTCGCTGCTATAAAATATGGAATAAATGAAGTAATGGAAATACAATGATCCAACTATCACAACGGTCTAGAATCCCACCATGTCCAGGTAATATCGTTCCAGAATCCTTAACATCATATACACGTTTATAGGCTGATTGAATGAGGTCACCTAACTGTGAAAAAATAGAAATTGAGATAGCAAGTATGATCGCTTGTTTTAATTCTAATAAATGTGGACTCAAAAATGAGAAAATAATCGCAGAAAGCAAGGTGATAATAATCCCACCAATAGAACCCTCAATTGTTTTCTTAGGACTTATTGAAGGCCACAACGGATGCTTTCCAAAGATTAATCCAGAGAAATAAGCTCCTGAGTCAGTTAACCAAATGGATATAAATATAAATAAAGCCCAAAAGAGCCCATCTTCTAAAAACAATGTGAGTGCCATGTAATGAAATCCGAATCCTATATAAATGGCTCCTAAAAAAAGAAGTGATATTTTTTTAATATCCTGTTTATTTTTTGAGAACACTGAAGTAAGTAAAAACAATAACAGCATACCCCAAATGACCGATTCTAAAGTCAGTGATTCAAATAATGAAATGCCCATTTCCGTCCAAGGCAAAACTAAATAAATAACAAAAACAAACCCTAAAACAGATGAAAATTGACCCACCTTATTTTGAGTTATTCGTACGTATTCGAAATAGCCTATTAATGATAATAATAACATAAACATTGCAAACCAAACATGTCCTAAAAATAAAAAGACCATAAATAGTGCTAATGCTAATGCACCTGTTACAATTCTTTGTATCAAAAAAGCTCCCTCCACTTGTGAATTATAATCCACCGTACCTTCTAGCTCGATTTTGATATTCAACTATTGCTTTTACAAATTGATCTTCATCAAATTCAGGCCAGTATGCATCAGTAAACCACAATTCTGAATAAGCTAACTGCCAAAGCATAAAATTACTGATTCGCAATTCACCACTTGTACGTATTAATAAGTCTGGATCAGGTAAACCAGATGTATGTAAAAATGAAGAAAAAGTTTCCTCTGTTATTTCCTTTTCAGTTACTTCACCTGAATGAATGGCATTCATTAAACGAGTGAAACCTTGCAAGATTTCATTTCTGCTACCATAATTCAATGCAAAATTTAGTATAAGACCAGTATTGTGTTTTGTTAATTCTATCGCTTTTTCAATGGATTTTAAAGTATAATCTGGTAATCCTTCCTTATTGCCAATCATTTTTATTTGTATATTATTTTCAATGAGTTCGTCTATCATCATAGGAAAAAATTCTTCTGGCAATTTCATTAAGAAATCAACTTCATCTTTTGGTCGTTTCCAATTTTCCGTTGAAAAAGCATATAAAGTTAATACATCAATCCCCATGTTATTTGCTGCAATCGTAATGGATCTCACATTTTTCATACCAGCATGATGACCCATAACTCTTGGCAATCCTTGTTTCTTGGCCCATCTTCCATTCCCGTCCATGATAATAGCTACATGTTTAGGAACATTCTTGTGATTTATATCTGACTGAAAATTCCTTTGTTCAGTAACTTTGTTTCCAAACCATTTTTTTAATCGTTTTAACATCATTTTTTCCTCCAAAAAAAGGAATTCTGATTAAATGAAAACCCCACCATATTGGGGGGATCCGATGTTATAACATCATGATATTAAACATCCATAATTTCTTTTTCTTTTATACTGAGTAACTCATCTACTGATGCTACAAATTTATTTGTTAATTTTTGCACATCGTCTTGGTGGCGACGAGATTCATCTTCTGATATCTCAGTTTTTTCAAGTTTTTTTATCTCATCGTTAGCATCTCTTCTTATGTTCCGAATGGCAACTTTTGCTTCCTCACCAGACTTTTTAGTTGCTCTAACCAATTCCACTCTACGCTCTTCTGTAAGTGGCGGGATAGAAATACGAATGATTTCACCGTCATTCATAGGAGTTAATCCCAAATCAGATTTCAAAATTGCTTTTTCTATATCGCTTAACACTGTTTTATCCCATGGCTGAATGATTAGTGTACGTGGGTCAGGTGTATTAATGTTACCTACTTGATTTAAAGGAGTTGGTGTTCCATAATAATCTACTTGAACTCGATCTAAGATAGCAGGATTAGCACGACCTGCTCTCATTGAGGACAAATCTCTTTTTAGTACTTGGACAGCTTTGTCCATTCTTGACTCAGCATTACTTTTAACTGATTGAGGCATTATTCAGCACTCCCTTTCCTCTTTACTATCGTACCAATTTTTTCTCCTAATACAACACGTTTAATATTTCCATTCTCTGTGATTGAAAAAATAATTAAAGGAATGTTATTATCCATACATAAGGATGAAGCTGTAGAATCCATTACACCTAAATTTTGATTAAGAACTTCCATATAAGTAAGTGTATCATATTTTTCAGCAGTTTTATCCTTGAATGGATCAGCAGAATATACACCATCGACTTTATTTTTAGCCATTAATATTACCTCTGCTTCAATCTCAGCTGCACGTAATGCTGCAGTTGTATCTGTTGAGAAATAAGGGTTGCCAGTGCCAGAAGCAAAAATGACTACTCTACCTTTTTCTAAGTGTCTTATGGCTTTTCTTCGAATATATGGTTCAGCGATTTGTTTCATCTCTATGGAGGTCTGCACACGCGTTGGAACCTTAATATTTTCAAGTGCATCTTGCAAAGCTAATGAGTTCATTACTGTAGCCAACATTCCCATATAATCTGCTGTGGCTCTATCAATTCCTTGTTCACTACCTGCAATACCTCTCCAAATATTACCTCCGCCAACAACAACTGCTACTTCAACACCTAATTCAATAACTTCTTTGATTTGGTATGCTATAGATGTCATGACATCTGATTCTATTCCATACCCCGCATTTCCTGCTAAAGCTTCTCCACTCAACTTTAATATTACACGTTTAAATTTAGGTTGTTCCAAGTATTTGCCCCCCCTTTTTTCTATACGTTTTTAGTTATACATGTCAGTCAATTATAAATAATAATTGAAAAAAGAAGGAACACGAAGTGTTCCAACTTATATCAGTATATTAATTTTTCATTTGAGCTTTTACTTCTTCTGCAAAATTTTCTTCTTTTTTCTCTAAACCTTCACCAAGTTCATATCTAACAAATCTACGAATTGAGATATTTTCACCAATTGTTCCTACTTTTTCATTTACCAAATCCGCAATCGTTTTATCTGGATCTTTAATAAATTGTTGTTCTAACAAACAATATTCTTCATAATATTTGCTAAGACGACCTTCAACCATTTTTTCAACAATGTTTGCTGGCTTTCCTTCATTTAGTGCTTGATTTTTTAATACTTCACGTTCTCTATCTAAATCATCCTGAGATACTTCTTCACGACTCACATAAGATGGATTTGATGCTGCAATATGCATTGCGATATCTTTAACGAAAGCTTGAAAATCATCAGTTAATGCAACAAAATCTGTTTCACAATTCACTTCAACAAGCACGCCAATCTTTCCACCTGCATGTATGTAAGATTCTACTACACCTTCTGATGCAACACGTCCCGCTTTTTTAGCAGCAGCAGATAAACCTTTCTCCCTTAAAATATCCATCGCTTTTTGAATATCACCATTTGCTTCATCAAGTGCCTTTTTACAATCAAGCATGCCTGCACCTGTTTTTTCACGTAATTCTTTAACACTAGCAGCTGAAATAGCCATAAAAAAGACCTCCTAAGTTCTTTTGTAAATTGAGATGGTAAGGTAAACCTTCCTATCCTTAAAAAAATGGGATGATGGATATATCCATCAACCCATCTTTCGTTTTTTCAATATATTTTAGCAAATTAAGCAGTCGTTGATGTTTCTTCACCTTGATGTGCTTCAACCACAGCATCTGCCATTTTAGCAGTGATTAATTTTACTGCTCTTATTGCATCATCATTACCAGGAATAACGTAATCTACTTCATCAGGATCACAGTTTGTATCAACAATAGATACAATTGGAATACCCAACTTTTTAGCTTCCGCTACTGCAATACGTTCTTTTCTTGGATCAATAATAAACAATGCACTCGGAAGTTTCTTCATGTGTTTAATACCACCTAAGAATTTTTCCAAACGAGCTTTTTCTTTGTTTAATAAGATAACTTCTTTTTTAGGTAAGACTTCAAAAGTACCGTCTTCTTCCATTTTTTCTAATTCATGCAAACGATTAACACGTTTTTGTATTGTTTCAAAGTTAGTTAGTGTACCACCTAACCATCTTTGATTAATATAGTACATACCACTGCGCTCTGCTTCATCTTTAACTGAATCCTGAGCTTGTTTTTTTGTACCTACAAAAAGAACTGTTCCGTTGTCTGCTGCAATAGATTTAATGAAGTTATAAGCTTCCTCAACCTTTTTTACAGTTTTTTGTAAATCAATAATGTAAATTCCGTTTCTTTCGGTGAAGATGTAACGATCCATCTTAGGATTCCAACGACGAGTTTGATGCCCGAAATGAACCCCAGCTTCTAGTAGCTGTTTCATGGAGATTACTGCCATCCTCACACACCTCCTCTAAATTTGGTTTTTGTTTTCCTCCGCCAATCGCATTTTCTCATAAGACTTTCAGATAGAAAGCACCCTTGATAAGAATTAATTGACGTGTGTATTAACACCGTCAACTAATATACCATAACTGGCATTCTTATGCAACAAAATCCTGTTTTAAACTAAAAAACCATCCTCAAAATTAATATACAGGACGGTTTGTCATATTGAAATCATTTTACTCAGTAATTTTGGTTATAATATAAATTAAATCATCTGATTTTTGAAATAAGTAATATCCTTTTTTGATTTTACGATGCAGATTTAATTCTGTCATCATGGACTCGAATTCTTCTATCTCAGAAATAAGATCCAATTTAAACAAAATAATGCCAACATCGTTAGAATTCATTCCTTCTTGTATTAGAAATGCTTTTGTTTCAGGTGGATTAGTGTTCATACTATTATCTTTTAACATTTGATCTATTTTTACATTAAATTGTTCCTGTGTAAACCTGGTTTCATTGCTTGGGTAAATAGTGTAATTTAGTTCACTTGCCGCTTCCTTTAATTCAAAAACATTCATCTCTTGTTTTTTGGGAGTAATGTCAGTAATAACAAAAGTGTTACACAATAACAGGAGAGCCGTAAGAGCCATTCCGATTCCAAATCCATAATAAAAATATTTATGCCTTAGCACGTGATTTGCCCTCCTGTTTAGCTAAATTAATGATAAGCTGGACTTCTCCTTTATTGATTCCAGTTTTATTCGAAATGTATTGGACCGACTTTCCATCATGATGCATTTTCATAAGATCATTGTATCTGTCATTAATTTTCAACACGTTCTCTTTTTCATTAAAAGTTTCATCTTTTAATTGTTTAGACGGTGTTTGATTTGGTTCCTGTAAATTTTTATCTAATTTTTGAAGCTGAATCTCCAGTTGCTCCACTCTTTTAGTTAATCTAGAATTTTGATCTTGAGTTATTTCACTCATTCGAACAATACGATCCATTATTTTTTGATTTTCTTCAACCAATTCAGTTGAAAAGTCTTCAACAGTTTGATTTACTTCTTCTACTAATTCATTCGTTGAGTGATAAGATTGATCTTTCACAAATAATTTAACAATAACAATCATTGTAATGCCGATGAAAATAAAAATATAGTAAAGCAAAGAAGTCACCTCCAAATCATCAATATTAATGATGTCAATCTTGTTTAGAATTGAGTGCTCCTCTTAATCTTAAAATCGCTTTAGAATGAAGTTGAGAAATCCGTGAAGGTGTCAGAGACATGACTTCGGAAATTTCACTTAATGAAAGATCTTCATAGTAATATAATGAAACAACTACTCTTTCCTTTTCAGTTAGTTTTTCAACTGCTTTTGCTAACGTTTCTTTTATATGCATCTCTTCAACTTTGCTCTCGGGTTGAATTGCACTTTTATCTACTAAAAGTGATTTTCTTGTTTCAGTCTCCTCTTCTTGGACAGGTTCATCTAAGGAATATAAAGTAGTAATGGATATTTCCTGTAACATTTTATTAAATTCAGATTCACTTACATCTAGAAATTCACAAACTTCGAGATCGGTAACAGATCTTAAATGTTTCTGTTCAAGTGTTTTGTAAGCCTCTTCAAGTTTTTTTGATTTTTCTCTGATTGACCTGGGAACCCAATCCCCTTTACGTAAATGATCTAAAATAGATCCTCTAATTCTGAATGATGCATACGTTTCAAATTTTAAACCTCGTTCATAATCAAATTTTTCCAAAGCATCTATTAAACCAATGACACCATAACTTTGCAAATCATCGTGTGAAATATTTTTAGGTAAACCAATAGCTACTCGATTCACTACAAATTGTACAAGTGGAATATATGACTCAATTAATTTTTTCTTTATTTCATGATCAGAATATTCTTTCCATTGCTTCCACAATAACATTTGGGTTTTGTTGTTATTCACTACAATCACCACCCTTACTCATTTGACAAATGCTTCACAGCCTCTGCCACTGCTTTCGAGTCCAACTTATCTTTCGTTTGTAGCTTCGGAGGTTTCATAGGAGTAAAGGTACCTTGATCCTTGTGATCATGAACATTTTCTTTAAGAACTTCATTCATCTCATCTATTTCCTCAGGGGTAGTTATATCTAAATATGTTCCTTTAATTGAGCTTTGATCTAAATTATTTTTTAAAATTACCGCTATGCCCCACCTAACAATAAAACCTAAAATAAATAATAATAGAAAACAAAGCAGGCTCCTTATGATTGAGGTTTGAATCAAATTATTATAAACATTAAATAATAAAGTTAATATCATGCCGATGAAGCTAAAAACTAAATTCCATTTCCAAGTTCCAACCATTTTAAATTTCCTTTATTCCATATTTAATGCTGCGAATTGATAAACTACCATCAAATACATCCAACTCAATTGTTCGTCCGAATGATCCACCTATATCTTCAGCTTGAATTGGGATTTTTAGTTGTTGTAAAATCTCTTTACATTTCATAATATTCTTGTATCCAATTTTCATTGAATCAAGTTCAATTTGAAACATTTGAGAACCACCTGCCATCTTTGCATGTATGTTCTCATAAGAAGCTCCAAACTGATGCATCTTTTTTAAAAGGGCAGGAATCGCAGTATCTGCATATTTTGCTACATTAAAACTTTGATCTCTTGCAATTTGTGAGGTGGGTAGCATAATATGGGCTAATCCACCTACCTGATTCATTGGATCAAACAATGTCAACCCTATACACGAACCTAATCCTGTGGTTTTTATTTTCCCATCGCCCTTTAATACATTAAACTCTGCAATCCCGACTCTCAAAACAGTACTTTCCATCATTGAATAGGTACTCCTAAAGCATGAAATATTTTATCTAAAGATTCAGGATCAGGTATAAAAATAAAATGTCCTTCTACTTTTTCATTACCTTCCAAGAAATTAGTTTCAATTAAAAGAGCATAATCACCATATTGACCACATTGCAACATACCCGAACTTAAAACAGCACCTAACATATCCATTGTCAGTGAGGGAACAGATGGATAAATCTTAAGTTGTGTAAGATTAGCAAGTGAGGAAAGATAAGAACCAGTTAAAATATTTCCTATTTCAGTTAATGTAGATATTTCAAAATCTGAATACTCTTTATTTTTATTTATGTTTATATGTAATACATCACTTAGTAACTGATTTGCAGACTTTTGAGATAAGATAAAATACATATTCCCAGGTGTTTCTCCAATGACACGAAGATATACTGCAATCACAATTTTTTCGTCATCTCCTAAACTTTCCGTTATATTAGAAAATGGACCAAAATTAACCCTTGGTACTTTCATGTCTATTGTTTTGTTTATTAGATTGGATAAAGCAGTCGTTGCATTACCTGAACCAATATTCCCTAATTCTTGTAATACATCTAACTGAATAGATTTAAATTTATTGGATGTGCTCACTTTGTTACCTCAAATTCTTCTAACTGTACAATTTCATTTTTGTTCAATACTTCTGTAAGATTCAATAAAACTAAAACTCGTTGGTCATCAAGTCTAGCAATTCCTTGAAGATATTTAGCTTCAATACCTCCTACAAGTTCAGGTGCAGGTTCAATCAAATCACTATTAATATCAAATACATCATTTGCTTCAGCAACAATTAAACCTACCTCTATATCATTAATAGTAATGATTATGATCCTAGTTTGTTCAGTGTACTCCGTTTCTTCAAGTCCAAATCTACCTCTTAAATCTATTACAGGAATCACAGAACCTCTTATATTAATCACACCTTTTACAAAATCAGGTGTTTTAGGTACACGTGTAATCGGCATCATTCTTTCAATTGTATTCACGTGATCAACATCTACTCCATACGACTCATGTCCTAAAGAAAACATAATAAATTTCAAATCTTCTCCCATACTAAACATCCTCCTTAAAATAAATAATAAATATATTAATTTGTACTTTTCATTCTCTTATTGACTACTTAAATAAAGCATTGGGGTCAACGATTAAGGCTACCTGTCCGTCTCCGAGTATTGTAGCTCCTGAAATAGCAAAAATGTTTGTTAAATAATTCCCGAGTGATTTTAAAACAATCTCTTGCTGCCCGATAAATTCATCTACTACAACAGCTAATTTCTCATCCCCTTTTTGAAGAATAACAATATTATATTCTGCAGGATCATATGACCCAGGAATATCATATATGTTTTTAAAAAATAAAATGGGTATTAATTTTTCACGATATTCTATCATATTTATATTATGTACTATTTTGATATCCTGTTTTTGTAAAATATCTGTTTCAAGAATAGATGTCAATGGTATGGCATATTTTTCTTCCCCTTGTCTAACTAACATAGCTGGAATAATAGATAAAGTAAGAGGCAATTGAACTGAAAATTTTGTACCTTCCCCTATTTTAGAATCAATATGTATTTGACCACCTAGAGAATTTATTTTCGTTTTTACAACGTCTAGTCCGACACCTCTACCAGATATGTCAGAAACTTTATCTGCTGTGCTGAAACCAGGTGAAAAGATAAGTTGATGAATTTGTTCTTCAGTCATCGTTTGTGACTCATCTTTACTAATAATTTCTTTCTTTAATGCAATGTTAGTAACTTTTTCTTTATCAATGCCTCGTCCATCTTCCTCTATTTCTATGAAAACTTGATTCCCACTATGGTAAGCAGAAAGATACAGTATACCTTTTTCAGATTTACCACTCTTAATTCTTTCTTCAGGTGTTTCAATTCCATGGTCTAAAGCATTTCTAAGTAAATGAACTAATGGATCACCAATTTCATCAATTACATTTCTATCTAACTCAGTATCTGCCCCTGAAATCATTAATTCTACTTCTTTATTTAATGATTTTGCTAAATCTCTTACCATTCTTGGAAATCTATTAAATACAGATTCAACAGGCATCATCCGTAGATTTAATACTATATTTTGAATATCCCCACTTACTCTTGACATATGCTCAACCGTTTCAGTTAAATCTATTCGGTCTATTTCAGATGAAAGTACATCTAATCTAACCCTATCTATCAACAACTCACTAAATAAATTCATTAAGGTATCGAGTTTATCAATATCCACACGAATTGTACGATTTGAAGAGGTTTTTACACTTTTTTTATCAGGTACACGTTGCTTTTTAGGTTTAAGTTTATTCTCTGTTTCATTTTTCTTTTTAAATTCACGCTCTTTTTTAGGTTGAGAATGCTTTTCTGGTTGTTTTTGAGATACATGTTGCTTTTCAGGATGCTTTTCTGGTTGTTTTTGCTTTTCAGGTTCAAAATGACTTCCTGGTTGTTTTTCAGATACTTGTTGCTTCTCAGGTTCAGAATGCTTTTCTGGTTGTTTTTCGGATACTTGTTGCTTCTCAGGTTCAGAATGACTTTCTGGTTGTTTTTCTAGTTTCTTCTGTTTCTTTGGTTCATTCATTTTTTCTTCATTTTCCGTTTTGTTTTGTTGCATGTCCACAAAATGTTCTTCTAGAAAATGATGATCTACGACATCAATCTGTATGGAGTTGATTTCAGATATGTTTAAAATTTCATGTTTCAATGTTTTTTCATCAACATCGGAAATAAAGTAAAGTAACAATTCATTGTTAATTAACTCTTGTTCAATGTCATCAGTGCTAGGTGTTATTTTGACAATCTCACCGTTTCTTTCAAGAGTACTGGTTACCATAAATACTCTGGCTACTTTTAATAAACAACCTTCATCAATGTTGATTTTTATATAAAAAACTTGCTTTGATTCCAGTGATCTTTGTAAAACAGAATATTGGTGTTCATCCAGTTCAGCTGCTGTATTTTCAGTACCTTGATTGATTTCAATGTTATGGGCTTCCTCAATATTTTTAACGACGATCATGTGAAGTGCACTTACGATATCTGTCACATCTGCTTTTCCAGTTCCACCTTCGAAAATATCAGATAACATCATTTCTAAAATGTCTAAACTATTAAATAATACATCGAAAATAAATGTACTCATTTGGATTTTTCTATTTCTAACAAGATCTAATACATTTTCCATCTCATGCGTTAATGAGGATAAATCATCATAACCCATTGTTGCAGACATACCTTTTAATGTATGGGCTGAACGAAATATTTCCTGTACTAACTCTAAATTATCAGGTGCATTTTCTAGTTTCATAACATTATCATTTAAATGCTGTAAATGTTCCTTTGCTTCATCAATAAACATATTTAAATATTGATCTGAACTCATGATCAAACCTCCCTGGAGAAAGAATTTAATTTATTCCTATTAATAATTCTATTAGTTCGTGTTCATAAAGTTCAGTTTTCAGCACGGCATCTAGCAAACTCATGAAGATATTTCGTGATCCCTACTTAATTTCAGGCAGTTCCTTATGACCAACGTAGGATCAGCATTTCTTATGCTGATAAAATGGTGAGACTTATTGAACAACTTCTATTAGTTTTGATGCAATTTTATCTAACGTTAAAATGTAACGTACCTCATTTAATTCAATTGCAGCACGAGGCATTCCAAAAATGATACTACTTTCTTCAGACTCAGCAATAGTAGAGCTTACTCCCGACTGTATTAACTGTTTCATTCCTTGTGCACCATCCGATCCCATTCCAGTCATAATCACGATATGTTTCTCCAATTCTTTGAATGGAGCCAAAGATTCAAACAAATAATCTACAGATGGACGGTGACCTGCTTGAAGTTTATCTTTAGAAAGATTGATTTTATACTTTCCAAGATCCTTTTCTACACTCATATGCCAATCACCTGGCGCTAGGTATGCTGTTGATGTTTCAATAACTTGCCCATGTTCTGCTTCAACCACTTTCATAGAAGACAACATATTTAATCGTTCTGCTAATGATTTTGTAAACTTAGGAGGCATATGCTGTACGATTAACAAAGGTGCTGAGAAAGTTCCAGGCAGTGCTGATAGTATCTGTTGTAGTGCTCTTGGCCCACCAGTAGATGTACCAATTGCAACCAAATGTAAAAACTTATCGCTTCCCTTGCTTTTAAGTTGTACCCCACTTCCTGACTCTTTAAAAACTGGAATTTGTTTCTTTACATTGGATTTCACTGCACTTTTCAGCTTTTCTATAAATGGAAATTCACTGATTTGTAGAGTAAAGCTATCCGGAATAGATGGTTTTTTAATAAAATCTACAGCTCCATATTGTAAAGCTTTAATCGTTTCTATCGTGCCAAAATCCGTAAAATTACTTAACATAAGAACTGGGGTTGGCTGCTTTTCCATGATCAATTGCAATGCTTCTAAACCATCCATAATCGGCATTTCGATATCCATTGTAACGATATCTGGTTTAAGCTCAATTACTTTATCTACAGCTTCTTTCCCATTTTTAGCAATATATATAATTTCAAATTCATCATTTTCAGAAATAATATTTGTTATTAAATTCCTCATGAAAGAGGAATCATCTACTACAATTACCCTATATTTCGTCATGTGTCACTCTCCAGTATTAGGGATCATCATTTGAGTAATCTAATCATTTTATAGAAAAAACCTTTTACATTTGTATTTGAATTACTTGTTTCTTCTGATAGATATGTACTACATATTTGTTGAATGTCTCTTGAGGCTTTAGTGTTTGGATAAGCAGATAAAAAAGGGATTTGCCTTTTTACTGCCTTTGAAATATTGATATCCTCACCGATGTATCCAAGAGTTGATAGTTCCAAATCTAAAAATTGCTTAGCCACTAATCTAATTTTTTCAGAAGTTAATCTTCCCTCTTTTTGTGTTGTAACTCGATTAATAATCATTTTAAATTCTATTTGTTGATTCATGGAATGCACCATCTTAATAATGGCATATGCATCAGTTATTGAGGTTGGTTCGGGTGTAGTTACTAAAATCGTCTCATGCGATGACATCATTAAATTCAGAGATTGTTGCGTTAACCCAGCCCCTGTATCAAAAATGATATAATCAACGCTACCTAATAATTTACTAGCTTCATATGCAAAAAACTCTAAATCAGCTTGAGATAAATTTAATAATTCTTGGATTCCAGATCCACCTGCTATAATTTGTAAGTTGTGTACTCCTTTCGTTATAATCTCTTGTATATTTTTTTCTCTTTTTAATAAATGAAATAAATTATATTTAGGGGTCACCCCCATTAATACATCAATATTTGCCATACCAACATCTGCATCGAAAATCAACACTTTATACCCTTTTAGTTGTAAAGCTAAGGCAAGGTTTAAAGTCAAATTTGACTTGCCAACTCCACCCTTTCCACTTGTTATTGTAATGACTCTAGTTTTGCTGTCATTGGTATTACTTTGCATCTTTATTATATTTCTTAATCCTTGGGCTTGATCATTCATGTTAAGGATCCCCCATTATACGATCAATGACTTCATCATATTTCAAAACAGAAACATCGTCTGGTACGTTTTGACCAAATGTCACATAAGAAGGTTTCAAAGAAAATTCATTCATTAGATTAAAGATATTACCTAATGATTCTGTCTCATCCATTTTAGTAAAAAGAACTTTATCAATTCCAAATTTCATAAAATTATGAGTAATGGTTTTCATATCTTTATATTTTGTAGTTAAACTTAACACCAAGTAGGTTTCACTTTGTTTCTGATATTTCAACAAACTCTTCAGTTCAGAAACATTCATTTCATTTCTAAAGTTTCTCCCTGCTGTATCCATCAAAATGACATCAACATCTTGCAATTTCTCAATGGCAATTTCAAAATCTTTAGGTGTGTTCACAATATGCAACGGAACATCTAAGATAGTCGCATAAGTTTTTAATTGATCAATGGCTGCAATTCGATAAGTATCTGAAGTGATTAAGCCAATTTTACGATTATATTTCAATACTTGATCGGCAGCCAGTTTAGCAATGGTTGTAGTTTTACCTACACCTGTAGGTCCTACAAAGTAAGCAATTTTAGTTTGTGGCGATAAGCCTTGTATATTTTGATAAGATAACAACTCTATTAGATGTTTCCTTACGATTTGATTTGTTTTACTTTCAGATATTTCATTTAACTCTTCATCATGCTGTTCAATGATTTGCTGTATAATGTTATCGATTAGTTGTGCTTCAAATTCATGCTCATTTAAACGAAGCTGTATATCTTTTATATGGTTTGGTATTTTTGAGTTTTCTTCATTTATGTGAAACTTTAAAATAAATTCCTTAAGCTTTTTAACCTCATCTAAAACATCTAAGCCAGAAGCTAGAGTTGATTTATCCTTAGCATTTGTTGAGAAGCTTGGATTCAGTTCATGTTCTTGTGGTCTTTTTTTTACATTCTCCATATTGTTTACTTCAGAAGCAGCAATCACTTCAATTCTTTTTTTACTAAATAAACCTAAAAACCCGCCTTGCTTAAATTCTTTTGTATTTAAAATTACTGCATTTTGCCCTAATTCAGATTTTATTTTTTGAAGAGCAGCAGGCATAGACTCAACTACGTAACGTTTTACTCTCATATATTCACCACTCCCACACTTTGAACCTCAATCGTTGGTTCTAATTCCTGATAAGATAATACCGGTATATCTTTCATTGTCTTTTCAGTTAATTGACGTAAAAAGTATCTTATCGTTGGAGAAGTTAGTATGACAGGGTTATTACCTGTTTGCATAAATTTTTTGACTTGTTCTAATATTCTTTGATGTATGATTTGTGAAGTGGAAGGGTCAAGAGCAAGGTAATTTCCATGTTCAGTTTGTTGAATCGATTCCGATATTTTCTTTTCTAGATCAGGACCAATGGCTAATACTTTTAAAACATCGCCAACTGAGCTATATTGCTGTGTAATTTGACGGGACAAACTTTGTCTCACATATTCTGTTAATACCTGTGGATCCTTTGTGTATGCAGCATAATCTGCTAACGTTTCAAATATAGTTACTAAATCTCTTATTGAGATTTTTTCTTTTAATAAATTTACTAATACCTTTTGGATGTCTCCAATAGATAATATATTTGGAATAAGCTCTTCTATTAAAGCAGGTACATTTCCTTTGATATTTTCTACTAATGAATTTGTTTCTTGTCTACCTAAAAGTTCATAAGCATGGTTTTTAATGATTTCTGTTAAATGCGTGGCCACAACAGAAGGTGGGTCTACAATGGTATAACCTGATAATTCTGCCCTGTCCTTCGTTGTTTCATCAACCCATATTGCTGGTAACCCAAATGCAGGCTCTACGGTCTCAACACCTGTAATGGAATCATCATCAATACCAGAACTCATGGCCAAATAGTGATTTAATAGTAATTCACCACGAGCTACTGGATTTCCTTTAATTTTAATGACATATTCATTCGGATTAAGTTGAATATTGTCGCGAATTCTCACAACAGGAACAATAAGTCCCAGTTCTAATGCGCATTGTCGTCGAATCATGACGATTCGATCCAGTAAATCACCACCTTGTCCTGTATCTGCTAATGGAATTAAACCATATCCAAATTCAAATTCGATAGGGTCAACATCCAATAGATTAATCACACTCTCTGGACTTTTCACTTCTTCTATGTCTTGTTTCTCTTCCATTTGTTCCTCTTCTTTTTTTCTATTATGTATGTTGTGTTGCATTTTACGTGCAGTTATGACAAATGTAATTACTAAAGGAAGGGTAATAAGCACTCCTATTGGAGTAAAAATTCCTAATAAAGCAATGGTTCCGGCTACTATATATAATAATTTGGGATATGCCAACAACTGAGAAGATAAGTCAAAGGCTAAGTTTCCTTTAGATGCAGATCTTGTCACGATTAAACCAGCTGAAGTAGAAATTAACAAAGCAGGGATCTGACTCACCAAACCATCCCCAATTGTTAATACTGAGAAAGTGGACGCGGATTCTGTTAATGACAAGCCGTGCACCATCATTCCAATTACTAAACCACCTAACAAGTTAATCAATAAAATAACGATTCCTGCAATGGCATCCCCTTTAACAAATTTACTAGCTCCATCCATTGCACCATAAAAATCAGCTTCTCGTTCTATTTTTTGCCTTCTTTCCTTTGCTTGCTGTTCATCTATTAAACCTGCATTTAAATCAGCATCAATACTCATTTGTTTCCCTGGCATTGCGTCCAAAGTGAAACGAGCACCAACCTCAGCAACTCTCTCGGATCCTTTTGTAATGACTATAAATTGTACAACAACAAGAATAAGAAAAACGACAAAACCTACTGCAATGGTGTTCCCCCCGACAAAGTTTCCAAAAGTTTCAATAACAGGACCACCCCTAGCCTCACTTAATATCGTTCTTGTAGAGGAAACATTAAGTGCTAATCTAAAAAGTGTTGTAATTAGCAACAAAGCAGGGAAAATTGAAAATTCCAATGCATCCTTTGTATTCATAGCAACTAATAAGATCATTAAAGCTAACGAAATATTAATAATCAGAAGGATGGACAATAACATCACAGGGATCGGAACAACCATCATAATGACAATACCTATAATTGCAAGAAGTATCAAAATTTCTTTGATTTTCATTCTGTTTGCCCCTCCTTTCATTTTTTCACTATATACGCTTCTTCAATTTATATACATATGCCAATACCTCTGCAACAGCTTGAAATAATTCATTTGGTATAGACTCACCAATTTCTACCTGTTGATAAAGTGCTCTGGCTAAAAGTTTATTCTCCATTGTGACAACTTTGTGCTCTTTTGCTTTTTCTTTTATTTTTAGAGCAACATAATCTGTTCCTTTTGCAATGACTAAAGGAGCTTGCATTTTATCAGCATCATATTTTATTACTACAGCATAATGTGTTGGATTGGTAATAACAACATCAGCATTTGGAATTTCTTGCATCATTCTTTGCATTGCCATTTGACGCTGTTTTTCTTTTATTTTACTTTTAATTAATGGATCTCCCTCAGTTTTTTTGTACTCATCTTTTATATCTTGTTTGGACATTCTCTGCTGTTTTTCAAAGTCATATTTCTGATACATATAATCAAATACTGCTATTACAATTAAAATGAATCCAATGAGAATTCCTAGAACCACTGTAAGATTGGCTGTGTAAGATAACATATATTCCAAAGAATTAGATGATAGAGAAAAAATGTCCATTCTTTCATTCCATAAAATTAAAAATGCAACAGAACCTATAATAGAAACTTTTAAAATAGATTTCAAAAATTCTACTGCAGCTCGTAATGAAAATATGCGTTTGGCACCTTCAATTGGATTCAGTTTACTCAATTTCATTTTTAAAGGTTCACCAGTAAATAAAAAACCAATCTGCACATAATTTGCAAGAAATCCAAATATCATACTTAAGATAAGTAAGGGAAGCATAAAAATGAGCATGCTGTTTAAAAGCTCCGCAAGAATAATCATTACATTATCAATCGTAATTTCCCACTGCATAAATTCTGTTAACGGGACGATAAAAAACTGTTGCACTCTATTGCTAAAAAATGAACTAAATAAATATAAAAATAAAAAAGAGAATAAAAATATAAATGCACTCGGAAGCTCCATACTTTTAGCAACTTGCCCTTTTTTCCTAGCCTCTTGCCTTTTTTTAGGTGTCGCTTTTTCTGTTTTTTCCCCAGCAAAATATTGTAAATCTAATTTCAATTGATATTTTTGCAAGCGTATCACATCCTAAGCAACAATGAATAAGTTAGAGTAAAGTTATTGTAAAATCATAAACAACTCTACTAATCTCTTAAACATTTTCTCAAACAAGTCTTCATATAAATACAAAAAGCCAGTGACCAATGTAAATAACACGAACAAACCAACCATAATTTTAATCGGTATACCAATAACAAATAAGTTAAACTGAGGAGCTGTTCTAGCTAACATTCCCAATGCAACATCTACCAAAAACAAAACAGCTATTAAAGGGGCAGACATCTGAAATGCTAAAAAAAACACATTTGTAAAGGTTGAAATAATGAATGTGGA
The DNA here is from genome assembly GCF_009910845.1 of Chengkuizengella marina. Classification (GTDB taxonomy): domain Bacteria; phylum Bacillota; class Bacilli; order Paenibacillales; family KCTC-33759; genus Chengkuizengella; species Chengkuizengella marina. The sequence continues at coordinate 24,404 of NZ_SIJB01000001.1, read as the reverse complement.
AATGTCACCATCATAAATATTTATAAAAAGTCCATTTGATAATGGAACCCATTCATAGCTATCCATAATGGCACGCAACAATAAATGGTGTCCATTCATAATTAAAAACAACGTAATGGCTAACATGTACTTGAAATTACCAAGTATTGGCGTTTGAACACCAGTTATGGGGTCCATTACATTAGCCATACCAAATCCCATCTGAAGGTCAACAAAAGCACCAGCAATTTGAACAACTGTAAAAAAAAGATAGGCTGTAAACCCAAGTAGTAACCCTACCAAAATCTCTCTTAAAATAAAAGTTATGTATTCATTATTAACCGGCACTGGTACCTCTAATCCAATAGACATGAAAGTTAATAACGTAATAAATAAAGACAATCCAATTTTATATTGTGCAGGTAGTCCTCTAAATGAAAAGATAGGAGAAACTACAAAAAATGATGTTATTCGACAAAAAATCAGCATGACATTAGGTAAATATTGAAGAACAAGGTCTATATACATGAAGAAAACCTACCCAATAAATAAATATAAATTATTAAACAAATTTGTAGTGAAATCTACTAAAACCGTTAAAATCCATTCACCAAAAATTAAAAGTGCAACGAATACGGCCACGATTTTAGGTACAAACGCTAAAGTTTGCTCTTGTATTTGTGTTGTAGCTTGTAATATACTAACGATTAATCCAATAGCCAAAGCGAGTAATATCATCGGAGCACTTACCTTTAATACAATCCAAACAGCTTCTGCAGCTAAACCAATTATAAAATTTGAAGTCATAAATATCTCCCTTGCACTATGGATTAAAGCTAAGCAACAACGATTTGACTACTAGGTGCCAGCCATCTACTAGAATAAACAATAATATTTTAAAGGGTAAAGAAATCATAACTGGCGGCAACATCATCATTCCCATGGACATTAATACACTAGATACTACCATATCAATAATTAAAAAAGGAATAAATATCATAAACCCCATTTCAAATGCGGTCTTTAATTCACTAATTGCAAAAGCAGGAATTAAGGCTGTTAGTGGTATATCATATATCGTCTCTGGTTTTTCAATATTGGCATATTCCAAAAACAGTAACAAATCTTGATCCCTTGTATGTGGAACCATAAATTCTTTCATTTCATTTGATGCATTTACAAAAGCTTGTGTTTGATCAATTTCTTCTTTTAACAAGGGTTGTAATGCATTTTCGTTAATATCCCCTATCGTTGGAGCCATAACAAATAATGTTATAAACAATGCGAGACCAATTAAAACTTGATTGGGTGGCATCTGTTGAGTTGCCAAACTCGTTCTAACAAAGCCAAGCACAATTACGATTCGAGTAAAACTTGTCATCAATAAGAGAATTGCAGGTGCAATACTCAAAATTGTTATAAGGATTAAAATTGTAACTGTATTTGAAGGCTCGATTCCAGGTATTTCGGGAATGATTGGCAAAGTAAGTTTGTTAATCATCTTCATTCTCCCGATCTTTATTTTTGTCGTTTATTAACATAGAATCGATTTTTTCATTTCTTTTCTTTACGTTATTTATTTTCTCATAAATAACTTCATGAAAAGTAGAATTAGTTTGATTTTCTGTATGTATGATTTCCTCTGCTTTATTTTTTTTCAACCCATTGAATAATGATTTATAATCCAAAAAATTGATAGATTTATGATTTGTATTTAACGTCTGTTTAATAAGATTAATCTTTTCTATTTGATCAATTTTATCAATAAGTTGTACATCATCACCTACCCCAACCAAATAAATATCTCCACCAAACTCAATGACTTGAATTGAATTCTTTTGACCAAGTTTAATTCCACCTAAGTGTTTGATTAAACGATTAGACAACATGGTATTTTTAGTTAGAAACTTAATAACTAAAAAAATCAAAACAATAATTAATAACAACACAAAAAAAACAAAGACAAATTGTTCTGTTAATCCCTCTACACGGTTATTTAAAGGGGGGGACATTAGTTTATTTAAAGTATAGGTTGTATTTTTGAGCGTAACCAAAAATGAACAATCCTTTCTATTGATGTACGAAAACCTATCGAGTTATTTGTATCAAAATACTATATAATGAAGGCTTACCTTAAATTACATCTATTAACTAAGTGTTTTCTTAATTGCTTCGATTACACGGTCTGCTTGGAAAGGTTTTACTATAAAATCTTTAGCTCCTGCTTGAATAGCATCAATCACCATCGCTTGTTGACCCATTGCAGAACACATAATAACTTTAGAGTTAGGATCCATTTTTTTAATTTCTTTGAGTGCTTCAATACCATCCAATTCAGGCATTGTAATATCCATTGTAACTAGATCTGGTTGAAGTTCTCTATATTTTTCTATTGCTTGTGAACCATCAATAGCTTCACCTACAACATCAAACCCATTCTTTGATAAAATATCTTTGATCATCATTCTCATAAAAGCAGCATCATCAACGATTAAAATTTTGTTAGCCATATAATTCCCTCCGTAATTATTGTATTTTATTTAGTCGATCGACTTGATTTATTATTTCAGTTACTCTGACACCGAAGTTTTCATCTATGACAACCACTTCACCCTTAGCAATGTTTTTGTCATTAACTAGAATGTCTACGGGCTCACCAGCTAATTTATCTAATTCAATAATCGATCCCTGAGTTAATTCCAAAATCTCTTTGACCTTTTTTTTAGTTCTTCCTAATTCTACTGTGACATTCAGAGGGATATCAAGTAATAAATCCAAGTTTACTTGATCTGAATGCGTTACATTAGTTTGAGTAAAGTTTTCATATTGAACTTGCTGTACGTTAACATTTGAGTTCTTAGAATGATTATTATCTAAACTCTGTTGTTTCTGATGAACTTTATTCATTTCTTTATATGATCTGTTAACTTCTTGTTGCTGTAAAGATTGTGATAAATTAGATGATGAATCTGATTCTAATGTACTTTCTACAGTCCAATCTTCTTTATTTTGTTCTTCATTCTGTTCTTCATTCTGTTCTTCATTCTGTTCTTCAATCTGTTCTTCAAACTGTTCTTCGTCGCCCCCTATTAAACTGCTGACTAAATTTTTAGCAAATGGTATCGTAACTAGCTGCATAATCGTTGAATCTATCAGATTAGCGATTTTCAATCTAAAAGATACTTTTATTACCACATCATCTGAAGGTAAACCTCTTTGATGATCCGTGTCTATAACATTTATACTTGGAGGTGATATATTTACAGTACGGTTGAAAATAGTTGACATGGATGTAGCTGATGATCCCATCATTTGATTCATTGCTTCTTGAACTGCACTGATATGAATTTCAGTAATTTTATCTGCTATGTTTGTACCATCCCCGCCTAACATAAGATCTGCAATGATTTTTGAATCTTCTTCGGCGATGACTAATAAATTAATTCCCTCCAAACCAGCAATATATTTTACGTGCACAGCTAGATGAGGATGCTTAAATTCTTTTTTTAATTCTTCTTTTAAGGCTATAGAAACATTTGGTGTTGTAATATCCACTTTTTGCCCAATTAATGTAGATAATGCTGTAGCTGCACTTCCAAATGTAATATTTCCAATTTCACCAAGAGCATCCATTTCCAACGAAGATAAATATTGATGGATATCCATTGATTCTTTTAGTTCGGACGGTTGGTTAAGTAATGCGTCTATTTCTTCTTGTGTTAATAAGTTCTTACTGTTCATTTCCACCCTCCTCATCATTTAAAATTTCTTCTATTTTTATTGCTAATTTCCCATTTAATTCACCTGGCCTTCCGATGAATTTTTCCTTGGTGCCTATACTTAATGTCAGCCCTCTTTGAATTGATTTATCTAATTTAATAACATCGCCTTCAACTATATTTAAAAATTCATGAACGGATAGGCTGGAATTTCCTAACTGAGCAACAACAGGTAACGTAGTATTATGTATTCTTTTCTGTAGAGCTTCAATTTCAACAGGATTTTTTTCTGTTTTTTTTTCTGATATAAACCAATGATGATCAGATAATCTAGACATAATAGGTTCAATGACAACATGTGGTATACACAAATTCATCATTCCAGAAAAATCTCCAATGTTTGTTCTCATAGATATAAGCGCGATCGTTTCGTTTGGAGAAACAATTTGAATAAATTGTGGATTTGTCTCCAGAGCAGTAAGTTTCGGTGTAACATCAATCACTGATTTCCATGCTTCTTTAAAACTATCAAATGCTCTTGTAAATATTCTTTCTAACACCATGGTTTCAATCTCTGTCAAAGTCGTAACGTTTGAAGGATTTGTCCCAACGCCTCCCAGTAAACGATCAATCATGGCATAAGCAATGTTAGGATGTACTTCCAAACACATCCTTCCTTTTAAGGGTTCAGCTTCAAATATATTTAGAATCGTCGTTTTTGGAATAGAACGGATAAATTCATCATATGGCAGCTGTTCAACTTGAACGACTTTAATTTGCATAAAAGTTCTTAATTGTGCCGAAAAATATGTTGTTAAGTATCTTGCAAAATTCTCATGAATTCTTGATAAACTTCTGATATGATCCTTTGAAAACCGAACTGCTCTTTTAAAATCATATGCTCTTATCTTTTTTGCAGATTCCTCTTTTTTTAGCTCCTCTGCATCCATCTCACCAGAAGAAAGAGCAGTTAATAAAGCATCAATTTCATTCTGAGATAGAATATCTACCAATTAAACCACTCCTTAAGCACGGTTAGCACTTTTATATTCGACTAACAACTCGATCTGTAATGTGAACTTGCTCTAATGTACCTTCTGTTAGAATTGGATTAATGATATCCTTCAGTTTGTTTATGATTAAATCTAAATCTTCACTATCACTCATCTCATTCGCTTTGGTATCTGCTAATAAACGAATGACATTTGATTCTACTATATGTATTGACGCTTCTAATTCCTCTTTTGCATGCTTATTATCAAGTTGAAACGCAAAACTTATTCTTATTAAATAGTTTAGATCAGATAGATTCGTTGTTACATCATCCATAAAAACAGTTAGTTCTTGAATCTCTTGTGCACTTGGATTCTCAGATGATAAAGGTTCTTTTTTAACCCAATCCCAAAATATAAATGCTGATAAAATAATTAAAGTAATAAATACCAAAATAAATATGAGTGAGAATAAAAGATTTCTTGACACTATGACCCCTCCGCATTTTGGAATTTTATCGTAGCATTCATTATACCAATATCATGAAGGTAGTTTTTAATTAATACTATCACATCTTTTACCTTCTCGAGAACCAGTATTTTTTTTCCGTTGGTTAGCGTTATTATTGTCTCTGGTATTTCTTCAATAGTTTCAATTAGTAAGGCATTAATAGAAACTTTTCTTCCATTGATTCGAGTCACAGTAATCATCATTTCCCTCCATTTGATAGTTTGAAGCCATTCAGTGGGGTAGTCAAACTTCCACCCACTGAATTCTCTTCAAGTTATCCTTACTTACTGTTCATATTCTCCAAAATTATAAAAGGAGTTCATGGATTATCGTTTTAAGTTAACTATTTCTTGAAGAATCTCATCGGATGTTGTGATTATTCTAGAGTTAGATTGAAATCCGCGCTGAGCAACAATCATTTCGGAAAATTCAGCAGTTAAATCTACATTTGACATTTCTAACTGACCTGAAATTATAGAACCTGTCCCAATGTCAGGATCATTAGCTTGCACTATTAAATCCAAAGGATCTTCCGCTTCTGCATCAGAATTTGGTGTAACTCTATATAAGTTTCCACCTAACTTTTCAAGACCCGAAGGATTTGTAACTTTGGCGATACCGATTCGAATGTCAGTTCCTTCTGATACTCCATCAACATTTACAGAAACAATTTCTCCATCTTGAGCAATATAAAATGATGTCACTTCTTCTGTATCTATCGTAATAATTTCTCCATCTGAATCTAGTAAAAACATTCCATTTGCATTAACTATATTTCCATTTGCATCCATTGAAAAATTCCCAGCTCTTGTTAAATAAGATGTCTCAACATCTGAATTAGGAGCAACAGCAAAAAATCCATCACCATCAATTCTGAGATCTGTTGGTACGTTTGTAGTCATTGCGCTACCAGGCGTATGGATGGTATTAATCGCTCCTACAGTAACACCCAGTCCAATTTCCTTTGCGTTACTTCCACCAGTTACATCGTTTGGAGCAGTTCCACCTGAAATTTGTTGGCTTAAAACGTCTTGGAACATCACTCTTCCAGCTTTAAAACCTGTTGTATTCACATTTGCGATATTATTACCAATGACATCTAATTTTGTTTGAAAGCCTTGCATTCCAGATATTCCGGAATATAAAGATCTAAGCATTTAAATCACTCCTACTATTTATAGTTGAACTGGTTGCTTCTGTCCGTCCACAACCATAGGCCTCCTATAAGGTCCAGCCTAATAAATTATTTAATAACTAAAGCACTGTCAATTTTTGTAAATACATGATCTTTTAAGGAATTACTATCGATGGCTGTCACAACTGTTCGATTCTTGATATTAACAATAAATGCTGTATTATCAAATAAGATCAAAGAATCTTTAGCTCCTTTTGCAGATGCATTATTTATGGCATTGTTTATTTTTTGAATTTGATCTGGCTGTAACTGGATACCTCTTTGTTTTAATCTTTGCTCTGCATGATGGCTGAAATGTAACATTTCGTCTTGAAGTAATTTTTCAAAAGTTTGATTTTTGTGCTGTTTTGATAAAGAATGATTTTTATTTGTTAGATTTGGTGGAATTTGATTCGTTTGTAAATGACCTATCATTTTTCTATCGATCACTTTTCATTCACTCCGTTATCAACTTCCGCTACTATGTCTTCAATAGTATCGAAGTTTAAATTAACTTCTATATTATCTTCTTCACTATTCGTACCCTCATTATTAATAGATTCATTAGAAACAGTTGATTCAGAAATTTTAGTTATATAATCTAATGGAATTTCTTCCCCTTCAACGACAGCAAACTGTGCCCCATCTTTAATACTGATTGATTCAACAATACCTGTTTTAGTAATGATCTCAAGTGACAAAGTATCAAAATAACTATACGTAACCTCTTTTCCTATCATATCTGAGGAAATCCCGATAGATTGACGTAACATTTGAATTTCTTCACTCATGTTCATCAATTGTTCCAAAGAACTAAACTGAGCCATCTGTGCTATAAACTCTTGATCATTTAATGGTTCTAAGGGGTCTTGATATTTCAATTGTTCAACAAGAAGAGTTAAAAATTCATCTTTACCAAGATTATTTTGTTCTTCAGATGTTGTAATGTTTTGATTTACAGAAGAATAATTAGGCCACACATTAGTGACACCAGGTATATAAGTGGACATGTTCCTTTCCTCCTCCTTCAAATAAATATTTATGCGGTCACATCAAAACCTCTACCACTTATATTCATCAAACTCTCATTTAACATATCTATTTCCAAATCATCATGTAAAAAATTGTTGTATCTATTAGAATTCTGATCTTGTTGTTTATATTGCTGTGAAAATTGCTGATTAGTCTCACCCTGAAATAACATTGAAGATGAAGTAGAATTCATCTGAACCACCTCCACTTTATCAACCTGAATACCAAGATTTTGTAAGGCAATCCTTAATTGAGGCAACTGGCTTTCAATCATTTCTTTACCAATCAATTTGTCTGCCATAAACTGAGTGACTAACTGCCCATTTTCCAATTTCATATGAACATCAACTTGCCCTAATTGCTCAGGTATTAATGAAATTCTAGCTTCTGCTATACCATTAAATTGAGAAAATCTAATGGTCTTAAATACAAATTGACTCATCTCTTGAGTAAAATTTCGAGCTTCTATCGGTTGCTTTACTACCTCCAAGTTGGTCGGTCGAGCTAGATCGTTGTGAACAACAACATTGTGATTTCTAGGAGGTTGTATTTCTTCATTAGGTATATCATTTGTTTGATATAAGATTTGGTTCATTAAAGTCATTTGTTGTTCTAACCTTCCTAATGAAGTTTGTTCATTTTGTAAAGATGATTTAAACTCTGATGAATTGGATTGATAAGCTTTTAATGTTTTTTGTAATATATTTATTAACACTTTATCTGTCAAAACATCTGTAGAATCATAGTTTGTATTTGTTGTTTTAGATATAGCTTTAAACAACTGAATAAATTGCAAAGAAGATTTTTTCTCTGTGTCATTTATTACTTTGTTTATTAATTCTAATGATTCAGGAGAAAGATCAAATAAATCTTTTAAATTAAATTTTGTACTATGTTCTTTAAATTGCATATTATGTAATGGATCTGAAAGATTTTGCAACTGATTATTAGTAGTATCCACTGTCAACTTCAGAAGCTCAAGTGAAGGTTTTGCAAATTTTTCAGTCATATTCCCTTCCAGAGAAAGCCGTTCCTGAACATCATGACTTAGTTGATTAAACAATGCAATAACAGTCAATAATGATTGTTTGGAATTAGACTCTTCTAACCATTGTTCTAACATTTTGATGTTAGCTTCCTCAGCAATGCTCTCAGAATCAGTCATAAGATTTAAGTTTGATAAGTCCAAAGATATCAATTCAGTCAAAAATGATTGTAATAACTCTTCCATAGGAATATCTTGAAAATCTATCAATCCTTCTTCTTGAGTTTTATTTACATCTTTTATAGCAGTTAATGTTCTCATAAAATCACTATTTGATATGTTCTTTACGACATTTGTGGAACTATTTGATAAAGAATAATTTGAATTATTGCTAAAATGATGCATCAAAGGTGTCTGCATTTTATGTATCTCACCTCCTTTCAATAAAAGCATGAACTTATGGTTTTTCTTTTGCTAATAAAGTCAAAAATTCTGCAGCATCTGCTTCAGATATTTCAGAAATAACTTGAATGATATTGGAACGTTGCCTTATATCTGTTTCACGCAATATATCTAAAACTAGATCTTGATTTTGTTTTTTCATTTCTAATAATATGGAAGCCGCATTTTCTGGAACCATTGTTGCAATAGTTAGACTCAATTCTCCACTTGTTAAAGGCTTATCCTTTGGCGTTTCGTTTTCCACTTCTTTCAGTCGAGCTTGTAAAGCAGCAATTTGTTGATCCTTAACTGGAACGGTATCTTTCAAAAGAATGGATGCTTCTGCAGCTGCTTCTGGGTTCATTTTTTCTAAAATTTTAACCTGATTATCTTTATTCATTGCATTTAACATAAGCACTGTTTCGCTCATTGTTAAGCTTTCAAATATAGATGCGGCTTTGCTTGGTATCATATCTGCATATATTTTAGATGTTTCTTTAATTTTTTCAGCATATTCATCCACAGTAATTTTATCAGTTAATTGATCTTCCAATAAATCGATTTTCACATGTAGTTCGTTTATTACTTGATTTTTCTCTTTGCTTATTTCTAATTCTCTTACCAATTCAGCTTGTACTTTATCTAACTCTAGTTCAATAGATTCTATTAACATTTCATTTTTTTCTTTATCCGATAATTCTGCAACCTCAGATTCTTCTACATCGGGTACTATAGTTTCTACATATGGAATTTTATTTCCAACTTTTAAAACCATATTTAGTACATTCAAGTCAGATATGGAAAGCAATACAAAAATAAGTATGGTGGTAAAAATAACAGGTATCAGAACCCAATAGAATATTTTTGAAAATACACCCATAGATGATCCTTCTATTTTTATCTCCTCCACCTATAACCCTCCTATCATATATGCTGTATCTAGTAGATATTTATCTTTGAACACGTATAGCAATCTCATCTAGTTCCATAGTTTCTTTTTTTAAAGTTTTTTCCATATGCGCTGTATATGATTTTTCTCTTGCATTCACCCACACTTTTTCATCTATCATTTGCTTCTTCAAACCATCTTTGCTATTAGTTACAGCCATTTCTGCATTTTTCAAACCCTCATGTTGTTTTTGTATATGATGATTCAAATACAAGATATAGCTGGACATATTTTGCAAATCAGAAATTGAGGTTTTATCTTTGAATGTTGAAAATAGTTCCTGATATTGATTGTTTTTTTGACTTTGTAATTTAGACAATTTCTCATTTTCAGAATTTAATTGACTCATAGCTTCAGTAAGCTTCCATTCAGCTTGTATTTTCAAATTATTTTTATAGTCAACAATCTTCTGCATTGGGTATTTATAAACCAATATCATCAACTCCTATGAAAAATGATTCAATAATAATTGTTTTGCATCTTCAAAAGTAACTCTTTCATCCGTTGATTGTTGTAAATAACCAAGTATATCCTTCATATAACTTAATGATCGGTCTATCTCTGAATTTGATCCCTTTTGATATGCCCCTATATTAATTAAATCTTCTGATTCTGTATAAACTGATAATAAACGTTTTAAGTGATCTGCAGATGTTTGCTGATCTTTAGATACGATTTCCTTCATTACACGACTCACACTAGACAATACATTGATTGCAGGATAGTGGCCTTTATTGGCTAAATTTCGATCTAATACAATGTGTCCATCCAAGATCCCTCTTACTGTATCTGCGACAGGTTCGTTCATGTCGTCCCCATCTACTAACACAGTATAAAAAGCGGTAATTGAACCTTTTGAGCTTGTACCTGCACGTTCAAGAAGTTTAGGAAGATTTGCAAACACTGAAGGGGTATATCCCCTTGTAGTAGGAGGTTCTCCTACTGCTAAACCAACCTCTCTTAATGCCATTGCATAACGGGTTACTGAATCCATCATTAACATGACATTCAAACCACGATCTCTAAAAAACTCTGCAATTGTAGTTGCTATTAGTGCACCCTTTATACGAATTAACGCTGGCTGATCTGAAGTGGCTACAATAACAACTGATCTAGCCAGTCCCTCTGGTCCTAGGTCTCTTTCTATAAAATCCATAACCTCTCTACCACGTTCTCCTATTAAAGCAATTACATTGATATCAGCAGAAGTATTTCTAGCAATCATGCCTAGAATCGTGCTCTTCCCAATACCTGATCCTGCAAATATCCCTACTCTTTGACCCTTTCCTACTGTTAACAGCCCATCTATGCTTCGGATGCCTACACTAATTGGTTCTGTAATTCTTGGTCTCTTCAATGGATTTTTTGGTAAGTTGTTTGTATTATACAGCGTCATATTAGGAGGAAGTTTAGAGCCATCCAATGGTTCCCCAAGCCCATTTAAAACTTTTCCTAATAACTCATGACCTACTTTAACATTTAACGGCTTTCCTAAACTAACTACATCACAACCAGGACCAATAGAATTTAAGTCACCGATCGGCATCAATATGACTTTATGGTTTCGAAAACCTACAACTTCAGCTAAGACAGGCTTTTTTGATCGATCAGGATATATGTGACAAACATCGCCTATTTTTGCTTCTGGTCCCTCAGACTCAACAGTTAATCCAATGACTTGGGTAACCTTTCCATTAAACCGAACGGTTTCTATATGATTTAGGTGCTCAATATATTTCTTTACATTTAGGTTAATTTCATCCATCTTGTTCATCACATTTTCTAGTAATTTCTTTTAATTTATTTTTTATTTCTGATAATTGCGTATCTACCTTAGCGTCAATACTTCCAAATGTAGAATGAATAACACAGTCAAAGCCTTTTAAACTAACATCAGGAACAATTTGCAATTCAGCTCCAGGATCTAGTGAGAGGATCAGTTCTTCTTTTGCATTTTTTATGTAATCGTACTGATCTGGTGCAACAGAACACTTAATAACCCCTTCTTCATTTCTTCTGGTTAATATTTTACTAATCATTTGTATAACTACTTCTTTGGAATCTTGAAGTTCTTTATGAATCACCTTTTCAGCAATGGCACAACTCAAATCAACGAGAAATGGTTCTGCCTCTTGAATAATCTTTTCCTTCTCTTCGTAAGCTGTCTTAATAATTAAACTTGCCTGATTGATCAAATCTGAATATTGTTCATGAACTTTCTCTTCCGCATGTTCTGTTCCCTCTTTTATACCCTGCTCAACTGCTTTTGCTTTCATTTCTTGAACAATTTGTTTATCCTGTTCCCTTTTCTCAGACCACCATAACTCTATTTCTTTTTCAGCCTCATCTTTTATAGCAACAACTTCAGTTTTTGCTTCTTCTATTTGTTTACTTGCTATAGCTTGTGCTTCCTTCAATATCTCATCTCTTTTGGACAAGACTTCAGAATCTTCTTCTAACTGTTGTAACCTTTCCTGAACTTGGATTAAATCTTGATTTATGTAAGTACTTGAACACTCTAGTTTTTTTTTGTCTTCTAAAGAAATATAACTAGTAGATTTAATGAGATTAGACAATAATATCATCTCCCAGACCTCTTGAAATAACGATATCTCCCGTTTCTTCAAGTCGGCGAATAACTGATACAATTCTAGTTTGTGCTTCTTCTACATCACGCAATCGCACCGGACCCATAAATTCCATTTCTTCTTTATAGGTTTCAACCATTCTACCTGACATGTTTTTGAAAATAGTATCTCGTACTTCTTCACTTGATACTTTTAATGAAAGCTGTAAATCATGATTATCTAAATCACGAATAATTCGTTGAATAGATCGATTGTCCAAGTTCACGATATCCTCAAATACAAACATGCGCTTTTTGATTTCCTCTGAAAGAACTGGGTCTTGAATTTCCATTGATTCTAAAATCGTACGTTCAGTAGCACGGTCAACACCGTTTAAAATTTCGACGATGACATCAATTCCACCTGATGAAGTATAATCTTCACTTACTGTAGCTGATAGTTTCTGTTCTAGTATTCGTTCTACTTGCCTAATTACCTCAGGAGTAGTACTTTGCATCGTTGCAATTCTTCTAGCTATATCAGCCTGCTTATCTTGGGGCAGCGAAGATAAAATAACTGATGCTTTCTCATAGTCGAGGTGTGACAGTACTAGAGCTATTGTTTGAGAATTTTCATTTTGTATAAAATTTAATATTTGTGCCGGCTCTGCTTTTCTAGCAAAGTCAAATGGTCGTACTTGCAGCGTTGAAGTTAAACGATGTAAAATATCAACTGCTTTCTGATGACCTAGAGCTTTTTCTAATATGTCTTTAGCGTAACTAATTCCACCTTGAGAAATATAATCTTGAGCAATGCAAATTTGGTAAAACTCACTCATAATATTCTCTTTTTCAATGCTGTTCACTTTTCTTACATTTGCAATTTCCAATGTTAATTGTTCAATTTCTTCTTCTTTTAGATGTTTAAAAACTTCAGCAGATGTTTCAGTTCCTAAAGAGATTAAAAGAATGGCAGCTTTTTGTCTTCCAGATAATTGTGCCTTAGCCATAATATATCCTCCTTTTACTCATCTGCTAACCAAGTCCGTAAAATTTTTACAAACTCATCTGGTTTACTTTTTGCTAGATGCTCTAATTGTCTCTTCACTTCATCATCTAAGGCCTTAGTAGGAATTTCCAAGTTAGAAAGATCATTCTCAGAAGTATAGGCTAATTCTTCTTGTTCAAAAAGAGTTTCACGTTGTTGTTTCCTTCTAAATGCAACAAATGTTCCACCAGCGACTAATGCTAAAGCTACAGCACCTAATCCGAATACCCATGGAGGTGTTCCCGATGGATCTTGTTCACCCAATAATTGACCATTGGATGGGCGTGAAATTACTGTTACTTTCTGAGCAATCTGATCTTCAGTAAATTGCTTACCACTATCTGCTAAAGAAGCAGAAACTATATTAACTAATAATTTTTTAACTTCATCTGAAACTGAGTTATTTTGAGTTCCATTAGCTGAAGTAGAAACATTCTGTGAAGGTATACTTACAGATATCGTTAAATCTTGCACAACATATGGACTTTTAATGATAGAGCTAGTGATCTCATCTATTTCATAATTAATTCTACTTTCACTCTCTTCCTCACTAGTTACGCCATTATTATCAGTAGCAACATAGTTAGGAATATCATTATCCCCTGTCCCTGTAATACCACCTGTAGGATTATCCTCACCAGTATAAGATTTTTGAATTTCCTCTATGCTTCTTACAATCCCTTTCTGATCATCGTCATCAAAAGGTTCGAATCTTGTTTCTTGAGTATTAACCTGGTCAAAATTTAAAGTAGAAAATACATTTACTGCAATATGTTCATCTCCAATAAAAATTTGCTTCAAGAAATTTTGAACATTTCTTTGAATTTCTAACTCATATTGCTTTTTAATTTGCATCTGTTGCACCACAGCAGCAGTTTGAATGCCACTGCTTGCATTTGTTCTAGATGAAGGCAGTAATTCACCTGTTAAATCTGATGAGATGGTTATATTCTCCATAGGTAGGTTTCTGACACTTGTTCTCACTAAATTATATATAGTATCTATCAAAGGCTGCTCAATTCTATAATTTCTTTTAAAACTGATAATAACAGAAGCATAGGATTGTTCCTCCGTTCCTGAAGGAGAAATAAAAACACTTTCCTCTGGTAGATTTAAGACAACCTTTGACCAACTAACACCCTCTATTGCATTGATTAATTGCTCAATTTCTCCTGCTCGAGCATCGGTATTTAAAATTTCAAATTGATTTTCAGTTATGCCGCCAAAAGTAGACATATTTTCTTTGAATATATCAAAACCCTGTGAACCATCAACAATTAAGTCTTGTGATGCTACAGCTAATTTTACGTCGGTTAAATATGTACTTGGTATACCTACACTTTTTAGATCATTTGAAAATTGATATGGTATGTTGTTTGAAGTTAGATATTCCTGAATAGATGCTGCATCAGCAGGTGTCAAATCAGTATATGCTAGTGAATATTCTGTTCTTGATAAGTTAAAAATTACGATTGCAATGATCAGTAGTGTTACAAGGAAGAGGATTCCCATCATAATCTTTTGTTTTAAACTTATCTGTTTCCAAAATTGAATCACTTTCCCCCAATAACGACTAATTGTTTCGTTCACCTTGTCACCTCACAAATATCAATAACCATTCGCTAAGTTGTTTAAATTTGCATTCTCATTATTTCTTGATATGCTTCAACGACTTTGTTCCGCACCTCAATCGTTAACTCCAAATTTAAAGAGGCCTTTTGAGAAGCAATTAATAATTCATGAGGATCAACATTCCCACCTTGAATAAATTGAGAATTTAACTGACTTACCTTCTGTTCTTCTAGATTCATTTCTTGAATAGCATGATTGAGAAAACTGCCAAACTGCTTACCTAAGTTGGTTCCACTTAAACTTTGCTGATTTTTTATACTAGTTCCATTAAACTCAATGGGCTGTTGGGATACCTTATTAATCACTATGTTTTCCTCCATATTTAACTTTATTTAAACACTTGCCGATAATAATAAAAGAAAAAGAAAAACTACTTAATTATGTATACACATTTATCTACCTATTTCTAATGCTTTCATAAACATTGATTTTGACGCATTTAATGCTGTAACATTTGCCTCATATGAACGGGTAGCTGAAATCATATCTACCATTTCCTTCAGTATATCTACATTGGGCATGTATACAAATCCTTCTTCATTTGCGTCAGGATGTGATGGTTGGTATACTCGCTTAAATGGAGATTGATCTTCTACTATTTGAGTAACTTTCACTCCATTCCCTACTGATCTGTTACTTAATTTAGATTGAAACACTTTATCAAATGAAGGTTGACCACCCGCTTCTGTTATGACAACTTTTCTTTGATATGGAATCCATTCTCCATCAACCAATTTACCTCTTGTCGTTTCAGCATTAGCAATATTGGAAGAAATAATATCCATTCTTAATCGTTGTGCTGTTAATGCTGATGAGCTATTATTAAAGCTATTTGTCAAATTCACTAAGCCCTACCCCCTATCGCTAAGCGTTTCAGTTTAATTTCATGGTTTAACTGTTGAATTAATAAGTTATATCTCAATTGATTTTCTGCTAATAATGCCATTTCATATTCAATATCAACATTATTATTATTATTATTAAATACAGATTTGTCATCTCTTACTACCTTTGGATCAATCGTCGATTGTTCATTACCAATAACAAAATGTTTACTATGGGTTCTAGTCCCTTCAAATTTTGTATTTTTATTCATTTCTTTTTGTAATAATGATTCAAATAGAACATCAGACCTTTTAAAAAAAGGCGTGTCTACATTTGAAATATTATTTGTGATCACATTCTGCTTTAATGTAGAAGCATCCAGTGAACGCTCCAATAATTTGAAGGATTGATTTACTAATAATTCCAATGCAATAACCGCCCTAACATATAGTGTTTATAATGATAAACTATTCAACAAATATTGATAATATCCCTTTATTTTTCGACAAAATAAACAAAAAAAATATCATTTATTATCGAATAAGCTATATTCTATAATTTAATCCTGCAAAAAAACTTACACAATAAGGAAAAAGTCCTATTTTTAAAAAAAGGACTTTTTCAAAATCATACAATATTAACCTTTTATAAAGATTGGATAAGTATTAATAATACTATTTTTTAATGTGCATTAACAATCGTTTCAGGTAACTGCTCGTTTAATATTTTAATATAAGTCCCTTTCATTCCAAGAGACCTTGTCTCAACCACTCCCGCACTTTCTAATTTTCTCAGAGCATTTACTATAACAGACCTTGTTATACCAACACGGTCAGCGATTTTACTTGCCACTAATAAACCCTCATATCCATCCAGCTCATTAAAAATATATTCAACAGCTTCAGATTCACTATAAGAAAGTGAACTAACTGCAATTTGAACAGAAGCTTTACTTCTTGCTTCTTTTTCAATTTCTATGGATCTTTCCCTCAAAATTTCCATTCCTATTATAGTAGATCCATATTCTGCCAAAATCAGATCATCATCATCAAACTTTTCTCCCATTCTTGTTAATACTAAAGTCCCAAGTCTGTCTCTCCCACCAATAATTGGGACAATAGTTATATGAAACCCTTCAAATATTCCTGCTAATTTTTGTATCATTGGGTCTGCTGAATTATTGATGTCGACATTTGTGACCGTTTCATAAATTTTTAAAAACAATTCATTACATTCTTGCGTTAAACGATGTTCCTCGTAGACCATTTTATTTAGTTCATCTGTTTGGAAAGGATTAGAAATGGATCGCCCCAATACTTTACCCTTTCTACTAATAACAAAAATATTTGCATCTATTATTCCATCAAGTACTTCTGACATTTCAGTAAAGTTCACTGCTTTACCCGCAGCCTTTTGTAATAACTTGTTTAATTTGCGGGTTTTGCGTATTAGTCTCATCCTGCTATTTCCTCCTAAATTTGTTACATCATAAAATGTATTGACTTAAATCTTTATTTTTTGCAATATCCATTAATTTCTCATTTACATATTCAGGTGTGATAATAAAAGACTCCAAATTTAAATCAGGAGCTTCAAATGATAGATCTTCAAGCAATTTTTCCAGTATCGTATGCAACCTCCTCGCACCAATATTATCTGTATTTTGATTCACTTCTGCTGCAATTTTTGCGATCTCAGTGATGGAGTCTTTTGAGAACTCTATTTTAATACCTTCTGTTTCCAGAAGTGCTGTGTATTGTTTTGTCAGTGCATTTTTAGGTTCTTTCAATATCAATTCAAATTGTTCCAATGTAAGATTATTTAACTCCACACGAATTGGAAATCTACCTTGCAGCTCTGGGATCATATCAGAAGGTTTTGATGTATGAAAAGCACCTGCACCTATAAACAGTATATAGTCGGTTTTAACAGGTCCATATTTGGTCATTATGGTGGAACCTTCAACGATCGGCAGAATATCTCTCTGGACACCTTCTCTAGAAACATCAGGTCCTGATCCTCGATTTGAAATCGTAATTTTGTCGATTTCATCAATAAATACCATCCCAAGTTGCTCAGCTCTATTCACTGATTCTTGTATTACTTCATCCATATCAATTAATTTCTGAGCTTCTTGTTGTGTTAGAATCTTTCTTGCTTCTTTTATTGGAAGTTTGCGTTTTTTTGTTTTTTTAGGAATAATATTTCCGAATAATTCCTGCATATTAAAACCCATCTGCTCGTTCCCTTGACCTGCAAACATATCAAACATAGAAGGGGCATTATCTTCAACATTGATTTCAATCACTTCATCTTCAAGTAGTCCTTTATGAAGTTTTTCCTTTAAGGAGGATCTTCTACTCATAAGATCATCCGTACTTTCTTCATCAGGTTCTTCAACTTTTTGATTCTGGTTTCCAAATAACATTTCTAAAGGATTTTTCTGATGTTTGGATTTATTTTTTGAAGGCGCTATTAAAGACACAATTTTGTCATTGGCCATCTTTTCTGCTTTTTCTTTTACTAATTCTGTTTTCTCTGCTTTAATCATTCTGATTGAGGTCTCTACAAGATCACGTATCATGGACTCAACATCTCTACCTACATAACCTACTTCTGTAAATTTAGTAGCTTCCACCTTTATAAATGGAGCATCAACTAATTTGGCCAATCTTCTAGCAATTTCTGTCTTTCCTACTCCTGTTGGACCAATCATCAAAATATTTTTTGGAACAATTTCATCTCTCATATTTTCTTCAAGTTGACTTCTACGATATCGGTTTCTTAAAGCAACTGCCACTGATTTTTTCGCATTTTTTTGCCCAACAATATATTTATCTAATTCTTCCACAATTTGTTTAGGGGTTAATGCTTGATTATTCATACTCATCCCTCCTATCCAATCTCTTCTACAATAATATTATTATTAGTATATACACAAATCTCTGCTGCAAGCTCTAAAGAAGCTACAGCAATTTGTTTTGCTTCCAAATGATCTGCATGACGTTTCATTGCTCTTCCAGCAGCTAGAGCAAAACTACCCCCAGAACCAATGGCCAATATACCATCATCAGGTTCTATGATTTCGCCATTCCCTGAAATTAACAATAAGGAATGCTCATCCATCACAAGCATCATTGCCTCTAATTTTCGAAGTACTTTATCAGAGCGCCATTCTTTTGCAAGCTCTACTGCGGATCGCTGTAAATTACCTTGATGTTCTTCTAGTTTCCCTTCAAATTTCTCAAATAACGTAATGGCATCAGCGACGGAGCCTGCAAAACCTGCAACTACTTTACCTTTATATAATCTTCGAACTTTCTTAGCTTGATGTTTCATCACCATACTATTTGCAAATGTAACTTGACCGTCTCCAGCAATTGCACCCTTACCGTTATGACGTACGGCACAAATCGTCGTTGCATGAAACCCTTGATTCATTAATATAAACCTCCCTCATCCCCCACAATATTGCACATCTACAAATTTAATTTCCAAAAAGTGAAACCCACAAAAATATTTGCGGGATTAAAGTAACCATTGATCATTTTGCATTTAAATATCATGAAGTTTTCTTTAAAAAAACCTCCTCACGGAGATCTTAATATAAGTATACAGTAAGATATGTTATGTTGCTAAAACATCCTAATTTTATCATAAACAAAGATTGTCTTACAAGTTAGTGCATATCCAATTGTTTAAATTTTTTAATTCCATCAATCGCTCTTTTTGCAATCATCTCATTTTTCATCTTTTTATTTTTAATTCTTTTTTCCAAGGGAGGAAATAAACCAAAATTCATATTCATTGGTTGAAAGTGTTTAAAATCTGCTGTTGTAATATAATTTGCTAAACTACCCAAAGCAGTTTCTCTTGGGAAAACTATAGTTTCTTCGTTTTTAGCCACTTTTACAGCGTTTATACCTGCAATCAATCCAGCAGCAGCAGATTCAACATAGCCCTCAACCCCAGTCATTTGGCCTGCAAAAAATAGATTCTCTTTATTTCTATATTGGTATGTCGGTTTTAACAGTTGGGGAGAATTGATAAATGTATTTCTATGCATCACTCCATAACGAACGATCTCTGCATTCTCAAGCCCAGGTATCATTGAAAATACTCTTTTTTGCTCTCCCCACTTTAGGTGAGTTTGAAAACCAACCATATTAAATAGTGTCCCTGCAGTGTTATCTTGTCGTAATTGAACTACTCCGTATGGCTGTTGCCCTGTATTAGGGTCAATCAAGCCAACAGGTTTCATAGGTCCAAACAAGATTGTTTTTTCACCTCTCGCTGCCATGACTTCAATAGGCATGCACCCTTCAAAAAACATTCCTTTTTCAAAGTCTTGCACAGGTGCGGTTTCCGCGGTAATCAACGCTTCATAAAAACTTTTGAATTCTTCTTCATTCATTGGACAATTTAAATAGGCAGCTTCACCTTTATCATATCTTGATGCATAAAAAACCTTATTTAAATCAATAGAATCTTTTTCAATAATTGGAGCTGCAGCATCATAAAAATAAAAATACTCATGTCCTAACATCTGTTTGATATGATCTGAAAGTTCTGGTGTGGTAAGAGGACCTGATGCTACAATGGTAGTACCTTCTGGTATTTCTTTAACTTCTTCATTTAATACTTCAATAAGAGGATGATTCCGTAAAGTGCTCGTTATTGCTTCCCCAAAACCATCTCGATCAACAGCGAGAGCTCCACCAGCAGGTACTTGATTTTGATCTGCACTATTAATAATAATGGAATTCAAACTTCTCATTTCTTCCTTTAGAATCCCTACTGCATTTGTTAGACTATTTGCTCTTAGTGAATTACTGCAAACAAGTTCGGCAAATTTATCTGTATGGTGAGCAGGAGTTTGTCGCACAGGGCGCATTTCATATAAAGTAACTGAAACACCTCTACTTGCTATTTGCCAGGCCGCTTCACTTCCTGCAAGCCCTGCCCCAATTACGTTCACATGTTGTTTATCTGACAAGATATTATCCCCCTAGCAGTGACTAAAAGTTCAAAGATCACCCTCTAATGATTACTCTTTTTTGTAATCACAATTAGAACACTTTAAGTAAGTCCCTTTTTTATTTCTTTTTTCAACTAAATGTGCAGAACAATCTGGACATTTTATATCCGTAGGTTTATCCCATGAAACAAATTCACATTCAGGATATTGGTTACAACCATAAAATACCCTGCCCTTTTTACTTCTTCGTTCAACGATTTGCCCTTTATTACACGATGGACAGGTAACACCTATATCTTTAACAATAGGTTTTGTGTTGCGACAATCTGGAAATCCTGAACATGCTAAAAATTTTCCAAATCTCCCCATTTTATAAACAAAATGACGTCCACATTTCTCACATATCTCATCAGAAACTTCATCTTCAATTTCAATTTCTTTCATTTCTTCTTCTGCAACATCTAGTCGCTTTTTAAATGGAGAATAAAATTCTTCAAGAACATTTACCCAAAATTCTTTTCCTTCTTCAATATCATCGAGTTCTTCTTCCATGTTGGCAGTGAATTCAACATTTAATATTTCTGGGAAAAACTCTTCCATCAACTGGATTACTAACTCTCCCATTTCTGTAGGTACGAACTTTTTATCCTCTAATGCTACGTATCCTCTTCTACGAATAGTATCAAGTGTAGGTGCGAAAGTGCTGGGACGTCCAATTCCAAGCTCTTCTAAAGTTTTAACTAGCCTAGCCTCTGTATAACGTGGAGGAGGTTGAGTAAAATGTTGTTTAGGATCTATTTTGTTGTTTTCAAGCACATCACCTGATTTTAACTCAGGTAGAAATTTATGATCCTCTTTAACACCTTCATCGTTTCCTTCCACATACACCTTCATAAAACCTTGAAATTTAATCTTGGATCCACTTGCTTTAAATGTTGTGTTATTAACTTCAATATCTACAGACATTGTATCTAGTATAGCTGAAGCCATTTGACTTGCCACAAATCTTTCCCAAATTAATTTATATAATCGAAACTGATCCCTACTTAAATAAGGTTTTAAACTAGCAGGATCTCTTAATGTTGAAGTAGGTCTTATGGCTTCATGTGCATCTTGAGCATTTGAATTCTTTTTTCCATAAACTCTAGGAGTGTTTGGAACAAACTTGTCTCCAAACTTTTCTTTTATATAAGATTTTGCTTCCTCCTGTGCGAATGGAGAAATACGTGGTGAATCTGTACGCATATAAGTAATTAATCCTACACTTCCACCTTTGCCAATATTTACACCTTCATATAACTGCTGTGCGACTTGCATCGTTTTTGCAGCTCTATAATTTAATTTTCTAGCAGCTTCCTGTTGCAGTAAGCTAGTAGTAAAAGGTTTTGCTGGATTACGATATTGTTCCTTTTCTTTTACATTTTTTACAATATATTGTGCATCTTTTATCAATTGCAAAATTTCATTAACTTCAGTCTCACTATTTAATTCTAGTTTTTTTCCATCCTTTCCATGGAATTTTGCTTCAAAAGTTTTACCATGAATGGAAAGTACAGCTGTTATAGACCAGTATTCTTTAGGTTCAAATTCATTGATTTCATTCTCTCTATCTATAACTAATTTTACGGTTACTGATTGAACACGTCCTGCTGATAGACCTTTTTTTACTTTTTTCCATAATAAAGGACTTATTTTATAACCAACTAATCGATCTAATATACGTCTAGCTTGCTGAGCATTCACCAAGTCCATATTGATCGGTCTTGGTGTTTTAAAGGCGTCCTTTACTGCTTCTTTCGTAATTTCATTAAATACAACTCGACATGATTCTTTTTCTGATACATCTAAATAGTGTGCTAAGTGCCAAGCAATTGCTTCACCCTCTCGATCAGGGTCAGCTGCAAGAAAAACTCTTTTTACTTTTTTTCTAGCATCTTTTAATTCTTTAAGAATTGAACCCTTTCCACGAATGGTAATATACTTAGGAGAGAATTGATTTTCAACTTCAACACCAATTTGACTTTTAGGAAGATCTCTAACATGTCCCATTGAAGCTTTAACAATGAATTTTTTTCCCAAATATTTACTTATGGTTTTTGCTTTTGCTGGTGACTCAACAATGACTAATGAATCCGCCATAGTCTCATCCCCCCCTAATGAAAGATTAACTTTATAATGTAAAAGTTATTTAAATTTTTAGTGTTATGAACTTTTTGTTACAAATTTTGATCCTGGTAATTGAATTATCACATTTTTCATAAGTAAAGATAACAGAACTGAGTGTAAATGTCCAAATGTAAAATTACTTTTATGTAATATTTGTTCAAAAGTGATAGGTTCTGAAGTTATGAATTTAACAATTTTTTGCTCTTCTTTACTTAAAGATTTACTTGTAGTTAAAGCTTCTTCATTGTAACTTATTTTCATCATATGCTCATATTCTTCAACTATATCTTCTAAAGAGGTTACCATTTTTGCCCCTTGTTTAATCAATGACAAAGTTCCTTGACTTTTTGGTGAAGTAATTGGACCAGGTATTGCAAAGATATCCCTTGACATTTCTAAAGCTTGATCTGCTGTAATTAATGAGCCGCTTTTTTCAGCTGCTTCAATGACAATTGTACCTAAAGATAAACCAGCAATGATCCGATTACGCTGTGGAAATAAACCTGGATGTGGTTTTGTTCCCAATGGAAATTCAGAAATTATTAAACCTTTATTCGCAACAGATTCATATAAATGTTTATTTTCTGAAGGATATACAACATCTATACCTGAACCTAAAACTGCAATAGTTGAACCTGAATGTTCTAAAGCAGCTTTATGAGAAATACTGTCTATTCCTCTTGCTAATCCACTTACTATACAAAATCCTAAATTAGATAATTGCTTTGCTAGTTTTTCTGTAATCATTTTTCCATATACTGTAGGATATCTTGTCCCAACAATTGCTAATTTATTATTGTCCAAAATATTTAAATTCCCTTTGTAATAAATGACCCACGGAGGACTAGGTGTTTCCTTTAGTATTTTTGGATAATCGTCGTCAAAAATCGTTAAAAATGAGATGTTTTCATTTTTATATATTTCTAATCTACACTGAATGAAGTTTAAATTCAAATTTTTTGTAATGATTTGAGCTTTATTTTGAGGAAGATTGTATTTTTTAATTAATGTATTTTCATCATTACTTATAAGTTTTTCCAATCCTATTTCTAAGTTTTCATTATGTTTTATGGATTGAAAAATCAATTGTATCGTTTTCCATCCAATACCATTCAACTCATGTAATCCAAATAGAATATTACGAGATTCCATTTCTCATCTCCTCCATAGAAAAAAACATTTCTATATAAATTTAGAACTTTATTCCTATTATACATATTTTTAGAAGGAAATCACGTATAAATAAATTTTAGATGTGCTGATGTCGAATTGCAAAACAAAATGTGCTGATTCCTATTTTTAGCATATGGAAGTGTTTTATATTTCTTATTCGACGAACTTCGCAGTAGTTAGTAGAGGCCTTCATTGAAAATATTTATAAATCCTTGTAAAAAAACCTTCTATATC